>NZ_JARXVD010000011.1 GCF_029892685.1 Mycobacterium sp. OTB74 | reverse complement strand
GGGTGCGCACGGGGTGCGGGGCTCTCGGCGCTGGTGCAAAAACAGCCTGTGACCAGGCGTTTTATTGAGTGCCCCCGGCAGGATTCGAACCTGCGACACCGGCTTTAGAAAATGATGGTTCTCGAACGTTTCTGATTTCGTTCATAAGCTTTGGCCCGCAAGCAGATTCGCACCTATTCCACCCTATTCAGTGCCGGTCATTCTCACCGGTTCTCGGGCATAAGCGATGAATAAGCGATGAGCCGCTAGCGAGTATCGACGATGTTCACGCCAACCGCGCCGCCGATCCATCCGCTGCGAACGCTGCTTGATCGTCTCCTGCAGGCACAGGCCAGAAAACTTTCTCGCTGAACTACCTACAAATTGACGCCTCCGTCAAGTAACTTGCGTGAAGCCTGACAGCAAATTGACCACTGAAAGAAAGAAGCAAGCCGCTACATGCCCACCACCACACCTTCAGTCGCACTTCCCCCCGGCGCTGTCTTCGCCGACGACTGGGATTACGACGACTGGGGCGCAGACGCCCCGCGAGACATGGTTCGCTGCGTCTCGTCAGCAAAACTGCGCATCACCGGCAGTCCTGTGACCGTCTGCGTCGACGCATTGCAACGAGAAGACGGCACCCTCGTCTGCGTCGATATGAACATCCGTCCGACAGAAGCACTGCTACTGGACGCGAACGCAGACCAGTGCCGAGAACTGGCAGCCCACCTGCTGGAGTTGGCGCCGCTGCTGGACACCTGGGGCTCAATGAGAGCGGCTGAGTAACCCCCGCCCGAAGGTTCCGATTTCAAATCGGACCCTGACCAGCTAAACAACCGCCCCAAGACATGCAGCCTTGGGGCGGTTCGCTATCCGAGGAGTAAAACATCAACCCGTAAGCCGGCCGCGAAACTGGCGCTGTGACTGGTCTTTCGGATTCAAAGACTGGCACCAACGCAACACCGGCCACCCCGCGACAGCCCACGGTCCCCACCACCCTCCCAACGCCGAAAACCTGACCAAAAACCAAAAACCGCAGGTCAAAAGGGCCGTTTCGGCTTTTTTCTTTACTTTAAGGGAGGGAGGAGCTGACAGAGGGTGCACTGTCAGGATTGGGCGCCCCCCTCGATAATTTCGGGGGTGGGGGGGTGTCCATCTGGCGGACGCCCGGTGTGGGGCTGGTGTGCCACTGGGTCGGGCTCGGGGTGCGGAGGGTCGTCAGTTCAGCGGAACCATTGCTGATTTTCGGGGAGGGTGCCGTCGTCGACGAGTCCGTGTCCGACTTCGGTTAGGGGTACGGCGGTTTCGTCGGGTACGGATGCGAGGACGTCGGCCATGCCGGGGTCGGCGTCGATGAGTGTGACCCAGTGTTGTTTGCGTGCCGGGGTGATCTTGCCTTTAGCTACTGCGGCGTTGACGATGCCCTCCAGTTCGGCCTTGCGGGCTTCTGCGGCCATCCGGCGACCCTCCTTGGCGGCCTGGCGGAGTTCGGCGATGGTGGCCGAGTCGACCAGCTCGAGGCCGGCCTTGCGGGCGGCCGCTGCGATAGCGTTCGTGGGCATGTCGGCCGACGGGTCGTCGCCCTGGTCGTTGGCGGCGTCGGCGAGTGCATCTTGCAGAACGGTCACGATGACGTCGGGATCGTCGGTATCGGTTGGCAGACCTAACAGGCCGAGGATGGCGCCGGTCTGTTCGGGCGTGAAATTCAGTGCCATGTGTAGTTCCTTTTCGAGTTTCGGGGGGATTGCTTTAGGCCAGGCCCGTGATTTTCTTGAGGTTGTACGGGCGGTCGATTCCGATTGCCGGGACCACGTAGCCCTGGACGATTTTCTGGCGGCGCTTGAGGTCTGGGATGACTTCGACGCGTAGCGGTACCTCGAAGCCGATGATGCCGACGTTGCCGCGGTCGCAGAGCCACGCTTCGCCGGCGGTGAGTCGGGCTGAGACGAACATTTCGATGCCGGCGGATTCGAGCATCAGGGACAGCTTGTCGGCGTATGCGGAGCGCAGCGAGTTGGCCTCTTCGGGATGCACGATCAGCAGGTTGTATTTGGAGCCGAGTTCTTGCAGTTCGCCGGCCATCTTGGCGGCGCTGATGTCGGCGGTGGGCAGTTGGTTCGACGGCGTCAGTGTGGACAGCGGGCCGACGATCTGCACGCTGGACCAGGAGTGGCCGCTGACTGTGTTGGGGCTGGCGATGGCGGCTTCGATGGCTGCGACGCAGGCGGTGTCCAGCTTGCGGACCAGCTGGTTCGATAGCTGGGTGATCTGCTGGTCGAGGTAGTTGATCGCATTGCGGATGATTTGTTCATCGGCGATGGCGAACGACGCTCCCCAGTCCTGTACGACAGCGAGTTGGGGGTCGGGGTCGACGCCTTCGGTGCGGCGGTATTCCGAGCCGGGTGCGCGTGCTTCGACGTCGGTTGCCAGGAACATGTCCGAGGATGCGATGACGTTGTACAGCATGCCGCCGCCCTGCAGGTTGGCGCCGTAGCTGGCCAGCAGTTTGGGCGCGAGAATGAGATCGTCGGCGAGGCGGGCGATGCGGTTGCGCAGCAGCGTCGGGCTGTTCAACGCATAGTCAACGGTTAAATTTCTGCCGGAAAGTGTAGGGATCAGGCTAGGCATGTCGGTTCAATTCCTTTGTGGGTTAAGTGTTTTCGGGGTGGTCAGTACAACGAGATTTCGGCGAGTGCTCCGGATGCGGCGCTGGTGAGCGCGTAGCCAACTGCCACGCCGCTGGCCAGTGGTGTGGCTTGACCACCGGCGGCGACCTGGACCTGTGCGAATGCGGTGATCGAGGCTGCGGCGGTCACGTGGACAACGCGGCCACCACCGCGGGCCACGGACACGAGCTGTCCGCTGGCGGCGGCAGTGCGGGCGACGCCGAAGACGCGGCCGGCGGCGGTTGCCGGGGCCACGCTGACGTTGCCGCCCGTGCGGTCGCCGCTGATCGCCAGGAACGTTTGGCCGGTGACGGCGCTGGTGGCGTAGCCGGTGACGTTTTGGCCGGGTTCGTAAACGTCCGAGAATCCGAGATTGGTGCTCATTGGGTTGTTGCCTTTCGTGATGTGTTGCGGTTGCGGTGCCGTGTGCGCCTCGCTGCGGCGCGGATAACGGTCATGGTGTCGGTTGGTGGTTGGCCGATACGGATGGTTGCGGCGACACGTCGAGACGCTGCGACGCCGTACAACTCGGCCAACGACTGCAAGGTGCTGACTGCGGGTGATTCGGTTCCGAGCAGCCCGCACGCGGTCAGGACCAGCGGCCAGCAGGTGCCGTCCTTGTCGACGTAGTTGATAAGCGCCTCGACGCTGCGGTCTGGGTAGGCGTGCGGCAAGACCTCGGCGAGCTGCGCGGGCATATTGCACAAGTCACCGACGAGCGTGTTGCCGTCGTCGGTCAGTTGCAGGTTGTCGACGAAACCGAGTGCCGGGTCGCCGTCGTTGCGGGAATCGTTGTGCCCCAACTTGATAACCGGCTTACGCAGCACGCCGGCTTGGTGGGCAGCGACCGCGGCGGCCAGGTCATCGGCGGTGACAACCCAGTCGGCGCCGTCGGTGGTGTGCGCCGGCCACGTTCCGACCTTGACGAGTTCGACCCCGCGCAGGGTCCGCGGGCTAGTCAAGACCGTCACCTATTGGCCGCTCGGCGCTCAGCGCGGGAAACGACTGCGTGAGCGCCGTATAGCCATCGACCGCCAGCGCGCTTGGCAGGCAGTACCCCGCGGCGGGCAAGGTCGCGTACACCGTTGGTGGTGATGCCAAGGATGGCCGCGGCTTCGGCAGTGTCGAGGACGTCATACATTGCAGGTTGACCCGAATTGTCGCCGCTTCCAATCTGTCTGGCTTGCGTGCCAGTGTCACGTGATGAAACGCCAGTTGTGGCAACAGTTCTGCCGAGTCGGTCGATGAATGCGGCGAGTTCGGCTGATGGCCGGCGCCCCCGCAGCAGCGCATCGAACGCGCGCAGCGTGTAGCGGACATCCTCTGCGCCGAGCAGGATTCCGGTTATCGGGGCGATCATCCGAGCACCTCCAAACGGTCCCACAGCCGGTATCCCTCGGCTGCCAGTGCGGGCCGGTAGCGGAACTGGGCGGCGAGCAGGTCGGTCTCGTCGGCCAGGTCGATCAGCGGAATGCCTTCGATCTCGGCGGCAGCGATGACCGCGGCCGTGGCGGAGGTGTCGCGGCGCCCGGTGGCGAGCAGCCATTGCACTGCCCGCCACCGAACCAACAACATCACGATCACGTCATTGGGCACGGCTGTTCCTCCGTTCCTCTGCGGCCGCGGCTTTCTCGGCACGGCGCTGTTTCAGTTCCTCTGCGGCCGAGGTGATCTCGGCGGCCAGGGCCAGCGCTTCGCCCACGTCGGCGCCGAATCGTTGCGCACCAATTCGAATGAACACGGTGTTTTCAAGAACCCACGCCCCAGCCACGACCCCGGTTCGCCCGAAAATCTTCACTCGGTGCCCCCGGTTTCGGTGGCTGCTTCGGCGGCGCGGAATGCCCGCGTCAGCTCCCGCAGCAGCGCAACGCCGTCCTGGGTGCGCAGCTCGGGACTCAGTTGGAAGAACACCGCCGCGAGTGCGCCGGCCAGGTCAGCGAGTGCGTCGGCTTCGATCGTTTCTCTCGTGATTTCGTACACCCCGGCGAGGTCGCCGGCGGCGTAGTGCGTCAACAGGGCTGCGGCGCGGCGCATATCGGTTGCGGTGAAAGTGGTGTTGTCGCTCATGCGATTCCGTTCGTGATCGGGTTGGTGGTGTAGGTCCAGCCGTTCGCGTCTCGGTTGTACCGTGGCCGCAGCACCGTTCCGATCGGATGCTGCGCGGCTTCCTCACACAGCTCGGCCATCACGGATTCGGCGACGTCGCGCGGTGTGTCTCCGAGGTCGGCGATGACCGGCCCCCATCCCGCGCCGTTCAGGTAGTTGACGCACGCCGAGATGAGTTCGGTGTCAGTGAGTTTCGAGTTGCGCACCATCAGCGTCGTCGAGGCTCGGTAGCTTCCGACGCCGATGTGAGTGAGGGCGCAGCCGCAGGCGCAGCCTCCGGTGAACAGCGGCGGTATGGCGAGTTCACCTTCGATGGCGTGGCAGAAGTCGTTGTTTGCTGGGTGTTCGGGACGGTGGATCGTCAAGATTTTGGTCATTTCATCTCCTTCGTGGGATTTTCTGGGTGGCCCCAGGGGCGGAGCCGACTCGGTTTGTGGCGGCTATCCGGTCGTGTTGGGCGCCTCTGGCTGCGTTGTTGCGTTGTTGGGGCTGACCTGTGGTTTTGCCGTGCGTTGTTGGTGCGTTGTTGGATGACAAGAACGCACCAAGAACGCAGGCGTTTACGCAGGTCGCGGCCAAGAACGCAAGAACGCATCAGGCTTTGCGCCAGAACCATGGGCCAGGGATTTTCGGGTGGTCGGTTTCGATGTGTCTGCCTTTGACAGCGCTGGTCCTCGCGCGGTTGATCTGCCCCTGTGTCCACCGAGTTCCCGACGTGCCTTTGCCCTTTGCTAGGAGGTCGGTGATTTCAGTCGAGAGCGCCCAACTGTCGTTTCCTTGGCGTGCTCCTAGCAGGTCGACCAGGTCGGCCACGCAGCCGTCCAGAAGTTCTACTTCCGCGTCGTCCTCGGCCACGTGCGATCTTGCTGCGAGGGTCTCGAACATCTGTTTCGCGGTACCGTCGCCGATTCCGCACGGCTTGCAGATGTTGACGGTGATACCGTCCGATGTGGCCTCGGTGATCTCGAAGAGGTCGACGGGTTGGTCGGTGCGGCAGATGTTGGACTTCTCGACGCCGATGGCGAGCTGGCCGTCGTCGGTGCGCAGCGCCATCAGGTTGAGTCGGACCACCTGACGTATCTGGCCGGACAGACCGACCGCGCCGCGGGTGCCGTTGAGGGTGTCGCGGTTGGTGTGGCCGAGGGCCAGGACGGCGGTGTGGTGGCGTGCGGCGTATCGCTTCCACGCGGTGATGACCGGGCGCCATTCTGTGGCCTTCGGTAGTCCACCGTTGACGTGCGCGGTGGCGTCGGCCAATCCGTCGATAACGACCAGCGCCACCGGGGGCAGCTTTTGCTCGGCGAGCCACCCAGGGCCCGGGATGCCCACCTCGAAGTCGTCGGGTTCCTCGGCAACGTTGAGCATCACCACCTTGTCCAGATCGACGCCGGCGGCTTCCATGCGGGGCCGCACGGTGTCCTCCCAGCCGTCCTCGGTGATGATGATGACCACGGTGTGGCCGGCCTTCGTGAGCAGCGCGACCACGTACACCCACCAGGTCGACTTTCCTATTCCCTCTTCGCCGAACAGGTACGTCACATGTCCGCGTGCAAGGCGGTTGAGAACCAGCCAGTCGACTGCGCGTGACTGCGGTGCCTCCGACGCTCGTATCCAGCCCTTCGGAAGCTCACCGTGTGCCCGAATGTCTACGATGACGCCGCCTCGGGTGCGTCTCCGTTGCCGTGGCCCGTTTCTCGTCGGCATATCGCCCGGAGACGGCCGCGCGGTGGCGGCGCCATCGGTGTCGAATGCTTCTGTCATGCGGTCGCTTTCCGTTGAGCAGACGTGATGGTCTGCTGGATTTCGTTGGCACCCAGGCCGATACCGTGCGCGGCGGCAGCCAGCGCGGAGTAGACGGCAGCGGGAGCGCTGTCGGCGGCGGCTCGGGCTGCGGCCCAGAACAACGTCCCGTTGCGGTTGCCCTCCTGGGCGTCGGCCACGGCACGCACGAGGCCGTCCCACCGGTCACCTGATGCACGTATGCGCGCGGTGGGTGGGGTGAATGTCGGGCGGGCGATCAGTGCCAGCAGGTGCTCGGGGCACGCTGCGATAGGCGCATCACGGTGCAGGACATAGGGCTTGCCGGTGGTCGGGTGAATCGAGCCGGGTGCGACGAGGTACCCGTTGCCGCCGGCCTTTACGTCGATACCGGGTGTGCCGTCGACCTTGCCCCGAACGGGTCCGGACACCGCGTAGTACAGGTGCCAGCCACCGGAGCCGGTCTGCACGCATAAGGTCCGGTGCTCCGGTCGCAACCGTAGGGCCGATACCGAGCCACCGTTGCGCGGGTCGACGTCCAGGGCGATGACACCGGCCTGGGTGACGCCCCAGTTGCAGCCGGGGTATTGCCGTGTCCACCTTGCGATCACGTCGAGGTCGCGGGTGAAGTCCTGCACCCCGTGCTTGGTGACCGGCAGCTTGCCGTTGAGCGGCCCGACGGCGAACCCGTGGCCGAGCATGATGTCGATGTCACGCATTGCCGCGGCACCTCGGTCCGGCGCCGAGCTGAACTGACAGCGGGTCGACGATCCATCGGCCACATTTATTGCAGCGGATAGCAATTCGTGTTTCAGGCGCGGGAGAACCCGCCCCGGTGCTGTCGGGGCGGGTCTCCATCATGCGTTCAGTCACCACTGTGAGCCTCACGGGCGGGGATGACGACGTACTCATTGCAGAAGGGGCAGCATTCGCCGTCTGCGGTCACCGGGTCGGGATTGTGAGCGTCAATCGGCCACTCAGTGAGTGGTTCTCGGCAGATGCAGCACACCTTTGGCGCGGAGACGATGTCAGCGACGTTGAAGCTCATCGGGTCACCTCTGCATCGGCTTCGAGGCGGTCGGTGGCCTTGTCCAGCAGCACCGCCGCGTTCCGCAGGTTCGAGAGTGCGGCGACGATGTCGACGATGGCGAACATCGGTGCGGTGTCGGGCAGGTCGCGGATGACTGCGTTGATGTCGCTGCGGATGAGGTCGACTCGGTTGACGGCGTCGTCGAGTACCTGCGCAGCTGTTGGGGGTACCGGCGGGACATACAACGCGCAAAACGCGCAGACGTCGCCGGAATCAGTGGGCACCGTGCAATACCGGCATTGAGTGCGTTGTGTCATCATGGCTTTAGAAACTCCTGTCGGTGGTGTGGTGACTACGAGGTGGTTCAACTTGAAGGGCGTCGGCTGCAACCGGCGCCTTTCGCATATCTGGGGTGTTGTCGTCCTCCACTAACCCCAAATCGCAGTGGTCGGCCTGCGCGTAGTTCCGCATCAGACCGCGGCGCCGAATTGATCGTTCTCCCAGGCGATTACGTCACTGAGCCGGTAGCGGCAATGCCGGCCGAAACGGGCGTACTTGGGACCACGCTTTTGGCTTGCCCATTGGGCGAGTGTCTTCTCGGGCACGCGGAGCCGTTCGCCGACCTCAGGGCGAGTCAGCCAGTAGTCCTCAGGTGAAGGCATTAGCATCTCCTTGTTATGGAATTCCATCGAATCAAGCCGGATTCTGACTGATTCCCGTTCAGGCTACACAGGTTTTATGACTTCCCGCAAGACATACGCTATTCTCGTCGGCATGTCGGATACTTGGCCTGACGAAATGACCACTCGGATTGCCGCCGAGATCAAGCGGCTGCGCGGAGATAGATCCGGTCAATGGCTTTCAGACCGAACCGCCGAACTTGGGCACCGGGTGTCGCGCTCGACAATCTCGGAGATCGAGACCGGTCGCCGGAAGTCGATCACGGTCGCGGACTTGATCCTCCTGGCCTGGGCACTCAGAGTGCCGCCGATAAGGCTCCTCTATCCGAAGCTGCCAGACGGACCCGTTGAGGTCGTGCCAGGAAGATCAGAGCCTTCGATCCGGGCAGCCACGTGGTTCTCAGGCGAGGAACCGTTCATTTCGTATATCGGCGCCAAGGCAGATGCCGCCGATCCAGACGAATGGGACCGAAAGCGCCAGGAGCTAAACGAGATCACAGAAGGGGCGCAAGTGGTCCAGCTCTCACGAGAGCGGATAACCCTGGAGTCGAAGATCGACACGTTGGTTAAATTGGTTGCGCGCCTGCGATCTTCGGACGATCCCTCCCATGCGGACTCCTTTATGTCGGAGGTTGAAAGGGCGCAAGATCAGCTCATGGCTGTCAACGATCGGCTTCGTCAGGTCAAGGGCGCAGTGGTGAGTGGCGATGGCGGGTAGGCCTCCGCTGAGAATCGGTCAGCACGGCAAGGTCACCCGCAAGCAGCTCGGTGGGGGAGTGTGGTTGGCGCGCTGCCGATTCCGTGACCAGGACGGGGTTACCCGAATCGTCGAGCGCCGCGGGCCCGCTGACGAGGCAGACGAATACGGCAAGCTCGCCGAGGATGCACTGGTCGAAGCGCTCGCGCAGCGGCGTGCCGCTGGTGACGGTGAAATCACCCTGGACACAAGGATCATCGGCCTTGTCGACCGCCACATCGACCGGCTTGAAGAGGACGGCCGCGCGGTCCGCACGATCGACACCTACCGGTACTGCTCCAAGCTTCTAGCCAAGATCATGGGCGGTGTCAGGGTGGGCGAAGGCACGCCGGCCCGGATCGACGCCGCAATCCGATCGATGCGCACGGCGCACGGTGACGTCATGGCGGTGCAATCCAAGACGATTTTGAAAGGCGGTCTGCACCTGGCCGTGATGGCCAACGTCATCGGAGCCAACCCGGTGCGGGACGTTTCGCCGATCTGGGCCAAGGCCAAGCCGACCGGTGCGCAAGCGCTGACCGCCGACGAGCTGCGCGCGCTGTTCACCAAACTGCGGGAGTCCGACGACTGCCAGCGCCATGACCTCGTCGACCCGATCACGTTGTTCATCGCCACCGGGCTACGCATCTCCGAGCTGCTGGGACTGCGCTGGGCCGACTACGACGCCAAGGCTGCGACGGTCACGATCGCCGGCAAGGTCATCCGCGCTGCAGGCAAGGGGCTGCTGCGAGTCGACGAGACCAAGACAGCCGCGGGCCGGCGCACCATCCCGTTGCCGGCGTTCGCTGTCACCGTTCTCTCGGCCCGCAAGGGACGCCCCTACCTTGGTGAGCAGCCGATGATATTCCCGTCGACCGCCGGCACGTGGCGCGACCCCGACAACTTCCGTGCCCGTTGGCGTGAGGTCCGCGATGACCTGGGCGTGCCGGACGCGGTCAGCCACAGCTTCCGCAAGTCGCTGGCCACGCTGATCGACGACGAGGGGCTGTCAGCTCGGATCGGTGCCGACCACCTCGGGCACTCCCGTATCTCGATGACGCAGGACAAGTACATGGCGCGCGGCCGTGTCCACACCGCGGTCGCTGACCTATTGGACCGGACCATAAGCGATGAATAAGCGATGGATTGATGGTATCTAGCGGGACTAGATACCATGTCTGACCTGTGCCCCCGGCAGGATTCGAACCTGCGACACCGGCTTTAGGAGAGCCGTGCTCTATCCCCTGAGCTACGGGGGCTCGGGACCTATCGAAATAGGTGTCTAAAACCCTAAGGGACGACTCATGCTAGACGGCCAACTGCTGATGGCGGTATTTGGGCTCGCCGCGGCGCGGTGTTTGTGATGCGAGTGTGGCCGATGGTTGGCGTGGGCCGGATGTGACTGGTCCGCAGGTAGATCTGTGCCCGGCCGGGTATTCAGATTTTTGTGAGCTGATGCTGACGTTGGTGAAGGAACGAGGCGATTGCGTTGCGGCCCAAGGCAACTCCGATCATGACGCCGTGTTGCCGGGTGGCTGAGTGCGCGGTCATGCGGCCGCCATCGTGCGACGTTCGAACCTGGCGTGTTCCGGATTCGGTCTACGCGCGCCCTGCGACAGCCGTCATCGCATCGCTTGGGCCCAGTCCAGGTGTCCCTCGTAGCCAAGTGTTGTCGCCAGGGCGCGGTAGCGATCACGATAGTCGCGGTAGGCGGTGTCGTCGCCATGGGCGCGAGCTCGGAGAGCCCGGACTCGGAGCAACCAGATGGCGCGTAACACCAGGCCCTCACCAGCTGGCGCGGGCGTTAACCGCTCGATCGCGGCGTCGGCTTCGGCCACATCAGCGCGAGTCCCGCGATCCAGCAGGGTCTCCACCAGAACCACCGGCGCAGCACTGCCCACGCCCTCGCGCAGCAGATGGTCGACGGCGTCGCGCATGAGCGGTAGCGCCTCATCGCGATCTCCACACCGAGCCCGCTCGCGAGCTAAGTAGATGTGGACGATCAGTAGTAAATCGCCCTGGAAGTATCCCCGGCGTAGAAATTGATCGCTGACCTCGGCCAGCAGCTTCTGTCCACGGGCATGCTCGGCATCCGTTGGGCGGTGTACCAGCGCGAGACCCAGCGTGATCTGCGCGTTCGACAACGCGTGGTCATCGCCGGATCGTTCGGCGATCCGCAGGGCATCCTCGATCTCGCGCAGCACGCGATCGTTGGGCCTCAGCACTCCAGCCGGTATTCCCACGAGGTAGGCGTAGGTGACGACCCTGGCGTAGGACATGGGATCGGCGCTGCGGGCCAGGGTCAGGGCCTGCTGCAGGTCGTCTCGCCATCCGGGACGGCCCAACGCATAACGGGCAATAGCCCGTGTCGCGAAGGCGGCCGCCAATGGGGATCCGATAATGATGTTGCCTTTAGCTGGGTCTCCGTCGGCAAGGTCGATGACCTTTTGCGACCACCGGAGCACATCATCCATCTCGGCGCTCTGCATCTTGGCGTAGATCGCCGCGAAGGATAGCCCCATCGTCAGGGTCGGATCGCCGAGCGACGCGATGAGGGCCATGACTTCCGAAGCCAGCTGCGACGCCTTGCGCATCCGGCCTTGATGCGCGTGATCGATCACCAGCCCTGCCATGGCGATGGCCAGTGACGCCTTGTCTCCAATGGCGGTACATAACTCGCGCAATTCATTGAAGCGGTCGTCGGTAACGGTGACATGGGCTCGAAAGGAGGTCCCGCACAGCATGGTGCGCGGAGCAATGCGCATCGCGGTCCGGTCCGGATTGTCGCCGGGTAGTGCGTCGGCGATTGTTTGAGCACGCTCCCAGGACAGCCGGGCTGCAGCGATGTCTCGGTTGGTGGCCCACATTGCGGCCCGCATGTGCCAGCCGTAGGCGGCATACGAATTCCCAGCGGCCTCAAGGTGTTCGGCGATCAGCGCTGCGTCTGCATCGGGTGTGCCGCGCGTCTCGATGGCTCCTGCCACGCGCTGGTGCAGCCCGGCGCGATCGGACTTGAGCTGGGATTCGTAGGTCACTGCATGAATCAGCGGGTGGTGGAACGCGTACTCAGGTGTCCGGCTGAAGCCGACCTGATCGATTAGCTCGGCCGCCAGCAGGTCGCCAACGACAGGCTCGATACCCAGCTTGGTGAGCATGTCCGACTCGAACCGGGAGCCAACCACCGCGGCGGCGTTCAACGTGCGCTTGGCTTTTGGTTCGAGACGATCGATACGCGCGGCGATGGTCGCCTGCACCGTGGCGGGCACACTGACCTGGCCAGCATCCGCGCTCGATACGTATGCCCCGTGGTGTCCGCTGAGCACGCCTCGATCTGCTAGTTCGCGGACGATCTCCTCGGCAAAGAACGGATTGCCCGCGGCTCGGGTGGCAATCGTCTCACACAGTGCACCGACCGAAGGGTCCCGTCCGACAAGCTCCGAGACCAGTGCCGCCGATTCCGAATTGTTCAGCGGTGCAAGGGCCATGGTTTGAGCACCGACCTGGCGGCTCAAGACTCCCTGGTACTCGGGGCGGTAGCTGACTAGTACAAGCGCCGGTGTCTGCAGAATCACGGTGAGGAATCCGGCCAGCATGGACTCGCTGATCTCGTCGATCCAGTGTGCGTCCTCGATGACATAGACCACCGGGGTTGCCCGTGCCAACGAGGCGTTATTGACCAGGGCGGTCAACCGTCGCCGGCGAGCGTCGGGATCGATGTTGGGTGCGGGAGCGTTGGGGTCGGCGATGCCTAACAGGTCATAAAGCAGCGCCAAGTCGCCGGCGTCGGCGCCCGGATTGCGGTCGCGGATTAGATCGCGCGCCTGCTGGTCGTGAAGAGCTTCGATGCCGGTGGCGCTGCGTACCAGCTTGGCGATCGCGTGGAAGGGCACCTCGCTGGTGTGCGACTCGCAGTACACCGAGAAAACGTCGGTGCCGCGGCATCGACCCATCGCCGCGATTTCCCGTACCAGACGGCTTTTGCCGATGCCAGGTGGCCCCACCACGCCGACCACGGCTCCACGGCCAGCGACAGCACGATCCAATAGTGCTTGCACCGCAGACATTTCACGCTGCCGGCCCACCAGTGTGGACTCCATACGCCCGACGATGCGACGTTGCGGTTCGATGCCCAGCAGCCGGTAGGCGGCGACAGGTTCGGCAGCACCCTTGATCTGGGAGAGCTGCGGCTGGTCAAGAACTGCGGCACCATCGACCAAGCGCGCCGTCGCCGCGCTGAGCATTACCCCGCCCGGTGGGGCGACCGACTCCATCCGCTGCGCCATTCCGACCTGCTCACCCACCGCTGTGTAACCGAACGGGCCAGAAGCCATGTCACCGCCGACCACCTGCCCGGAATTGAGCCCGACCCGCAGCCGCAGTTCGACCCCGTCGCGAGTACGGACTTCGGCGGCAAGTCGTTTGGCGTGCTCCTGAATACCCAAGGCCGCCAGACAGGCGCGAAAAGCGTGGTCTTCCAACGCCACCGGGGCACCGAACACCGCCATGATCCCGTCACCGGTGAACTGGTCGATGGTGCATCCGTACCGTTTGACCACCGCCGCGCAACCATTGGCCAGCTTGGCCATGATTTCACGCAGCCGCTCGGCGCCGACAGCGGCGGCAATATCCATCGAGCCGACCACATCGGCGAAGAGCACCGTCACCTGTTTGTACTCCGCAGATCCACCGAACCCGGTGACCGGTGCGCCACACTGGTCGCAGAACCTGGCGCGCGCCAACAGCCCCGCCCCGCACGCCCTGCACGAGGGCTCCGTTGCTGTCACCGCACCGCGGCCGGTATCGGCGTCGTCCACGTAAATATCGTTTCACCGCAGGACGCCGATGTCCGGCAAACCGCTTCGCCATCACCACGGCACCCCTCATGCGGTGGGGCGTGTCTGCGACCGCGTCTTGGTAGAAACCTTGATAGAGCGTGGGGCGCAGGGCGATCTGGCTGAAGCGAGGACGGTGCTCGGGCGACAGGGCACTGCCGAATTCCCTCGGTGCTGAGTCCACCAGATGGACTCGTTCACCGGGACACACGGCTACTGGCGCTTGCACGGTTGATCTGCACGAACACCATTGCGAACCCGCCGGGCAATATCGCGAGGTCGTGGCATGGGACGCGTTGCGAAATCGGCCCTACCGCGTTCCGGAGGCAAAAAACGTACCGCTGCTGATCAGCAGCGTTGGGGTTTCTACAGGTCCCCGGGGGCTCGGGGGCTTGGGACCTATCGAAATAGGTGTTTAAAACCCTAAGGGACGACTCATGCTAGACGGCGAACTGCTGATGGCGGTATTGGGGCTCGCGGGGATGCGGTGTTTGTGATGCGAGTGTGGCCGTTGGGTCGTGTGGGTCGGATATGACTGATCTGCAGGTAGATCTGTACCCTGCGAGGCGTTCAGATTTTTGCGAGCTGGTGCTGTCGTTGGTGAAGGAACGAGGCGATTGCGTTGCGGCCCAAGGCAACCCCGATCATGACGCCGTGTTGCCAGCGACCCGAGGAAACTCAGCCGGCTTTGGCGGCGCGCTGCCGACGCGGTTTGGCTTCCGCGTGGTATTCGGCGGCGACGCCATCGGCGATCGACCGCAGCAGCCGGTCGAGCTGCTCGGCGCTACCGACGCACCGGTCGCCGGCGACCAAGCGCATCTGCACCCCCGCAACGAAACTCATCGTGGCGACCGTCTGCTCCTCGAGCACGTGCGGTTCGGGCTCCACGCCCCGCTGTGAGCGCGCGAGGATCTCACGGCGATGCAGCCCGGCGAACACCTCGCTGTTGTGCCGGAACACTTCTGCCAGCTCTGGATCGCGATTGGCTTGCAGCATCAGTTCGAAGCGCGCCTTGGTCCGGCTCAGACGCGGCTCCGCTGCCGAGAGCATGACCATGGTCGCCAGTCGCGGCGCGCTGGCCGAGAGTTCGGCATCGTGTGCGTCGGTGGGCTCGGCCACCGACATCAGATCGACCAGGTCCAGTTCCGCCAGGCGTTCGGCCGCGGCCATCAGCAGAGCTGACCGCGTCCGGAAATAGAATGACGCGCTGCCATTGGGTAGCTCGGCGAAACTGTCCACTTTCGGATGACTCAGGCCCTTGGCCCCTTCATCGGCCAACAACTGAATCGCCGCGTCACACAGAATGCGGCGCCGCTCTTCGGGGTTGGGGCTGCGTCGTTTTTGGATACTCACAGTTTATCCGTCGCCGCCGTGGCGACGGAAATTCCGCGCCGTGCTCGGATCATGCTTTGGTGAGCTGCCTTTCGGCATAGCGGCGAGCCCATTCGGCCCGCGGCCGGATCGCGGTGTCGACATCGGTCGCCTTGGCGCGCAGCGCCTCCACCGTGGCATCGGCCCAGTCGGTGTGGGCGAACGGGTCCCAGCTGAAAAACCGGCAGGAGTTCTGCCAGGTGATCTTGTTGATATCGGAGTCGGGCTCACATTCACCAGATGCGGCGCAGCTGGGCACCGGTACGCCGGTACCGCAGCTGGGCCGCACGTTCTTCCGCGGTGAGAACCGGTGTGCCCGTGGGCAGATGCTTGAGCACATCGGTGAGCGGAACCTTCGTCACGGTGGCCTCGGGGAACTCGGTGGACCGGTAGAAGCGGGCCTGCAGGATGCCCCACGGCCAGTCGGCCTTGTCCAGCCAGTTGTGCACGCCCGGATCCTGTTTGGACACCACACCGCGGAACCAGCCGTCGGGATCGACGCGGGCCTGCACGTCGTTGAGACTAGATTGGCGATTGACCCAGTCCACCGTCGAGAACCGATCGTCGGCGACCAGGATCTGCCAGTAGTAGCAGTCCTTGGGTACGGGAAACTCCACGATCAACGCTTCGTCGTCATCGATTTCGTAGATGCCGTCGTAGTAGGCCTGCTTGGTGGCCAGGCCACCGCCCTGCTGAATCCACTGGGAGCGCAGGAGAACGTTGATGCCATGGTGCTCGCGGTAGTACCGGACCAGCTCCATGTCGAAATCGATCATGCCTTTGATCCAGTCGCCCATCTCAGAGAACCGCCGAGCGATCTCGGCCGGCTCCATGTCCGCGCCCGCGTCGTCGAGTCGGTTGATGGCGACCTGGGCGTCGATCTCGGTGTTCCAGTCGCATGCGCACTTGCGCATCAAGAGCTTGCCGACCGCGGGGTTGAGCTCCCACCAATCACCGTCGTAACCTTCGGGGCGCTGCACACTGAGCAGGACGCGGAACGAGCCGTCCACGCCGATGGTGAGGTCGTCCAGATCGTGGGTGATGGCATTGAATTTCATCCGCCCCTCGACATTCTTGAGGCTCTTCATCATGCCGGGCGCCTGCTGGGTGATCTCGACGAATCGCACTGTGCCCCGCCGGCCCACCAGTTCGTAGACACCCGCGCCGTCGATCTGCGCTTCCAGATAGACGTAGTCGGGGTTGGGACCGCCCTGGTTGCAGGCGAAATTCCACAGCGGCATGAATACCGGGCGGCGGGTGTCGGTGTAGACGTGGCAGAAGTACCCGCAGGCCAAGATCGACAACGCGAGCTTGTTCATGTCCTGCACCTCAGCCTCGGTGGGGCTGTCGGGCCGCCAGGTGGCCAGCAGGTGATCGGCGACGCCCTTGAGCGCCTCTATCTGATCGTCCCAGGTGGGTAGTTGAGTCACGGACTCTATCCCTCCACCGCCACGTCGAAGTGGCGGATGTAGAAGTTGTAATCGGAACGGATCTGATCGACGGTGAGGCCGAACAGCTCGGCCGAGTAGCGGTGGGTTCCCTTGGCGCCCATGGCGTTAGCGGCCTGCCAGGCCAGGATGTTCTGCTCGACCGGGTCGGTGAGCTCCAGGTTCAGCCAGTCGTAGACCCGCCGGATGGTGCCCTTCGGATCGCGCACCAGGTCACGGTGGTGCACGTCCAGGAAACGGTCTTCGCCGATACGGGCGCGCTGGGCGATGGCCGCCTCCAGCCCTTCGCGCAGGTGCTCGCTGACCTCAGCCCCCAGCGCCAGTAGGTCACGTTCGCCGGCCGCCGGGGGAAAGATCGTCGACACCAAACTGGTGTACGAGGGCACCACCTTGGCGGGGTCACGGTGAGTCATCACGAACCGCATCTGTGGATACGCCGCCGCCAGTGCCTCCAGGTGGAACTTGTGGTGCGGCGCCTTGAACAGCCACAGCTGCGGCGGGGTTCGGGAGCCCAGCAGCTTCACCACCCGCCGATGGTATTGGTAGGTCTGCGTCAAATCGGCGTGGCGCCACCACTTTCGGTAGCCGGCCACCGGCAGGGTCATCTGCTGACCATGGAACGCCATCCCGAGGATCTCGGTGTCCTCCATAGTGGCGTCGATCTCGAAGTGATGCATGGCGGCAGCCTCGGCCGAGCGTGCATCGTGCATCCGGACATAGGCCTGCCGACGCGGATCGCCGGTTTCCTGGCCGGGCACCGGAGGCGGCACCGGCTGGTGCTGCTCCCACCCGCGAAGACACCGAAACTGCGGGTCCAGCGACAACATGTCGGCCAGCGCGGTGGTCCCGGTGCGCGGCAAGCCGTTGATGTCGACCGGTCCGTCGATCTGGACCTCTTCGACCTCCGGGTGCTCGGCATACCAGGCCTCGACCTGCAGCCGGTTGACCAGCCGCCGGCGCAAGTCCGCGATCACGGTGGCATCGGTGTCCGGACCCAGATCGCCGTCACTGTCCAGACTTTCGAGCAGAACCTGCAGACCGTCACGGAAATCACCGGGACCGAAATCGGTGTGACCGGCTTCGGCTACGGCTTCGTCCAGCAGTTGTTCGGCAGCCGGGTATCGCATGTGTATCAGAGCTCCTTGACACGGTCGGGGTAGTGGTGTGCGGCCATCGCGCGGAATCCGTCGCGCCAGGGCACGCGACAGGGGCCGGTGATCGAGAGGCGTTTGCTCGGGTCGCCGACCGATCCCAGCGATGCGCCCGGCACGACCTCGACCCGCAGATCGGCCTGCACACCCAGCAGATCGGCAAAATACGCTGACCACTGCTGTACGGTCACCGGTTCGTCGCCGGCGAAGTTGACGATCGTGGCCGGACTGGCGGCCGCTTCCACAAGCGGTGCGATGTGGGCGTTGATGTCGTCGTAGTGAATTGGGCTGTAGGGCAAAGGATCCCAGCGGGCGATCACCGGCTTTCCTTCGGCGATGGCCTGCAGGTGCCAGAACGGCAGGCCACCGCGCTCGCCGTAGGCGCTGCCCATCCGGGCGATGGTGATCGGCAGTCCGAACTCCCGAGAGCAGTACCGGGCCACGGCCTCCTCGGCGATCTTGACGATCGAATACGGCTGCGGGCTGGGCAAGCCGGCATCTCCGATCGGGTCGCTCTCGGTGAATGCGTGCCAGGGGTCGGGGTGTGGCTTGTAGACGGTGACCGTCGACATCACCAGTGCTGCTTTAGCCTTGCGGCAATGCGATAACAACAGGCCAGTGCCTTCGGCGTTGACTCGCAGACCCTGTTCGTAGTCCTCGCTGAAGTCGGCCGCGATGTGCAACAGGTAGGTGAAATCATCTGGCAGATCGGTGAAGTCGGGGTCGCCCAAGTCGACTGCGCGGGTCGTGACACCGAGCGCCTCGACCTCGGCCCGGGCGGCCGGGTCCGAGAACCGGGCGATACCCCACACTTCGTTGTCCGGTGCCAAGGTCTTGGCGATCCCATTGGCGATCCGCCCGGCCGGCCCGGTGATCAGAATTTTCTCCCCACTGAGCATCAGCTGTCTCCTTCAATGATGGGTAAATCACGGAACGCAGTCGGGCAGTGGGCCGGCGATGCCGATGGCGATGACATCGGCTCCGCACTGGCTCAACCGAACCGCATGCGCACGGCTTTGGCCACGGGCGGCGCCGGTGACGACAGCGACCTTGCCGGCCAGATCGGTGGTCATTGAAGAACCATTCTCGTCATCGTGTTGCCATGCCCTGCGCGCCCATCGGCCGTGTCGCGTGATTTTGCAATCAACACTGGCCTGTGGAGGCGGTGTGAGCTACCGTACATCTCGACTCTAAAGTCTTAGAGAGGCGTAGTGCAAGCGCCGACGGGACCCGGTAAATGACAAGGAGGATGCTGTGACGATGCAGAGCCCCGATGTCACGGCCCGCCCCGATTTCGCCGGTCCTTTGCGAGGGGCTCGAACCGCACTGGAGGCCGCCACGCTCGGCGCGTTCGAACAGTTGGAGCATGCATTGACACTGCGACCAGCCGCCGAGGATCATTTCGTGGCCGACAACGAGGCCGGCCGCTTCGGCCGACTTTTCGGCGGCCAGCTCGTCGCCCAGGCGATGACCGCGGCCGCCGCCACGGTTCCCGGACTGACCGCCCATTCGATCCATGCATCGTTCCTGCGCCCCGGCTCATCGAACGCTCCCGTGGATATCACCGTCGACCGCACCCGTGACGGCCGGTCAATGTCGGTACGTCAGATTGTCGTGGCCCAGGGCGGACGTACGCTGCTGACAGCGACGGTGTCCTTCGACGCGAATCCCGATACTGCACACGGTGATTGCGCGACGGCCCCCGATGGCGACCCAGAATCAATGCCGTTGCTGCAGCATTGGGCACACCGCGCCGCACCGGTATTGGCCGGCGCCGCCAGTACCTGGATCGACACGCCCCCGCCGCTGGAGATGCGCATCGCCGAAGCACCGACCTTCCTGGGCGGTGCGCAATCATCAGGACTACGCGCGCACTGGATGCGGTTGCCGCGGGCGGTTGACGGCGGCCCGCAGACGCACGCTGCGCTGCTGGCCTATGCCAGTGACTATCTGTTGCTGGACATGGCATTTCGCAATCACCCGGATCCTGTCAGCTACACCACGCACACGGGTCTGACCCTTGACCACACCGTCTGGTTGCACCGCCCGGTGCAATTCGATCAGTGGCACCTCTACACCCAGCAGATCGTCGCCATCGCTGGGCATCGCGCCCTGGTCCGCGGAACCATCATCGACGCCGCCGGCCGTCATGTGGCCAGCACTGCGCAGGAAGTTCTCGTCCGGCCGATGACCGAGCCGACCCCGACCACAGTTGAAGCGACCCCCGACCAGGAGAACATCACGTGAAGGTTGCCACCCACCCGCTGTTCGAACACCGCTGGCCCGAAGGCGAATTCCGGCTGTTTCAAATGGGTTTCGTTGTCCCCGACTTGCTGCGCGCCGCATCGCGGTGGGTGCAGGTTTTCGGCGTCGGACCATTTCACATCATGCCGCGCGCGCAGAACACCTGCCGTTACCGCGGCACCGACGCCAGTGTCGACATCCAGATCGGCGTCGCGCAGGCCGGGCCGGTGCAGATCGAACTCATTCAGGACTACGCGCAGGGCAACTCGGTGTTCACCGAGATGGCGCGGCTGTACGGCGGCAGGGATTATGGTTTGCACCAAGTTTCGACGCTCACCCGCGAATATGACGCCAAGGTCGCTCACTACCTGGACCAGAAGTTCGAGTTGGCGTGCGAATTCACCAATCCGGGGCAACGCGTGGCATTCATCGACACCGTTGAGGAGTTCGGATTCTTCACCGAGATCGTCGAAGAAAAGCCCAGTTTTCAAACCAATCTCGCCAAGATCGCGAGCACCTGCGAAACGTGGGACGGCACCGACCCCATCCGAATCCTGACCCGCGATGGCTACCGAGTTCCCGACGATGGGAACAACACTGATGAATGACAACCCCCGAGCGCTCTACCACTTCGACAATGTATCTGCGATGAACGGGGCCTGGCCCGACCCATCACCGAACGCCGCGAGCCTGCCGACATCACCTACTGGCCCGAATAGCCCTGAGCCACAACGTGATCAAACCATTTCCGTGTAGGCCTTGAGGAGAAGCCCGATGACCATAGACAACGCGTTCGATCTCACCGGACGAGTGGCCCTGGTGACCGGCGGGGGAACAGGAATCGGCGCTGCGACCGCGATGCTTCTGGCCAGATACGGTGCCGATGTGGCGATCGCGGCCCGCACTGTCGCAGACTTGGACAAGACTGCCGCTGCCGTCGAGGAGGCCACGGGACGGCGCTGTCTTGCGGTGCCAACCGACGTCAAAGACGAGAAACAGGTTGTGGCGATGGTGCAGCGCACCGTCGACGAACTGGGGCGCATCGACATCCTGGTGAACAATGCCGGCGGAACCCGAATGGGACCGCTGGAGGACCTACCCACCAAGGCCTGGGATTCGGTGTACGACCTCAATGTGCGTTCTGCGTACGTGGCGACCCGGGAAGCGGGAGTGCATTTCCGCAACCAGAGATCCGGTGCAATCGTGAACATTTCCTCGGATGCGGGAATCAACGGCATCAGGGGCGGAGCTCACTACGCCTCGGCGAAAGCCGCCCTGCAGATGTTCACCAGGGTCACCGCCAACGAATGGGGCAAGTATGGCATCCGCGCCAACTGCATCGCCGTGGGCGCGATCGCCTCAGAACGTGTACTCGCAGCATGGAACGTCGCGGGGATCGACCAAACGGAGATTGCAACCCGAACCCCGCTGCGCCGTGCCGGACGTCCCGACGAAGTCGCATGGGCCATCCTGTTCGCGGTCAGCGACGCCGCGTCCTACATGACCGGCCAAACCTTCGCCATCGACGGCGGACCTGTCCTGGGTGGGATACCGGAAGACTGATCATTTGCACTGCCGTGCAGGCTGTTTCGCCACAGAACCATAGATTCGAGAATTGCCAAAGTGATGCAGGGCTTCAGCGTCGTCGAGCACATTCGTGGCTGGAGCACGGCGCGTCCCACCGACACGTGGTGACGGAGTTCTGTCCCGGTGGTTCAGACGCTTTGGAGATGACGCCCAAATGGCACTGGCCCCGCGTCGCGGTCGGTCGTCGACGCATTGGTGACTTCGGTGTCTTGCGCCGCACGTAGTTCCGTCCCGGTAGCGTTGATGGGATCGGCTTGCGCTCGTCGAGGCTCGCACTCACGAATGCGATTGGATGCCGAAAGCCGTTGCAAGAAGGATCAATTCGCCTCCTAGGGACATTCAGCCGGACCCAAGGTGGATTGACCCGTACCGGCAATACCCATGCCCGCAGGCTGATGATCGAATCGGCATAGCATCACCACAAGCCCAACTGGCCCGGGGAGGTGATGCGGTGGCGCTGGACAGCCGCGACGCCAGCGATAACAGGCGTGGCGGCCTCCCAGGGCCATCCCGACACAGAATCGGATAACACGATGAGGCTCAGGCCATATCAGACGAATCGCCCTGAAGCGAGTAGTTTCCGCTTAGGCCTTCCCCTGAGTGCCCACCGCCAGCGGGGCACACCCCAAATCTGCCTCGTACTGCATTCCCGGCGTACCACAGACCGCAACACTTATTGCAGTACCGCCACTCATTTTGCAGAACATCAGCCATCTTGACCTCCGTTAAATGGTTACGAACCGCGGTTGGCTCCCGCCTGCGGATTACATCTCTATGGGATCTCGGCCCGCAACAGTGCGGTCCGCCCAGCGGACCGGGATCAATTGCCGCCCAGCCAGGTACGCCAAGAACCCGTGGCACTAGATATCTCTGCCGGTCACGCGTAATTTCCGCCCGAGCGCACACTGACGAACCTGTCAGCCACGCAGTTAGATGCCTAAAACCGATGCAAGAGCGCGCAATTCGCCTCCGAGGGGCATCCAGCCACGCACAGGGCATAACGTCACGGACGTATATCAAGGCCTAAACCGCCCGCCGACGTTCGAGGGCGGCGGTGCAATCCGACATTCTCAGACAGTTCCGGACGTCCGAACCGAGGCCAGTCCGGCACTGCCAGATGGTCGCGGATTCAGCCCGGTTTAGCCGGGCCTAGTCATCGGTCACGCCAGAAATACCGGCGCAGCCGCAGGGGCTATGCAACTGTCAGATGGTTCTGGAAAACCGGGCAGATTCGGACAGCCATCATGTTTTCCCGGATTACTGTCAGCAAAACCCAAGGGTCCACCGTTGTCTCGGAGCGCTTTCGTGCGAGGGCGGCATCAGTCCCACCACCCGCCGCCGTACTGGATATTCGGTCGATCTTCACGAAGTCGATTGCCCAATCGCCGAGCGATATCGCCAGCTCGGGGCATGGGACGCGTTGCGCATTCGGCCCTACCGCGTTGCGGGGCCCAACACTGCACCGGTGCTGATCAGCGGAGTCGGAGTTTTCTACAGGTCCGCGGGGGCTGGGGACCTATCGAAATAGGTGTCGAAAACCCATAGGGACGCCTCATGGTAGACGGCCGCCTGCTGATGGCGGTATTTGGGCTCGCGGCGGGACGGTATTTGTGATGCGAGGGTGGCCGTTGGGTGGCGTGGGTCGGATGTGACTGATCTGCAGGTAGATCTATGCCCTGCGAGGCGTTCAGATTTTTGCGAGCTGGTGGTGTCGTTGATGGAGGAACGAGGCGATTGCGTTGCGGCCTAAGGAAAATCCGATCATCACGCTGTGTTGCCGTGTGGCCAAGTGCGCGGTCATGCGGCCGCAACGTGCCCTTGAGCACGTCCACAGTGCGGCGCTTGGCAGCTGGGCTCAGGATTTTCCCTTCGCGACTTCCCGCAGCGCGTCCTTCTCCAACTCGGCCTCAGCCAGCAGCTGCTTGAGCCGAGCCTCTGCTCGCGCAGCTCCTTGAGTCCTCCGGCCGCATCGGTGTCCATGCCGCCGTACGCGCGGCGCCAGTTGTACATCGTCGCCGGCGCTGAGTTGTGGTGCGGTAGTCATGGATGTGGAGCGTGCGAATCAGGTTTCTTGGTCGACTGCACGACCTTCCGCAGCTGCCAGAGCATTAGCGTGGCGCTGTAGCGACACCCGGAGTCCCACTTAGTTCCCTTCCTCTTCCCGCAGTCCGAGTCGGGCCGATGCACATCCTTCCACCAGTCGTTAGTCTTCTGCTCGATGAACTTGTCGAAACCCGCCTTCTCGTACTGGCGGAACCCCGATATCGCACCTGGCTGCTCAAAGAAGTCGTCACCTGGGTCGATCCTCCATTGGTCAGCCCAGTAGAGCGTCTTTCCCTCCGGCTGATTGTCGACGAACAGCGTGACACTGTGATGGCCGTCCATTATCGCCATCCCGAAGATATGCCAGCCGAAGTCATTCCCGACCTTGTCCATGACCTTGTCCCACGCACTGCTTTCGAGGGTCGTCGGCTCAGTGTCGCCGTTGGTCGTCTTGCCGGCGGCGTCTTTGAATTTAATCTGGACACGTGGGTCCGCGACACCTATACCGGCTAGAGCCTCGCCGGTATATACCATCGTGTAGGTTTCCTTCTTTTCCCTGAGCTTCGCCAAGCGCTTCTCGATCGTCTTCATGACTGACGCACTTGTGAACAGCTGTGGCGCTATGGCGTGTACTACGGCGATGCAGTTCTCGCGGGTCTCTTTCGGCAGGTCTGCCGGGAGTGGGTCGCCTTTTTCGGGCAGTATCGCGTTGTAGTGGAAGCGGATGTACGCGTCGCGCACGACCTTCTCGGAGAACACCTGGGCTTTCTTGTCGTCCGACTTGCGGGGCGTGAGGGCGTGCGCTGGGAACCTCTTTAGCAGGAACCGCGCAGCGGCAACGTCGAGGCGCTTGCCGATCCGCGTGTCCTGCAGCGCGAAGATGCCGGGAACGCCGGCCTCGTGACGCGTGAAATTCGTCGCGTCTGGGTTTGCATGGATCATGCCGATCAGCTCGTTGAGCTGCTCTGTTGTGAATCGGTCCGTGAGCTGCCCGATCTGGTTTATATGTTCGAGCAGCCCTACTTTCGGCGGCAGGATGTCGTCGACCTGTGTCAGCCACGGCTCAGTATTGGGTTTGGGCTGCCGCTGAACGTGAGGCGTGCTGGCGTGCATCTGCTGCGCGACGTGGGTCAGCTCGTGCACGAGAAGCCGCCGTCCCGAAGCGGTGTCGGGACGGAACTCGCCGGGCGCGAACGCGATATCGCGGCCGGCGGTGAAGGCTCGGGCGTTCAGCGCGGTGGTCGCCGTGGCTGCCGCGTCGTCGCGATGCACGCGCACGTCGCCGAGATCGAAGCCGAGGCGCGGCTCCATCTCGCGGCGTATGTCACGATCCAGTGCCTCCGCCCGGCCGCGGAGGAGGCCATCATCCGAACTTCGCGCGAGCGTTGAGTTTCCGTGGCTCTGATGCAGATGTTCGGGCGGCGATGCAGTACGGCCTAGCGAAATAGCATCTGCCGTCGCCTCTGCTTCGCGCTCCAATGCGTCATCTGTTCGTCCAATGGCTGTGGGAGCGGACGCTGCCCTCTCGGCCGCTTGGACCCGAGGCTGCTGCACGGGCGCGCGGAGCACCTCGTCAGCTGACGGGTCCCCGGGCCACGGCAGCGCGCCGTCCACCAGCGGAGGGACCACCGCCACCTGAGACGGCCGCGCGGCGGTCTTGATGGTTCGCCGCAGCTTCAATTGTGGCGCCGGCTGCGGACCCGCAGTCGCATGGTGGCTCATCCGGAGTGGAACTGCCGCCCGTTCGACTGGCGGGTTCTTGGGCTTCATGGCGTCGTTGTACGCCCTGCGCATCACTGGCGCGTCACGCTGGCCGCGTTCGTCTCAGCTGCTGTCCCTGGCAGGGTGGCACCTCCGGTGGGGGTCTGCTTGATCGCGATCAGGAGTCGCTATGTGTCCATGGTGGCACCAGTAGGTGGCGTCTAGGCGGTCCGCGGATCGTCGGTTCTTCGGCGCGAGTTTTGCGAATCAGATTCTGTAGCTAGCGGTTTCAGGTCGCCGCGGGCCTTGATTGAGAAGTCGGGTTTCACCTCGGTTGATGACCGTCCCCCGCCGATGGCGAGGTGGGTCGCCGGCGCGCGAGCCTGGGTCGCGGCACGTTCGGAAAGGCCGGCGGCTGCGCGACGTTGGCCGGTTTGTCGGTGTGCGGGTTTAGGTTTCAGGTATTCCCGACAGGTAGGAGCAGCAACCATGACGAACACCCCGAGCCGCACGGAGCTGAGCATGCTGGCCGTGTTCGTCGCTGCCGGTGCTGATCCAAATCGATTGGCGCGGTGGTTTTCTGATGAGATCGCACGGGATGTTCCGGTCGAGACGTTGGCTGCGGCTGCTGAAGATCTTCGTTGTGGTACGGGTGCTGGGTGGTATGCAGCGGCAAAGCGTGCTGCCGTCGCGTGACAATGCCCCGCCGCAGCGAAAGAGCCTCCCTCGTTGTTGAGGGAGGCTCTTTCGTTTTGAAGGGTGTGTTGGTTCGCTGTTACGGTGAGTTCGTAACGGCGACAGACCTTTCCGGAGTTAGTCGACTCGATCAGATTGATCCGCGCCGGCCCCTCTTCCTTTGCGCGGTATCTCTGGGTGTTTGTACCGTTGGCGGTACCGGCGGGTGGCTTTCGGGTCCACTCGTAACGCTGTCCGAGCACCTCGATGACGGGTGGGTTGTCATTGTGCTCTTCGCGCCACTGACAGCTCGTCTAGTCGTAATCGTCGGCGAGGACGATGTCAAAAAGTTGACCGCTGCGGAGCTCGATGTGTCCATCGTTGTCGGCATCAGTTGCGGTCACATCCGGCTGCGGCGCACAACCTGCCGCTATCAACACCAGCCAGCACACCATCGCAAACCGGGTCCTCATTAGCACCACTCCTGGCTGTGCTGTTCGGCGAGCAGAACCGGCCCGGCGGGGCCGCCTAACCGTCGATCGGTTAGCCCAAAGGCAAAAGTACCTGCCTTAATCACTCTCTAAAGGGGTCGTAGAGACTCGCTGAGACAGCGACGCTAGGAACTCGTAAAAGGGCGGTGTGTATTCGTCGTAGGCTCGCAGACATAGCCCACCATCACCCACGCTTACGACCAGTTCGCCGATCACTACCTCGCCTGCAACCAATCGGCTTGCACTACAGTCTTCGTACTTCAACTGGGGAGCGCCATCACGCCAGTCGTATTCGGGATACTGGTAATAAAAGAGCTGTCCGTCAGGTGTTAGCGCGTTGATCGACACGATAGAGCATGTGGGGTGGGATCCAGCGCGCCTTCGGTGTGGCACAAAGCCGGTCGGGCACCTGAATTTCTTGAATCTGCCCAATTTCTGGGTATGCGTGTAGATCCGCGCTCCGTTTTGTGTTAGGTGCCGAGCCATATCCGTAAGTGCCTGCCACAACTCCTCGGCAAGGGGCTCCGCGGCATGTTCCTGCTGAGTCTGCCGCACGGCCGCTACACCCAAACCACTTACACAGCACAGCCTTTCGACAGATTCAACGGCGATCTTGACTCCGTATCCTTCGGCGCGCTGGCGTAGTGCGATCAATTCGTTTACAGCCGATGCGCCATCGCCGACCATGCCGCGACGTTGTCGCCGGAGACTTTCCGGGCCGTGATCGCCGAGGCGGTGCAGGGCGCTGCAGGTCGTTCCTGATCTGCCGAGCCCGGCTACTGCTCGGGGGCCTCGACGACGGCCTTGATCCGTTCCAGGGTCTTGCGCATGTCGCGAACGTTGCGCCGACGGCGGAGTTGCCCGCCGAGCACCGAGAACGCTGTGGTGAATGCGCCCGGAGGCATCCGGAACGATTCTGTGACGTCGGTCTCGGCTCCGGCGGGCGTCAACTGGTAGTGCCAGGTGTTGACGGCTCGGTCGCCCATCAGGACCGCGAAGCCGAACTCACGCCCGGGCTTGCACGCCGTCACTTCGCACGTTGTCCAGTAGATGGGGCCGATCTCGTTCCGCCTGACGTGTCCCCGGAACCGGGCGCCGAGGGCTGGTCCGGTCGCACCGCCCAACCACTCGGCTTCCATCACCTCAGGTGAGAACTTCCCGGTGTTGCGGACATCGGAGAGGACGTCCCAGATGCGGTCCGCCGATGCGGACATCCGCAGTGTCACAGAGCCTTCCATGGACATGAGGTGCGCCTCCTCGCTGCGACGGCTTGAGCGATCGCAATCTCGGCTTTCGTGAACGCGATCGCTTAAGCGCAACACAAGTGCCGATGTCAACGCAACACCGTTACTGCTGCGACTGCCTACTCATTGAGTGATATCGCGGGCATTGAGTGATATCGCGGGTCTACGCATCGCACGCGTTCCGGAATCGGTGTGGTCGCGTTCCGGGATCAAGAACTTGGCCCCGGTTGATCAGCAGAATCCGAGTTTTCGACAGGTCCCCGGGGGCTCGGGACCTATCGAAATAGGTGTTGAAAACCCGGGCGGTCATGCGGCCGCCGTGGAGGGTGCGGTCGTGGCGATCCGCAACCCACCCGTGCCTCGATCGGAAGTCTCGTTCACGCCCAGGGTGCGTCCCGTGCACGGCTTTAACGCGGCATGGAACACCCAGCAGGACGAACAGGACGCCGCCGAGCGCGCCGAGTTCACCCCTGCAGCACTGCTGTTGGCCGACCACCTCGATGACGAGGCCTTGATCCTGACATCACACTCGGGACTCAGCTGCGCCACGGAGACCGCTATAAGCTCGCGCGCCGCGCAACACTATATGGCCCGTTTTCACGGCGGCTGTCACCTTTTCCGTGCGGCTTGACTAGCACGCACGACCGATCGAATCCGTGCTATCGACGCGCTCAACGAACTCGAAGCCGGCAGGAAACTATCGATCGCAAGGCCCGGCAACTCACCGGCATCGGCTTTTTGCTATGCCGCGTCGCCAACCTGTCCTCCGCCGTGCGGTCGGCGAGGCGATCAGCGCGTACCGAACCTCAGACGACGAAGCCCGTCTGTTCGATCGAAGGAAACTCGCCTGATGCGGTGAGTACGGAGCCGCGATCGAGTTGGCCCTTTCCGACGCTCTTGAACAACACGCCTATGTTGTCACCGGCCTTTGCCGCGTGGATCGACTTGCGGAAGATCTCGATGTGCACGGTCTCGCCGACCCGCAGCAGGCCGCTTTCGACCCGACCGGTCGCAACGACGCCGCGGTTACGGATCACGAAAACGTCCTCGACTGTCAATCGGAAGATGTCAGGAGTGTGCCAGGTCTAGCCGCCGATGAAGCTCTTGTTTCGCATCAGGAAGTCCGCGAGGAATCCCTGATGCGGGATGTGCGGAGCGGAATGGTGCGTGGGGTAGCGGCCGCGGTACACGTTGGTCACCGTCGGCTCGTTCAGAAGCTCGTCGATCAGCTCGTCGTCCGCGGTGATCACGTTGAGCACCAAGGAGTTTCGCAGAGGCGCAATGCCGTCGGCCCGCGACCATGGCGAGACCCAGACACAGGGGAAGGGCAGCTCGACGTTGAGCTTCGCCGGGTCGGGGGCGGCCAGCAGGTACACGGCCGGGCGCAGTGCGGCGAACCCACCGCCGAGGTCGGCGACAACCTGATCGGCGCCCAGAACCGGCACCGCCCCGGCAGCCCTGGCCGCGAGATGATCGGCGATAGCGCGTGCCGAATTGATGGAAGCTATTGGCAGGATGGCACGTTCGTCGGTATTCGGCAGTGGGGGGATAGCCGACAACCGTTCGGCGATGGCATGCGCAAGCGGCGCGGCGTCGCCCTCGTACAACACTGCGGTGGCGTTCACGCACGCCATGCCGCCCAGATTGGCTATCGAGTCGACGATCACGTCGAGGTACTCGCGCCAGTCGCAGTCCGCGGTCATCAGGATCTTGGTGCGCCCCGGCCCGTTGGTGAGCACCTTCGGATCCTGCGCGTACCTGTCGACGACGTCCTGGCCGCCGTACACCATGGCGAGGTCGGCCGCGCCGATGACGTCGTCGGCGACGGTGTGGTCGGTCGGCAGATATAGCGCGTGTCCGTCCCGAAAACCCGCCTGCCGCAACGCGTGAATAAGCCGGTGCGCGGTGAACGGCTCGCGCCGCGACGGCCGAACAGCCACGCGGTAGCCCAGTGCGAGGGCCTGTGGCCAGAGGCCGTGCACGCCGGGTGCATTGCCTGGCGCGTGGATTGCCAGCACCTCGCCGCGTCGTGCCCAGACAGCGCCGCCGGTGCTGCCCAACTCTCGCCAGTCGGGTTTCGCGCCCGTCGGCTGAGCCGCGCGGACGGCGTCGGATGCGGTGGTGAGGGATTCGGCGACGGTGTGGGCACCCGCGCGGGCCGCCGCCACTGGCAGGCCGGTCACGCGGCAGGTGAGGTCGACATACGTGTCGAAGTCCAGTCCGGCGATCGTCGACGACACGAAGACGTCGGCGGCCTTGGTCAGCGCTGCCTCACGCTCCGCGGCGGGCAGCGGGCGCAGCTTGCGTTGCGCGTCGATCGACCGGGTGACGAAAAGCCTTGGCACGACGGATGATTCCGCGACCGGCAGGCCCGCCGTGTCGTATAGCACTTCCCGGTTCCGGGTCCGGTACTCGCCGTCGGGCCCGAGCGCGGGCAGATCGACCAGATCGCCTGTCATCGGTCAGTACACACCCTCGATGACACGCTCGCCGCCGAAAACCGCGACGGGTGCGACCTCGCTGACGGAATCGCCAACCTGCCCGCTGGGCCCCGGCACCCGGATCGCGGTGTCGCGTTCCAAGTTGTTCGGGATGAACATGCCCTTGCTGAGGTGGTTCATCACCACCTGGCCGCGCTCTCCGTACGGCACCTCGGCACCGGTGTCCGGGTCGATCACCCGGAAGAAGACGTACGGCGAGCGCGGGTCGAAGATGAACGAGTCGCCCTCCACGCGGGTGGCCGCCTGCGACAGCACCATCGTGCTGCCGAACGCCATCGCGACCGCAGTGTTCGGGAAGATCTGGCGAAGCAGGTCGAGGGTGTCCACATCGACGTGCGCGCCGCTAAGCAGCAGGTGTCGGATTTTGCTGTTCACCAAGTCGACCAGGCCGTCGTTACGGGCGATCGCCTCCACCAACGGCGGTGTCGCGTGCAGGTTTACGACGTCCTGGGTCTGCAAGATGTACGTCGCCTGCTCCAGCACGTGCTCCACGTAACCAGCCATCTCAGAGGTCGCGTTACGGGCGGCCAGCTTTTTGACCCAACGCGGATCCAAGTCGATCGGGTGGCACACCGACCCAAGGCGCTCGGCGACCACGCGGTCGAAGTGCCCGACGCCGTGCGGGCCGCTCGGCATCAGGCACAGCAGCCCGCCGCCGGGCACAAACCCGCCCGCAGTGAAATCCTCGACCTGCCACCGGGTCACCTGCTCGACCCAATCGGGGAGTTGCGCCGTGCGTTTGGGCGCGCCCGTGGTGCCACCGGATTCGAAGATGCGGGGGATCGGCGGCGGCGACCCGTAGCCACGGGGGATGAGGTCGTCGACCGGGACGCTGCGCAATTCGTCGGCGAGGTTGGGGAATCGGCGCAGGTCCGCGAAGGTCTGCACGTCCGAGAGCGGGTCGAAGTCAAGGTGCTGGGCCGCGCGAAGCCAGAACGGTGAACCCGTACCGACGCCGAAGTGCCAAGCGATCGCGGCGCGTAGGTAGGCCTCGGGATCTGCGGGTGGCACGTCGCGCGGCACGTCCAGCAGGGAGTAGTCGATGTCCGCCACGCGGCCATCGTGTCGCAGGAGGTTGTCCGGCAGGTGAACTCAGAAGTCCGCGAGTCGCTTGCCGATCAGCCGGGTCAGCCAGGCCGGCAAGAACCGGGAGCCCACCGCCATGACCTTGGTCTGTGAACCCACCGACAGTTACATCCCAAACGACCTGTTTCCCTTGCATATTCAGTCATGGTCTGAGGGCGTGCGGCGCTGCGGCGCCGATACTCCTTATCGCCCCGCTAGTTCAGCGGTCAACAGCGGGTCGAGTCTGCAGCGTCGGTGCGGCGGCGGCGAGGATGTCGTCTCGGTTGCCGTTGAGCGGCGGATAGATTCGCTGGGTATTGATGATCTGCTTCGTTATCTTGGCGTCGGCGCCCTCGGCAACGACCTGCCGATCCCAGCCCTCGGTGTATACCGCACCCGCGGGTCCGAGGTCCAACACCGTGACATACCAAGGGATCCGAAGTGCAAGCATGGGCTCGCCGAACAGGTCGCTGATGACGTTGTATCCCGCGAACCGGCCCATCGGCCTACCGTGTTGGCAGGACATCACCGAAAGGTGGCTGTCATCCATCCGCGCGGTCGCGACATCCCCTGCGGCGAACACGTCCGGCACGCCTTCAATGCGCAGATAGTCGTCGACCGCGACGCGGCCGAGGCCATCACGCATGCCACCAAGGTCGGCCGTCAGCGGATTGGCCCGCATGCCCGCGCACCACACCACCGTCGACGCGGCGAGTACTTCACCGGTCGACAATGTCACCTCGTTGGTGTTCACCGAGGCGACGCCCACCCCACATCGGGTCCGCACTCGGTTTGAGGCCAGTGCGGCCTCGATCACCGGTCGGGCCGAGTTACCCATGTCCGAGCCAACGTGCGGATTGCGATCGACGAGGACGACCTGTGCGTCCGCATCGGGGAACAACGCGGCCAGCCGTGCCGGCAACTCACAGGCGGCCTCAATGCCGGTCAAGCCGGCACCGACAACCACCGCGGTGGCCGCCGCCGGTGTGTGGTCGCCCTCGGCGAGTTTTTCGAGGTGGCGTTGCAGTCGGACCGCGCCATCGTAGGTGTCGACGTCGAAGCCGAATTCATGCAGCCCTGGGATGTCGGGTTTGACCAGCTGAGAGCCCAGCGCCATCACGAGCCGGTCGTAGGTGTGTTGGCCGAGCGAAGTGGTCACGGTGTGGGAGGTCGGGTCGATCGCCTGCACATCCGCGGCGATGTGCTCAACTCCAGCCGGATCCAACACATCCTGCAGCGGGATGCGGCACTGCGTCAGGTCGGCCTCATAGTTGCGCACGCGAATGTCGTGGTAGGGCAGGGAGCTGATTACTTTGATGCTGACATCTTTTGGCGAGGCACCGAGCTCATCGAGCCGTCGGGCCGCGCCGAGGGACGCCCATAAGCCTGCGAAGCCAGAACCGAGTACAAAGACCGCACTCATCGCGCTGTGTCCACCTCCCTCTCATTTCTGTCGTTCCGCGAGTCGACCATGTCTTCCCGCCTATGTTGCTTGACCGCTCAACTGATGATTGAGGGCCGGCGCCTGTGCGCCCTAACCCGTCGATGTTGCTCCGAAAGGCAGGTAACCCTCCGAGCTCAGCGTGACACCCGCGTTGGCCGTAAAACGTTGGGGCCGAACCGGCTCAGCATGCCACCATCAGGGAGTGAAGCTGGCGTTCTACGTGTTTCTGTGGCCGCATCCGGGAATGGAGCAGGCACTGGTCGCCCACGAAGACACGGTGCTTGCGCTCGTTGCTGAGCATGCAGGGGTGGTGCTGCAGCGGGCCCGGACTGACGGTGGTGGCGGCCGCCCGCTGGAAATCCAGCTGTTCGAGTGGTCTTCGCAGGACGCCATGGACGCCTACATGTCTGATCCCCGCCGCGGTGCCCTGGCCGGCGATCGTGACCGGGCCATCGCCCGCACCGAGATCGTGCCCGTACAACTCACGTGAGTTCGGTTGGTGCCCACGCCGTCCACACGGCGCTGTCGACGTGAGCTGGCTGGCCACCTTGACAGCGCGTGCGGCCTGGTAGCGCGCGGCATCCAGAGTGAACTGGGTGGGCGGGATCATCTTCAGGGTCGATGGAGGAGCCGGTGGTGGGGAATTCTCCGATTCGCAAATGCTGCGCTTACGTCCGCGGGGCCCGACTTTCATCGATGACGATGTGGTACATCCGCTTACCGAAGAGCCATCGCCCGTCGACGCGGTGAAGGGTGTCGTCGTAGCCCCCGACGAGCTGGCGCGTGGCTCCGTTCCTCAGTTGCAGTGTTTCGAGGCAATACGACCGGGTGTGGGCAGTGTCACCGTCCACTTCGATCGCCCCGATTTGGGTGATGAAAACCATCTGTGACAGCACCTGCCAGATGCCATGCCAATGGGCGCGCAGTTCGTCGGTGCCGTGGCATTCGCCCCCGGCGCCGAGGCGCACGGGATTACTGGTCCAGCAGTCGAGATAGTCGTCGAGCGCGCCGCGGCATACGGCATCGCTATAGCGATCGAACAGTTCGCGGATGAGTAGCCGGTCGTCTACGGGGCCACTGAACATAGTCAGCCCCTGCCGACCATGTAGCAGGCGATAAGGGCGACGGCGATCAGCACGACCCTGAGATCGGTGAGCCGACACAGAAGTGCCGGTGCGTGCCGGACTTCCATGAACTCGCGGAAGATGATCCGGACTTTCACCAGTTCCGGCCGGTGAAGTACGTCGCCCTGATGCACGCCAAGATGGCGCAGCTTGGACCAATAGGCGCGGGCGTCATCATCGCTATAGGTCATGGCTACGCTCTTCCGGGGCTGTGCACGGTGGGAGCGCCCAAGCGTATCCGAGTTCAACGCGTTTCTGCGGAAACGAGACACGTCGCAGAATGGCTGGCGGATGCCAACGACGCACACGCCGCGTCAATGTCGTCGTGGATGAGCACGCCGGACTCCGCTTAGTCCGCCGCTTCACGGTGGGTTACCGCCCCGAGGGAACTCTGAACGGTGCACCGGATCGCGGCTCCGACGCCATGCGTCCGGAAGACTTGTCAACGGTCAATCGCTAAGCGAACAGCTCCGTCACAACGCCGGCCTCGTCAAGAATCTCGTAAATCGAGGCAATACCGTGGCATAGGACGCGTTGCGGAATCGGCCCTACCGCGTTCCGGAGGCAAGAAACCTATCGGTGCTGATCAGCTGCGTCCGATCTTGCGGCAGGAGCCGAATGTTGTGGCCAATGGCGACTGCGCGTCGGATTGGAGATAGCTGACTTATGGCTTCGGTGCGAGGCGCCGATTATTGGATGTCCGATTCCTTCAACACCAAACGGAGACACCGATGCCATTCCGTGACCTGGTGCGAGCCTTCAACAAGCATCTACTGAATCCCGTCATGATGCTGATGGCGGGCCGCAAACACTGGTACGCCGGGTGCGTGTGCTTTCGATTTCTCTTCTCGAGCCGGTGGTTGTGCTTCCCGTTTCTCGACCATTTCCAGTGACCGGAAGTAGGCCTCGGCACTCAGCAGACGCTTGATGGTTTCGAGGTAACGGTTGGTGGCCGTCATTTCAAGCGTCCTTTTCTTGGTTGGTCTAGATTGCGTGGGAAATATTTGATCCGTTGATAATTCGCCGCCTTCATTAGTCGAAGTTGGGTGCCGACTGTCTGTTTTTTCATGAGTTGACAAGACCCGACTGCAAAAGCGCGGCGTCCACGAACCGCTGGACCGGCCGTGATTGGAAGAACCCGGTGTGTCCACCCTCGAACCAGACGATTTCGGGCCTGCCCCAGTGTTCCCAGAGGCGAACAACCTGTTCGCGCGGATGCACGAGTTGATCGGCGATCCCGGCGTAAATGAAGCGGCCCTGGACGGGAACCCGAGGTGTCAGTGACAGCGGCGAGACCATTCGGCCCAAGGGTTCGGCCAGTGTCACGGTCTCACGGCGGGGGTCGTTGCGTTTCATCCCGGCATGGCGCCCGAGCAGTTCAGTCATATCAGCGACGGGGACACCGAGAATTGCGCAGGTGAGGCCTTCCTCAAGGCTGGCCACAAGCGATGTGACGTAGCCGCCGAGGGAAATGCTGTTCATGCCGATGGGCGAGTCGGGTTCCTGCGCGCGTATCCAGGACAACACCCGGCGCACGTCCCACACGGCCTGAGCGGTGGCGTGGACATTGTCCAGTACGTCCTGGCCGGGAAACACGGCGCTTGCGGGTAGGTCACGCGCCCGCGGGCCGTGCATTGGAAGGACTGGCAGGACAACGTTCAGGCCGAGATCCTCATGGAGGTGCCACGCCCGGAACAGTGCAAGGTCGAGCCGGCCGCGGCCCATCATGGCACCATGTACGCACACCAGCCAAGGACGCGGCTCACGATGCCTCAGTAACAAGGCGTATTCGGAGTTGTTTGCGGTATAGCTCAGCCATCGTTCGCGACCCGGTTCGCCGACCTTCGGCTCATATCCGCTGTCAAACACGATGCGTTCAAAGAACCGACCATACGTTTCAACCGGCCTGACAGTGACGTCGGCAAGCGGAGGTGGGGCCTCGAAAAAACCGTCGGGATTATCCAAATAGCCTTGGTGGCTGAAGAATTCGATTCCGTCGCGTACTTCTCCTTTGATGCGCTCGAACAGATGCGGGTCACCAAGGGGCTGAAGAATCCGGATGCCGGTGAGCACAATTTCGTCGCGGAACGCTTGTGCGGCCAGTGCGAGCGTGGGGCGCGCCAATGGAAGCACGTCGGGCTGATGACCGAGATAGTTCTGCCAGGATCGAGCGTAGTAACGGCCAGTTCGTCGAAACGGCCGGATCACGTGGTCCAGTGCGGTGGAACCGCGCGAGGGCAGATGAGTGGGGACCGCTCGTGGTTCGGCGTTATACCCGGGTGCTGCCATGTCGATGACCGTAATTCTCAGCCTGCCGGACGTCCTAGGGACTTAGGTCCTGTTTGAGACGGCGGATTGCCATTTCGACGAAAATAGTTTTGGGGCAACGGTATTGTGATCGACGACGATGCTCTGATTCAGAGCAATTGGAGGAATTGGGAACTGGCCTGATGAATCCGCTGGAGCCGCTGGACGCGGCAATGATCACGGCGGAGTTGCTCTCCGACCCTTTGCATGTGGCCGCGCTACTGATTCTGGCGCCGCCGGCGACGGCTGGGCCGGGATATGTCAATGAGCTGTTTGCGCAGGCCCTGACGGATATCGCTGAAATGGACCCGCGCTTTCGTCGGCATCCACATGTCGGCCTCGACACCGCGGGCCTGTGGGTATGGCGTACCGCTGACGGCATCGACATGCGAGATCACTTGGAGTGTCGAACTTTACCTCCGGGCTCAGGTCGGGAGGCGTTGTGGAAGTTGGTCAGCGAACTGCACAGCGAACCGCTCGCCCGGTCACGGCCAATGTGGATTGCCTATCTGATCGACGGTCTGGAGGACGGTTGCTTCGCGTTCTATCTCAAGGTGCACCACACTGTGATCGATGGTGTCGCAGGAATGAACAAGATCGGTAATTTGCTGAGCGCCGATCCCGATTGCCGGTCTTCGCCGCCGTTCTATGCCATCGAACAGACGCCATCCGTTGCGCATGCGGCTGCCTCGCACCGGCGGCGTGCCAACCCGTTGGCACTTGCGCACACGGCGACGGCCGGCGTGGTCTCTGGCCTGCGTTTCGCTCGGCAATTTGTATTCGGCGAAATATCAACGGCGGTGGCGAGTATCGGGGCGAGGGCTACCGTACTTCCGTTCAGCGCCCCGTATACAAGATTCAACGGTCGACTCGGCCGAGGGCGCGTCTTCGTCGGGCTCAGTGTGCCCAAATCGCGCATCCAGGCGGTGCGCGATGCAGCCGGGGTGACCTTCAACGACGTACTGACTGCAGTCGTAGCCGGTGTGCTTCGCGAGTGGCTCGCGGCTCGCGCCGAGTTGCCGGATAAGTCTCTGGTGGCGATCTGCCCAGTCACGGTGCGAGGCCGCGGCGGCCGGGAACGGTTTGGCGAGGACAGCCACGGCAACTTGTTCGGCCTGGAGTTGTGTTCGTTGGGCACCGACCTCGCGGATCCAGCTGACCGGCTGGCTCGTATCCATCGCACGATGAGCTGGGCCAAGTCCCAAGTGGCGCAACGGGGTGCGAATGTCACGTTGCTTCTTGCCGCGCCCAGTATTGGGCCCACGGTCTTGTTGCCGCTGATTCCATTCGCGTCGTGGGTGCGCCGGGGCTATAACGTGTCGATCTCTCACGTTCCCGGCCCGAAGACTGAGATGTATTGGAGTGGGTGTCATCTCGAGGAGATCTACCCTGTGTCGACTGCTATCAGCGGTCAGGCATTGAATGTGACGACATGTTCCTATGCAGACCGGGTTATGTTCGGCTACGTTTCTGGGCGCCGAGTCATGCCAGATATCGAGTCGGTCGTACCGCTCACTGAGCGTGCGCTGGTCGATTTGGAGAATGCGGTCGCGGTGCTTGGTCGACGTGGTTAGTAGTGTGACGACGGTGGGCATAATCGTCGCCTGGTCGATCCTCTGACTGAAGTCACCTTGGTCGGGTCCTTTGCGTGTCGCGGGTCGATAAGCACCAGCGGTATGCAGTAGCAAGCACACCTTTCAGGGAACCTGTGTTGTCGATCTGCCAGCACCCGGTTGTCCCGATCAGATGCGCGAGTCAATCACGATTCGGACGGAAAGAGTCACGATGTTCAGTAAAGGGGGCGTTGAACCGTCCCAGGTTTGATGCCGCCTCCTTCTGTGAGAAGGATGGCGATTGTGCCCACGCATTGCGGCACGACAGGCCAGGCGCACACCATCTTCGAGGACTTCCACTGGAAGCATCATGTTGAGCATGGTGATCCCTTCCAGGGTTGCGCTATTTCGAGTGTCCCAGCGCGACAGGCGGATCCGACAGAGTCGTAGGTCCTCGTCTGTGACGTGAGACCGCGGGCGTGACCATCACGGGTGACTGCCCGTGGCGTATGAGTTCATTGCTGACCGAGCCGAGTACCAGGCTCGCGAGGCGTCCCCGGCCCCGGCTGCCCACAACCGTCAGCTGCGCCAGCGCGGATCTCTCTACGAGATGACGGGCGGGTTCGTTTTCGACGACAACGCGATGAACCTGGACGTCCGGATAACGTTCCTGCCAACCGGCCAGCCGCTCCGCGAGGATCTCTTCACCGACCTTGCGCAGGTTCGATTCTTCAAGGCTCGGTACGTCAGCGACCTCGGAGTATGTCCACGCATGTAGCGCCACGAGGGTGGCGTGACGCCGCGAGGCCTCATCAAAGGCCAGTGCAGTGGCCCATTCCGACGACGGCGTTCCGTCGATGCCGACCAGAACGGCGCCATCTGCTGCGGTAGGCACAGGATTTCTGACCACGACGACCGGGCAGTGCGCGTGCTGCAAGGCCACCGCGCCCACCGAGCCGAGCGGCCCGTCACGGCGTGGTCCGAGTTGACGGTGGCCAAGCACAAGCAGATCCGCGCGTCTGGTCAGGGAGCCCAGCACAATCCCGGGAAATCCCCAGAGCAGGCGGCAGTGAACGATCTGATCGCCGGACATGCATTGTCGGGCAATCAGATTCGCGTCGGCGAGTAGCTCGCGCCCTTCAGCTTCGCCCTGCACAGCCACTTCGGCTGCAGCGATGGGGCCAGGTGCCAAGCTGGTCCCGACTCCGGTGTCGAGGACGTGCACCAATGTCAGCGGCTTGCCTAGGGACTCGGCTTCAGCAGCGCCCCAGCGCACCGCGCGGATGGCGGCCGGCGATTCATCGACGCCGACGACGACTCCGGGTTCGCGAATTTGCGGTTGCGACATACGTCTTTCGTACTGCCTGCCGAACTACGCTGACAGGGTCGGAAGTCATCGACGAAGCGCCCTTTGGCTCACGACCGTCGGGTCGACGAGCACCGGGGATGATTTGGGCGCGTTCGCAGTTCAGCCACGGCCGCAGGGCGCGCGCCAGACCTTCGCCGGCCCCCCGGGCGTCGCCGCGGACATCATCGCGTGACCCGAGAACCGCCTACTCGGTCTCGGTCTTGTTGTGGAGGATCGCCGATTGCACCGCACCGAACCGATGTTGCGCCTGCTCATCGGCTCTTTCCTGCTCCTCGGCGGTGACGACGACCGCGTCCGAGCCCGGAAATACCGTCGCCTCGTGGTCGGTCTGAAGCCACCGCACGACGTACGGCGGTGAGCCGTCGCGTGAGTGCACGTCGGTGATCAGGCCCCGCTGATCCGGTAGATCGATCGTCGTGCCCTTGAGCACCAACCAGTCGCCAACTTTGGCCTTCATCGGCTGCCCCTCTCCTAGGGTTCCAATCGTGTCCGCATCTCACCGCTGCGTCGTTGCATCGGCGGGCATGTCGGTAGATCGGGGTTCAGCTGCACACTGATCTGATCTCTCATCGTCATGTCGGCGACACATCGACAGCATAAGTTCGACGGCGCTGCTCGTGATCCCTACGGCGACGATTTTTTCTTGCGGTTGTCTTTCTTGTGGTCGACGTGTGTGGGGTTCAGCGCGCGGTCGGTGCTGCGGATCAGGTTGCGATGGAACTGATACTGCGCGGTGACTAGAGTGTCGGCCAGGCTGATTGCCGCGTCGGTGATCTTGGCTCGCAGTGGATGGACCGCTTCGGGGATCGCCTCATCTAATGCTTTGTTGAACTGGCGCCAGGCCTCGGCTGCGGCGTGCTGACCGGCGCGGTCTGATTCGCGGAACTCGTCGAACAACTCGTCTGACTGCGACGATCGGGACGTCGGGGCCGTCGCTTTCAATGATGAGGACTTCGGCTTCGTGGTCTGGGGCATGTCAGGGCCTCTTGTGCTGGGTGCAAGTTTTCGCTCGATGCTATCGGCGGATCGGACGGCGCCATAGCGCCGAAAGTCCTTACGTTGCGATGGCCGATGGTCCCGACCGTTGTCAGCTGCCGAGACCGCCCTCCTGCACACGGGTTTGTGGCGGGGCTGGCATCTGTGCCCGAATTGAGCTGCGTAGATGACGCGAACGGCACCCATCATCCGTGGTATTCAAAGGAGTCCTAAGGATTAGGATCAGGCTGATTCACACCGTCAGCACCCGCTGACGCCGCCGTTACGCTCCGATACGAACACCTGCACGACAGCAAACAATCTGAAAAGAGGTCGCGGTGACGGTCACTGACGAATACCTGGCCAACAACGCCGCCTACGCGAGCACGTTCGACGGCCCTTTGCCGCTGCCACCGAGCAAGCACGTCGCCGTGGTGGCCTGCATGGACGCGCGGCTGGACGTCTACCGAATTCTGGGTCTGGCCGATGGTGAAGCGCACGTGATCCGCAACGCCGGTGGGGTGATCACCGATGATGAGATCCGCTCACTGGCGATCAGCCAGCGCCTCCTGGGCACCAAGGAGATCATTCTGATCCACCACACCGACTGTGGAATGCTGACCTTCACCGACGATGACTTCAAGAAGGCCATCCAAGAGGAGACCGGCATCAAACCCGAATGGGCCGCCGAAGCCTTCTCTGACCTGGAAGAGGACGTGCGTCAGTCGCTGCGCCGTATCGAGGCCAACCCGTTCGTCACCAAGCACGAATCGTTGCGCGGCTTCATCTTCGACGTCGCGACCGGCAAGTTGAACGAGGTCGTGCTCTGAAACCCGATGGCGCACGCCATCTCAGCCTCGACTCCAAAATCGTCGCCGCCCTCGACCGGGTCGGGGACGCTCTGCGCGTACTGGCCCGGCGGGCCGCAGAAAGCCATGACCTGTCGAGCACCCAGATGCGGGTTCTCGGTTGGCTTTTCGTGGGCCCGCCGCCCGACGCCCGCGGCACCACCTTGGCCCGTGAACTCAATGTCGCCGATCCGACAGTCAGCGATGCCATTGCCGCGTTGATCCGCAAAGGCCTGGTCATCCGCACCCCAGATCCCACGGACCGGCGCCGCCACGACCTGGTGCTGACCCACGCCGGTCGCAAAGCCGCGGCCGAACTATCCGGATGGACCGCACCGGCAGAGATCGCGACGTCCAAGCTGAGCCGCATCGAAGCCGAACAACTCCTCGACACACTGCTGCGCGTCATGGCCAAACTCCATGACGCGCAAATGCTTCCCGTCATACGCGCCTGCAGCACCTGTGTTCAGCTGGAAAGCACCGGCATTGACATGCGCAGCTACCGCTGCACGTTCTACGACACACCACTGACGATCTCGGACCTGCGAGTCGACTGCGCCGACCACGTCACCGCCTAACCCCCTCCACCTCGGCTGGGTCGATGTCCCGCAAGAGGAACTGGGCTGCGCTGCGTCCGCGCTGCCCGAGGCTCACCCAGCTCACGTTCGCACCGGCCGCACGGGCGGTCCTAGCCGACCGGGGTTCAGGCCGAGCTGTGTTCGTCGTTTGGTTCTCCCCCGCAGGACGATGATGGTATCTCTTACTGTATGGCCAACAGTATCTTGAGGAAATGCGGGCGAAGGCCACCGGGAGACAAACCCGCAGACCTCGTGGTAGCGACACGTCCAAAGGATGATTGATGAGAACCAAGGGCGCCCTTCTATGGGACTTCCACCAACCTTGGTCGGTGGAGGATATCGAGATTGGGGCACCGCGGGCCGGTGAGGTCGCGGTACGGATGGAGGCCGCAGGGCTCTGTCACTCCGATCATCACCTGGTGACCGGCGACATTCCCATGGCGGGGTTCCCGATCCTCGGCGGGCATGAAGGTGCAGGCGTGGTGATCGGCGTTGGCGACGGTGTAGAGAAGGTTGCGATCGGCGATCACGTTGTCATGTCGTTCATTCCCTCCTGCGGCATCTGCCCGTCATGCCAAGTCGGAATGCGCAATCTGTGCGACCTCGGAGCGGGCCTGTTGTCGGGTGCCTCGGTGTCCGATGGATCGTTCCGCGTCCAGGCACGAGGGCAGAACGTGGTGCCGATGTCCCTGCTGGGCACGTTCGCCCCCTACAGCGTCGTACACGAATCCTCGGTCGTGAAGGTCGATCCCACGGTGCCCTTCGAGGTGGCCTGCCTGGTGGGCTGCGGTGTGACCACCGGATACGGGTCGGCGGTGCATACCGCGAACATCGGCCCGGGCGACGATGTAGCCGTCATCGGCATCGGCGGCGTGGGCGTCTCGGCGCTACAGGGCGCGGTGTTGGCCGGCGCCCGCCGCATTTTTGCGGTCGACCCGGTGGAATGGAAACGCGAGCAGGCCATCTCGTTCGGCGCCACCGAGGCGTACCCGGACATACAGTCCGCCACCGCCGCCGTCGCCGCGGCAACGGGCGGGGCTATGTGTCGGAAAGTCATCGTGACGGTTGGCAGGGCCGAAGGCCGCGACGTTGAGTCTTGGCTGCAGTTGACGGCCAAAGGCGGCACCTGTGTGGTGACTGCGATGGGCAACGTCGTCGACACCGACGCTACCGTGAATTTGGCGTCGCTGACACTGTTGCAGAAATGCTTGTGCGGCAGCATCTTTGGCGGAGCAAACCCGCAGTACGATATTCCTTCGCTGTTGACGCTGTACTCGCTGGGGCAACTGAACCTCGACCAGATGATCACCCGCCAATACACCCTCGACCAAATCAATGAGGGCTATAGCGACATGTTGGCAGGCCGCAACATCCGCGGCGTCATCCGGTTCACTGACGCGGACTGGTGACCCCCGAGTGAGGAGCCCGCGCATTGCCATCATCGGCGCTGGATTCGCCGGAATCGCTGCGGCACTGCGACTTCGATCTGATGGGCACACCAACATCGCCGTATTTGAGGCGTCAGCTGACGTCGGCGGGACGTGGTTGCACAACACCTACCCCGGCGCCGCCTGCGATGCGCCTTCGCATATCTACAGCTACTCGTTCGCCCAGCGCACCCAATGGTCACGCCGGTTCGCACCGGGCCCAGAGATCCTGTCCTACCTGCATCGCTGTGCTGCTGATGGCGGAATCGCCGAGATGATTCACACCAACGCGCGAGTGATCACCGCGCGCTGGACCGGAACCCAGTGGCTCCTGGAGTTCGCCGACGGTGCCACCCACACTGCCGACATACTGGTCCCGGCACTCGGGCAGCTCAATGTGCCGGCGATCCCACCGATCACCGGCCTGGATCGGTTTGCCGGCAAGCACTTTCACACCGCCCGATGGCGCCACGACATCGATCTGACAGGTCTGCGGGTCACGGTCGTGGGGACCGGCGCCAGCGCCATCCAGGTGATCCCTGAAATCGCTCCGCGCGTCGGGCATCTGACCGTCGTCCAGCGTTCGGCACCTTACGTGCTACGGAAGTTCGATACCACCTATACCGAACGACTGCACCGCCTCTACCGATCCCTGCCACTGCTGCGAAGTGCTGCTCGCCAAATGATCTGGGGGTACCTGGAATTGGTCACTGTAGGCTTCACGCGGTGGCCACACGCTCTAGCGGTGCTGCAGCGTTATCACGACCGGATCCTGCGGACACAGATAGCCGATCCGGCACTGCGCAGGAAGCTTCGGCCTGATTACCCGATCGGATGCAAACGCATCCTGATGTCGAACGACTACTATGCAGCACTGACCCGCCCGAACGTCACCGTGCTGAGCGAATCACTCACTGGTGTAACTGAATTCGGTGTCACCACCACCTCAGGTCACCATCATGCCGACGTCATTATCCTGGCCACCGGTTTTACCAGCACGCCGCTGTTCTCCGGCATCGAAATCGTCGGGTGCGACGGCACCCGACTGCAGCAGGTCTGGGCCGAACGGGAAAGGGCCTATCTCGGGTTATCAGTGCCGCGCTTCCCCAACATGTTCCTCATGTACGGGCCCAACACTAACTTGGGTTCCGGTTCCATCGTGTACATGCTGGAAGCGCAAGTCGCCCACATCGTGGCTGCAGCCAATGTTATACGTGCACAACATAATCGCGCGCTGGAGATCACCGATCGCGCCTTCCATGCCTTCGGTGAGGAACTCGATGCTGCGCAACCACGCACCGTATGGTCGGGATGCAGCAGTTGGTATCACGATGCAGCAGGGCGCGATACCCACAACTGGCCGTGGACCATGAGCCAGTACCGCCGCCGAACCCGGCGAATTAACCGTGCCGACTACGAGCTGCTCGACATTTCGTCTCCAACGTGACAAGTGCCGTCCGAGTCGGTCTTTTCGAGCCGTTCAGCTGGACTCACGCCGTGTTCCCGCCTGTTGCCGCTTCGATGCCGATGGCATTGCTGGCCCGCGCCTCGTAGGACTTACGTGCCGTCGTGTCGAAATCCAGGAACAGGCGGTCGCTACCGGTGCGGCGGTGCACCCAACGGCGCCCACGTGGTCCGAGCAGGCCGACCAGGGCGAGTGCTACGCGGATGCCGCTGGGAACGGTCACGTGAGTCTTCGGTTTGTTCAGTGTCTTCACAATCGCCGCCGCGATGGCCGTGGGCTCGACCGGTCGGCTCGCTCCCGTCTGACGGGTGCCCGCGATCAGTTCGGTGTTGGTAAACGGTGGCATGACCACCGTGACGTCGACTCCGTGGGGCGCGAACTCGTCAGCCATCGCGGTGGACAATCCGACCACGGCGAATTTCGTTCCCGCATAGACAACTTGACCTGGGACGGCCATGACTCCGGCCAACGAGGCGATGTTGACGATGTGTCCGCGGCCGCGCTGGACCATCTCGGGCAGTATCAAGCGGCATCCGGTCAGCACGCCGTGGAAGTTCACTTCGGCCGCAGTTCGAATGGTCTCGTCGCTTTGTTCGAGGAACGGGCCAATGGGCATCACCCCGGCGTTGTTGATCAGCACGTCGATGTTGCCGTCTCCGTCGGTACGCGCCAGATCCAGGAATGCCGCGAAGGACGCCGGGTCGGTGACATCGAGTGGGTGGCCGCTCACGCTGCCGAGCGCGGACAGCTGTGCGACGGCGGTGTCGAGTGCTGTGACATCGCGATCACCGATAACAACCGTAGCTCCGTGCTCGAGCAATGCCCGTGCGGTCGCGTAGCCGATGCCTCTGGCGGCGCCGGTAATCGCGATGGTCTTTCCACTGATCCGGTCTACCACGTTCTCTTCCTATGCTGCCGTTGCCATTTGGGCCATTCGAGCACCTGCTGTCACCCCGATGGTGGAGAGGTACTCTGCGCGTCGACGGCAGCCAAAAGATGCGTGCCTGACTGATTCGACCGAGACCCATTCGACTCCATGCTGGGTCGCCGCTCTCGCCAGCTTGCGCAGATCAGGAATCGTATCACTTACGGTATCGGCAACAGTATCATTTTGAGAAGGCGATGCCGCCGGCATGCAGTCCGAGGAAGCTGACGCGCCTATGCGGTACGAAGCGGATGACCTACCGTCGCGTTGCGCTGTCGACGATGAACCATATGCGGCCAAAGAGATTTACCAAGGCGAGTCCTGCACCGGTCACCGCGACCCAACGTGTCCAGGTAGCGTCGGCGATCAGGTTCGTCAGCATGACGACACAAAACGCGGTGTCGGCAAGAATCAGGAACGCCACGACCGGCGTGTACCAGCGGATGAGCCCGATCTTCCAGATGGTGTGGTTGGCTACCGCGCGGGCGGGATCGGGTTCGTCGCCGAGCCGCTCGAAGTATTTCGTGTCGAACACCAACGCGAGTACCACCACCGGCAGCACCTGCGCGATTGTCGCGTAGAAGTCACGCACTCCGTCAGCCTTTCATCGGTTGCTGCTGTCACGGTTGCTTCGGTCAGAGCGGCCTGAATATGTAGTGGATCAATCTCCAGGTCGCTTGATCCCGCAACGTCGTTTCCGCCTGCGTGCCATTAGCCGCCTGGGAGGACGTCAGTAATAGGGGTGTTCTGCGCCGCGACAAGCCACCATTGGCCGTCGCGCTTGGTCAGCACATACATCGCCATCTCGCTGAACCCCCCGTGCAGTGCTTGGCGGCGAATCTGGGTTACCACCACTCCGGGAGTGGGACTGGTGGTTGCGACGATCTCGAAACGCGACGTGAGTTTGACTGGCTGTGCGCTCATCATCTGCCGGTGGACGGAATTGAGGAGGGCAAACCCGCGAACGACCTGTCCTTTCGGTGTACCCCACAGGATGTCTTCGGCGAACAACTCGTCGTACATGTCGGCTGCCCCGGTGTCATACCCGCGCTGCAATGCATGCAGCAGCGCATGGACAGCGGTTTCGGTGTCACCGCTGGGCTGATCGAACGCCGGGCGATCGGGTCCTGCCACGGCTGTAATCGTAGAACCTCAATCCTGTTTGAGGGCAACACAGCTCATCGTGCGCTGCCCGCGGGTGGCGTCATGCTCACTTGTGTTTCGTGGGTTTTAATCCTGATCTCCGGGGCGTCCTTGGTGGGCGATAGACGGCTGTTCGATAGGACCGCGGATCGATGGGGGCGATCCACTGCAGGGCCCGACGTAGCCGGGAGATGTTGGCGCCCAAGTCGTTGAGCATCTCGTCGAGGTTGTGTATGTCGAACGGCGCCACGAGTGCCCCGCGCGCATGATGGCCGTCGGTGCGGCGATGCATCCATGTCAGCCGCGCATCGATATCGGCTTCGCGCTGTTCGGGCCGGGGCAATTGCAGGCGACCCTCGAGCAGGGCCGCTGTCCACAGTGCCCCGATCTCGGCGCCCAGTGCGCTGACCATCGATGAGTTGTATCCGGCGAACGTCACAGCAGGCACCGTGGTGGGCAGGATCTGCCGATACAGCCGGAAATTGCCCTCGGGGTCGGTCAACTGTTCTCGGATCGAGCCGTCGAAAAAATCCACCTGTTGGTGAAACCCTGTGGCGCACACGACAACATCGGCGCGCACCCGGGTTCCGTTAGACAGCTCCACGTCTTTTCCGTCGCACAGGCGCGTGATTTCGGCATCGCGGTGAACGGTGATCAGCCCGGTTCCGACCTTTTCGAAAAATCCCTGGGTGACCAAGCTCGCAGTGCTTTGCGCGATCTCCTCGAAGGGTCCGTCAGGTTCCAACCCCAATGCCCGCAGCCCGAGCTGCCGGCTCACCAAGGCCTGCACCGCGTCGAGGGCGACGTCGCGCAGCAGATGGCCACGGCCGTTGTAGAAGCGCTCGAATCGATTCGGCCGCAGATAGTCGAACCCAGCTTCACCCAACCGGGTCAACGCCAGGTTCTCGTAGTTGCCGAGCACGCGCACGCGTCGCGGCATTTTCCATAACACCCGCCGAGTGACCACAGTGGTGGACGCGGCGACCTCGGAGACAGCCTCTGCGATGTCGCAAGCGGATTTGCCGTATCCGACAACCACCACATGCTCGCCGTAAATGTCTCTGAGAGAGCGGAATTCGGTCGCGTGACACACTCGTGCTCCGGCAGCGATGAACCCATCGTAGCCGGGGTAATCGGGCCTGGCCGGTGTGCTGAACACGCCGTTGGCAACCACCAGATGATCACACGTGTAGTCGGTGAGCCGGTTTTCGGCGAGCTCATGGAGCTGCAGTGACCAGCCGCCGGTGGGTACCGGTCGTGCGCTCAGGACATCGGTGCGAAGGTGGATCCGGTCTGCGAAACCGAACCAGCCGGCATAGCTCTGCAGGTAGGCCTGCACCTGCGCGCCACTGGGCACGCGCGGGTAGGTGTCCGGCATCGGAAAGTCGGAGAAGCAGTAGGTGCGTTTATTGTTCTGGCTGCGCAATCCCGGATAGCTGCGGGTCGCGCTCCATACCCCGCCCACATCGCCAACCCGGTCGAACACATCGACCGCATGGCCAGCCCCGTCTAACACTTTCGCGCTGGCCAGACCGGCGATACCCGCCCCTACGATCGCGATTCGCACTCATACAGCGTGCCAGGCCAGACCCGGTCGGAGGGCGTCAAAACGTCGGATCACAGGAAAGTCTGCGGCGACGACCTGATGGGCTCAAGCGCTAGAGGGGGATCGTCCGGGACGGAGGTGCACGTCGGGCGTATCGGCGCCAGTGGCTGGTGTAGGCGAGTGCGGGGCCATTGTGCTTGGCGTTCCTCGGCAGAGAGCTCTCCAGCGGTCATTTCGATCCGGCGAGCCGGCGGGGCATCTCAGCCGACATTCGAAAGTGACGGCGTCGGGAACGAGTGCGGAGAACGGTTCCGGCGACGGGGTTGGAGCTGGAAGCCCCGGGGTTTGAGCGTGAGCGATTCAGCGATCTGCAGCCGGTAGGTGTCGCTGGGCGACAGGTCGTAGCGGTGAAGGAGCAGACCCAGCGTGAGTACTGCTTCGTGCAGAGCGAATTGGCGGCCAATGCAGGCGCGCTGGCCTGTCCCGAAAGGTTTGTAGACGTGCGGAGGTCGGGCTTTGGCTTGGCCGGGGGCGAATCGGTCGGGATCGAACTGGTCGGGTTCCGGCCAGACTTTGGGGTCGCGGTGCGCTTGGGGCAGCAGCACCAACGCCCAGTCCCCTTGACGCATTCGGTACCGGCCGCCCAAGACGGTATCGGCCCGCGCTTCGCGAAGGTAGGCGGGCACAGTGGGCCACAGCCGTAGTGCCTCGTCGAGGGCTGCGCGTACGTAGCGCAGTTTGGCGATGTCGGTGAATGCTGGCTCGGGTTCGTCGCTGCCCCAAAGATCATCGACCTCGGCCTGGGCCCGTGCCATCGCCTGTGGGTTCGCCGTGAGGTAGTAGAGAGCGAATGACAATGCACCGGAGGTGGTTTCGTGGCCGGCGACCACGAAGGTGATGATCTGCTGGCGGATGTTCACCGGGTCGAGTCGGGCACCGGTATCTGGGTGTGCGGTGTGCAGCATCCGGTCGAGCAGATCGGGTGTCTCGGGTGTGGCTCCGGCGCGGCGGGCGGCGATAACGTCATCGACGGTGCGCTCCAACAATGCGACATCGGCTCTGTGTCGGCGCGTCGAGCCGACCACGGCTCGGCGGATTGGCGCCAGCCACCGGGTGGCGGGGAAGTTGCCGTAGCTCAGGGTCCGGTTCATGGCGGTGACAAAGGGGTGCGGTCTGTTGCGGTCGAACGCGTCGAACCGGTAACCGAATCCCGTGCGCCCGATCGTTTCCAGTGTCATGCGGGTCATGTCGGCGCTGACGTCGACGTGCTGGTGGCGCTGCGCAGCGAGATCCCAGCGGGCCAGTAGCTGGCGGGCAACAGACAGCATGGTTGCGTGGTAACCGAGCATGGCCTCGCGGGTGAACGCGGGCATCAGGATCTCATGGGCCAGTTGCCAATTCGGCTCGTCGTTGTCGGCGGTGAATAATGCGTCGCCGACGATTTGGCGCAACGCGTAGATGTGCAGACCAGTGTTCTTGGCAAAACGCGTCTCGTCGTTGAGGTCGGCGACCAGATCGGCTCCGCCCACCACAACGATGTCGACTCCGAACAGTCTGCGCACCGCGATCGGCCCCAGGTCACTCACCATCTGCATCGTCGACTGGACCGGAGTACGGGGGTTCAGCCCGACCACATCGCCGAGCAATGGCAATCGATACCGGGGATGGGGGATGGCGGCGGTGTCCACGATTGGCCCTCCTGGCTATTGACACAGAATCAATAAGGCATGATGCCGACGTTATTGAGGCGATGTCAATAGGATGTGAGGGTGCGAACGCGTCTGAATACAGCCCAGCGGCGCGCCCAGCTGCTCGAGATCGGCGCCAAGCTGTTCGGGCAACGCCCCTACGACGACGTATCGATTGAGGAAGTCGCCGAGATCGCCGGAATTTCCTACGGCCTGCTGTACCACTACTTCCCCAGCAAACGCGCCTTCTACCTGGCCATCGTCGAAGACGAAAGTGTGAAACTGCTGCACGCCAGCACGCCCGACCCACTGCTGCCGCCGCTCGCGCAGCTCACCGCCGGCCTGGACATCTACATCGACTACGCCGCGCGCTACCCCGACGGGTTCCGAGTCGCCCAAAGCGGTGCTTTCACCAACAACGATCTCCGGGAAATCCATCACGCACGCACCATTGCTCACCGTGACCGCATCCTGACGTCTCTGGCCGCAGTCATGGCCACCGACGGCGCGACCCAGATAGCGGTCACTGCTTGGCTCGGATTCGTCACCATCGCCATCCTCGACTGGCTCGACAACCGCGCCGTTACCCCCGACCAACTCCGCGACCTCTGCGTCCGCGCCTTCCTTGCCGCCGTAGACCTTCCCGCTGCTACCGCCTCGTCGTAACGGCAGATCGCGGAAGTATCCAACCCAACACATTCGATGCCGCTCGACGGGCTCCCGCACCACGCAAGCTCGTCGGATGGCGAGTGCACTGAATGCTCTCAGCTGGGTCCGGCTTTGCGGGGTAAGTCGTTGCCCTACGCGGGCTTTCGCGCGATCAGGTACGCCTGCTGTGTCGACTCGACGCCGTCACTGTCGGGTTGGCGCACCACTCGTCCGTTGATCGTGGCAGAGGCAAACACTAGAGGCGCCGATCCACAACCGCAGGCTGCGGCGGCTCCGCTTTCTGGGAGTTGTTCGCCGATCTGCTCGACTAGCATTGCCGTACATGGCTGTTTTCGTCGCGGCATCGCGTGAAAAGCGTTGAATGCCATGCGTACAGGGTCTGTGAAGGCTTCGCCGTCCACCGGGTCCATCCGCTCCCGAACTGACGGCTGGCTGGTAGCCGGGTACGTCGTTGCTGGAGGCTTCTTTGCTCAAGAGCTGTTTCTGCGTCGGCGCGGAAGCGCCTCCAGCCTGAACGCGTCTGCGGGCGACGAGGGCACTACGCGCCTACTCTTGGCGTCCTCCGCGCTTGCCGGTGGTGTTCCTCTGGTGATGCGCCGACTGCCCGTGCCGGTGATGCCCCCGCGGTGGCGGCCGCGGGGCTGGTCGTGCAAGCGTGTGGACTGGCAGTGCGGGTGTGGTCCATGCGTACGCTTGGCGGTTTCTACACCCGGACCCTGCGTGCCGCGCAGGGCCAACAGGTGGTCGACACCGGCCCGTACCGAGTGGTTCGTCACCCCGGTTACAGCGGTGCCCTGTTGGTGTGGATCGGCTTATCGCTGGCTTCGCGAAGCGTGCCTGCGACCGTCGTGGTTGCCGGTCTGATGGGCCGGGCCTATCGGCGGCGGATCGCGGCCGAAGAACACCTACTGCGAAGTGCCCTACCGGGATACGCCGACTACTGTCGCAGGACCCGGAAGCTGATCCCGTTCGTCTGGTAAGCGTCGACGCGCGTCCGGGAGATCAGTGTGCGACCGGCGTCGGGCCGCTGGCGGTTCGATGAACTTTCGGACGCCCAGGCTCGCCACTCCGTAGTGTCGGATGCACGTGGTCACGACGAGGAAGTGGTGTGCGATGACTTTGACCGAATATGCAGCCGGCACTGCGTTTCCAGGGCGCGTGGGTCGGACCATCGCCGAATCAGACCCGGCTTGGCCCAAGCCGAACCGGGCCTAGGCCGGTGCACCGAACGTCGTGTTCGTCGTGCTCGATGACACCGGCTATGGACAGTTCGGTTGCTATGGATCACCGATCAACACACCCAACCTGGACCGGCTGGCGCAGAACGGCTTGCTGTACACCAACATGCACACCACGGCGCTGTGCTCACCGTCGCGATCGTGCATCTTGACCGGTCGCAACCACCACTCCAACGGCATGGCGTGCATCACGGAAGGGTCCACCGGCTTTCCGGGGTCCAATGGGGCAATCCCGTTCGAGAACGGTTTCCTGTCGGAGATGTTGCTCCCGCACGGCTACGCCACCTATTGCATCGGGAAATGGCATCTGACTCCGGCTGAACAGATCAGTGCCGCCGGCCCGTACGACCGCTGGCCGCTGGGGCGGGGCTTCGAGCGTTACTACGGCTTCCTCGGCGGCGACACCCACCAGTACTACCCGGACCTGGTCTTCGACAACCACCAGGTCGAGCCGCCCTCGACGCCCGACGAGGGCTACCACCTGTCCGAAGATCTCGCCGACCGAGCGATCAGCTTCATTGCCGACCTCAGACAGGTCGCACCCGACAAGCCGTTCTTCCTGTACTTCGCCACCGGCGCGAACCATGCGCCCCATCAGGCCCCTGTTGAGTGGATAGCCAAGTACCGCGGGCAGTTTGACGATGGTTGGGATGCGTATCGAGAGAAGGTGTTCGCCCGCCAGAAGCAGGAGGGCATCATCGCCGAAGACGCGGTGTTGTCGGCGCACGATCCCGACGTGGCGCAGTGGGACGAGCTCGCCGATGATGAAAAGCGTCTGTACGCGCGGATGATGGAGGCCTTTGCCGGGTACTTCGAGCACGCCGACCACCAGATCGGCCGTCTGGTGGACTATCTCGATTCCACTGGGCAACTCGACAACACGCTGATCATGGTGATCTCGGACAATGGGGCCAGCGCTGAGGGCGGCCCGCATGGCTCACTCAACGAAAACAAGTTCTTCAACAACGTTCCCGACGATCTCGCACAGAACTTGGCCGCGATCGACGAGCTCGGCGGACCGAAGCACTTCAATCACTACTCGTGGGGCTGGACATTCGCGGGTAACACCCCGTTCCGCCGATGAAAGCGCGAAACCTACCGCGGCGGTGTCGCAGACGGCTTCATTGTGCACTGGCCCGCAGGTATCGAAGCCAAAGGTGAACTGCGCCATCAGTACGGCCATGTGATCGACATGGTGCCGACGGTATTGGAGGCGCTCGCTGTCGACCCGCCCGCGGCGGTGCGCGGAGTCACCCAGTCGCCCATCGAGGGTGTCAGTTTCGCGCACACCTTCGACGACGCGCAGGCGGCCACCAAACATCACACGCAGTATTTCGAGATGTTCGCTCACCGGTCGCTTTACCACGACGGTTGGCGAGCGGTATGTCCTTTTCCCGGACCATCTTTCGTCGAGGCCGGGGTCAGCTTCGGCATGCTCGAACTCAAGGAAGATGCTCTGCGGCAACTGGATGCCACCGGCTGGGAGCTGTACCACGTCGACGTCGACCCCGCAGAAACCAACAACCTTGCCGACCAGGAGCGTCCGCGGCTCATCGAGATGATCGCGCTCTGGTACACCGAAGCGGGCAAGTACAACGTCCTGCCCCTGGACAGTCGGGGCACCATGCGCTTCGCCGATGAGCGACCCCAGATCAGTGCCGCGCGTGACACCTACGTCTACCGTCCCGGCACACAGGTCGTGCCGGAAAACGTTGCGGTCAAAGTGCTCAATCGCGCCCACTCGATCACCGCTGAGGTTGAACTCTCCGACACCGACGAGGGCGTCGTCATGTGCCACGGCAGCAACGTCGGTGGCTACACCTTGTTCATCCAGGACGGTCTATTGCACTACGTGCACAACTACGTCGGTGTTCGCGAACTGCACCTGGCGTCACAGGCCCGCGTTGGTGCAGGTAGGCACACCCTGCGCTACGAGTTCGAACCGACCGGAGCGCCCGACTTGCAAGCCGGTAAGGGAACCCCCGGGCACGCGCGGCTACTCATCGACGGGCAGGTGGTGGCCGAGGCCGACTTCCCGGTGACGATTCCGCTCGCGATAGGGATCGGCGGTGGCTTGGTGGTCGGACGCAACGCCGGTTCGCCGGTCACCGAGATGTACTCGTCGCCGTTCGGGTTCACCGGCACCGTCGATACAGTCACCATCAGCACCGCGCCGGGCGAACACGACGACGAAGAAGAGAACAAACGCGCGCAGGCACGAATCGCTATGTCCCGGCAGTGATTCGAAAGCTGCCATCGACCGGCGGCTTAAGATTTGCGCGACGTTGACCTCGGTACGGCGTGAGCCCGAACTGACGGGGCGATCCACTCATCGAGAAACTCGCGCAAAACCGGTCCGTGGCGCGGTGGCCGCCCAGGGTCCACGATCAGCGATTGGAGCGTCCGGAGCATCACCTCCACCAACTCGTCCAGCTTCGATTCAGCGAAACCCGCTGCGGCCCAATCAACATCGAATCGTTGCAAGATCTGTCGACCGAACGCTACAGCCATCTCTGATGTGATGCCCGCGGTGAACACGCTGGCCTTGCCCGGTTGAAAGACCAGGTTCAGGTATCGGTCGGTAGCCAATTGCTCATAGGTGTACGCGATACCCTCCACGACCGCGACCGTCGGATCGGTGATCGAACCAAGGTGGGCCGCGAGCCGGTCGAGAAAACCGTCGACCGAGGCCAACGCCGTTCCGCCCAGCAGCGCCTCATGGGTGGGGAAGTAGCGGTAGATGGTTTGCCTTGTGACACCGAGAGAATCGGCGACCTCAGACACGCTCACCGTTCCCTGTTTGTCGATGGCTTGACGGGTTGTCGCGATGATGCGCGAGATCGCCTCCTCGTCATCAGCCGGGATATCGCCCGACCAGCCATGCCGTCGCATCTGGTGATCGTCGCACAACGGAAGCGAGAATCTTGACAATACAAACTAGCTTGACTGTATGGTCAACCAAAGGCGATCTAAAGGAGTCAGGGATGGCAACGACAACTAGTGGTCCGGTGAGCGGCACAGACGAGTCACTGACTCAGCGGGGCCTGCGTCATGCACAGGACAAGACGACCGACCTTGCCGAGCGTGAATTGCGGGTGCCGCTGCACTACTACCGAGACCCGAAGATCACCGAGATCGAAGAGTCCCAAATTCTGCGGCGTGTGCCGCTGGCCATCGTCCCGTCGGCGCAGATCCCTGAACCCAACGATTACGTCGTCCGCTCTGTGCTGGGCGATTCACTGCTCGTTACCCGTGACCGCACCGGCACCAGCCACGTCCTGCTGAATTACTGCCGCCATCGTGGCGCCATGCCGGCGTGCGGTTCTGGCAACTCCACCCGCTTCGTATGTCCCTATCACGCATGGTCATACAAGAACACCGGCGAACTGTTCATGGTGCCGGGCAAAGCCGGCTTCGACTCGATGGACACCAAGGATTACGGCCTGGTCGAACTTCCATCCGAGGAGCGTCACGGCTTCATCTGGGCCGTGCTGACTGCCGACGCTTCCATCGACCTCGACGCACACCTGGGTGACTTCGGCGCGGAACTGTCACTCTGGCAATACAATTCATACGGCTACCACACCGAACGGGAGTTCACATCAGACGTGTCATGGAAGGGGGCGTTGGAAGCATTCGCTGAGGGCTACCACTTCCCTTATGTCCACGGCGAGAGCCTCATTGGCCAGAACACACTGGCCAACACCATGGTGTACGACGAGTTCGGCAAGCACCATCGGATCGGCTTCCCGTTCAACTGGATCACCAACGTCGACACCGATCCCCAAGCGTCGCGGGAACCGTTGGCCAACATGGGCGTCATCTATTGGGTCTATCCCAATCTCATCCTCGCCAACAGCCCGGTAGGCGTAGAGATCATCGACATCCTGCCCGCCGGTGAACCGACCCGCTGCACCGTACGCCACAGCTGGATGGGCCGCGTGCCGGCAACCACCGACGACATGCGAGCCGGCTACGACGCCGTGTTCCAGGGCGTTCACGCAGCCGTTCGTGACGAGGACTTCGCGATGCTGCCCCAATGCGGAGAGGGTGTCAGGCACGGGCAACACGACCACATGATCATCGGGCGCAACGAAATTGGTGTACAGCACATGATCAAAGTGTTCGCCCAGGAGCTCGGCGTGGCTCTGGCATAACTCACAGCTAGCCACGCCACCACTGTTGTGGCAGTTGATTCGGATAGCTCGGCGTTGGCAGCAGGTACTGCGGCGGATAGTTGGATAGCCGTCGAATTCTTTGTCTCCAACCCATTTCAGGTTCACCCTGAGCACGCCGCATCTCGAGGGCGACGAATTGAGATTTGCATGTGCCGCGAGAGCCGCGACGCATCACGATGCGGCCAATACCTTTGGCCCACAGAAGCGTTCGCTGTCGCGCAGTCATTGCGGCGCGTCGGGTCGATTTCTGGCGTTGCTGACTAGATCGTCTTCGAGTGGGTAGCTTATGAGTTGGGCGGGTCGTACACGGTTTCAATAAGCGAGTTCGACAGGGAGGCATAAGTCATGGATTTCGACGTATCCCGACGTTCGGCGCTGCGCAGCGCGGGACTGGCCGCCGCTTCGGTCGCCGCCGGTGCTGCTCTCGCGTCGTGCTCACACGAGGAAAAAGCAGCGCCCCCAGGGCCTTCGCCGGCGAACCCGGATCGGACCGCACTTCCCATGAACGACCCGCCGTTCACCGGGAAGATCGGCAAGACCTACCAGGACTCCAAGGAGGCGTGGCCCGAGCTTCCCAAGCCGCCGCAGGGTGCGCCGAATGTCGTCATCGTGCTGCTCGACGACGTCGGCTTCGGTCAGGTCGGCACGTTCGGCGGACCCGTCCCGACACCGGCTCTGGACGAACTTGCCGCAAACGGACTGAAGTACAACCGCTTTCACACCACAGCCATCTGCGGGCCATCGCGGGCAGCGCTGCTCACCGGCCGGAACCATCACAACTGCGGGTCGGGTTTTCTCGCCGAGTGGGCGACCGGATTCCCCAGCTATACCACGATGCTGCCGAAGTCGACGGCCACCATCGGCAAGATTCTCAAGGAGAACGGCTACAACACCTCGTGGTTCGGGAAGAACCACAACACTCCGGACTGGGAGTCGAGCGTCGTCGGCCCGTTCGACCGCTGGCCGACCGGTCTGGGCTTCGACTACTTCTACGGGTTCATCGGCGGCGAGACCAACCAGTACTACCCCGTGCTCTTCGAGAACACTGTCGCGGTCGAGCCCGATAAGTCGCCCGAAGAGGGCTATCACTTCATGACCGACATTACCGACCGGGCCATCAACTGGCTGCAGTACAGCAAATCGGTGAACCCCGACAAGCCGGTGCTCATGTACTTCGCGCCGGGTGCGATGCACGCTCCGCATCAGGTAGCCGCGCAGTGGCGCGAGCGGTTCACTGGGCAGTTCGACCGTGGTTGGGATGCCGTTCGCGAGGAAACGGTGCAGCGCCAACGGAAATTGGGTGTCATCCCGCCCGAGGCGGAGAACACCCCGCGGCCCGACTGGTGCCTGGCCTGGGATTCGCTGAGCGCTGACGAGCGGCGGCTCTACGCGCGATTCATGGAGAACTACGCGGGCTACATGGCCTTCGCCGACCACGAGATCGGCCGCCTCCTTGCCACGATCAAGGCCCTGCCGGACGCCGAGAACACCATGGTGATCTACATCGTGGGGGACAACGGGGCAAGCTCGGAAGGTGGCCTGACCGGCACCATCAACGAGATCATGAACCTCAGCGGGTTGGAGGCATCGCTCCAAGAGAACCTGGCGCGCATCGACCAGATCGGCGATCCCACAACTGAACCCCACTATCCGCTCGGCTGGGCGTGGGCCGGCAATGCACCCTTTCAATGGGTCAAACAGGTAGCGTCCCACCTTGGTGGTTCTCGCAACCCGATGGTGGTGTCGTGGCCGGCGCACATCACCGACAAGGGGGTCGTGCGCTCGCAGTTCACCCACCTCATCGACTTGGTCCCGACCATCCTCGATGTCGCGGGGATTCCTGCCCCCGACACCGTGAACGGCATCAAGCAGAAGCCGATGGACGGGGTGTCGATCCGCTCGACATTTGCCGATGCCGGCGCCAAGCCCGTTCGCCAGCGCCAGTACTTCGAGATTTTCACCAATCGTGCGATCTACGACAACGGCTGGATCGCGTGTGCTCAGCACACATTTCCTTGGCGGCAGGACTACGCACCCGGTCACTGGGAGAACGACCGTTGGGAGCTGTACCACTTGGACGAGGACTTCAGCGAAAACCACGACCTCGCCAAGCAACACCCCGACAAACTCGACGAACTCAAAAAGCTATTCGACGAGGAAGCCGAAAAGTACGGCGTCTATCCGTTTGACGATCGCGGTTCGGCCCGGCTCACGGTTCCGAAGCCACCGCCGGGTGGAGCGGATCCGAACCGGTGGCACTTTGTCTACTACCCGGGTGCCATCAGGCTGGCCGAAACTGCCGCTCCCAACACCAAGAACCGCACCCACCGCATCACTGCGCATATCGCTCAACGCGGCGACGGAGTGCTCTGTGCCATCGGCGGTATCTCGTCCGGATTCGTCCTCTACGTACAGAACGGCATACCGCACTACGAGTACAACTGGTTCGACCGCGAACGCACCGTGCTGTCGGGCAAGGCCGCGCTCCCGGAGGGTGCGTCGACCGTGACGTTCGACTTCCTGTACGACGGTGGCGGCGGTGGCAAGGGTGGCGAGGCCATCCTGCTGGTGAACGGTGCCGAGGTCGATCGCAAGCGCATCGAAAAGACCGTGGCGGCACGGTTCGGCCTCGATACCTTCGGAGTTGGCGTCGACACCGGGTCGCCGGTCAGCATGAGCTACAAGCCGCCATTCGCGTTCCAGGGAAAGATCGACCGCATCGAGTTCGAGATCGGCGAATCCGGCTTGAACCCCGATGAGGAGGCCAAGCTGCACGCCCGCTTCACCGCGGGCAAAGACTACTGACCCGCGTTCCGGAGGGCGCGAAGCCGCGGTCACCTACCCATAGAGCAGATCCCTGAGCCAGTATCGTGTGCAGGAGGCGGACGGTTGACCTAAAGGAGCTTAGAGAGCTGGGATGGCCCTAACAGAGGGATTGTCGGCGCGTGACGCTAGACGTATACAGACGCGCGAACGACTGCTAGGGGCAGCTATTGCCGAGTTCAAGCGCGCGGGAATGGCAGCGGCCGATGTCGGCGCCATCGTCGCTGCGGCCGGTGTGGCACACGGGACGTTCTACTTCCATTTTCCGACAAAGGAACACGTCCTGTTTGAACTTGAGCGGCGCGAAGAAGAACGGATCGCCAAAACGCTCGCACAGTACCTGCGACAGCCTCGAAGCCTTGCCGAGGTGCTCGATCAAGCAGCGAAGTCGGTGATGGGGCTGGAGCGGCGGCTGGGTCAGTCGCTGTTCAATGACTTTCTGGCTCTACATTTTTCGCAAAATCGTCCACCGCAGGAAGACGGTGACGATCATCCAGTTATCGTTCTGGTCGCCCAACAAATCGAGGGTGCGCGTACTCGTGGCGAAACTGACCCCACGATAAACCCGATGAATTGTGCGGTCTTTTTCCTGCTGGGTCTTTACGCGCTGCTGATCACGACATCGGACTGGCCAGGCCGGCAGGGGACTGTCGATGACTACCTGACACGGGCGCTGCGCAGTATGGGCCCGGCCCTGCCCTGATGGGGCAGGGTGCCGTTTGTGGCCCGTTTATTCAATACTGTTGCAGTTCAACGCGTTTGGTTGGCCATGGTTTGCGTGCCCAGGTGACGACCGGGGTTGGCGGTCACCACACCAATCCGCGGATCGTTTCGCTGATCGGTATTTGTTCCACCGAGATCAGTCCTTTGGGTGCACGACAGATCCAGTCGATCGCATTTACTACGCGTGCAGCGGTGGACATGCAACCGGCAGCGGTCGTGTCCAGCCGTGGATATGACACATGAGTGTTGAGCTCCACCCGCGGATCGCCCTGCACCACGACGCGGTGTACACCCGGTTGTCCGGTTGGCGGATAGTCCCATTCCGGGCCCGATGCCGGGGTCAGTCGATTTATGTGCTCCAACGTGATCAACGGCGCTCCGTCACGCACACCCTCGACCGCGAACCGCACCGCTGCCAGCTGTCCTGGCTCGACCGTGCACATGGCGCATTCGATCCGCTCCGTTGCGTACCAGCCTTCACTCCGCTGCCGGACCTCGTCGAGTTCCACTCCGAGTTGTTGGGCCAGGTTCCGCACCGGACCGCCCCACATACCGGCGATCACACCGGGAATGAACAGCATCGGTGTTCCCTCGTCGGCGGCCATGCCGAAACCCATTGATTTTCCAGTGAACTCGTAGTCGTCGTAGTTTCCGTAGTCGAGGATTTCCTGCACGGTGATCGACTGGACTCTGCCCGTCAGGCTCAACGCGGCGTGCACCTCGGTGTCACCTGAGTAGCCGGGGTCGATGCCGTTGACATAGAGCGAGGCATTGCCGGCTTCGCACGCTTGCTCCAGGGGTACGCGTAGCCAATCATCAGCGTGCTGCGGCGCGACCAGCCAGACCATGGAGGTTGCGGCAACGTTGATGCCGGCGGCAAGGAATTTGGCCATCTGTTCGATGGCTTCCATCGGTCGGGTCTCGCCCTGCGCCGTATAGACCACGCAGTCCGGCTCAAGGGCGATCAATGCGTCGATGTCGTCGGTTGCCAGCACGCCGGTGGGATCGGTCAGTCCGCACAGTTCGGCGGCGTCTCGCCCGATTTTGGCGGGATTGGCGGCGTGTACGCCGATCAGTTCGAGATCGGGCCGGCCGATGAGCATCCGTAATGAGTACTGGCCGACGTTTCCGGTAGAAAACTGGACAACTCTGCGCATAGTCGTTCGATCCTGATCACTTGTCGGGGAAGGGGAGCGGCGAATAGTTCGAATCGATGCCACCGTCGACATGGAAGACGGATCTGGAGTTGCAGCAGTCGCGTGTTGATGGGGGCACGCACATCCTGCCGTTGAACCGTTCCGGTGTCATGCCGATTCCCTCCGCCGACGCCGTGTATGCCTATCAGGAGTTGCTGACTACAGTCAATAATCCATTCAAATATGTTGCAGCACAGTTGAAATAGGGTAAAAGGGTGTTCCGCACGCTGGCCTGGAATTCAACGCATCGAGGTTGAGCTCAGCTGAATCCACCTAGAACCCTTGCCGAGGAATGTGTTTGCAACCCAAAGCGGGCAGGAGTGCTTCGCGGCTGGGCTGGCGCGTGGGCGGCGGCGATGAGGGCATTGACTTGCCGCACTCACTGACTATAGTCAGTAATTGTGAGATTGCTGGCCCCCGAACCTGGCCGCGACCATCGCCGCGCGCCGGCGGCGGATGGGATGGCGATCGGGCTCGATGAGCATGAGGAGACCTCGCGGCTGGCCCAAAGACAGGCGGACAAGTGGCTGGTCTCCGGCAGTCTGTTGATAGGCACCGCTGCACTCGGCGTCTTTGGTCTGCCATTGTTCCTGCGCGGTTTGTGGCTGCTGCGCAAGGCGCAGCGCGACGGGTTGAACGTGCGTCCGACGTTGGTGACCTTGATCGGCTATCTGGTGATCATCGATGCCGCCATCAACACAGTCGGTTGGTCGCTGGACACCTTCGCCAACCACACCATTCTTGCCCGAGTCCTGTTGAACGGCTGGGGAAATATGTTCGACGCGGGCTACTTCTGGCACTACAACGAACTGTGGATAGGCGGCGCATCAGGCCCGGGTGAGAAGGCCATGGAGGTCGGCATGATTCTCACCGTGTTCACCATGCGGATCGCCGCGGGGATCGGGTTCCTGCAGATGAAGCGTTGGGGCCATCAGTACATGGTGGTCACCTGCTGGATGGGTGTCGTCATCTGGTGTGTCTACGTGTTCAACATGACCATGTTCGCCGATGTCCGATTCGCCGGGGTGGTGCTGCCTGTCGTGGGTTGGTGGCTCTACGACATCTTCTACATCACCCCGTTTCTCGCGATCCCGTACCTGCATTCGGTCAATCGGGAGATATTCACCGACTGATATCAATGACTTGACTCAGTGATAACCGACCCTAGAGCGCGGCAAGGAGGCCTAATGTGACCGCACAGGTCAGACAGTCGGCGCGCGAGTTGCGCCGGTTGCAGACCCGGGAACGCATACTCGGTGCCGCCATCGCCGAGTTCACATCATCGGGCATGGCGCACGCCGATATCGGTGCGATTGTGAACGCCGCCGGGGTGGCGCACGGCACGTTCTTCTTCCACTTCCCCAGCAAGGAACACGTGCTTCTGGAATTGGAGGTCCGGGAGGAAGCGCGGATGGCTTCGGAGTTCGCCCGCTACCTCGGCGGCACACACGATTTGGCGAGCGCCCTCGATCATGTCGTGCACCTGATCACTGGCCTTGAGCGTCGGCTCGGCCCATCGCTGTTCAAAGAATTTCTCGCGCTTCATTTTTCGCCGACCCGGCCGAGAACCGATGAATGGACCGATCACCCGCTGATCGTGCTGCTGGTCCGCGAGATCGAACGCGCTCGCGGTGACGGCAAGGTGCCGCCGGAGGTCGACGCGTTGTCTAGCGCCACGTTCTTCCTGCTGGGGATCTATGGGGTACTGACCACCACGTCACACACTGACACCCGCGACGCCATGTTGGCCGGTTTGGTGGCCACCGCCCTCCGTGGACTGGAAGTCCGATGACATCCGAGAAAGGACTCTGACATGGACTGGATCTGGGAGATCCTCCGCTACGTTGCCGCTTGGGGCGGAACGGGTTTGATCATCTGGTTCTGGTACTGGGTGTTTTCCAACATCGGCACTTTCTGAACCGATGACATCCGAACCCTCTGATGCGGATGCCATGGCCATCGAACGCAGTTGCGCGGTGACCGCCATGGCACTCAGCGATGGACGCCGGACTGGCGTGCGTTTGGTCACCGGGCACCGGCGCGGCTTCAGCCTGAGCGGTCAGCTCGACAGCATCTACGTGCCCTACCCCGCGCCGAGCCGGGACTGGACCCGCAGAACGCTCACATGTGGTGTGGCGCTGCAATGTTCACCGTCAAAGGAACGCCTACTCGACTACAGGATCAACGAGCTGTCGACTCGTGAACTCGCCGCACTCACTCTTGTCGAAGCAGGGGTAGCGCTCGGCTGGGTCGCCGAACAATGGCCGGGACTGGTCGCCGAACTGTGCAGGACGCTGCCTGCCCTCCAGCCGGCCGAAGCAGGCATGGACGTCAACGAGATGCTCAACCACGCGATCGTGCTGGCACGCTCGTCGCAACCCCTGGCGATCGATCCGCTGCTGGGCCGCCTGCCGTGGCAGTACACCGTGCCACAAGGGCTTTCGGACAAGTTGCGGCGGACGTTCGGGCGGATGCCGTGGACCAGCAGCCAGAAGCGGCTGCCACGGCCGTACTCGGTGCCGGTCGGCGGCGACGGTGGCGTCCGCAACTCCAATCTCCCTCCGGCGAGCCGGCCGCATGACAACGATCTCGACGTCACGCCAGAGCATCGCCCCGGCATCCCTTACCCCGAGTGGAATGCCTGGACGAAATCGTTCATGGCCGACCACGTCGCTGTGGTGGAGCGAGCCCATTCCGGCGGCAACCGACGTAGCGGGGTTGTTGCCATTGATGTGCGGAAGTGGTTCGAGCAGAACACGTATCGCGCGATGCGCAACCGCCTGGAGGACGGATCCGACCTCGATGTCGAACAGTATGTGGACCACTACATCGATGTCTCTGCCGGCGAAGCGGACGAACCGCGTCTGTTCCGCGAACTGCTGCCCAGCAGCCGCGACGTGACCACCGCACTGCTGCTCGACGGCAGCTCATCACTGGGCGTGCACGGCGGCCGCATCTTCAAACTAGAGCTGGCCTGCGCCGATGCTTTGTCCCGGGCCATGACTTCGGCACGAGAACGGCACGGCATCTTCGTGTTCACCGGCAACACCCGGCACCACGTCGAAGTCAATTGTCTGAAGGACTTTCCGGAGCGGCGCTTCGTCCCGCCCAGCGGGCTGGGCCTGTCCACCGGCGGATACACCAGACTGGGTGCGCCGCTGCGTCATCTGACCAGCCGGCTGTTGGCCCAGCCGTCCGAACGTCGGCAGCTCATCGTGATCGGCGACGGACTGATCTCCGACGAGGGATACGAGGGGCGCTACGCCTGGGCGGACTCAGCCCATGCCGTCGAGGAGGCGTGCGACGCCGGCGTGGCCATGTACTACATCGGCATCGGTCCGGTCCGGGTCGACCCCCTTCCGGAAGTGTTCGGGCCCAAGCGATCCCAGCGCATTCGCCGGATCGAAGAACTGCCCCGCGTTCTCGCCCACGTCCACAGGGAGTTGGTTGCCGCGTGACCACAAGCAAGGAGCCGAAGGCGGATTGCGCATGAGTGAAGATACGTACTTCGCCAACGCCAACGAAGTCCAGCTGTTCGAGCAGGCCTACCAACAGCAGCTGCCCGTCATGCTCACCGGGCCCACCGGCTGCGGCAAGACACGACTGGTCGAGCATATGGGACTACTGCTGGGCCGGCCCGTCGTCACCATCAGCTGCCACGATGACCTGACCAGCTCTGACCTGGTAGGCCGGTTCATGGTGACCGGCGGCGACGTGGTGTGGACCGACGGCCCGCTGACCAGAGCGGTAAAGGCCGGCGCCATCTGCTATCTCGACGAAGTGGTCGAGGCGCGTCACGATTCGCTGGCGATACTGCATTCGCTGACTGATCACCGCCGCGCGCTGTACCTGGATCGAGCCGGTGAGGTAGTGCAGGCACCCGAGAGCTTCATGCTGGTGTGCTCGTACAACCCCGCCTACCGCAGCTCACTGAAGGAACTCAAACCTTCATTCCGGCAACGGTTCGTCACTCTGCCGATGTGCTATCTCCCGCCGGAACGGGAGGCCGAGGTGATCGTTGCCGAGACACAGGTCGGCCTGCCGACCGCGCACCGCTTGGTGCGCTGCGCCAACTCGATTCGGGCGGCCGACAAGGCGTTTCACTTCGAACCGCCGTCCACCCGGGTGCTCGTCACCGCGGCTCAGCTGATCGCCGCGGGCGCAACCGAACTGGACGCCGCGCAGGCGTGCATCTTGGCGCCGCTGACCAACGACGGCGCCATCACCGAAGGGTTGCTGGAGATCGCCGCCGCATGCCTCTCCAACTCCGACACCGAAAGCCCTCTCTAGGAAGGAATCACCGCCATGGTGGATCAGAAAGAGAAGAACCGTAAGAAGGCGCTCATCGTCCTGCAGATTGTCATCTACGGCTATCTGCTGGCGATGTTCGGAATCCAGCTCTACATGTCCTTCGCCCGTGGGTGGTGGGACCTGTGACGCTGTCGCAGGCGTCCGTCGGGTTGGAGGAGCACCACGACGAGTCCCGGTTGGCCCAGCGCCGGGCCGACAAATGGATGATCGCCGGCGCCGCGCTGATGGGCATGTGGGCTCCCGGGCTGATCGGTTTCCCCATCTTCATGCGCGGGGTGTGGCTGCAGCGCCAAGCCCTGCGCTCTGGTCTCTCGGTGCGCCCCATGATCGTCACGCTCATCGGCTACCTCACGCTGATCGACGGCATGCTCAACAGTCTTGGCTGGGCACTCGACCTCATCGCCAACCACACGCTGATCAACCGAGTCCTGATGGTCGGTTGGGGAAACATGTTCGACGCTGGCTACTTCTGGCACTACAACGAACTGTGGGTCGGCGGCGCCGCGGGCCCAGGTGAGAAGTCGATGGTCTTCGGGATGATCCTCACCGTCTTCACGATGCGATGCGCCGCGGCCATCGGATTCCTGCAGATGAAACGCTGGGGCCACCAGTACATGGTTGTCACCTGCTGGATGGGTGTCGTCATCTGGTGTGTCTACGTGTTCAACATGACCATGTTCGCCGACGTCCGGTTCGCCGGCGTGGTCTTCCCGGTCGTGGGTTGGTGGCTCTACGACATCTTCTACATCACCCCGTTCCTTGCCATCCCGTATCTGCACACGGTCAACCGCGAAATCTTCACGGACTAAAGGAGAAACTGTGACCGCACCAGCGAGCACCGAAGACCAGGCCGAAGAACTTCCCCCCGGCACCACTCCCTACTACGCCCGGATGCACAAGTGGATCAAGCGCGCTGTGCTGGTCTGTCTGGTCGCCCTGGTTCTGGAGGGCGCCTTCACGTTGCCGTTCATGGCGATCTACTACGGCTACCCAACCCTGAGCCTTACCCAAATCTGCAGCGAACTGCTCAAGGTCCGTTATTCCAATGACGCCATGGAATGCAAGGTGCCCTACCCGATGTTCGGGCCCCCCGAGGGTGCCGAAGGTAAGGCCACCGCACAGGATCAGTGGGGGATCCAGCCGATCCCCAAGTACCACCGGCTCGGCTTCCGCGAACTGGTGCGCATACACGATGAAAGAGAAGCGCGGATGTCGACCAATAGGCCGACACCGTGACGGCCACACCGGAGAGCCACGCGCAGAACTGGGATCTGCGGCACGCGGATTTCAACGACAATGACCTGCTCTATGACGTCTACTCCGTGATGCGCCAGGGCTGTCCCTTCCCACACACTGATAATCCATTTCTCGCCGACATCCCCGGCGGGGCCTGGGTGGCGGTCAACTACGACGACTGCTACCGCATCGCCCAGGACTGGGAACATTTCTCCAACAACCCGGCCCCCGAATCCGCCGACTATGTCATCGGCGATCTGGTCGTGATGATGGATCCACCGCGGCAACAGAAGCTCCGCAAGGTGCTCAACCCGTACTTCTCGCCGGCCCAGATGAAGGCGCTGCAGCCGCAGATCGCCAACGAAACCGACTTGCTCATAGACGATTTCATCATGGACGGCGCGGGCGACCTGGCCCGCGTGGCCTGGCGGCAGCCGGGTATCGTCCTGTTCAAGTACCTGTTGGGCATCCCCGTAGACGACGTTGCGACGTGCTTCCAGCTCACCGACGATGCACTCAACGGCCCGAGCGACGATGTCAGGATGGCGGCCTGGGCCGGGTTGTATCAGCACATCCACGACGCCGTGACAACACGGATCGGCCAACCGTCCCGTGGTGACATGATCGATGTCCTGCTGGCGGCGGAGATCGACGGCGAGGCGCTGCCACTTGAGGATGCGGTTGCCAACGCGATGCTGCTCGTCCAGGCCGGCCTTGAGACCACCGCAAGCGCAATGTCTTTCGCCTTCCACCACCTTGCCGCCCATCCCGGGGAGCGGGACCGGCTGATCGCCTCACCCGATCTGATCCCGCGCGCCGTGGAAGAACTCATCCGTTATGCGGGCTCGATCCACGGGCTGCACCGGACCGTCACCGAGGACATCGAACTGAGCGGGCACACGTTCCGCGCGGGTGACACGGTGATCGTCAACTTCGCCGCTGCCAACCGTGACGAGAAGGTCTTCCCGGACGCCGACCGTTGTGTCCTCGATCGCCGCGAGAACCGTCACCTCGGCTTCGGGGCGGGCGTACACCGCTGCCTCGGCTCCAATCTGGCACGCCTGGAATTTCAGATCGGGGTGGAGCGGGTCCTGTCGCGGCTACCCGACTTCCGACTTGTATCCGCGGCCCGGCCGGAATTCCACGGAAACTCGATCACCCGTGGATTCCGTTCGGTCCCTGTGGAGTTCACTCCTGGGCTACGGTCCTCGACATGACTTATCGCGTAATCCAATGGATGACTGGTGACGTCGGGCAGGCCGGAATCCGGCACTTCGCGACCAATCCGACATTCGATCTTGTTGGCGTGCTTGTGCATAGCGCGGATAAGGTTGGCAAGGATGCCGGTGAAATCGCCGGCATTGCGCCGATCGGCGTGACCGCCACCGACGACGTCGAGGCGATCGTTGCACTCGACGCCGACTGCGTCTTCTATACGCCGATCATCATGGACGTCGACATGGTGTGTCGGCTGCTGCGCTCGGGGAAGAACGTCGTGACGACAAGTGGTTTCTTCCACCCGTCCCCAGATTTCCTGGAGCCGGCCAATCAGATCCGCGCCGCATGCGCCGAGGGCAGTACGTCGTTCCACGGTGGTGGCATCCACCCCGGCTACGCTGGCGATATCCTGCCGTTGACGTTAGCCCGCGTGATGAACAGGATCGACACCATCCACGTCTACGAGGTCGTCGACGTATTGAAAGATGCGCCGCTCGATCACATCGATTGGATGGGCTTCGGCAAAGCGAAAGAGAAATTTCTCACTGAGCCAACAATTTTGGGTCTAGGTTTACCCTTCTTTGCGCAGTCCATGCACATGATCGCCGATGGGTTGGGGGTGACCATTGACGCCGTCACCGCGGCCGATATCGATGTCGCCGTTGCGACGCAGGACATCCCATACCCCGAAGGTGCGATAGGCACAGGTACCGTTGCCGCACAGCGGCACGAGTGGACTGCCTGGGTCGCCGGACGACCGCTCATCGTTTTCCACGCCAGCTACGTGACGGCCGGCCCCGAAAGCCTTGACCCACCGTGGGATTGGGGCACGACCCGGTACGAGATCGTCATCGAGGGCGATCCGCCGACCGAATTGATCATGCAGGGCATCCGGCAGCCGGACGGCAGCATGGCGCATCCCGGCTATACCTGGACAGCGATGGGTGCGATCAATGCGATTCCGGACGTCTGCGACGCCGCACCCGGCTGGCTCAACCACTTGGACCTAGGCTTGATCCGACCCCGAGGACTGGTCCGCCCATGACCGGGTTTCGGCCGAGCGGCGTTCGCGCCGGATGCGCTCTGCGGGGTCGGCCGGCCCCAATCGGAGACTTCTAGGTGGTTTCGATCAGTCCGAGTTGTTGGTAGATGTCGTTGCGGTAGAGGGGTGCTTGTGAACTGGTGGGAAGCCCCCCGAGTGCCCAGTCATGGATTTGTCCCATCCCGATGACGACGTCGATGGGTGATCCCGCTTCGGCCATGCGCCCAGCGAAGGTCATTTCGTCGGGGGCGAGGATGTCGCGGGTGCCGACGTAGATGGTGGTGGCCGGCAGGTCCGCGGCGGAGCCTTGGCTCGGATCCCACAAGAGCGCGTCAGGACCGGTGTCTGGCAGGTCGCCCTGCCAGCCGGGGTCTTGTCCGGGTTTGGGAACTGACTCAACGGGATCATCGATCAGTGCGACGTTCGGGTCGGTGAACAAGGCGGTCCCGCTCAGCGCCGGAGACAGGAGCACCATGTGGTCCGGTCGGGTGCTTGCCAAACAGGCTGCGTCGCCGCCGCAGTCACGAACAATCTTCTGTACGGCCAGCATCGCGATGTCACCGCCGGCGGAATCGGCGTAAATGCTGACGTGGTCAGCGCCGTAGTCGGCGACCGTGGCGGCGATGAAATCGGCCATCGGCGGCACCACCGCCGCGGCATCGCCGCCGTTCTGCGCCAGCGGATACATGGGCACGATCACGGTGGCGCCCGTGTCGCGGGCCATCTGCGAATAATCCAGCCACTGAAGGAGATTGGGTTGAATGGTGAAGGCCCCACCGTGGATGGCTATGACCACGTCGTCGGTCGGCTGGGTGGGGCTGATCTCCCACACCTTCCACGATTGTGTGCTCCCGGTGTCATCGGTGAACGTGTACGTGGTTTTGGTGGCCTTTAGCCCCAGTGTGGTGAAGAACGGCGGGTCTGCACTCGAAATGGCCTGGCTCAGTGCGAAAGACAGCTCGACGCCGATCACCGTGGAGACCTGATGCAGGAGGCCCAACGCAGTATTGGTGAGCTGGTCGGTGAACGATGGGGGTCCCGTCAGTGTGTAATGCCCGACCAGAGTGGCGGGAACGACAATTCCGGGAGCCACCGCAATTGGTTGGCTCTGCTGGGTGGCGGTGGCGGTGGCCGCTGCCGTGGTCGTGGTCGTGGTCGCCGCCGCGGCCGATCGTGCCGCGGTGAGGTCACTGTTGCGCTCGCGGTGCACGATGCCGGCAAGCGTCCAGGCGGCCAGCGTGGCGGTGGGCAAGGATCCGTTGTTCAGCGGTGACGGTGCCGGCGTCTGCGTTACCGAAACCGGCGCCAGATGGAGTACCTGATCGATGAATTGCGTAGCGGCTACGGATGTCGCCGGCGGCGTGGGGTCCTGGAGCGGTCGCTCGTGGGCGGGCGGTGACAAGGTACCGGTCGACACGACGGTCAGTGCTGGCGCGGCCGGCGATGCCGTGACCGAACTGGTTGCCTGCGCACTGTTTTTCGAAGGGTGCGAGGCATTGGTCGGTGTCGTGGTGGCCGTGAGTTTGGTAAGCCGACTTGGCGTCGCGCCGTGGTGTTGGGTCGGCCCCTGACCGCCGGTGCTTTCTGTTGGATCATCTGGTCGGCGGTGAGCGGCGGACACATTCGTGTTGATGCTGTCGGCGGATGTGTTGGTGTCCGGGGCTTCGTGCGTTGTGTGTCGGGGATTTGGCTTGGCCGAGTTGACTGTCTGGGTGGCAGCAGACGTCGACCCTGACGATGATGAATTACCCGGTGCTGCCGAAGCGATTGCACATCCCAAACTCATTGTGACCATGGTGCCTACACCGAGGGCTGCCGCCAAGCCACCGACACGTCCCACACACGTCCGGAAGTTCGGTCCGACCGCAGCTCGCTGTCCATCAACAGTCACGACGCCCTCCCGTTGGACCACCCCATGCGACGCAATCAGAACCCTCTGCGGGAGCATGTCACATCAGCAGTTGGCTTGACCCTGAAATGTCTCGCCTAGTACGCGATTTATGCAGGCATTCGGCTGGGCCCGCGGACGCAACGTGTACTGGGGCGGGCCAACACGCCCCGAGGTGAGCACGCCTCGGGATACCTGCCCGTCGCTAGCCTCCCAAGTGACGTTCGAAGAACCTGGCCGCATCGTCTCCGGCGAACTGTGGAACACCAAGGTGCCCACCCATGTTGGCTTGCAGAGTCTTCTCTTTAGACCCAAAGGCGTCAAACAGGTTCAAGGCCGCCTGTCGGTTGTTGCCTTCGTCGTCCCACTGCAGCAGCACGTGCAGAGGAATTGTGACCTGTCGTGCTTCCACGAGCGTGGCTGCCGGAACGAAGCTCCCGGCGAACAAACCGGCAGCCGAGATGCGCGGCTCAACCAGAGCTAAGCGAACCCCGATGGCTACAAAACCTCCCGAGTACCCAATCGGGCCGCCAAGCTCGGGGGTCGAAAGAACAGCATCCAAAGTGGCTTGCCACTCCGGCACTGCGGCGTCGACCAAAGGCAACACGAGCCGGTCCACGATCTCGTCCGTGACTGGCCCACTCGCTGCCATTGCCCGTCGTAGGTCAATCCGAGCCTGCTCGACCTCAGCCAGTCGGGGCCTGTCCCCGCCGCCGGGCAGCTCGACCGTGACCGCGGCGAAGCCAGACTCGGCGGCGCGCCGGACCCGCCCCAAGAGGCGCGGGTACATGTTGTCGATTCCGCCGGGGTGCCCAACCAAGATCAGCGGTGCCGGTGCGGATGTGGTTGCCGCCGTGGGAGTCCAGAGGATTCCTGGAATCTCACCGAGGATGAAGCGGCGCTCGACCACGCTGTGGTCGAGAAAAGTTTCAGAAATGAATTGCATGGTCGTGCCTTTCGGAAGTGCCTGATGCGGCGCTCCCGGACGACCTATCGCCCGACCGTGACCTCAGAGAGGAGCACCCACGTTGATTCGTTCACGGGTACCACCTCCTCGTTGTGTCGCACGGGACTGCAGAACGGTAACAGTGGCAGCTGCGGTCGGCAATCAGTCCACATGCGGAATCGGTGTAACCAACCAACGTTGCCGAACACCACTATCACCCCGTGGGTAGCAGCAGGTCGGTCCACTCGGTTGGCGGAGCAGCCAAATTCGTCTGAACCGATGCGTTGCCTTGCGGGTCGACGTAACGACCTGTCTTTGGGTCGTATTTGACGATTGCGACTGACGGCCCGGACCCTGCGCCGCTGTATGCCGAGGGAGCCACAGCGGCAGTGTCATTGGGTGGCGATGACGCCGGTGTCTCTGCTGGTTTCGGGGATCCGCCCACCGGGCCGTAGATCTTGGCGTCTGCGTTGGCGCGGTCGTCGGGTGGGACGCCTTGCGAAATCAGGTTTGGGTCAAAGGGATACAGAAGCGGCCTGAGCAGTCCGGGCGTCCGGTCGCTGTCTCTGGAAGACACCCGCGGCAACAGCGGGGCTGTCCGTTGGTGCGTTGCCGCGGGGTCGGTCGCAGCACGGTGGCTGCGGCGTTCTGCGCGCCTCGCAGAACTGCGCTGGCGAGTTCGATCGTCAAGGTGACCGGGTCGATAACCGGAATCACCTGCGCCGGTTCGGGAACCCGTTACGGTCTCCGGCCGTGGTGGTGCTGCTTGTCGTCCCACCGATGCGGGTCACACTCCAAGGCGGCACGGTTCCAGTTGCCCAGCTCGGCGGCCGCTCGGTAGGTCGACTGCAGAAACGTCATGAGAGTCTGGTCGGGATCCTCTGCGGTCCGCACTGCTTCGTACGGCAACAGAAACTCGCCGAGTTCGGCGCTGTAAAACGCCTCCCCAGGTTCAATTCCGAAGTCGCCGAAACCATCAGGTTCGGGATATGCGTATGAATAAAACCCACCTTCGTCGCCACCGCCCGGCCAGAAGCCACAGCTGCTCAACTCGTGGGAATAGCCCTCTACCATCACCCAATCCCCGACATTGGGAGCGCCGCCGGGATGCGTGGGAGCCCCCCGCCCGGAAAACCTGGTACACGCTAAATCCATTGCGCCCCAAAAGAAGTGAACGGGGCTCGCCTTGCCTATGAAAAACGCACGAAACTCGTTCAACACTGTGTTTGCCGCCACCAGTTGACGCCAAAACAGGTGCACCGCATCGGCATCGTAGGACGCATGTTCATGATCGGTGGCAAACGGAATGGCCGGATTGACCTCGTTGGGATGCGCCTGGATCGGCACGGTGATGCCGAGTTCTCCCAGGGCGTTCGTGGTTTCGGCGTAAAACTGCGCCACCGACTTCGGTGCCAGCACGACTTGGCGTGCCTGCCCGGTACTGGCGCGTATGACCAACTGATGGTCGATGAAATCGAACTCCATATCGAAAGTCTCTGCACCGTATGGCACCGCCGATGTCGTCAGCCCACGGGGACTCACATAGAAGGGGACCTGCCACCAATGGTTGACCAGCAGTGCCTGTTCCAGTCGGATCTTGCCCACAATCTGCATCCACATGTGCAGCGTCTCGCGCGAAGCGGTCCAGTCTTCAATTCGGAGCGACGGCCAACGCGTTTTCATTGCTCTATCTCCCGGCGTTGTGTACCCGGCAGTTGGTAGCAGCCCGCGATGAGATGCGGAACCACCTCTGATTCCGCATCGCTGACGCCGACCACCTCGACGACCTGATCACCCTATCGCAATTGTTGGCAGTCAAGCTGAAAGAATCGAATTACACAGTGCCACAAATCATTCTGTGACAGCCGGCGATTACTGGCTTCAATGCCGCGTTTTGCCGGCTTGCCATCGCGCGGAAACCAGGGCATCCCGGATCCGCATCGGCACCGCGAGACCTATCGCCATGCCAGCCACGACGAGAATGGCGACGGATGCATCCGAGGCCGTCGCGGCCAATAAGTCAGGGGACGCGTTGCTTTGCAACGGGATGACGCCACTGAGCGTTCGAAACACGTAAATCCCTGGGACCAGGGCCACGACGGCCGCAAAGCCGATCGCGGCGAACGGCATGCGGAGGTAGTAAGCGACGGGGATCAGCATCACGCCGACCAGCAGACATGCCAACAGCGCGGCCGTCGGCAGATCCGCGTTCCATCCCGTGATCGCCCACCAGTGCGCTGCGTGAGCGAGCATTCCAGCGGCCACCGGCCAGCCAATCATGCGGTAGGGCATCGAGAAGTACACGGGATAGGACCCCGCAGCAGCCCCGGCAGCCAGAACGTCGGCATAAAACGGGACGTTCGCCCCGGTGTCCGTGACCGACAACGTCTGCCCGCCGAGGTGCAGCCCGAACACCAAGCCCGCGGCGATTGCCACCAGGATCAGCGTTGCGTACCCCAGCCGCGCGATACCCAACGTGATCCGCAGCGCCAACAGATCCAAGGCGCCGTTGAGGATGTGCGGGCCGGGCACCAGGACCATCGCCGGGCAGACTGCGACGAGCCCGGCCTCGGCACCGAGGTTCAGATGCGCGGCCGCCGCGCCGATCAGTCCGGCCACAGTGGTGGCAACGAACGCCTGCGTCAGCGTGCCGATCCCAAACCGACCCAGCCCCCGTCGCATCAGGCCACCGATCGCTGCACCGACGGCCACCAATAGCACTGCTAGTGGATGGGTGGCGCCGAACACAACCGCCAACGCGCCGGCACCGGTGGCGCAGGCCAGCGTGAAGACCATGCCGTTAGAGGTCGGTAAGGCTGCCGCGACGTCAATCTCACGGTCAACGGTTGCACGGTCCAGCGGACCGTCTTCTGCGCGATCGATGGCGCGCATGACAGACGCCACTCGACCCATATGCACCCCCACTGGTGACACTGATGCCGCTCGTACCGGAATGTCGGCGCGTGCGCCGGCCAGCAGCAGTGCTGCCCACGATGGGATGAGGGTGCTGCGAATACGGAGGCCCAGGTTCAGCCGTTCGACGGCGACGAGCGTCATGCTGGTCGACTGGCCGTTCTCCTGTAGCAGCGTCGCTGCCTTCATCACGGTATGGAGCGCGGCCTGCTCCTCCGCAGCGTCGTCTTGCCCTGGTTCTGGCATCAGTCGCAGCCAGCGAGATGGCCGACGACGAAGTTGAGCCGCTCGGCAGTCATCTTCCCCGATGCCAACCCGGCCTCCCTGCGCGTGATGAGATTCGCGGATCACCAGCATGACATGTACGTCGATCTCGACAAATGGCTTTCGCGCGCCTCTGGCAGCACGACTTTTCCGAGAGGGGCGCTGCCACGATGTTTCTACCGCGATGCAGAAGGCTTTCCGGGCAACGGATGGCGATTAACCAGCCCGTCTATTTCAATCGCGCCACCAGCCGTTCCCCTCAAGAACTCGGAGTCGCACTGCAATAGAACCCCGGCCGCTCAGCGACAGGGAGTGGAGAGCAAAGTTGAGCTCACTGCAACGGAGACGGTTGCGCCAGCGGGGTCTGGGTAGCGAATGACGCTATTTGGTTTTGTTATCGGGCCATTGTGAATCCCTATAACACCAATGGAATTCACGACAACGGAGCGGGCGTTGTCACGTAGGTGACCGCCGAACCCGACAACCAGGAAGGCCACCTAACGTGAATGTCCTCGCGAACCGAATCCCGTGTCCAGATGAGGAGGATGGCTAAATGGCTGGGCCGCTGCGGATTTCGGGAAATTTCGCCGAACGCACCACAAACATCGGACATTCGCTGAGCCGCTATGGACTGGTAGTGGTCCTCGCGTGGATCGGGTTCGGCAAACACGTGAAAATGGAGAGCAGGGTGCTCATCGAACATAATCCGTTGATGAGCTGGTTCTACGACGTCGCCAGCGTGACAACGGTCGCCCGCGCCCTGGGCACCGCCGAAATCGTTGCTGCAGTACTGATTGCGGCGTTGCCGCTCTCAGCCCGGCTCTCAGCGATCGGCAGCGCGATGGCGATTCTGCTGTTCCTGGGCACGGTGAGTTTTCTGTTCACGACCCCAACAGTGGTGTCCTCCTACGCCGTCGGCATTCCCGTGCTGTCAGGAATGCCCGGCCAATTCCTGCTCAAAGACATCGTCCTGCTCGGCGTCGCGATCTGGAGTTTCGGTGATGCGTTGCAGCGGTCCGGCAGTCAGTAGCAGGGGCGGGCCGTCGCGATTTGGCTGGGTACTAACATGCTGAGCTGCAACGCTATCCGCGAAAACCGGGATCACTTGGCGGGCTGCTCGGACGTGTGGATGTGTTCGCGGCGAAAACCCAGCCCCATGATCCGGCCGAGCATTCTCTTGATCAGCGAGGAGCGACTCAAGAGGCGCAACATCCAGAGTGGCGGGTCGACCTTGCTCATACGAGCCAGATTTGCAGTCTGCGCACCCTGCAAGAACTGAGCGAGTCTCGTTGGGGGATTACGGCGTCTTTGCGCCGCTCGAAGATCGTGGTCGCTCACCTGTCCCTCGCGCAATGGCCGCGCAAGTGCGTTAGCGGCGGCTACTGCGTCGGCTATGGCGTAGTTGACACCGATTCCGCCAACGGGCGACATCGCGTGCGCGGCGTCTCCGATGCACAGCAAACCGGGGAGCCACCACCGTTGCAGTCGGTTGGCGCGGACAGAGAGCAGTCTGACCTGCTCCCAGTCAGTCAGGGCGTTCAGGCTGGTAGCAAGGAAGGGGGCCACCGCGGCCACTTTCGACCGGAACGCAGCCAACCCCTCGGCCCGTACCCGTTCGAAGGCGCCCTTTTCGATGATGGCTCCGCACTGCCAGTAATCACCGCGGTTGATGGCCAGGATGATCTGTCCGGCACCGAGGTAACCGAGGGCCTCGGGGGCGGACTCTCCGTGCGGCAACCGGAACCACAGCACATCGATGGGCATCCGGAATTCCTTGAGCGGCAACCCGGATTGGTCCCGCACTATCGACCATCGCCCGTCGCACGCGACTGTGACATCGGCGTGAATCTCGACCGGACCGCCAGGGGTTTGGGCGGTCACACCGGTGATTCGGTCGCCCTGGCGTAGCAGCCCGGTCGCTTCGGTGTCCATCTCGAGTCGGAAGCTCGGGTAGCGCGCCGCCTGGGCGGCCAAGAAGTTCAAGAAGTCCCACTGCGGCATGAATGCGACGTACTTGCAGGCAGTGGGCAGGTGACGGAAATCGATGAGATCGAAGGTCTGGCCTTTGAATCCGATCCCCAGCTGTTGCACTTTTTGGTGCGGCACCTGCGTCAGGAACTCATCGAGTAGTCCAAGCTCGTCAAGCAGTTCTGTGGTCGAGGGATGCACTGTGTCGCCGCGGAAGTCGCGGAAGAAGTCACCATGCTTCTCCGCCACAATGGTCTGCACACCTGATCGCGCGAGCAGATAGCCGAGCATCATTCCGGCCGGGCCACCGCCGACCACCAGGCATGTGGTTTTCCACTGATCCATCCGAACTCCTTGTCGTATTCGCGATGTGCCGCAAGGGTCTTGGCGAGCCGATTGATCAACGGGTCGACGGATTCAACGTTCATTGCGCTCGCCGCCGGGCGGCGATCCAGTTGTTCACGGCACGCGAGTCTGCGCGATACAGCGTGCCGGCCGGTATGCCCAAATAGCGTTCGATCGCCTCGATGTGTGCGCCATAGGCGGCCACCATGTCCTTAGCGCGCGCAGGGGAGCGCGATTGGCTGCCCAGCTCTAGTAGCTGCTGAGCCATTGCGTCCTGCAGCGACTGGATCAGGGCGATGATGATCGGGCCCGCATGTTCGGGATAGGCGGTAACGAACACCTGCTCGTCGACCCCCTGGCGGACGATGGCCGTCAGCAGTGGCGCCAGTTGTTCCGCCACGGCCATGTCCAACCGCACCCGGAAAGGGAGGTTATCGGGCGAATACCAGACGGGCAGCATTGCCACGAACAGGTTCTGGCGCAACGACTTCCAGCGAATGATCTCGTTGAAGAACTGCTGCAGCTTTTCAAAGGCTTTCAGCTCGTGATCTTCGACGATCGGGGTGAGCGCCGTCTGTGAATCGCTGACGAGCCGTTGGGTAAGTCCCTCGATGACCGCGGGCTTGGAGTCGAAGTAGTGGTAGAAGGCGCCCTTCGAGATCTGTAGATCATCGAGGATGTCCTGAACCGTAAGGCGCTCATGGCCCTTCGACAGGATCAGCCTTTGCACTGCATCCAGGATGGCGTCCCGTCGCGCCGTGCGTTCGGCAACATTGACTGTCCGGGCCACAAGCATCCCCAATTATTAGACCGACGGTTGGTTTATTATTACCTTTCCGGACTCGCTAGGCAACCGTCGGTCGAGACCTGTCCTTCGGTGGGACGTCAGTGAGCGTTGCGCAGCTCGCGCCACACACAAGGTAGTTGGCCGAAAGACGATGAGGCACAGCCCGCCTCATGGCCGGTATAGGTCGTGCCTCAGGTATCTGCGGCAGAGGAAGGCCCTTGTAGGTCGCGGACTTACCGCTTCTGGCCCACCGCAGGGGCACGTTTCCCTGGCGTGTTGTGCTGTGTCGTAACGGTTTTCATCGTCGTGTTCAGTGGCGCCCGTGGTGTTCCCGTTTTCGTTGTCGTGGAGACCGCCGTGGCGCTCTTGGGGGCGGTGGCGATTGACGGCGTGGAACCAGTGGGCGGCTTGACGGTCAGCGTAACCGTGGTCTTTTTCGCAGTAGCGGTGGTCACGGCGCTGGCTGTAGCCGGCATAGATGGTTCGGCGGGGGACAGCGCGCTAGCGATCGCATTACGCACCTGGAGCACCAGCCCGATCGGGCCGTTTGTTGTCAGGAACCCAAGCGGGACTGTTACGAAAGTAAGTCCGCAGGGGAGGCAGCCGAAGCTAACAAAGTTGGGGAAAGCCTCCGTGAAGTTGAGTATGCCGTTGAGGAGAACGGCCGGCGTCTGGTAAAGAATCTGCAGTATGTCAACGGGATTCGGGACAGGCTGGGTCACAAACGCTGACAGCGTGTTATACACCCCAATCGCGCCGAGCACCGGCGCCACTACGGACCTAACCACGGCCCCCAGCACATCACCTGGAACCTGTTGAATCAGGTTCGTCAGATGGGTTTGCACCTGCCCAGGGATCAATCCGCCTTGTCCGTTGAGTAGCTCGGTCACATAGGTGTTCAGATTGGTACCGAGCTGCTGCAGGACCGGGTCGGTCGGGTTGTTCTGAGGGTTTGCCGCCGCCAACGTGCCCAGGGTTGCCAGGTCGTTTTCGGTGTTGGTGACCAGATCGCTCCAAGCGTCGGTGAACTGCACCGCTCGTGTCATGACAGGTGGTGCCGAGAGGTGAATCACCGGTGGCGCGACCGGCACGGCAGCGATCACGCTAGCGGCGGTCAGAGCGACCCCGGCGGTGACAACGGGGTGAAGGACAAGTTCCACGGCAACCTCCTTGAGTAGTGCCGGCCCGCATCGAATAGTCCTCGCGCAGCGGATTTACCGAGTGGTCGCAGGCAACGACACACGAACCGTAACTGGAGTGCGGAGAGGTGAATTCAGTAGCGCACTACTTTATTTTCGGCGCAAAGAGGCTCACGCTTTGGCTGTACAGGTGCTGGCGTGTTTCCGGTGAACCAGTCCGGCGATGATTCGGGTTTGCTCAGATTTGCGCGTACTCACCGCTTCTCACCGACCGCGCTGGATCGCGGTCGAAAGCATGCGCGGACTCGAGGCGCTGACGCCGATGACGAGGATCGTACGGCCGAATTTCCTGCCGGCCTACGTCAGTACCCCGGTCTACGAGGAACCGACAGATGTGGCAGCGCGATCACCGGTTGGCGGGCTGGTGTGCGACACCTACCGGGTCATGTGGTCCTGGGCCCTGGCGGTTACCCACGACTGTTGTCACACTGCAATCAGACGATTGCCTATCGAAGGATGTGAGTTCGTGGCGGATATCGATATCGAGACGCCGGACGGCACTATCGGCGCGGTTCTTGAGGTGCCGCCGGGAGCAGGACCGTGGCCCGGTGTCGTTGTCATCCACGATGCATTTGGGCTCCGCGCTCCTCACCGGGAGGTCGTCCGTCGAATCGCCGACAACGGCTACTTGGCCGTTGCGCCTGACATGTTCGCTCGCGGCGGTGTAATTCGTTGCATGACAAGGGTTATGAGCGATCTCATGGCATACAAAGGGAGAGCGTTCACCGACATCGCGGCAGCGCGCGAGTTCTTGGCACAGCGGCCCGACTGCACCGGTGCGGTCGGCATCGCCGGATTCTGCATGGGTGGAGGGTTCGCGCTCGTGGCCTCGACCAAAGGTTTCGGCGCATCGGCGCCGTTCTACCCACCGCCTCTTCAAAGCAAGTACGCCGAAATCCTCGACGGCGCCTGCCCGATCGTCGCCAGCTTTGGGCAGCGCGATCTGCTGAACCGTGGCAGTGGACAACGCCTGGAAGGAGTGTTGAACGACAAGAACATTGCCCATGACGTCAAGACATACGTCGGGGCAGGGCACAGTTTTGCCGACCGCGTACCGGCCCAGGTGCTAGCGCGCATCACCGGGTTTGGTGAGAACAAAGAAGCAGCGGCCGACGCGTGGCAGCGAGTGTTCACTTTCTTCGGCGAGCACCTGGCCTGACAGTCAACGACCACTCGGTCGCTCGGTGTCGGCCGGGGGTGGCGAGTCGGTCCTGTCAACGCCGATTCGTTAGTACTGGGCAGAAAACGCGTGAATTTGAATAAATGGCGCACGCGTGAATTAAGAAAGGCCGCCACGACGTTTGTCGCACGCATTTTTAGTGGGTGCAGGCTCTGGCCAACGCACCACTGAAGTCTGACGATACGGTGCTGGCCTACAGCCTGGGATCGGTCGTGGCTTCGGCCTACCTGAACACTCCAACAACCCCCCAGCTGGTACGACGTTTGTCCGTACCTGCGATACGTCGAGTCCTAGGGGCTTTCCGCGGCGATTGGCCTGCTGGCCATATCTGGTGGCGGCGCACCCACACTCCTGCCAAGGTGTACATCGTTGACCGGAAGTACGACGGCTTGGCGGATTTCCCCACCAACGTCTCATCGCCCTACTACATGCTCGCGGTGATGAATGCCATAGCCGGGGGAACACCTTGCACGACGACTGCACCGACGCTCAGTTGGACAATCCGGCCAATGTGGTCACCAAGGACGGCAACGTCACCCAAATTCTGATCCCCACGCAGAATCTGTCGATCAACAACTGGTTGCGCCAGATCGGACTGAGCAGCCTGGCCGACCAACTCGATGCTGTAGAGCGTCCGGAGATCGACAGCGCCTACACCCAGACCGCCCCGACCGGAGCGCAACTTGCGGCGTCCACCAGCGAGCAGGCTCAGATACCGCCCACATGGTTGTGCCACCAGGCCACTGAGCCCGTGCTTGGTGGCGGAATTTCCATCCCGACCTGGGGGTACTCGCCGTCAGCCAGCGCAACCGCGGCGGTCAGCAAGGTGCTCGCCGGGATCGGAATCGGGAAGCCGGCCACGACGGCTGCTGCCGCTGCTCTGCACGTGCCGGTCTCGACGACCGCTGCTGCCAGTAAGCCGGCTTCGGCGACCGGTGTTGCGGGTAAGCCGGTTACCACGTCAGGTGCTGCCAGTAAGCCGGCTGGCACCGCCGCCAAATCCACTGCGGCTCCCCGGCGCGCCGTCGCGCACAGTTCCGCAACGTCGAGCAAGCACGGCAAGTGACACGGCGTCCCTGTGGGGCACTCCGCCCTCGCCAGCTTCCGGTGTTAGTGCTTAGATTTAGGTCGGGGAGCTCGCTGAGCTAACATGACCACCGGATGTTTTCTGTACATCCGATTTACTGAGAGAAGTTGGTATATGCCACAGGGAACTGTGAAATGGTTCAACAGTGAGAAGGGCTTCGGCTTTATCACTCCCGATGACGGCAGCAAGGATCTGTTCGTCCACTACTCCGAAATCCGTAGCAACGGCTTCCGGACCCTCGACGAAGGTCAGCGCGTTGAGTTCGAGGTCGGACAGGGCGACAAGGGTCCTGCTGCGACCGGAGTCACTGCGATCTAACTGATCGGAAGCACCGTGGGCTGATGCGAAGTCATTCGCATCAGCCCACAACTCTTTTCAGGCCCTGCGCAGTCGAGCGTCTCGGCGGCTGGGCGGTGACTGTAACGCGCCACCGGCATCTGGTGAGTTCACCTGCTGTAGTGCGGATTCGATGCCTTAGGCGGTTGAGCAGTTCTGCAGTCGGTGGTATTGCATCTACGCAGCCGACGTAATGGCCCGCGCTGAAGCGGACCGTGACAGTGCCGGGGGCGCCACGATGAATCTATTAACGACACCTTCGTCCGTAAGTGGGGCACAACCGCCTCGCCCCACCCGGGCCAAAGCAAGCTCCTAGTTGGCCATTAAAGGCGGCATGGCAACACCGTTGCTATGCGGCGGCGGACCAGGCGTGTATTGGTTGCTTCCGCTGGGAAGGACGCCCTTCTCTGTCGGCGTCGGTTCGACGGTGGTTGTGGTGGTGGTAGTTGTCGTCGTGGTTGTTGGGGTCGGGGTCGTGGGCTGACCACCTTTACCGCAGCCGGCGAGCACTGCACCCGAGGTGATGAGTGCTCCGATGCTTAGGGTGATGCCTAGACGTCGAACTGTCTGTGAACCCATGATGTTGGTCCTATCTGCGATCGTTCAGCCAGCTTAGCTTCGGTCGAGTCTGTCGGCCCGACTTCGGCATTAATCATCAGCGGATGACGCGGCGCCGCACTTTTCACGGTGAATTAATATTCCAGCCCTGGTCGTAACCCGCCTTTGTGCGGCTTCGAGCTAACGCAGCGCAGGCAAGACCCGATCGGTCAGCAGCTGTACCGATTTCCACGCTTCATCGATCGGCATCGCGCCCACGAGCGGATGCAGAACGATGTGGTCGTCAGGGTTTTCGGTGACGTCCGCGATGAGTTGCTCTGGTGTCATGAAGCGGTATAGGCCGGCTGCACGGACGTCTTCGAGAGTTTTGACGGGCTCGGCTCGATGCATGAACGAGTGCCTGCGACCGCCCGACCACGACGAGTAGACCTGGGCTTCCCATAGGTAATGCTGACCGATGGTGGCCCAGGCCTGATCGGGGTCCACGTGCAGAAAGACCATGCCGCGGCTACGTTTTGGCGGCATGACCACGATAGGGACCTGTCCGGCCTCGGCGCACAGCTGACGGTAGTAGTCCGCGATGTCCGGAAGGTGGTCGGGCAGATTCAGCGGAAGTCCGTAGCGGACCGCGCGGCGAGCGGTGGCGGGTACGCTGCCGCCGACAAAGACCAAGGGGTGTGGCCTGGTGTAGGCGGCTGGGGTGACGCGCGAGGGACCGTTCCATGCTGCGGTCAAGGTTTCCAGCACGGTGTCCATGAGCCGACCACGGTCTTCGAATGGTGTCCCGAACAGCTCGTATTCGACGGGCCGATAGCCGAGGCCGAGCGTGACGATCAATCGGCCGCCGCTGATCGTGTCGACCAAGTTGATGTCCTCTGCCAGCCGAACCGGGTGCCATAGCGGACCGAGGGCGCAGTCGACACTGGCCACTAGCCGGGTGGTTCGCGCCAGAATCGTTGCCGCGGTCAGAATCGGGTTGCAACTCCAACCGTGCTCGCTGGCATGGTGTTCATCGATGCTGACGGCGTAGACGCCATGGCTGTCGGCCCATTCGCTGAGTTCGAACGCCGCGCGCATCCGCTCGTGCCGGGCACGTGAATCTTCCACCGGCGCAGAGAAATTGAACCGCACGATCGACAAAGTCATGATTGCCGCTCCATGGCATCTGGGCGGCAAGGCCCGCCGTGAACACCGGTCATGAGTACTCCGCGATCTGCTTCTTCAACCACGCGGTCTCCCAGAAATTGGTGCTGGCGGCCAAGAGCTGTTCGTGGGCTGCGCGCATCACGCTCCGGGCTCCCGCGTGTACCGGCTGTACCCGAATCACCGGTTCTGCCAGATGGATAGCGTGCAATGGCCGTTGGGCAGCCAGGTGGTGCTCGGCCCGACCGATCAGCGCATCGGTGCCGGCGAGCTCGATGAGGTCCGTGTCGATGGAGTCAGCTCCGGTGGCATAGAGCTCGGTGGTCGAACGGTGGTGGAACCAGCCCGAGTAGTTCTCCCAGATTGCCCGGACGTTCCACGGCACCTTCCCGTATCCCTGTCCGACTTCCAGTTCCGCGGGCAGCGTGATCTCCCTCATGAGCGTGCGCACATCGGCGCCCCGGTTCATCCCCTCAACGGTTCGTTCGTGAATGTAGGAGATCGCGTCACGCAGGCGCGTGAGTTCGGTCCGGATCAGCGCGGCGCCGGAGATCGGTTCGAAATGACCCGTTATCAACATCTCTGGGCCAAGAGCCAGCACCCGCTCGATGCTGGCGATCGACGTCAGTGCGTCGCGGTAGCGATCTCCACGCATGGTGACCAGATTGGGAATATGACCGAAGACCGGACCGAATGTGTTGCCGCACAGGCATACCTTCTCGTCGGGAAGCCAGACGACCATGGAATCGGTGGTCTCGCCGCCGGGGGTGGCGAGTAACTCGATTGCCCGTCCACCGACATCCAATTTGAGTCTGTCATCCACTTCAATGTCCACCGTTGGGGTGGACTGTGGGGGCAGGTGTCTGCCGAATCGTTGTTGAATCTGGGCGATTCCGGCCGCCAGTTTGTCGGCGAACGCGAACGCACTGTTGCCTGCCCGATAGGCGACCAAGCGTTCATTGTCGTCACGCCACTGGCGCCAATCGGCCTGTGCGATGACGGCGGTCTCGGGATCGCGTAGGGTGTCGACGCCGCCGACATGATCGTAGTGCCCTTGGGTGAGGATGATGTACCGGATGGGTGAGGCGTCCACTGCATCGAAATTCGATCGGTGGACGCCACTCTCGAAGCCCATGCCGGTGTTGATCACTACCCGGCCGTCAGCTGTGGTCAGCAGGTAGGCGTTGGATAGTCCGGGTGAGCACCAGATGCCCGGTGCGAGTTCCTCGGCGCGCTCGGCAGTGGCGGGGGCCAGTGCATCGGCGCCGGGCCGAGAGCGGTAGATCGGGCTGGCGGAGTTTTGGTCCATCGGTCAGGATTCCTCGGGTTGAACATCGAAGCGGTCGAAGTAGAAGCCGAAACGGGAACGAAGTTCGGTCGGCGTGACACCGAAATGACCCGGTAGGTCGTACCGGACGGCGCCGTGCTTGCCTCGTGGATTGCCGTCAAGATATGCATGGAAGGCCTTGCGGGCCTTGGCGTTCAGCTCAACTCCGGCCAGGTCGTAGAGGGCATCAAGAAGATTCATCTCGTGACCGTTGAGATGGTGAAAGGAAATGTCTATGCTGCGATCGGCGGGGATCAGTGCCCGATCGCGTACGCACGCGCTGAGCAACCGTTCGACCCGGTCGGTCCAATAGTCCAGCAGCCATTGCGGCTCAATGCTCGTGCGCCGCATTCGGTCTGAGTACGCCATCATTGTGATCGCCGACTGAATTACGGCGACCGGATCGCGGTGGGTGAATGCGATCGTCGCGTCAGGGAAGGTGGCTGACAGTGGCCCGAGCTGTTCGCAGTGTTGCGGCGATTTCAGCACCCAGGTGCGTGGGCCGCGCAGGAAGGTCAGCGCCTGCAGCACTTTTTTGAGGTAGCCATAGTGTGTTGTCTGGTCGAGTCGCAGGTAGTAGTCGCGCCAATTCGGCACGCGGGCATGCCATTCCAGGACATAGGACGCAAAGTCCAGGTCAAGGATCTCGACTTCCTCCTCGATGGCTTCGGGAAAGCGATCGTGCATGGCCGCGATTGCCGGCGTGCTCAGCATCATGCCGTCATGTTCGGCCTTGGCTCGCGCATAGCGTGGGTCAAGACCCGAAGCATCGGGACCCTGGCCCGGAATCGGCAGGGGGTCCTGGCTTTCCCAATAGGGCAGGGCACGGCGTCGAGGGTCCGCCGCGAGCAGATTGACCAGATGGGTGGTGCCCGACCGTGGCATGCCGACCACGATGAAAGGCTTTTCGATGGGAATCGATTCGATCTCCGGATAGCGGCTGAGCAGATCGGTCAACGACAGCCGATTCCGCAGCAACCGCACGATGCGCTGCCGCAGCGTCCCGCGGATGAGTTGCGTCAGTCCGTCGTCCGCCTCAATTGCCTCGACGTACGCGGTGACTCGATCCCAGAACCCGTCGGTATCCACGAAATCGTCGGCGCGTGCCTGGGCGATTGCTTCAGAGGTCATCCGTTCGATGTCGAGATCGATATGCCGGCTCTCGGTGTAATCGAGGATCTGCTGCTGGAGGTCGGTCAGTCGGGGAGCGGCCAGGTCGTCGAAGTACATCTGTGCTGTGGGCAAGTGAACCGATCCCGTGGTCGCGGCTTGCGACGTTCGAATAGTCGACATACCGTTCGATATTGTGACATCGAACGTAGACGCGCTGGTCGAGGATCGTCAAGCGTCTTCTCCGCCGACAGCGCGGGTGGTCGCGATTGTGCAGCTGCTGGCCGCCGACCCCGACCAGGGTTATTCGCTGGCCGACATCTCGCGCAGGCTGGGCATCAGCCGGGCCACCGCGCACGCCATCCTGGCCACACTCATGGTCAACGACTGGGTGGTACGTGATGACCGGAGCGCGCGCTATTCGTGCGGGCCAGCGGTCGGTGCACTCGCCCGTCCGGCTGCGACCCGGTTCGGTCAAGTACTGCACCGCCTCTCGAATGAGCTTGGAGCACAAGCCTTTCTGGCGCTGCGAGACGGGGATTCGCTGGTAGTGACGGATTCGGTGGGTGGCTCGTCGGCGAATCCGTACGTGTCAGAGGGTTTGCGGTTACCGATGGTTGCCCCGTTCGGGCGCGACTATGTCGCACATGCCTCCGGCAAGGCCCGACTGCAATGGTTGGAAGGGCTTGGCCGACCATCGACACAACTTCGGCGGCGCCTGGATGCCGTACTCGACGAGATCGGCAGGCGGGGCTATGTCATCGAACGGTTCAGTCGCGAGTACGTGCGGGTCTACACGGCATTGCAGGCCTTGTCCGCGGGTGCGCCCGATGCGATCACCGCCCGATTGGCCGGCGCGTTTGCCGACCTGACCCTGGTGGATTACCTTCCCGATGAGCTGGACGCCGCGTCGAGGCATCAGATCGCCACCATCTCCGCGCCCATCGAGGATCCGGCCGGGGTACTGGCCATGTCGATCACCGTTGCTCCATTCGGTTCGTTGACCACGCGGCAGATCGCGACTTTCGGCGCTGCTGTGTGTGCCGCCGCTCGGGAGATCGAGGAAACGGCGCCGTCTTGGTAGCTGGCGGGTAGTTCGCGGCATGGGCCGGCCGGACCGGTTTATTTCGCTGAACTCTGACAAATTCCGGCTCGCGCGGCTGGTTGCCTTTGCTAGGTTCCGGGCGGGGAAGGTTGACGGCAGCGTAGAAAATCATCGCCGCCGAACTACAGGACACATAGGGGCGGAATATGCGTAAGACAGTGTGCGCGACGCTTGCAGCGGGCGCGGCAGTGACCGTGATCGGTGCGGTCACGGCATTCACCAGCACAGCGGCGATGGCCGAGACAACAGCGCTGATCATGGGCGGCAGCGGTCTGGGCAATCCGGTCGTGACCACCGACGCCGGACTGACGATCCCAATTCCGAACTACATGCCGAATGTCGAAAAGTATTACATCGCACCGAATTCGAGTTGCAAGCCGGAGAGTTGCCAACTGGTACCGGTGGTCACGCCGGAGGGTCTGCTCCCGCCGATCATCGGTAACACCACATTCGATGTGTCGGTTGCGCAGGGTGTCAGCGACCTGAGCACCGCCTTGGACAATCAGTTGGCCACCGACCCCAAAGGGAAGGTCGTCATCTTCGGCTATTCGCAAAGCGGTGACATCGTCACCAAGACGCTGAGGAATTTCGCCGCCGATCCTGCCTCTGCCCCATCGCCCAAGCAGGTCTCCTTTGTGGTGATCGGCAATACCAACCGGCCCAACGGCGGAATCCTGTCGCGATTCCCCGGGCTCTACATCCCGATTCTGAACGTCACTTTTGACGGTGCCGCGCCGACCGATACCGGCTACCACACCACGGACATCGCCTTCGAATACGACCCGGTGGCCGACTTCCCCGAGTATCCGGTCGACCTGCTGTCTGATGTGAACGCCCTGGCCGCGATTTTCGAGGTCCACGCGACCTACCCGAACCCATACCTGCCGATACCGAGTATTCCGTTCTTCCCGACCGACATACCCGACGAGTACACCCCCGCTGAACTCCAGCAGGCGATGACCGATCCCGCCAACCGTCAGGTGTACGGCGACACCACGTTCATCACCATTCCGGCGAAAAACCTTCCGATGCTTGAGCCACTGCTGCAGATCGGGGCTGCTACCGGGACCAGCTTTCTGACTCAACCGATCGTCGATCTGGTGCAGCCGGCCTTGCGGGTCCTCGTCGATCTCGGCTACGACCGGACTGTGCCCTACGGTCAGGCGACACCGGCCGGACTCTTTCCCACGATCAATCCGGCGACGCTGGCGAGTCAGCTTCAAGTGGCCGTCAGCCAGGGCGTCCAACAAGCGTTGGCGGATATAGGAATTCAGCTCGCGACCGCGACGAAGGCCGCGGTGAGCGCCGCTGCGACGTCCGGGAGGGCTGGCGCAGCCTCGGCACAAGCCACCGCGCAGCAGGCCCGCCGCACATCGTCAACTCCGGCTCCGACCGCTACCGTAGCCGAAAATGCTTCGGGTGCAACGAAAACCGGACCGACGGCCAGCGTTGGCACAGGGGCGGACAAGACACCGACGTCGGGGCCGGCCAAGGACAACCGGTCTCAGGTTGCCGGCACCGTGGTGGACAAGTTTTTGAAGAAAGACCAGTCAACTGGCACCGGCGACTCGTCACACGCCAAGGCATCCACGGGCACCCACGCGGTCACCCAGCGTCACCACTGAGGTCGCCGAAACCTTCGTGGCGCCGATGTCGAATTGCCTTGCAGTCCAGGTTATTTTGATGAGTTGGCCTAGGGCACGAGGTGGAACGAATCACCTTGCGGGACCGCGGTCCCGTTGAAGAACAGGGGAATCGACAGTCCGAAACCGTCGAACGACGGCCCCACTTCTATCGCGGTGTCGAGCAGGCGGATGGCTGAGACCGCGACGAGTGTATTGACGGAGTAACGGCGTGCTGGATGCTGTGGGGACCGTCAGCACAACGCCGACGGTCCCGGCGAGCAGGACGGACGTGCGTACCGACAGCGCGGTATCCCCCATGGCGGGGAAAGCTACCAGCGGATATGGGCTGATAGCGAGTGAATGAACCGCCCGGTGGACGGTTGGTTCATGGCTGCGTGACGCGCAGTATCGAGGGGCGAGACCTCGACAGGTAGTGCTGGGAATTATTCGGACCATGGTCCGGTTAGCTGTAGTATGCCTGCGATTACTGCTGACACCTTGAACCTGCCGCGCATTGCGGCCGCCGCACCGAGCGACACCGAACGCCCGGTCCGGTCCGTCACTACCGGCCCGCGTGGCTATGAGGGTGAAGGTTTCCCGGTGGTGCGCGCCTTCGCCGGGGTCAGCCCGACGGAACTCGACCCGTTCGTCCATATGGACCAGATGGGTGAGGTCGAGTACGAGCCCGGACAGCCAAAGGGCACCGATTGGCACCCCCACCGCGGCTTCGAAACCGTCACGTACATGATCGATGGTCTTTTCGCGCACCAGGATTCGCACGGTGGCGGAGGCTTGATCACCGATGGTGCCACCCAGTGGATGACAGCCGGTTCGGGAATCCTGCACATCGAGACACCGCCCGCCGAACTCGTCGAAAGCGGCGGCGTGTTCCATGGCATCCAGCTGTGGGTCAACCTGCCGCGCAAGGACAAGTTCGCCGCCCCGCGATACCAGGCCATCGAAGCCGGCCAGGTCCGGTTGCTGTCGTCGGACGACCGCGGCGCGCTGGTACGGGTGATCGCCGGCGAGTTGAACACCGAGAACGGAGCCCAACCCGGTCCGGGCGCGACCTACACCCCAATCACCATGGCGCACGCGACAATCGAGCCGGGAGCCAGGTTGAATCTGCCCTGGAATCGGACGTTCAATGCGTTGGTCTACGTGTTGTCCGGGCGTGGCACCGTGGGGCCGGTTGGTCATCCGATCCACCAGGGTCAACTCGCGGTGTTGGGTCCAGGCGATCGGATCACGGTGGCTGCTTCGGAAAGTCAGGACTCGAATCGCCCGGCGCTTGAGGTGCTGCTGTTGGGCGGGCAGCCGATCCGGGAACCTGTGTTCCACTACGGACCGTTTGTCATGAATTCGAAGTCGGAACTGATCCAGGCCATCGAGGACTACGAGTCCGGCAAGTTCGGCAGCATTCCGCCGAATGCCCTTATGCCGCACACCGCGCGCAACTCGGCGTGACGGTAGGCAGCCGATGGATGTTGAAAATCGTTGCCGCAGAGTGATCGTCGTCGGCTGACGCCGCGGGTCGGCGCCGGAAAGACCTGACGCCACCGGTGATGGCCACCACGGCGGAAAGGTGGTCTCAGCCCTGCGGCGCGATTCCGGCTGCTTGACGTGCGGCGCGAACGAACGAGTGCTTGGTCGTCTCGATTCCGTCGAGGTACCCGCCGACTAGGGCAGCGTCGCGGAGCAACACCAGGGATGCGGCGATGTCGGCCGGGTCTTCTCGGCCTGCGGCTGCTTCTTCGAGCGCGCCGCGGAACCAGGTGCGATGTGACGTGATGAGCCGCCGGACTGGGTTGTCGGGGTCGGGGTATTCGGCAGCGGCGTTGATGAAGGGACAGCCGCGGGTGTGGTAGCGGGCTACGTCCTCGGCAATGCCGTTGATCACCAGCTCGAGCATGTCGGTGTCCGGTCCGGCAGTGGCGGTGGCCTCGGCGAAATAGCCGCGGATCGTGGCGTCTTCCAATGCCAGGTACGCCTCGACCAAACCTTGTTTTCCGGTGAAGTGTCGATACATGGTGGCGCGGGTGACCTGGGCTTCGGCCAGGATCCGGTCGACGCCGACGGAGTGGATTCCCTCGCGGTAGAACAACTCGGTCGCGGTGCGCAGCAGCCGTTCGCGGGGCTGAGAAACCGAGTCGGGAGCGTTCACCTATGCAACGGTACGCCCCAATCGAGAACGTTCTTTCTGTTGAGGAACAGATCGCCGAACGGATGGGTTACGTAGGTAGAACGACCGTTCTTTCTACTTAAGGAGACCATTATGACCACCACCATCACCACTCACGAACAGGCTGAGATCGATCGGGCTAACGCCTCCGGCGCTCAACCCGTCGTCTTCGTGCACGGGCTGTGGCTACTCGCGCAGAGCTGGGACGGCTGGCGCGCACTACTCGAAGAGCGCGGATACGTCACACTTGCGCCCGGCTGGCCCGATGACCCGCAGACCGTGAGCGAGGCACGCCGCGACCTGTCCGTCTTCGCCCACAAGAGCGTCGGACAGATCACCGCCCACTATGCGGAGGTCATCAGTGCGCTCGACCGCAAACCCATCGTCATCGGACACTCCTTCGGCGGCCTGATCAGCCAGAAACTCGCCGGCATGGGGCTCGCGAAGACATCAGTGGCCATTGATCCGGCGCCATTCCGCGGGGTTCTGCCGCTTCCGTTGTCGGCGCTGCGGGCCGCATTCCCGGTGATCGGCAACCCGCTCAACTACGGCCGCGCGGTGGCGTTGACCCGCAAGCAATTCCGGTTCGCGTTCGGTAACGCGGTGTCCGAGGAAGAGTCGAACCGGCTGTACGACGAGTACTCGGTCGCCGGGTCGGGAGTGCCGCTGTTTCAGGCCGCAATCGCCAACTTCAACCCCGGTTCGCAGACCAAGGTCAACACCAAGAACCCGGAGCGCGGGCCGCTGCTGGTCGTCTCCGGCGAGAATGACCACACCGTCCCGCCGGCCATCGCCAAGGCGTCCTACAAGCGGAACAAGAAGAACCCCAACGTCACCGAGATTGTCGAGATCCCGGGCCGCGGCCACTCGCTGGTGATCGACAGCGGTTGGCGTGAGGTCGCGGAAACCGTGCTGGACTTCATCAAGAAGCACTGAGTGCCAAAGACTCTCGCTGGAATACCTGGGCCGCCTCGCCGTACGCGAGGTGGCCCAGGCGTTTGTGGGCCCAGTGCGTCGCCAGTGAAGTTGGCACGCTAGATCAATCGCACTACAAGATAATTCGTGACATCACCCCGATTACAGCCGGTACATCTCGCGCGCCATGGCGGCTTCTTCGAACATCGGCAGACGGTGACCGGGATAGTACGGTTCCCTCGGTCGGTGGGCGGGAAGCCGCCAGTGTGCGACGGCGTGTGCTGCGGTATCCATGGCGTTTCGTAGTCGAGCGCCAATATTGCTGCGCGGGAGGGGAATTGCCCATCCCAGAACGTCGCCGGTCATCGCCGGCCTCCTCGTATTTCGATCATGATCAGACGTTACGAATCAAGACCTGGGTGACACATCGTGCCGGGGGCGAGTTCGGGCCTCCTACCGGGGTATGACGTCGCCTCCGACCAGGCGAGCAGAGCAAGCACATTGGCGCGGCAGGGCATTCCTGGCTAGGAAAGTTTTCCGAGTGGCGTACATCACAGGATGGCCGAGGAATCGCAGTCCGCGGCAACCGCTTATACCAGGCAGTTGCCAATTCGGCAGGGGCCCGGATGGCGAGTAGAGCTAGCGACGGGGAGCACACCATGAGCAGCATCAAAGTTCGGGCAGCAAAAACCGGCAGCGTCATCCAGATGACATTGGTCGCAATATTCACCGCGTTGGCTTTGGCTACTGTGGCCGTGCCCACCGCGACGGCCAATGCCGCAGATGATGCCTGTGCCAATATCGAAGTCGTCTTCGCTCGAGGTACTTTCGAGGCGCCGGGCGTCGGCGACACCGGTCAGGCATTCGTCGACGCGCTGGGCGCGCGACTGCCCGGTAAGAGCGTGGACACGTACGGGGTGAACTACCCGGCATCGTTGGACTTCGGCCAGGCGGCCGACGGAATTGCTGACGCCAGCAACAGGATTCAGTCCATCGCAGCCATGTGCCCGGCCACCAAGATCGTGCTGGGCGGTTACTCGCAGGGCGCAGCAGTCGCCGGGTACACCACGTCCAGCAGTGTCCCAGCCGGTGTCACGCTGCCTGCCGGTATCAGCGGACCGATGCCTCCGGCAATCGCATCGCACGTCGCGGCAGTCGTTCTGTTCGGTACCCCGGACAGCTGGTTCCTGAGCCTGGCCGATCACGCCGCCCCGCCCATCTCCGTCGGGCAGCCTTACGTGGCCAAGACCCTGCAACTGTGTGCCCAGGGCGATCCGGTTTGCTTTCCGGGCGGGTTTAACCGAGCCGCGCACAGCGCCTACAAGAACAACGGCATGGCCGATCAGGCAGCTGACTTCGTCGTGCAGAAGTTGGGGGCGGCCGCTCGGTCGGCAACGGTGCTGCAGGCCTCGGGCACAGTCGACGACAACCAGGGCGCCGGTCAGCTCGCCGCTCCGGTGGTTGACCATGCTAACTGAATAGATCACAGAGCGACGGCCGGAAGCTGGTCCCCGTGGACCCCTTCCGGCCGTCGCTCGGTTGGCTGGGCAACGAAGGACATCGCGCAGCCGGTCCGGGGCAGGTAACGTCGACCGGCCACGTGCTCTGGGATTGGAGTGCGCCACATAGAGATTGGCGGAATCGTGTCAGGCGAGGGCCAGTTAGCTCAACTCAATACATTTGCCCGGCATCAGCTGATCGAGGGTGCCACACACATCCAGCGTCTGGATGGCCTGGCCTCCAGGGCGCCTGAGTTGCTCAGCGGTGTGAACGTTTTCGTCAAACGTGACGACCACATGGCGCTCGGCGGTGGCGGCAATAAGCTGCGCAAGCTGGAATTCCACATTGGTCGCGCGTTGGCGGAAGGCTGCGACACGGTCGTCACTGTCGGCGGGCTGCAATCCAACCATGCCCGCCTCACGGCGGCGGTCGCCGCGAAGGTGGGCCTGCACTGTGAGCTGGTCTTGTCACGCATCGTGCCTCGTGCTGACACGGACTACGAGAACAACGGAAATATGCTGTTGGATAAGCTGTTCGGTGCGCGAATTCACGTGCTCGACGGTTCGCAAGATGCGCTGACTCATGTACAGGAACGTGCGCAGACATTGCGTACCGAAGGCCACCGCGTCCTCGTGATACCGACTGGCGGCTCCACTGGGCTTGGTGCATTGGGCTATGTCCGTTGCGCAGCGGAGGTCGCCATGCAGGAGGCCGAGCTGGGTCTGCAGTTCTCTGAGGTGATCGTGCCGAATGGCAGCGGTGGTACTCAGGCGGGACTGATCGCTGGTTTCGCTACATTGGGTCGCGCGATCAACGTACGGGGCTTCAGTGTGCTCGCCGCTCGCGAATATGCGCAGGCTACGACGGCAACGCTGGTTCGGGAGGCCTGCGGTCTGCTGGGTATTGATGCGCCGCCGGTCGAGGTCGACGTTGACGATGCACAACTCGGCCCCGGATATGGTGTGCCCACTCGCGAACTGATCGACGCGGTGCAACTGCTGGCCCGGATCGAAGGATTGATGCTTGATCCCGTCTACAGCGGGAAGGCATTCGCCGGTCTGCTGGCCGACATCAAGGCTGGGCGTCATCAGGCTGGCGTGAACGTCCTGTTCGTCATGACGGGCGGCCAACCCGGGTTGTATGCCTACCCGACGACCTTTGACGGGCCGTAGACGCGGGAATCCGGAGTTTTCCACTCATCCGGGAAATACCCGAGACGCCGGCGGCGGCAAAGTGACGATCGCCGGCAACACGAACGTCTCCAGGTAGCGCCGAGCCACCGCAGGATCGCCGCTGCCGGGCACCACTTCCAACAGCAGGCTCAGCGCCGTCGAGATGATGAACTGAGCCAGGTCGTGCGGGTGTAGTCCGGCCCGGAACTGGCTCGGAGCGCCATTGGCGACCAGGCCTTCAACCATCGACTGCACCAATTGGGTCAGCGAGCCGTCGTTGGCGATCAGCGCCGCCACGGTTCCATCGGGAGTCTGAGCGGCGATGGTCTTGAGCAGTGGGTCGTGAACCAGTTGCGTCGCGACGATTACCAGGCTGTCGATCAGGAGGTCGACTGGCGTCGCGTCACTCGGCACCTGCTGCAGCATCTCGATCATGTGCCGCTGAGTTGTGCGCTGTACCAGCGCGGCCAACAGCTCCTGGCGGTTCGCGAACTGCCGGTAGACGGCGCTGCGTGAATAGCCGGCCTCGGTGGCGATGACTTCCATCGTGAAGGTCTGGTTGCCGCCGTCGACGAAAAACTGTTCGGCCGCATCGAGCAGAACGTGCCTGGCCTGCTCGGTGTTGTTGCCACCGCCAACAGGCCGCCCTCGAGGCCTGCGCTGTGGTGTTGACACTCGATTGTCCTGCCGGTGAAGGGGCGTTCGGGTGACCAGTATGGCGCAGGCCGATGGTCGTTGTCGGGAATTAAAGATACAAAGCACCAATTTTGTTCAATATCATCCGATGATCGTGAATCGGCGCTAGCGTGCCGTTGGCGGTGACCTAACGACACGGGGGGTGCGCAATGAAGCGTCTGGCCAGTTCAGCTTGGGCGTTGGTGGGTGCGGGATTCGTTGCGCTGTGGTTGCCGGTGGCACCCGCGGTGGCCGACTCCGGACATGATGCGGGCAATTCCAGCGGACATTCGTCTGGATCGACCAGCGGTGCGCAGCAGGGTCATTCCGATTCTGCAGACCACTCTGCGGGGGATAAGTCGAAGCGCACGACCGGCGCAAAGGCCTCGGACGGCAAGGTGGCCAAAGCGAAATCGGACAAGTCGACGTCAGCGACGAGGTCAACGCAAACCACCCAAACGGCTCAAACCACTCAGGCCGCGGCGACCGACTCATCGACAACGAAGACCGTTGGTAGTTCGGCGTCGGGCGACGCGTCAGGCGCGGTCAATCATAAGTCGACTGCGACGACGAAAACTCGCAGTGCTCAGACGCCTGCCGCTGCTCTGAAGGCGGCCGTCGGCGCTCTGGCCGCCAAGCCCGTCAGCACCGCTGCCGCGCAGCCCGTCCTGGTTCAGCCCGATGCCCAACTTGTCACCAAGGCTGTCGACACCCTCTCGGCTGCGGCAAAATCGTTGGCCGACAACATGACTGCGGCGGTCAATTCTGTGGTTCAACAAATCGCTGCGGCAACACCGAAGGTCGTGACGGCAGCCGCCATCTCGCCGCAAACCCCCGCGACGACCACTACCACCACGCAAGCACCGCTGATCAACGTCGTCGGGTCGTTCGTGTTCAACGTGATCGGGGCGGCCATTGAGGCATTCGCGGGAGCGCCCGTGGTGCCGGCGGGCAGCACCGTCACCGTGAAGGTCTCCAGCCTCACCATGCCGGATACCGGTCAAACGGTGCAGGCCGATTGGTACTTCCCGGAGAACGCGGACTCGTCCACGCGCATCATCTACTTCCAGCACGGATTCATGGCAGTCGCGCCGATGTACAGCTACACCCTTGCGACGCTCGCCGAGGAGACCGACAGCATCGTGGTCGCTCCGACGTTGTCCTCCAACGCTTTCGACGTCAATGCGCAATGGCTTGGCGGTAGCGCGGACCAGCAGGCCGTCGCAGACCTGTTCGCCGGCGACCGGTCAGCACTCACCGCAAGTGCCCGGGCGGCCGGCTTCACGGGCACACTGCCCACCGCGTTTGTGTTGGCGGGCCATTCGCTCGGCGGGGCGCTGGTGACCGCCGCTGCAGGCGACATGGTGGACAACGGTGCGATCGCCGATCTGCAGGGCGTGGTGTTGATGGACTCCGTCGACCTCAACAACGTGGTGCCAACTGCGTTGGCCAAGCTCACCGGCGCCAATTACCGTCCGGTGTACGACATTTCGTCGGAGCCCTATGTATGGAACATCGACGGCTTGGTCGGCCAGGAACTGGAGGCGGCTCGACCCGACCAGTTCAACGGCGTGATGCTGGTCGGCGGTCGGCACATCGACGCGCTGCAGGGTGCCAACCCGATCCTGCAGTTCTCCGAGTACCTGGTGGCCGGCTTCTCTCAGCCGCAGAACATCGACGCCGAGCAGGAACTCGCCGTCGGGTGGATCAACGACATGTTCTCCGGCGTTAACCCCAGCAACGGCACCGGCATCTATGGCTTACCGCAGCAGACCATCGAAATCCTCACTGCCGCAGGCACTGCCACGGCGGTGGTGCTCCCGTTCGCCTCGACCACGGAGGTGCAGGCCACGCCTTGGGACGGTGTCGCACAGGTGGTCCTGGACTCGGTGCTGCAAGACGCGGTGTACACGCCGCTGGATTCGATGAGCTCGGCCTCCACCGAACTGGTATAGCCCAACCCGGCCGAATCTGCTTGTCGTACTGAGTTACTCGTTGTCCCCACCGGTCGTGGCGACCGCGTCGATGACCGCCGAGCCGGCGGTGGCACGCGCGGCGGGCCAGACCCAATCACGAATCTCGGGCATGTCCTCACCGTGCTCGCGCGTGTACTGGCGCGCGGCAAGGCGCTGGTCGACCATCTGCTGGCGCAGCGTCGCACAGGATGATCCGAGCGTGGGCACCCGGTCGATCACGTCCATCACCAGGTGGTAGCGGTCCAGGTCGTTGAGCATCACCATGTCGAACGGCGTGGTGGTGGTGCCCTCTTCCTTGTACCCGCGCACATGAAGGTTCGCATGCCCGGTCCGGCGGTAGGTCAATCGGTGGATCAGCCACGGATACCCGTGGTACGCAAAGATGATCGGCTTGACCGCCGTGAACAGCATGTCAAAAGCTTTGCTGGACAACCCGTGTGGATGCTCGGACTCATCTTGCAGGCGCATCAGGTCGACCACGTTGATGAACCGCACCTTCAGATCGGGCAGGTGGGTGCGCAGCAGATCGATGGCCGCCAGCGCTTCTAGGGTGGGAACGTCGCCGGCGGCGGCGAGCACCACGTCGGGATCGGTGCCGAGCACTTCGTTGCCCGCCCACTCCCAGATGCCGAGGCCCCGGGTGCAGTGCGCAATCGCCTCGGGCATGGTCAGGAAATTGGGGGCGGGTTGTTTGCCGGATACCACCACGTTCACGTACTGGCGCGAACGCAGGCAGTGCTCGTAGGTGCTCAGCAGGGTGTTGGTATCCGGCGGCAGGTACACCCGCACCACGTCGGCACTCTTGTTCACCACATGATCGATGAAGCCGGGATCCTGGTGCGAGAAGCCATTGTGGTCCTGACGCCAGACATGGCTGGACAGAAGGTAATTCAGGCTCGCGATTGGCCGGCGCCACGGGATGTCGTTGGTGACCTTGAGCCATTTGGCGTGTTGGTTGAACATCGAGTCGATGATGTGGATGAACGCCTCATAGCAATTGAACAGCCCGTGCCGCCCCGTGAGCAGATAACCTTCCAGCCAGCCCTGGCATTGATGCTCGGACAGCATTTCCACGACGCGGCCGAACCGGGCCAGATGGTCGTCGACCTCGGGGCTGATGAATTCGGCGTTCCACTGTTTGTCGGTCACTTCGAACACGGCCTGCAAGCGGTTGGACGCCGTCTCGTCCGGGCCGAAGATCCGGAAGTTGTCCGGGTTGCGCCGGATCACTTCGGTCAGCCACTCGCCGAGCACCCGCGGGGCCTCAGAGATGCTTCCACCGGGTACCGGCACATCGACTGCAAACTCCCGGAAATCGGGTAACCGCAGGTCTTTGAGCAACAGTCCGCCATTGGTGTGCGGGTTGTCGCTCATCCGCAGGTGGCCCTCAGGCGCCAGCTCGGCGATGGACGAGACCAGCCGGCCGTCGGCATCGAACAGTTCGTCGGCCCGGTAGGAAGCCAGCCAATCGGCAAGCACCTGCAGATGTTCGGGAGTGTCCCGGGCACTGGCCAGCGGGACCTGGTGGGCCCGCCACGATCCGGTGGTTTTCTTGTCGTCGATGTAGTCAGGCCCGGTCCAGCCTTTGGGGGTCCGGAACACGATCATCGGCCAGGCCGGCCGCTCGACCTCGAGCGGATCTGCGGCCAACGCAGCAGCCTTGATCTGGGCGATGTGGTTGAACACCTCATCGAGCAATTCCGCGAATCGCAGATGCGCAGCGGCCTGGTCGGTATCGCCGTTCTTGACCTCGAAGAAGTACGGCGTGTGACCGTAGCCGATCATCAGAGCCTGCAGCTCATCCTCGGGGATGCGCGCGAGCACTGTCGGATTGGCGATCTTGTATCCGTTGAGGTGAAGGATTGGCAGGACCACACCGTCTTTGGCCGGATGCAGCATCTTGTTGGAGTGCCAACTTGTGGCCAGCGCGCCCGTCTCGGCCTCACCGTCGCCCACCACGGCGGCCACCAGCAGATCGGGATTGTCGAACGCCGCGCCATAAGCGTGCGACAACGCGTAGCCCAGTTCGCCGCCCTCGTGCAGAGAGCCAGGCGTTTCCGGAGCGACGTGCGAGGGAATGCCCCCTGGGAAAGAGAATTGCCGGAACAGCCGGCGCATGCCCTCGGCGTCGGCCGTGATGTCGGGGTAGGTCTCGGTGTACGTGCCATCCAGATAGGTGTTGGCGACCAGACCGGGTCCGCCGTGCCCCGGCCCAGCGACGTAGATGGTGGATTGGCTGCGAGCCTTGATGATTCGGTTGAGGTGGGCGTAGATGAAGTTGAGGCCCGGTGTGGTGCCCCAGTGCCCGAGCAGCCGCGGCTTCACGTCATCACGCGTCAGGGGCGTGCGCAGCAGCGGATTGTTCAGCAGATAGATCTGGCCCACTGAAAGGTAGTTGGCGGCTCGCCACCAGCCATCGAGCCGTGCCAGGGTTTCGTCATCGAGTGGTGCGTTGTCGGAGTGCTGCCAAGAGTTCGGTGTCATCGCCAGGATGCTCCTACTGCGTCGAGAACAAGCATCGAACAAATGTCAACGGGGTGTTGATCGGTGATGAATCTCCCGTTGCCCCCGCCCTGCACGATCGTACGCGCACCATGCCCCGTGGACCTCGGCGTGCATGATCCAGGTGCTATGGCGAATGTGTCCTCTCATTGTGTCGGAATTCGATTCTCGGCATGGCAAGCGACGCACTTGTCATAGCAGGTACTACCCGAGTGATGCCGTGGACAATCAGCGCGCAAGTGACACCGAGACCGAACTCTCGTATCGACTGATCAGAACCAATTTCGCCGTCTCGTCGTTCGGCGCGGTGAATGACGACGCGTTCGATGAGTACAGGTGGCCATGATCGAGTTCACCGGACTTGCCCACGATGAACCAATCCCCGCTCCTCGGCCCGCTCAGCCTCGCGGTGTAACGTCCGCCCGAACGCACGGGAAGATCGACGACGGCCATGTACTGGCGAGCTGTGTTCGGCATTGCCTTGAGGTCGACTGTGGTGGAGCTCCCAGGCATAACCGACGCCTGCCCGTCCAGTCGCAAGAATGCCCGCGGAGAATCGAATACTCGGGAGATCAGCAGTGCCACTTCCTCTTTCGTGGCGTGACCGAGATAGTCGGCAGCCACGTTGAAGTAGCTGGCGAACAGGTTGACATGCCAGCCCGCCCCGTCTTGCATCACGACGAAGCCGTGCCGATTCACTTCGGCGAGGCCGGGGAGTCGTCTTGTCGACGGCAGCGCGATGTTGTTGCGACACCACGAAGCGTCGCTCGTGGCGCACTCCGGGAAATGGATTTCACGTGACGCTCGGCTGCCAGCGGGTGTGTACTCGAAGGTCAGATTGGTGACGCTGACAGTGGTGAAGTTGCCGGTGGTCTTGACGTCGTACTTGGGTGTACTCGTCACTTCGAGGTTGTCGATGGCGTTCCGCATCTTGAAGAACTGCCGATACGTCGACAGCATGCCACCTTCGCTAGGGGACAAGACTGTAGCAAGTTTTGTGATATCGGCGGTCTCGAACATGGCCATCAAACCGTCGACAAGCCCTTTGGCCGCCTCCTCGGGTGAGGCGAACGATCGGGTCTGGAGTGGCTGTGGATCTGCCTGAATTCCCGCATGACGCGCGGCCTCGTCGAAATACGTATACAGCAAGCTGACGTACCACTTGCCGGACCGCTTTACCGCCATCGCTGCCGGCGGAACTTTGGCGCCGGCCTTGCGCGCGCGCGTGGTGAGTTTATCGGTGTTCCAGGTGCGTTCTGTTTCATTCTTGTCGGCCAGCAAGTCGCGCAGGCCCTCGTTGGTCCGGGCCGGATCGAATGAGTAGCTGATCTGGCCTCCGGTCATCGTTACCCGGGCCATATCATTGCCAACCTGGGTGACACTGGTTTGCAGACCGTCGGCGGTGAACTTGATGCCGTCGAAGAGTCCGTTGCCCCCGCCACCGTGCTGATACCCGGTGTTGGAGGCTGCGCGACTGGCGTTTTCCAGGACGCTGCGCACACCTGCGCGCTCCGTTGGTTCGAGTAGATCAGCGGCAGCGAGTACGTCATTGCGCTCGATGGCGGACAAGAAGCCTTGCACTGCGGCAGTCGGGCTGTCGGCACCCGTGTCATCGCCGCGCGAAAAGGTCCAGGTGACACCGGCGACGACGAGAGCGACGACGACGCCAACTGCGCCCCAGATCCACCAGCTGCGTCGTGATGGTCGGGGCGGCACCGGGCTGCCGGCCCAGGCGTCGCCGCCGGCCAGAGGGTGCTGGCTGGGTGAATAGGGCTGCGGTGAATAAGGCTGCGGTGAATAGGGCTGTGGCGGATAGTTATTCGGCGGATAGGGCTGGCCAGGTGGATACGGCTGCGCCGGTGGGAAATGTCCGGCGGCGGGCTGCTGCCACCCTTGCTGATCGCTCATCGGTACTTCTCCATCGTGACGGTTGGGGCTAACTGTTGGATCGAATGTCTTTGGTTGCGAACGAGCCATAGGTGGCAAGGGCCAAGGCTGTTGCGTAGAGCACGGACAGGAAGGTTCCCCAATTCACCCGGATCAAATCGATCGGGGTGTCGGCCAAGTCCGTCCAGGCATCGAAGTTTCGGGTCGGCAGGAAGCCGCGTGATCGGCCGAGCGTAGCCAGCCCGCCGAACAGGTGTGAGACCAAGATGATGGCCATGGTGCCGCCGACCGAGACAGCGGTATTGGCACCTGCGAGCACCGACAAGAGCATTGCGAGCGCCGCTATCCAGGTCAGGTAGCACGCTATGTACGCGAGCATCGCGGCGAACCGCCAGAGCATCTGCGACAGCGGGATGTGCGGCCCGCTGATCGGGATCAATGGACCGGTGCCGAAGCATGCCAGGCCGAACACCGCGCTGACCGCCGAGAACAGCAGCAGGCCGATCAGACACACCACTGCGCACGCAATAGCCTTCTGCTGCAACAGTTGTCCACGTCCAACCGGAGTGGTCAGCAGCACTGGCAGGAACGACCACTGTGCTTCGCGCGCGATCGATTCGCCGAATACGTAGGCGACCAGCAGCGGCATGGCCAATTGGCTGCCGGTGTACAGGGCGAACACGACGAAGTTCGCGCCGCTGGCGGTGGCAACGCCACCGATGTATTCGGCGGCAAGCGTCATTTCGAATTTACCGCGAGCTACCGACGCTGCCAGCCCGATCGGAAGCAGTGCGATCGCGACCAATACAAGCCGAATCGACGGACGTGAGAATTGGCGCCGGATCTCGACCGACACCTTCAGCGCATGGCCAGGTGAAAAGCCCGGAGCGGCACCGTTGTTCGCGACCTCAGTCATCCGCGACCGCAACGTAGTACACCTTCTCGAAGGTATTCTTCGAATCGATTCCGCTGATGTCACAGCCTGTTTCGAGCACGGCACGCAGTACCACTGTGATCGATTTCTCGTCGGTGACTGCGACCTCGATATGGCCATCGGCCGCGGGGCAGACCGTGAAGCCGCGTTCGGTGAGCGAAGCCGTCGCAAGTTCGACGTCGTGCGCGGCGCCGAGGTCCAGGCGCAGGACGGTCGGTCGGGCGATGTCCGCCATGGCCGAACTCAGGGTGAGTTGACCGCTGCGCAGGACCAGGATGTCGTCGCAGATCTTCTCGACTTCGGTCAGCACATGGCTGGACAGCACCACGGTGCGCCCGCTTGCGGCGTAGTCGCGCAATGTCTTTCGGAGCTGACGTACCTGTGCGGGGTCAAGTCCGTTGGCCGGCTCGTCGAGCAGCAGCACATCGGGCAGGCCCAGCATGGCTTGGGCCAGTGCCAGTCGTTGACGCATGCCTAGGCTGTATCCAGAAACCTTGCACTCCAAGGCTTTATCTAAACCGGTCAGATCGCATACGGTCGCCAGGTGCGCATCGGCCTCGGGGCGTCCGGTGATGGCCCACGTGGTCTGCAACATCTGCATCCCGGTCAGGTGCGGAATGATGGCGGGTTGTTCAAGGGACATCCCCAGTCGGCTGAGCACGGGCGCCCCGGGCTGGACCAGGTGGCCGAATAGGTAGACCTCGCCGCAGGTCGGCGTTACCAGGCCCGTGATCATGCCGAGCAACGTGGTCTTGCCCGCTCCGTTGGGGCCCAGCAGGCCGACGACCCGGCCGGGTGTGATTTGGAAGCTGACATCAGCGATCGCGCGTTGCCCCTTGACATAGCTCTTGGTCAACCGGCGGGCGGCAATTGCGACTGCTCTGAGTTGTCCAATCTGGGCCGGCTGTCGGCCGCGTCGTAGGTGATGGCCAACGGTCAAGGATGCGATGAGGGCGAAAAGCGCAGCAGTTCCGACCGCTGGGACGACCGGTCCCAGCGGGTCGAATGCACTCACACCCGCAAGCCTTGCAGCTCTTCTGGCTGATTGCTATCGAATCGAGCCGATATCGGTCGAACGGCGGACATTGCCGCTGCATCGACCCACGGTGAGGTGCGTCAGCGCAGTTCTGCGATCACCTTTGCGAAAGCTTCCGAATGTTGTTGCTGCACTATGATGTAGCTAATTCCGTATTGGTCCCGCAATTGCCGCACCCGGTCGGCGATGTCGGCTGTACTGCCGGTGAACACTCCTGGAGTCTTGAGCAGTTCTTCGTCGGTGAGGTCCGGCAGGAAGCGACGGGTGATCGATAGCCTGGGGATGCCCGACCCGTCGGTCGGCACCGCGGTGATCGCCAGATTCAGTTCCAGTTCATCGAAGCGGGCGCCTGCGGCGTTGCGTACGAACGAGACTCGTTCGGCCAGCGGATCGGGATTCTCCGGCGTCGGCCTACCTCCGGTCAGCCCGATGATCTGCGCCTGCTGCGCAGCTGTCGTCAGCAGCTTGTCACCCGCACCCGCGATCATCACCGGCACATCCGGCAGATGGGTGCGCAGGTACGTGGTGACGTGTGCCATGTACTCGACCCGCTTGCCGGCGCTGGGGAAGGGTAATTCGGCGGCTTCGAATTCCTCGCGGACGTAGCCGGCGCCAAGGCCGGGCTCGAATCGCCCGCCGCTCAGGTCGCGCATCGCGGCAACGTCCCTGGCCAGCAGCGCCGGCTTGTAGAAGCAGGCGTTGAACACAAAAGTGCCCATGTGCATGGTTGAGGTCGCTGCGGCGGCCGTTGCCAGTACCGGAAAGGGGGCGGGTGCACCGAGATGGTCGGGCACCAGCAGTACGTTGTAGCCCAACGCCTCGCCGCGGCGGGCGGCCTCCTGTACAGCTGCCTGACTGTCGGTGGCGCGCAGGCTCAGTCCGAACCGGAAATCTCTTGCCATGCCCCCGACATTACGGGCTTGTGGTGTCAGCCCTTGATGGTCAGGCAGATCAGCACCACATTCAGCACCGAAATTGCCACGGCCACAGCCCAACCCAGAGCGCTGACCACCCGATGGTTGACGTTGTCGCCCATCAGCGCGCGACTACTGGTCAGTCGGATCAGTGGAATCAGTGCCAGCGGTATGCCGAAGGACAGCACCACCTGCGACAGCACGAGAGCACGGGTGGGGTCGAACCCGATGGCCAGTACCACCAGTGCGGGCAGCAGCGTGACCACGCGGCGTACCAGCAGCGGATAGCTGCGATTGAGCAAGCCCTGCATGATCATCGCACCGGCGTACGCGCCGACCGAGGTGGACGCCAACCCCGAGGCAAGCAAGCCGACGGCGAAGCACAGTGCGACGCCAGGACCGAGTGCATGACCGACTGCGGCGTAGGCGCCTTCGATGGTGTCCGTACCGTCGACGCCCTGCAAGTTGTTCGCGGCGACCAGCAGCATGGCCATGTTCACGGCTCCGGCGACCAGCATGGCCAACCCGACGTCGTACCGCGTGACACGCAGCATCCGCTGTAGTGGGGCACCGGCCTCGGGCTGTCCGTGCCGGTCCCGGGCCAACCCGGAATGCAGGTAGACCACGTGTGGCATCACGGTCGCACCCAGGATCGCGGTGGCCAACAGCAGACTCCCGGTGCCGGTGAAGCGCGGAACCAGGCCACCGAGCACGTCGCGGGCCGACGGAGGGTCGACGAACAGACTGGCCAGGAAGCCAATGGTGATGATCAGCAGCAGTCCGCCGATGACGCGCTCGAAGGTGCGCTGGCCCTGATGGTTCTGTACCGCCAACAGACCCAGCGACACCACCCCGGTGATGAGCCCGCCCAGCAGCATCGGCAGATCGAATAGCAAGCGCAGCGCGATGGCACCACCGATCACCTCAGCGAGATCTGTTGCGATGGCGACCAATTCGGCTTGAACCCAATAGGCGACCCGGGTCGGTGTGCGGCAGTTGTCCGCCACCAACTCGGGCAGCGAGCGGCCGGTCACCAGGCCGAGCTTGGCCGACAGGTACTGCACCAGGCCGGCCATGACGTTGGCCATCACGATGACCCAGACCAGAAGGAAGCCGAATCGTGAGCCGGCGCTGACGTTGGCGGCGACGTTGCCAGGGTCGACGTAAGCGATCGCCGCGACGAACGCGGGGCCCAGCAGGGACCAGGCCGGTCGCGACGGCGCTCGGGTGTCGGTTAGTAGCAACGCTCTCATTCTGTATCCGGTATAACGAATAGAAAGTTTAGGGTAGCCGAAATCTCAAGGTTATGACAACGTCGGGCCGCGGTGGAGACCGCGCTCGCTGGGATCAACCTGCAGCGTGGGCCTTCAGTGACGTCAGCGCGGCGGTGCTCAACCGTGCGAGCTCGTCGGCTTCGTCGGGATCGAGCGCGGCCGCGAACAGCTCCGCCATCCGATGATTGGTTACCTGCTCTACCTCGTCGTACCGAGCCTTCTTATCGAGACAGTCGGGGTAGGGCTCGGGCCAGCCGAACATCGCGGCGTACTCGGGCCCTTTGTTGAGCAGGTGCGCTTCGATGGGGCAGATGTCCGACACCGTCAGCGCGTTGAAGTGCACCGCGGCCCGCAACTCGCGCAGCACGAACATCACCTGCAGCGCCCGCGCCGGGGCATCGTCGGCGAGCGGCATCTCACGCCAACCGGCGAACAACGGAGCACCCCCGGTCGGTGCCGTCGCGATGATCTTCTCGCCGAGTGCGGCGATCCGGTCCAACCCGTCGGCACCGGCCAGGTGTTTGCGAGCGAACTCGGCGGCCTGCTGCCAATAGACTTCGGCTGCGCCGGCGGCCCCGCGCACGGCGACACCCTGATCCCACAGTGCGGCCAATCCCGTCGGCTCGAACACCACGAAGACTGAACTGACGGCTACGCCGGTGGCGTCGCCCAGCACGCCGCCCCGGCCCGCGACGTACCCCGCCAAGGGGTTCTCATAGCCGGCCGCGATGCTGCTGCTGAAGGTCTCGGGATGCAGCATGAACAATGCGACGGCCTGCTCGATGGGTACACCGGCGTCGTGGGCTGACTCCGGCATGGTGTGTTCGGTCATGAAGTCCTCCAGGTGGTTTGGGGTGTCAGTGGTGGAATGGGTGGAGGCCGCCGCCTCCACCCCCACCGCCGTTGTTGATCACCAGGGCCGGCGGGGCGGCCACCGCCAGCGCGCTGACCACGTTGCGCATATCGGGTCCTTACCTATGGCGCCGAAACTGCATTCCAACGGTCGGCTCCTCGAACTTTCTGTGCCGCAATGCAGTTTCGGTCGTGGCTGGGATAGCGACTAGGGCGTAGCGTACAGCGCCTTCTCGGCAATCAAAGTCAAGTCCAGCGAACTCCGGGTGCGGAGCGCCTGGATGGTCGGCGATCCGGGCATCAGCCGGCAGTGGATTGCCAGTCCGGGGGTGGTGGGACGTCACGGATCTGGTGGCGGCTGGTTACCCCTAATTTCGGGAAGGACCGATACAGGTATCCGGATACCGTGCGGGGCGAAAGATGAAGGCGTGCAGCGATTTGCGGATTGGTCAGACCCTCGCTGACCAGGTAAACGACCTGGTGCTCCTGGGGACTCAATTGCGCGGTGGTCGGAGTTGCCGCCGGTGCTGCACGCACACCCGATGCGCGCAGTTCCCTGGTGCAGACATCGAGCCACGGTTTGGCCCCCAACTTCTCGAAGAGCGCCAAGGCGGAAGAGAGTTGGTGTTGGGCCTCTTTGCGCCGCCGGTTGCGCCGCAGCCAGCCCGCGTAGCTGAGCCGCAGTCGGGCGCGTTCGAACGGCCACTGCTCGCCGGCGGGGTCGTCGAGCATGCTGGCGAAGGTATCGTCGACGTTCCCGAGGCCGAGCAGCGCCGATGCGTGATTGACCAATTGGCTGACTCTCGCGGAATGCTGACGCGGTAGGTGCGCCGATATTGCGGGCAGTCGGCGCCTGGCCTCGTCGTCCATGTCGGCCAGTACTGCCGCTTGGGCGTAATCAGCAAGAGCACGGACGGACGCGTGGCGGTGCAGGGGCGCGCCGGCATAGGAGAACAATTCGGCGAGATGGCCATAGGCCGCTAGTTCGTTGTTCTCAACGAGGTTGATCAGACCCAGGACGTGATGCACCCGTGCCGCGTGTAGCCGATTGTCCTTGAAATCCACGGTGCCGATGGCTGAGGTGACGTGGTCGCGGGCTGTTTTGGTGTCGCCGCGACCAGTTGGGTGTATGCGGCGAGAGGGTCGGCGGCGGCCGTCAAATGTACTGCGGCCTGCTCGATCTGAGCTCCAATGCGATGAATCTGGGTGCTGACGGCCGGGGCCATGACCGGGGTCACGGCGATGGCCGTGGCCCCGACCAGGGAAACGCCGACAGAAGCGAACGGTCGAACGGCGGTGTGCATAGCGGTACTTTCTCCAGGCTCAGAAGTGGACGATCCGTGAACTGACCGTGAGATGAGTTCACGCCGATTCTGGCGCTGAAGGGTGGGTCACCCGCTAGCGACGAATGACTCTATTTCTGGTGCGGCGAGTCGGGCCTTTCTGCTGCTGGGCAGCTCAGAGGGTGAGATTCCGCGGCACGTCAACCCGCTGCGTACAGCCCCTTCCCGGTGATCAACGGCAAGTCCAGTGAAGTCCGGATGCCGGGCGCCGCCGCAACCACCGCGGGTATTGCATTGACCACCCGCGCCGCGGTGGCGACCAGTCCGGCGTGGTTGTGATCGCCCTTGCGGCTGCTGAGGCAGAGGTCCAAGGCGTACGACGGTTCACCGGTCACCTCAACCCGGTACGAGCCGCCTTCTTGAGCAGGTTGCGGCCAGTCCGGGCACAGGTCCGCACGGAGCCTGGTCACGTGCTCGAGCACCACGGCCGGATTGCCGTCCTTCATCCCGCGGACCTCGAAACGCATTGCCGCCGTTGTGCCCTCGGGAATATGGCCCGACGCGATCTCGAAATCCTCCGGTGCCGGGACCCGGACGTGGGTCTCGGTGACCTCGTCGAGCTCGAGGCCCAGGCCGGCCGCCAACTGGCGAACTACCGAACCCCAGGCCAGGCTCAGTACGCCGGGCTGCAGTAGCATAGGCAGCTCGTCGAGCGGCTTGCCGAAGCCCATCACATCGAACATCACCGTGGCGCTGTCGTAGGTGGCGTAGTCGACGATCTCCATGCATCGGATCTGCTCGATGCTCTGGCACGTGCCGGCAAGGGCAAGGGGCAAAAGGTCATTGGCGAACCCGGGGTCGATGCCATTGACGAAAATGCTGGCCTGACCTGCCTGCGCCGCCTCCTCGATCGGGGCGATCAGCTCGGCGGGCAGTACCTGCCACGGGTACTGCAGGAAGACTGCCGAGCTGCCCACCACGTTGATTCCGGCGGCCAGGATGCGGCGGTAGTCCTCGAGGGCATCGGGCAGGCGGTTGTCGGCCATGGCGGTGTAGACCACACAGTCCGGCTTGGCGGAGAGAATCTCGTCGAGGTCGTTGGTGGCCTTGATGCCGGTCGAAACCTCAAGTCCGGCAAGCTCTCCGGTGTCCTTGCCAGCCTTTGCCGACGAGGACACCCAGACCCCGGTGAGTTGATAGGCAGGGTCGTTGATCAACTGGGTCAGGGCGTGGCGGCCGACGTTTCCGGTACCGACGGCGGCGACTTTGATGGGCATACTGTTCCTCACAGATCGGGCAGGGGCAGGTCGAGGTTGGGGAAGGTGATGCCGCCGTCGACCTCGAGCACCTTGCCGGTCAGGTAGGCGCCGGCCGGGGACGCCAGGTAGACGGCGGCGGCCGCGATGTCCTGCGGGTCGCCCAGTCGGCGCATCGGGGTGACCTTCTCCATCGGTTCGCGCAGCGCGTCGTTGGACGCGACGATGTCCAGGGCAGAAGTCAGGATCGAACCCGGCGCGATAGCGTTGACCCGGATCTTCGGGCACAGGTCCAGCGCAGCCAGTCGGGTGTACTGCGCCAGGGCGGCCTTCGCCGTGCCGTAGGCGAGGAACCCGCGGCCCGCCAGCCGGCCCATGGTCGAGGTGATGTTGATGACGCTGCCCCCGCCGGAATGCTCCAGCATCAGCGGGACCGCGGCCTGGGTCAACGCGTGCGCGGTCGCTACGTTGAAGGTGAACGCGTCCTTGAGATCCTTGGGCGAGGTGTTCATCAGCGGGCCGGGCATGGTGCCGCCGACGTTGTTGACGACGATGTCTAGTCTGCCGAAGGCTTTCGACGCCTCTCCGGCGAGCTTGGCGGTTTCGTCGGGGTGAGCAAGGTCTGCGACCACGATGTGGGCTTTGCGGCCGGTCTGCTCGATTTGCTTGGCGACATCCTGCAGCTGGGCCTCGGTGCGAGCCGCGATCACCACGTCGGCACCGGCTTCTGCGAATGCCAGCGCTATGGCGGCGCCTAGGCCGCGGCCGGCTCCCGTCACCACCGCAACCTGATTGTCGAGCCGGAATCTGTCCAGAATCACGTGCACCCCTTTGTCGTCTTTGGGGGCCACGGTAGCAAGGCGAAGGCGCCGTGTGGGCCGCTTTCTAGAACACGTTCTAATTTGTTCTCGGTTTCGCCCAAACGGACAAACGCGCCGCAATATGCGAGTAGCTACGACCAGAGCGTCGATCTCTTAGTCCGGTGCTTGCCGCAGGCGCGGCGACGTCGGCGCTAGTCAGTGCCGTGCCGGGCTTTCACACTGGCTTCGAGCTTGGCCAGCAGATCGGACACGTCATCGGTCGCATCCAGTTCGGCTGGCTCATCGGAGGTGGTGAATGCTTCTCCGCCATCGATCTTCGCCTGGATCAACTCGTACATCTGATCCCGGTAGGTGTCATGGAACTCTTCGGGATGGAAATCCGAGGTCATGGAGTCGACCACCTGGCCGGCCATGGTCAGCTCAGCCTTCTTGATCTCAACTTCCCTGTCCAGTACCGGGAAATCGGGATCGCGAACCTCGTCGGGCCACAGCAGAGTGTGCACCACCATCACGTTGCGTTTGCCGAAGTCCTTGACCCGCAACGCCGCAAGTCGGGTCTTGTTGCGCAGGGCGAAGTGCACGATGGCCACCCGGTCGGTCTGCGCCAGCGTCTGGGCCAGTAGGACATACGACTTCGACGACTTGGAATCGGGCTCCAGGAAATAACTCCGGTCGTACATCAGCGGATCGATCTGATCGGCCGGGACGAACTCGACCACCTCGATCTCGCGGCTGCGTTCTTCGGGCAGCGTCGCGATGTCGTCGTCGGTGATCACCACGGTCTGGCCGTCATCGGACTCGAATGAACGCGCGATATCGCGGAACTCGACCACCTCACCGCAGATTTCGCACACGCGCTTGTAGCGGATGCGCCCGTTGTCCTTGGCGTGCACCTGATGGAACTTGATGTCATGGTCCTCGGTGGCGCTGTACACCTTGACCGGCACATTGACCAGCCCGAAGGCGACTGACCCCTTCCAGATGGACCGCATAACCCCCAGTATGGCCCACATCGGCGTGATACTGGAACGGTGCTGCAATTCGGGCGGGTGCGACTGACCAACCCCGACAAGGTGCTGTACCCAGTGATCGGTACAACGAAAGCCGAGGTCTTCGACTACTACCTTGCCGTCGCCGAAGCCATGCTGCCGCACATTGCGGGGCGCCCGGTCACTCGCACACGTTGGCCCAATGGTGTTGCGCAGGAACCGTTCTTCGAAAAGCACCTCGCGACGTCGGCACCGGACTGGCTGGACCGAGTCACCATCTCCCATAAAGGCGGCGCGACCGTCTATCCCATCATCGACACCGCAGAGGGGCTGGCCTGGGTAGCACAGCAGGCCGCGCTGGAAGTTCATGTGCCGCAATGGCGTCTGGTGGCTACAGGCGGGCGAAGCGGGGCGGGCGATGCCCTAGTACCTGGATCGGCTACCCGCATTGTGTTCGACCTGGATCCGGGTGAGGGCGTCAGCACGGCGCAGCTGTGTCAGGTGGCGCGTGCGGTGCGCACGCTGATCAGTGCAATGGACCTGATCGCCTACCCGTTGACCAGTGGTAGCAAGGGGTTGCATCTGTACGTTCCGTTGGCCCAACCGGTTTCGTCTCGCGGCGCGGCGACGGTGGCCAAACGTGTTGCCCAACAACTTGAATCAACCATGGGGGAGCTGGTCACAGCGACCATGACCCGGAGCTTGCGCGCAGGCAAGGTGTTCCTGGACTGGAGTCAGAACAATGCTGCCAAAACCACCGTCGCGCCCTATTCGTTGAGAGGACGTGACGAGCCGACGGTGGCCGCACCGCGCACCTGGGACGAACTCGACGACCCCGATCTGCGGCAGCTACGGTTCGACGAAGTGCTGGCGAGGTTGACCCGCGACGGTGACCTGCTGGCAGGCCTCGATGAAAACGAGCCTGTACCAGACCGACTCACCGCGTACCGGAGCATGCGTGACCCGGACCGGACACCCGAACCAATACCGGCCGCAGCCCCGGCGCTTGGCAGCAACAACCAATTCGTCATCCAGGAACACCATGCCCGTCGGCTGCACTACGACTTTCGGCTGGAACGCGACGGCGTGTTGGTGAGTTGGGCGGTGCCCAAGAACTTGCCGGATGAGCCGTCAGTCAACCATCTGGCCGTCCACACCGAGGATCATCCGCTGGACTACGCGACTTTCGAAGGTGAGATTCCCAAGGGGGAGTACGGCGGTGGGCACGTGTCCATTTGGGACTCCGGTACCTACGACACCGAAAAGTTCAGGGACTCAGGAGAACACGGCGAGGTGATTGTCACCTTGCACGGAGCGAAAGTTTCGGGCCGGTACGCGCTGATCCAGACCGACGGCAAGAACTGGTTGGTGCACCGGATGAAAGCGCAAGGCATCCAACCGATGCTGGCCACGGCCGGTTCGGTGCAGGGACTGACTGCCGATCAGTGGGCGTTCGAAGGCAAGTGGGATGGCTACCGGTTGTTGGTGGAGGCCGACCACGGCCGGATGCGGCTGAAGGCTCGTAGTGGGCGTGACGTCACCGCGGAGTTTCCTCAATTGCATTCGTTGGCAGCAGATCTCGCCGACCATCACGTGGTGCTCGACGGGGAGGTGGTGGCTCCGGTCACCGGCGTATCGAGTTTCGGGGCGATGCAGAATCGAGGTCCGGACACCCACGTCGAGTTCTGGGCTTTCGACATTCTGGAGTTGGATGGCAGGTCGTTGGCGCGAGCGTCATACCGAGATCGACGAAAGTTGCTGGAAATTCTGGCTATTGATGGTGCACCAGTAGTTCCGCCGCTGCTGGAAGGTGACGGTGCGCAAGCCTTGGCGGCGGCTGCCGAGCAGGGGTTGGAAGGGGTCGTCGCCAAGAAGTGGAACTCCACCTATCGGGGCGGACGGGGCGCTTCGTGGATCAAGGACAAGTTCTGGCGCACGCAGGAGGTGGTGATCGGCGGCTGGCGGGCCGGTGAAGGACGCACAAGTGGAATCGGTGCGCTGTTGATGGGTGTTCCGGTTGCCGGTGCACTGCACTTTGCGGGGCGGGTGGGCACCGGCTTCACCGATGCTGAACTGGCCCGGCTCCGGAACCTCCTGACCCCGCTGGTGGTCGACGAATCACCTTTCAGCACAGCGCTTCCGGCACTCGATGCCCGTGGCGCGACCTATGTCCGGCCGGAGTTGGTGGCGGAGGTGCGCTACAGCGAGCGCACGGCTGATGGCCGGTTGCGCCAACCCAGCTGGCGGGGGCTGCGGCCGGACAAGAAACCTGGCGACGTCACCTGGGAGTGAGTCAGCCTGCGGCGGCGATGGCTTCTTCGAGCCCTCGGGTCGCCAGCGCGTCGGCCAGTTCGTTGTCGGCGACACCCGCGTGCCCCTTGACCCAGAACCACTCGACCTGGTGCCGCGCGCACGCGGCCTGAAGCCGCTTCCAGAGGTCGACGTTCTTCACCGGCTGCTTCGCCGCGGTCTGCCATCCGTTGCGTTCCCAGCCGTGCACCCACTTGGTGATGCCGTTGCGGACGTAGGTGCTGTCAGTGTGAAGGTGCACCACGACGGGCCTGGTCAGCGCTTCCAGCGCCATGATGGGCGCGGTCAACTCCATGCGGTTGTTGCTCGTCTCGCCGGATTCGCCGCCGCACATCTCGCGGACATGGTGCCGCTGTCGCAACACCGCCCCCCAACCGCCGGGACCGGGGTTGGGCCGGCACCCGCCGTCGGTGTGGATCACCACCACGTCGTCGCTCATGGGCCGAGGATAGGTGCCGAGATCACTGCCGTCGGGACCGACATCCCGAAGGCCTGGTGACGCAGCGTGGTGATCCGGCGCCCCGGCTGCACCGCCGGCTTGACTGGTGTCGTCCGATCGCCGAAGAACGCGGCGGCCGCGTCGATGTCCGTGACGACGTAGGTCAGGCCCCAGAGCGTCGACGGTCCTTCGCCCGATGCCCCTGGTGAGCCGACGACCTCGACGATGACCTCCCCGAACCGAAAGAAGATCTGCCGGACCGGCCGTCCGGCGAGCTGGCCGTCCCGTTCCCGTCGTGGCTCCACATCGATGGCAGCCAGTGATGCGACGGTCCTGCCCAGGTTGGGCGACAGCAAAACGACGTGGTCGATAGAGGTGACGCCGTTGGCGTGTTCGGCCGGCGCTGGAGCAGTTGCGTCCGAGCGTGTGGTGGCAATGCCGTCGACGGGACAGGCTGCCGGCAGGCCGCGCAGCGACCACCCGACGATGCCCGTGCCGCGGTCCCGTCCGACCAATCGGATGCGAACGCTGCCGATCCGGCAGACGCCGTCGTTGTCTACGGTGAATCCGGCTCGTGTCCAAGCGTCTGCGGGGTCCGCGACCTCGAATTCGTCGATGTCGACCATCATGGCCGGGCCTCGTCGACCATGACCCGCAGCCGCGGCGGTTTCGCGCGCGGTGCCACCCGTTCCCACACTGCGTCCACCATGGGTGCCAGCAGCAGTTCGCCCATCTGTCGGGCCAGGACGGCGACCACCTGAGTGCTCTCGCCGCGGGTGGTGGAGGCGCGCCCGGCTTTACGCGCAGTCCGGACTTCGCGCTGTGTCAATTCGACGAGCACATCGAGCAGGTGACTGTCGGTGGCGCCGGGCTCCAGTAGCGCCCGGCGTACGTAATTCACCACCGCTGGGTTGGCGCGGAGCATGTTCCGGACCGCCTCGTCTCGTACCGCGGTGGAGGCGGTGGCGGGTATCTGGGCCAGGGCATTGGCGAAATGGTCGACCACGGACTGGTCCACCGCGTCGCGCAGCCCGGCCTTGGTCTTGAAGTGGTGCTGCACCAGGCCCACTGCGACGCCGGCTTCGGATGCTATGGCGCGCAGCGAGATTCGGTCCTGACCGTGCATGGCATACAGGTTCAGTGCGGCGTTGCGGATACGCGCCTTTGCGGTGAGGTCATCGGGTGCCGCAGCTGGGTTGACCATCTCACCGCCCCGTTCGTCCTCGGATGTGTGTACTATACACACGACCAGCTCACTATACATTTGTATAGTGACAGCGATTTCAGCGAGGTAGATCAATGTCAGAACTCTTCCCTACCTACCGGGCCAGCTGGGAAACCGACCAGCACCGGGAACTGCGGCAGCATGGGGCGGCATTCCTGCGCAAGGAGGCCACGCCCAATCAGGAGCGCTGGGCCAAGAACCATCAGGTCGATCGGCAATTCTGGAACAAACTCGGCGATGCCGGGCTGCTGGGCCTGGACCTGCCCGAGGAATACGGCGGCGCGGGCGGCGACTTCGGCATGTCCGCAGTAGTCGCCGAAGAGCTTGCCCTGGCTCATGATTCTGCATCGGGCTGGTCGGTGCACTCACCGATCGTCGCGCACTACATCAACAGGTATGCCAGTGCCGAACAGAAGGCCCGCTGGATGCCGAAGATCATCAGCGGTGAGACGGTGCTGGCCATCGCGATGACCGAACCAGGCACCGGGTCGGATCTGCAGGCCGTCCGCACCACGGCCATCAAGGACGGCGACCACTACGTCATCAATGGATCAAAGACGTTCATCTCCAACGGTTCTCACTGCGACATCGTGGTGATCGTGGCCAAGACCGACCCGACCCAGGGCGCGGCCGGCGTGTCACTGATCGTCGCCGAAGTCAATGATCTGCCGGGCTTCGAGCGCGGCCGGGTGCTGGAGAAGGTAGGCCAGCACGGCCAGGACACGCGCGAGCTGTTCTTCACCGACATGCGAGTGCCGGTCGCCAACCTGCTGGGCGATAAGGAAGGGTTGGGCTTCTATCAACTGATGGAGCAGCTGGCCCGGGAACGCCTTGTCATTGCATCGATCTGCGCCGGCATGGCCGAGGCTGCCGTGTTGGAGGCCATCAAGTACACCAAGGAGCGAGAGGCGTTCGGCAAGCGGTTGATCCAATTCCAGCACAACCGATTCCAGCTCGCCGAACTCAAAGCCGAGGTGCTATCCGTCAAGACCACCGTCGACTATTGCATCCAGGCCTACATCGACGGCCAAAACGACCCGGCGCTGGCATCGATGGGCAAACTGATTGCCGCCGACAAGGCTGTGGCGATCGTGGACCGGTGCGTGCAGTTCTTCGGCGGCTACGGCTACATGATGGAATACCCCATCGGCCGGGCCTACGCCGCTGCCCGGGTCAACAAGATCTATGGCGGCACAAGCGAAATCATGAAAGAGATCATCAGCCGCTCGCTGTGAGCGCACTTCCCGCCCAAACGGACAAACGGGCCGCAAAGTCCGAGTAAAAGCGGCCAAAACGTCGATCTCGGCGTGACTATGGCTGCGGTTCGGGGCGTTCGGTGGCAAGGTGAGCTTATGACCAGCTCAGGCGAGTACAGCGTCGATGATGACAATCAATTGACGCAGGAGGACATGCTGATCGACAGCGGTGTCGATGACTTGCTGGACGAGGGATATGAGCCGCCGGAATCCTGGATCGAGCCGCGCGACAACGAGACACTTGATGAATTGCTCGCCGAAGAAGAACCTGATCCCACAATGCAGTTCGATGATCCCGACGAACAAGCCGGCGACGACGAGGTAGGCGACGAGCGCGCGGGTCGGCTGATAGCGGTGGATCAGGACGGTGAACTGCTCGGCGGTGATGTCGGTATCGATGGCGGCGCGGCCTCGGCGGAGGAAGCCGCCGTGCACATCATCGACCCGTAGCATTCCGCCGCTGCAGGAACACCGACACCGTGAGCAGCCCGAGGCCGGCCACCGCCAGAACCGCGCCGGCTGCCGCAGGGGCGGTGTAGCCGTATCCGGCGGTGATCACCAGGCCGCCGACCCACGCGCCGGTGGCGTTGGCGATGTTCAGCGCCGAATGGTTGAGCGCCGCGGCCAGGGTCTGCGCATCGTGGGAGACGTCCATCAGCCGGGTCTGCAACGCCGGTGCGATGGCCGAGCCGGCCGCGCCGATCAGAAACAGTCCGCCCAGGGCAGTCCACGGATGGTGGGCAGCTGCGACAAACCCGGTGAGTACCACGGCCAGGGCACCGATCGACAGATACAGCGCGCGCACCACCGAGGCGTCCGCCATCCGGCCACCGACCAAGTTGCCGACCACCATGCCCAGCCCGTACGTCATCAGCCCCACCGGAATCAGAGCGCGGGACAGCCCGGACACATCGGTGAGGGTGGTTGACACATAGGTGTAGACGGCGAACATCCCGCCGAAGCCGACCATGCCGACCAGCAGCGCCAGCCACACTTGCACCCGGCGCAATGCGCCGAGCTCAATCATCGGGCTGGTGGCGGCCATCGAATCCAGCCCGGGCATCCACCTCCAGATAGCGGCGGTGGTGAGCAGTCCGACTAGGACGACCAGGGAGAACGCGGCGCGCCAGCCGAGATGCTGGCCCATCCAGGACGCCAGCGGGACGCCCACTACGGTGGCGACAGTCAGCCCCGTCATCACCTGCGACGTGGCCTTGGCCCGATTCTGCGGGCCCATCAGATGCGCGGCCACCAGCACAGCAATGCCGAAGAACGCACCGTGCGGGACGCCGGCAACGAAGCGAGCGGTCACCAGCGTGCCGTAAGTGGGAGCCAGCACGGCGGCCAGGTTGCCGACGCAGAACATCACCATCAGCCCCACCAGCAGGACCTTGCGGTTCATCCGGGCAGTCAGTGCCGCGATCAGCGGAGCGCCGACGACCACGCCGAGGGCATACGCGGAGATGACGTGCCCGGCCTGCGGCTCGGTGATGTGCAGGCCAGAAGCGATATCGGGGAGCAGCCCCATGGCGACGAACTCGGTGGTGCCGATGCCGAAACCGCCCAGGGCCAGAGCGAGCACAGCGAGCCGACGGCGTGGTGGACGGGGTGGGGCGACTGGCGGTGCTGCGGTCTGGCTGAGGCTGCTGGTCACCGGCAAAGCTTAATGGCCTGGTTGCCGGCCGACCCGCTAGACCTTGGCGATGACGTTCTCCGCGAACATCTCCAGGTGCTTGATCTTCTTGTCCAGCGGCTGCGTGTCCTGCCCCATGATGTAAGGCACCCGGAAGCCGACGATGACGTCGGTTACGCCCTTGTCCTCCAAGCGTTTCACGCCATCGATGGTGAACCCGTCGATCGAGATGACGTGGATTTGGAAGGGCTCGTTCTCCCGCCCCTCTTCCTTGCGCAACTGCTGCAGCCGGGCGATCAATCCGTCGAGCTCGGCCGGATCCCCACCGCCGTGCATCCAGCCGTCGTTGCAGGCGGCGCGCTTGAGTGCGGCCTCGGCGTGCCCACCGACCAGGATCGGCACCGGCTTGGTCGGCGCCGGACACATCTTGGTCTTGGGGATGTCGTAGAACTCGCCGTGGTATTCGAAATACTCACCCGAGGTCAGGCCTTTGATGATGTCGATGCACTCGTCCATCCGCTTGCCCCGCCGGGCGAACGGCACGCCCATGATCTCGTAGTCCTCCGGCCACGGGCTGGTACCGACACCCAATCCGAGCCGGTTGTCGAACAGTGCGGCCAGCGACCCGGCCTGCTTGGCCACCAGGGCCGGCGGGCGGATCGGCAGCTTGAGCACAAAGATGTTGAAGTGCAGCTTGGTGGTCACCGCTGACAGCGCGCCGATCAGGGAGAACGACTCGATGAACGCCTTGCCGTCCAGGAATTCCCGGTTGCCGTCCGGCGTGTACGGATATTTGGAGTCTGACTCGTAGGGGTAGGCGATGCTGTCCGGGATGGTCATGGCGTGATACCCAGCGGCGTCCGCAGCCTTGGCCAGCGGAATGTAGTAGGTCGGATCGGTCATTGCCTCGGCGTAGGTGAACCTCATGGACCGATATTAGAACGTGTTCTAGTTTTGGGTTCGCGGAACCGTGAATGGCGGCGCGCCCACGCCGGCGATCGAATGTCCGCCCTGAGGGGTGCGTTCGGTGATCCGGGCCGGTGCTGTCTGCTCGCCGACGGTCAGTGTCACCGCCGGTGTTTTCAGGGCGTCATCTCGAAGCGGTCCGAAAAGTGTTCCACGCCAATGGTATTGGCCGTCGTGGGGGTCCAGGTGGCCGATCAGCCGCGCACGTACCGGCACCTCGGTGCCCCCGGACTTCAGCACCGCAGGTCCGTCGTACACCTCGTCCTCGGTGACGTGGGCGCTTTCGGTACCGCTGTTCGTGGCCGTCGGGCTGGGTGTGGCAGGCAGGAAGTGGGTGCGCGTCCACAACCGCCGTGCGATCCGGCCCATCAGCCCGACTTCTTCGAGGAAGGCGGCCAGCGGCGCGAAGCCCATGATCTGGGTGTCGTGTCGGTGCGGGCTACGCCGTGCCATCTGGCGCGCGACGCGCGGGTCCAGGCCGACACGTCGATACTGCACCGGGTGGGTGAACAGGAACTGGAAGAACACCCCGCCCAGGCCGTTGAGGTTGCCCACCCAGGTCCGTCCGAGCCAGCCCATGTCCCGCACCCGCCGACGCACTCCGTCGCGGGCGAACTGGATGTGCCGGGCCTCTTCGGTGACGTGAATTCGCATGAGCCGCTGCACCATTGGCTGCAACTCGGGGTCGTCCATCATCTGTCGCTGCAGCGAGTCGAAGATTTCCTCGCCGATCAGCGCGGCCATCCACAGCACCGAACCCTTGAATGCCAGCGGCAGGGCATTGATGATCACCCGCTGATACCACTTGGGCTGCACCGGGTTGGCGCCGACGCGCTCGATGGCCCGACCGAACATCACCATGTGCCGGGTCTCGTCGCCGAGTTCGGTCAGTGCGTAATGCGTAGAGCGGGCCGTCGGGTCCTTGTGCATGACCGTGCGCAGCAGGGCCTGGTTGAGGATGTTCTCGAACCAGATGCCCGCCGACAGGGTGTTCACCAACTCCTGGCGGGACAGCTCGATCTGCTGCTCGCGGGTCATGCTGTCCCACAACGGCGTTCCGTATAGCGACACCACCTTGGGTGGCAGATAGAACTTATCGGGGTCCAGCGGGGCGTCCCAGTCGATGTCCACCACGGGCTCGTACGACTTGCGCACGGAGCCGCCGATCAAGCGCGCGGAAAACTCTTCGCGCGACGTGTTGGCCCGGGCGGTACCGGCCTTCATCGAAGCAGTCATCATTGACGTCCCTTCGCTGACGCTATGCTCCGCCAACGTAAGTGCGTTACACGCATCATGTCAATACCCCGGGTACCGGGTACTTGCGGTCTTATGGTGCTGCGCTGAGAGGTGGACGTTTGACCAGGCACATTCATGTCATCGGTATCGGCGCCGGCGATCCCGATTACGTAACGGCGCAGGCCGTGGCGGCGCTCAACGACACTCAGGTGTTCTTCGCCTCCGATAAAGGGGAGTCCAAGTCCGACCTTGTCGGTCTGCGAAAACTGGTGTGCGACCGTTTCATCGAACACTCCGACTACCGCTTCGTCGAACTGCCGGATCCAAAGCGCGCAAAAGACGGTGACTACCGTCAGGCAGTGGCCGAGTGGCATGAAGCCCGGGCCGATCTGTGGGCCGAGGCGCTGCGTACCGAACTGGCCGACGGCGGCACCGGGGCCTTCCTGGCCTGGGGTGACCCATCGCTGTACGACAGCACCTTGCGCATCCTGGACCTGGTCGCGGCACGTATCGACATCGAGTACGACGTCATCCCGGGCATCACCGCCATCCAGGCACTGACCGCACGGCATCGCATCCCGCTCAACGACATTGGTGAGCCGGTGCTGATCACCACGGGCCGCCGCCTGCGCACCGACGGACTCAGCGGCGCGGCGGTCGTCATGCTCGATGGCGACTGTTCGTTCCTGACCTGTCCGCCCGAAACCCGGATTTGGTGGGGCGCCTATCTGGGCACTCCCGACGAACTACTGGCCACCGGTACCGTGGGCGAGATGGGTGAACGAATAATGCAGCAGCGCAACGAGGCTCGTGCGCAGCACGGCTGGATCATGGATATCTACCTGCTGCGGGGGGCGGGCGCATGACGTCGTTCCTGGTACGCGCCGCAGTGACAGGGTTCGCACTGTGGTTGGTGACCCGGGTGGTGCCCGGCATCGCGATCGTCGGCGGCGAGACAACGTTGCAGCGGGTCGGCATCATCTTCGTGGTCGGGGTGGTGTTCGGGCTGGTCAACGCGATCATCAAACCGATCGTCCAGCTGCTGTCGCTCCCGCTGTACATCGTCACCCTGGGGTTGATCCATATAGTCATCAATGCGCTGATGCTGTGGATCACCGCGAGCATCACCCAAAACACCACGCATTGGGGCCTGTACATCGACCAATTCTGGTTCACCGCAATCTGGGCGGCCATCGTGTTGTCGGTGGTCAGTTGGGCACTGAGTCTGGTCCAGCGCGCCGCCTAATGAGTCCTATGCGATCTCGGCGCGCTCCGTCACAGTGACCGACACGGAGCCCGCCCAAATCACCGGGACAGCGACGTCTGCACCGCACGTACCTCGGCGGCCCCGAATATCGGCAGTGCGCCGAATTCTTCCGGAGGCCGATCGGCGCGCACCGCGGCAGCCAGTTCGGTGACGGCTCCGGCCAATTGGCCGGCTTCATCCGGGGTGATCGGCGACTCGGCGCGCTCGGCAGCCCAGCATGCGGCGAGAGTTCGGTACGCCAACTGTTCGGTCGCCGCGATCGTTGGCCAAAGCCGTTCGGCGGCAAGGCGATGTCGGGCCGATCCGCGGACCGCGGTGTCGTACGCCGGCAGCATCGCCATGGCGCGCAGTTGCAGATCGCGGCGGTCGGTGCGGGCCGGGGCCGTGGTGACCGCACCGGAACCCAGGTGACCGATCACTACTCCGACGGCCTCCAACGTCGCGGCGACGGTGGACGACGGGTCGGCGATGCCACGACTGCGGTGGGTCACCCACAGCACGGCCAGTGCCACCGCACAGCCGATGACCGTGTCTATTCCTCGGGCCAGCAGCAACCCGGGCACGTCGGGCACCCGATGGCCGCCCGACGCGATGGTCAGTGCCGCGGGCGTGATGAACACGACGGCCAGCGTGTAATTGCGTACGACGAACATCTCGATGATGAACTGCAGCGTGCCGATGATGAGCGCCAGCCACGGCCCACCGGGTTGTGCGGCCAGGATGGCACCGGCCAGTGCCAGCCCCAGCCAGGTGCCAAAGGTGCGTTCGATACCCCTTTGCACGGTGCGCTGCCAGTCGAAACCCTGATGCAGCATCAGGACGGCCGCGGCCATAGCCCAGTAAGCATGGTCGACGTTGAAGGCACCGGCGATCGCGCCGGATATCGCCACCGCCACCGCGGTCCGCGCCGCCAATCGCACCGCTGGCGACCCCGGCGTCAGCGCGCGCCGCAGCAGCGTTGCGACGGTGGGACGGCCCAACGGGATCAACCCTTCGGTGCCGCCGAAATCGTCGGGCACGGTGGCCAGATGCCGGGCCAGTGCGACGCCGTCGAACGGCAATGGCCGGTCGTGGTCGGCGGCCGTCATCGCCTCGGCGAACAGCACATGCAACCGGCGGTTTGTCATGCGTAGTCGATAGAGGGTGTCGTCGGCCTTGGGGCGTACGGGCTGGAACGACACCAAGGCGACCCACGCTTCGTGCAGCAGTTGCGCGGCGCGGTGTCTCGTGGCGGCCGTGGGCTTCCCGATGTATTCGGCGACCGCAGAGCCCGCCGCAGCGATCGCCGAACGTTCCGGTCCGCGCGGCCGCACCAGAGCCCCTGCCATGTGCGCGACCCAGGCGAATGCGCCGCCCGCCAAAACCAGCGCGCCGATATACCACGGACTCAAATGTGTTGCTGCCACACCGGTTCCGGCGGCGCAGGCCAGTACCGGCATGTATGCGCCTGGCGGGCCGATGCTCAGCGCGTTGCAGAGCAGCACGGCGACCAGCGCGATCGCCGTCACCACCAATACGCCGGACCACGGTGCGGCTGCGGCCAAATCGCCGATGGTCACCACCACGGCGAACGACACCGCAACGGCACCCAGATATATCGCGCGGTTCAAGTAGGGGCGGCCACTGCCATACAACGAGGTGAAGCCTCCGATGGTGGCGAGCAATCCAGCCGAGGTGTCACCGGCAGCCCAGCCGACCAGCACCGGCACAGCCATACAGATCGCGGCACGCAGCGCGAACGGCCAGCGGCGCGGCACGCTGTTCACCACGAAGATTCGGCGCAGGAGATCGGTCGCCTGGTTGGGGCGTTCTGCCATGCCAACAGCATGCGGCACCGCGTGATTTCGGCGCGCTCCGTTGCGGTCAACGTGACTGAACGCGCCGAAATCGCCGGGAGGTTAGCCTGAATTCATGCCGGAACTCCCCGAGGTCGAGGCGCTGGCCGACCACCTGCGTCGGCACGCCGTCGGCTTGCCCGTGGGCCGTATCGACGTTTCTGCGTTGTCGGTGCTCAAGACGTTCGATCCACCGCTGACTGCGCTGTACGGATCTGAGGTGACCGGAGCCAACCGGTGGGGCAAGTATCTGGGTCTGCAGGTGGGGGAGCTGCACCTGATCACCCACCTGTCCCGGGCGGGCTGGTTGCGTTGGTCGGAGAAACTGGCCGCCGCGCCGCTCAAACCCGGTAAAGGGCCGATCGCGTTGCGGGTGCACCTGGGCACGCCCGGCGACGCACCCGGATTCGACTTGACCGAGGCCGGTACGCAGAAGCGGTTGGCGGTCTGGCTGGTCGCTGATCCGATCGCGGTGCCGCAGATCGAGTCCCTGGGTCCGGACGCGTTGTCGCTGGGGCCTGCCGAGCTGGGAAACGTGCTGGCCGGCAATTCCGGGCGGATCAAGAACGTCATCACCGATCAGCGGGTCATCGCCGGAATCGGTAACGCCTACAGCGACGAAATCCTTCATGTGGCAAAGCTTTCCCCGTTCGCCACCGCGGGCAAGCTCACCGGGGAACAACTCGGCGCGCTGCACGACGCGATGATTTCGGTTTTGAGCGATGCGGTGACCCGGTCGGTCGGGCAGCAGGCAGCAACCCTCAAAGGGGAGAAGCGGTCCGGTCTGCGCGTGCACGGTCGAACCGGTCTGCCGTGCCCGGTGTGTGGTGACACCGTGCGGGAAGTGTCGTTCGCCGACAAGTCTTTTCAGTATTGTGCGACCTGTCAGACCGGTGGCAAGGTGCTGGCCGATCGACGAATGTCCAAGCTGCTCAAGTGATTCAGCTGCAGTAGGAGTGGGTGGCGACGGTGAGCGCCTGCCGCATCAGGTCGTCGAATGCGCGGCTTGCGGCCACGGCGGCGCGCGCGTCGTCAAGTACGGCCGGGCAGTCCGGGGCGTGCAGGATGTCCTGATCTGCGGCGAGTTGAGCGACCATCTGGCGGTTGAACCCGTCGATAGCGCTGCGTGACGCGGACAGGTCCGGGGCCGATGTCGGTGCAGTGGCGGGGTCCAGCTTCCACTGCGCGAACCGGGCATGCTCGACACCTTCGGTGGCGCGGATCTGGTCGGCGAAAACCTGACGTACGAACGCAGGATCCAGTCGTTGGGTCCTCGCGTCGGCCGCGACGGCATTGAGCACCTTGTCGCTGCGGGCCCGGTCTTCGATCGACTCACCGTTGACCCACTTGAATGCCGCTACCGGGTCGGCGGTCTGTAGTCGCTGCGCGGCGGTATCGATCAACGGGTACAGCGGGTTTGGTATGTCGGCGCGGGCGGCCGAGGGCGCTGCAGTGCTCAGCGTCATCAACAGGACGGTCCACAGCGCGACGAGTTTCACGATGCATGATCCTTGTCGATCAGGCTGCCGGTGGCCACCGTCGATATTGACAGTTGTCTAACTTGGTTATGCTGCACGCATGACCCGCCAGAAGATCCTGATCACCGGGGCGAGTTCCGGTCTGGGCGCCGGAATGGCCCGTGCGTTCGCTGCCAAGGGCCGTGACCTCGCCCTGTGCGCCCGTCGCGTGGACAACCTCGACGAGCTGAAGGCCGAACTGACCGCCCGGCACCCGAACATCACAGTGGCTGTCGCGGCCCTGGACGTCAACGACCACGAGGCGGTGCCGAAGGTCTTCGCTGAACTGGCCGACGAACTCGGCGGTATCGATTGTGTCATCGTGAACGCCGGCATCGGCAAGGGTTATCCACTTGGTGGCGGCAAGTTGTGGGCCAACAAGGCCACCATCGAGACCAACCTGGTTTCCGCGCTGGTGCAGATCGAGACCGCACTGGAGATGTTCAAGGCAGCCGACCACGGCCATCTGGTGCTGGTGTCGTCGGTACTCGGCAACGTCGGTGTGCCGGGGTTCAAGGCGGCCTACGCCGCGAGCAAGGCGGGCGTCACCTCGCTGGGCGAGTCGCTGCGCGCCGAGTACCCGTCCGGCCCCATCAAGATCACCTGTTTGGAGCCCGGCTACATCGAGTCGGAGATGACGGCCAAGACCAGCTCCACCATGCTCATGGTCGACAACGAGACCGGTGTGCGTGCGATGGTCGAGGCCATCGAAAAGGAGAAGGGCCGCGCAGTTGTCCCCGGTTGGCCGTGGTGGCCGATCGTCGAGGTGATGAAGTTGCTGCCGCCGCGTTTCACCAAGTTTTTCGCGTGATTTGTGCACGAAGAGGGGCGTTTAGCGCCCCTCTTTCGTATACAGATCACTCAGGCTGAGCGACCGCGCTCGGCTCGGTAGCGGCGCACCAGGGCGTCGGTCGAGCTGTCGGACTGAGCAGCCGGTGACGCGTCGGAGGTGATCACCGGCAGCAGTGCCTTGGCCTGGGTCTTGCCCAGTTCCACGCCCCACTGGTCGAACGAGTCGATACCCCAGATCACACCCTCGGTGAACACCTGGTGCTCGTACAGCGCGATCAGCTGGCCCACCGCCGACGGCGTCAGCTTGGTCGCCAAAATCGAAGTGCTGGGCCGGTTTCCGGGCATCACCTTGTGTGGGACGACGTCGGCGGGTGTGCCCACCGGGAGTTCCCGGGCGATCTCCGCTGCATTCTTACCGAAGGCCAACACCTGAGTCTGGGCGAAGAAATTACTCATCAACAGGTCATGCATGCTGCCGGTGCCGTCAGCGGTCGGCAGGTCATCGGTCGGTTCGCTGAAGCCGATGAAGTCGGCCGGCACCAATCGGGTGCCCTGGTGCAGCAGTTGGTAAAAAGCGTGCTGGCCGTTGGTTCCCGGCTCGCCCCAGAAGATTTCGCCCGTATCGGTACTCACAGGTGAACCGTCGGCCCGCACCGACTTGCCGTTCGATTCCATGGTCAGCTGCTGCAGATACGCGGCGAACCGGGCCAGGTCGTTGGAGTACGGCAGCACCGCACGGGACTGGGCGCCAAAGAAATTCGAGTACCACAAGCCGATAAGACCAAGCAGTGCAGGTGCATTCGCCTCCAGCGGTGCGGTGCGGAAGTGCTCGTCGACCAGATGGAAGCCGGCCAGGAACTCATTGAATCGCTCGCGTCCGATGACGGCCATGACGCTCAGGCCGATGGCGCTGTCCACCGAGTACCGGCCGCCCACCCAGTCCCAGAATCCGAACATGTTGGCGGTGTCGATTCCGAACTCGGACACCAGCTTTGCGTTGGTCGAAACGGCCACAAAGTGCTTGGCGACGGCGTCTTCACCCAGCGCGGCAACCAGCCAGCGGCGTGCGGCCGTGGCGTTGGTCAGTGTTTCCAGGGTGGTGAAAGTCTTCGATGCGATGATGAAAAGTGTTGTGGCAGGGTCGAGTCCGTCCAGTTTGGCCACCAGGTCGGCTGGGTCGACGTTGGACACGAAGCGCGCGAGGATGCCGGCGTCGGCGTAGTGCCGCAGTGCCTGGTCGACCATCACCGGACCCAGATCCGAGCCGCCGATGCCGATGTTGACCACAGTGGTGATGCGCTGGCCAGTGGCACCCGTCCACTCACCGGAGCGCAACCGATCGGTGAACGTACCCATCGAATCGAGCACCGAATGCACATCGGCCACCACGTCCTGACCGTCGACGGTCAACTGAGCATCGCGGGGCAGCCGCAGCGCGGTGTGCAGCACCGCCCGGTCCTCGGAGGTGTTGATGTGCCGCCCGCTGAACATTGCGTCGCGGCGAGCCTCCAGCCCGGCGGCACGCGCCACGTCGACCAGCAGCCCAAGGGTTTCGCGGGTCACCCGATGCTTGCTGTAGTCGATGTACAGATCGCCGACCGACAGGGTCAGCTCCCGCCCGCGTTCCGGGTCCGCGTCGAACAGTTCGCGTAGCGTCGCAGCCGCGACCGACTGATGGTGTGCGCGCAGAGCTTCCCACTCGGGCGTCGTCGAGATGTCGGGAATCTGAACTTGTTCGGCAGGCATTCCCAAACCCTAGTGCGGCGCGGTCGTCGAAGGTGTAGATGATGGATGTATGGACGCTGCCAAGCTGTTGTCATCTGTCCCAACCGGTCTGTGGATCGGCGGCGAGGAGCGGGCCGCCGCCAAGACATTCGAGGTGCACAACCCGGCTAACGAGGAAGTGCTCGCCACCGTCGCCGATGCCAGCCCAGCCGACGGCATAGCCGCACTGGATGCTGCTGCCGCGGTAGAGAAGGACTGGGCCGCTACCCCGGCCCGCGAGCGCGGGGAGATCCTGCGGTCGGTGTTCGAGACCATCACTGACCGGGCCGAGGAACTCGCGACGCTGATGACCCTCGAGATGGGCAAGGTGCTCGCCGAGAGTCGCGGTGAGGTGAAGTACGGCGCGGAGTTCTTCCGCTGGTTCGCCGAGGAAGCCGTGCGGATCGGTGGACGCTTCACCCCGAGCCCGGCGGGTACCGGGCGCATCGTGGTCACCAAGGCGCCGGTGGGTCAGTGTTATGCGGTGACGCCGTGGAACTTCCCGCTGGCGATGGGCACCCGTAAGATCGGTCCGGCGCTGGCCGCCGGCTGCACCATGGTGGTCAAACCGGCCGGCGAGACCCCGCTGACCATGCTGCTGCTGGCCAAGATGATGGACGACGCGGGCTTACCCAAGGGCGTGCTGTCGGTGCTGCCGACCACCAGTCCCGGCGAGCTGACCACCGCGCTGATGGACGACGGTCGTCTGCGCAAGCTGACGTTCACCGGGTCCACCGGGGTGGGGCGGGCACTGGTCAAGCAAGGCGGCGAGAAGCTGCTCCGGATGTCCATGGAACTCGGCGGGAACGCGCCCTTCCTGGTGTTCGACGATGCTGACATCGACGCGGCGGTCGACGGCGCGATCCTGGCCAAGATGCGCAACGGCGGTGAGGCCTGCACCGCAGCCAACCGGTTCCACGTCGCCAATTCGGTGCGCGAGGAGTTCACCGACAAGCTGGTGAAGCGGATGACCGAATTCAACCTGGGCAACGGCCTCGATGCCGCGTCCACGCTGGGTCCGCTGATCAGCCCCAAGCAGGTGGGCACTGTGGCTGACCTGGTGTCTGACGCGGTGTCGCGCGGCGCTTCGGTGGCGGTCGGTGGGGTGGCCCCGGGCGGGCCCGGTTACTTCTACCCGGCGACGGTGCTGGCCGACGTGCCGGCCGACGCGCGCATTCTCAAAGAGGAGGTTTTCGGGCCGGTAGCCCCGGTTACCGGGTTCGACACCGAGGACGAGGCGATCGCCGCTGCCAACGACACGGAGTACGGCCTGGCCGCGTACATCTACACCCAGTCTCTGGACCGGGCGCTGCGGGTATCCGAAGCGCTGGAAGCCGGGATGGTCGGCGTCAACCGTGGGGTGATTTCGGACCCGGCCGCGCCGTTCGGTGGGGTCAAGGCCTCGGGCTTCGGCCGCGAAGGCGGCATCGAGGGCATCGAGGAGTACCTGGAGACCAAGTACATCGCGCTGACCCCGTAGCTCCTAGCGCGCCGAGATGGACGTTTGGGCCGGTTTTACTCGTACTTTCCAGCCCATTTGTCCGCCTCGGTGTACTGGGCGGCAGTTAGTGGCCGAGGCGGCCGCGGCCCATCTGCAGCAGCAGCATGGCCAGGTTCTTGCCCTCGGGGCCCAGTTCGCTGTAGCGCTCGATGACCTTCATCTCGCGGCTGTGCACCAGCCGGGTGCCGCCGGAGGCCATCCGGGCCTTGCCGATCAGCTTGGACACCTCGGTGCGGCGCTGGACGGCCGCCAGGATGGTGGCGTCGAGATGGTCGATCTCCTGCCGCAACTCTTCGATGTTGGGCAGTTCGGTTTCGATGGTGGTTTCGGTAGACATCATTTCCTCGCTGTTGGTGGGTTCAGGTGTCATCCGAATTCAGGCCTCACACAACAAACGAGCCCCGGATCCGGATGCGGACCGCGGGGCTGAAGACAGGCAGCTAAACCACGGGCACCGCTGGCCGGTACCCGTAGGTAAATCGCTGCTGCGCATTGAGCACGTAGCCAGTGTGCCACCATGGCCCGTGCCTGCGCAAAGTGGCGAGCGGAGCGACGGGGAATGCGCAAAGCTGTCGCCTTCCGGCGGTAGGTTGGGAGCCGAGATGATCATGAGTGCAGCACCCGATACAGACCAGCTTCTTGAAGGCCTCAACCCGCAGCAGCGTCAGGCAGTGCTGCAGGAAGGCACGCCGCTGCTGATCGTGGCCGGTGCCGGTTCGGGCAAGACCGCGGTGCTGACCCGGCGCATCGCGTACCTGCTGGCCAACCGTGACGTCGGGGTCGGCCAGGTGCTGGCCATCACCTTCACCAACAAGGCCGCCGCCGAGATGCGTGAGCGTGTGGTGGACCTCGTCGGGCCGCGCGCCAAGTCCATGTGGGTGTCGACGTTCCATTCGACGTGCGTCCGCATCCTGCGCAACCAGGCCTCGCTGGTGCCGGGGCTGAACTCCAACTTCTCGATCTATGACGCTGACGACTCGCGCCGACTGCTGATGATGATCGGCAAGGATATGGGGCTGGACGTCAAGCGGCACTCGCCGCGGATGTTGGCCACGGCGATCTCCAATCTGAAGAACGAACTTATCGACCCGCAGCAGGCCGCTGCCGAAGCGTCCGAAGCCGATGAAGAGCTGCCGCGCATCGTCGCCGAGGTCTACGGCGAGTACCAGCGCCGGTTGCGCGCGGCCAACGCGATGGACTTCGACGATCTGATCGGCGAGACAGTGGCTGTGCTGCAAAGCTTCCCGCAAATCGCGCAGTACTACCGCCGGCGCTTCCGGCACATCCTGGTCGACGAATATCAGGATACGAACCACGCCCAGTACGTGCTGGTGCGCGAGCTCGTCGGTCACCACGCCGCCGAGGGTGCCAATGACGTGCCGCCCGCCGAACTGTGCGTGGTGGGTGACGCGGACCAGTCCATCTATGCCTTCCGCGGCGCGACCATCCGCAACATCGAGGATTTCGAACGCGACTTCCCGAACGCGACAACCATTCTGCTGGAACAGAATTACCGTTCCACGCAGAACATCTTGACTGCCGCCAACGCGGTGATCAGCCGCAACGCCGGGCGTCGGGAAAAGAAGCTGTGGACGGACGCCGGCGAGGGCGAGCTGATCGTCGGCTACGTCGCGGACAACGAACACGACGAGGCCCGGTTCATCGCCGAAGAGATCGACGGGCTCGTCGGGACGGACGGCGTCACCTACAATGACGTCGCGGTGTTCTACCGCACCAACAACTCGTCCCGCGCGGTGGAAGACGTCTTCATCCGAGCTGGGATTCCGTACAAAGTCGTTGGGGGAATGCGCTTTTACGAGCGCAGGGAGATCCGCGACATCGTCGCGTACCTGCGGGTGCTGGACAACCCGGGCGACGCGGTGAGCATGCGACGCATCCTGAACACGCCGCGCCGCGGCATCGGCGACCGTGCCGAAGCGTGCGTGGCGGTCTACGCCGAGAACACCGGCGCCAGTTTCAACGACGCGCTGCAGGCTGCCGCTGAAGGCAGGGTGCCGATGCTGAACACTCGCTCGGAGAAGGCGATTGCCGGTTTTGTCGAGCTGCTGGACAGCCTCCGCGGCGGACTGGACGGCGAGCTGGGTGACCTGGTGGAGACCGTGCTGGACCGCACCGGCTACCGCCGCGAATTGGAAGCCTCCAGCGACCCGCAGGACCAGGCGCGCCTGGACAACCTCAATGAATTGGTCAGCGTCGCACACGAATTCAGCATCGATCTGGCCAACGCTCAGGCGCTGCGCGAAGAGGAAGTCGACGACGACGTGCCCGACACCGGCGCGCTGGCCGCATTCCTGGAGCGGGTCTCGCTGGTGGCCGATGCGGACGAACTGCCCGAGCACGGCGATGGCGTGGTCACCATGATGACGCTGCACACCGCCAAAGGTCTTGAATTCCCAGTGGTTTTCGTGACCGGCTGGGAAGACGGCATGTTCCCGCATATGCGGGCCCTGGGCGACCCGACCGAGCTGTCCGAGGAACGACGGTTGGCCTATGTCGGCCTCACCCGGGCCCGTCATCGGTTGTACCTGAGCCGGGCCAAGGTCCGGTCGTCCTGGGGCCAGCCCATGCTGAATCCGGAATCGCGCTTCCTGCAAGAGATTCCGCAGGAGCTGATCGACTGGCGTCGGGTCGAACCGCCGCCACCGATGTCTGCCCCGAGTCGTTACGGGTCAGGTGGTTCGAGCGGTTTCGGCGGTGGTCGGCCGTCGCCCATGCGTCCGGCCCCCAATCGCAACAAGCCTCTGGTGGTGCTGCAACCCGGCGACCGGGTCACTCACGACAAGTACGGCCTGGGCCGCGTTGAGGAAGTGTCAGGCGTGGGGGAGTCGGCCATGTCGCTGATCGACTTCGGCAGCGCCGGTCGGGTCAAACTGATGCACAACCACGCGCCGGTGCAGAAGCTCTGACGTTGCCCGGCGTGTAGGCTCTGTTGTGGCACTTGCGATTTGGAGTGGTCAACTTACCCTGACTGGTCAGGGAAACTTGACCGTTCCGGGTGAAATATGTTCGAAGACAGGGCCGACCCTCACGCGAAGGTGAAGTAGATGGCCACGCCGAGTTTCTGGGCTCTCCTTCACGTTGGACGCGTTTAAGTCTTAGTGCACCAACGGCCGGTCACCGGCAGCGTCGCGAGCACGATGCTGGCGATCGGCAGTAGCGGGATGCCGTAGACAATCGGTGGCAGTTTGGCGCCCGCGACGAACAAGCTGGCGAAAATCATCAGTGCCACAACGGATCCCACCACGACCAGCACTCGTCCGGTTCGGCGGCGCAGCAACACCGCGATCTGGCCGCCGATGGTTGCCGCGGCCGCAACCGCAGCGAGGAAACCGACAGCGACGCAGAACAGTGGGTCGGTGCGCCACCAGCCGGCGATCAGTGAGGTGGCGATGACCGCGGTGGCCCAGCCGCTCAGCACGGATGCGGTTGCGGTGGCACACGCGGCGGCAGGCCCGGGGAGTTGTTTTGGCCCAGCGTCCTTGCTGCGCCCGGGGACTGCGATGTGGGTGGTCGCCGGAGTGTCGGGTTCAGTCAGACCGGGCAGCATCAGGCCGGTGGCCGCATCCGCTCCAGTGTCGATAAGACTCGTCGCGGTCGCGTCGCCATTGGTCGGAGCGACCGGGATAGGGATCGCGCCGGTCGGGGTGCGCCGGATGATGTCCCCCGCGGGCGGGAGGTGCCCCCAGGTGGCAGGGGCTTCCGACGCGCTAGAGGAGGCATCTGAAGTGACATCCGGATGTGCCACGGGTATCGCGCCGCTAGGCGTGCGTCGGATGATGCCGGTCGCGGGGGGATCAGATTCTGTGGGCGCAGGTGGCTCAGGTGCGGCGTGTCGGGCCGGCCGCATGATCTGAGTCGGATCGGACAACGGCCCGCCGGCCTGGTTGTCGTCCGTCACGAATCAGCCGACGTAGGCGCCCGGGCTCAGGCCACGTTCGGCCAGCCACGGCACCGGGTCGATCCGGTGGGTGCCACCCAGCAGCACCTCGAAATGGCAGTGCGGCCCGGTCGAATTTCCACGGTTGCCGACGGTGGCGATCTGATCGCCGGCCATGACTCGCTGACCGACCGAGACCGTCCAGGTGTTGACGTGGCCGTACAGCGTGACGGTGCCGTCGCTGTGACGGACCTTGACCCACGCGCCGTAACCGGCAGTCGGGCCGACGTCGACGACGACGCCGTCGGAGATCGAGACGATGGGGGTGCCGATCGGCGCGGCCAAGTCGATACCGCCGTGCAGGGCGCCCCAGCGGTAACCGAAGCCGGAGGTGAAAACACCCTTGGTCGGCATGACGAAGAGCGGACGTGCCAGGCGGGCCTCCCGCTCGGCGCGCTCCTGCGCGAAGGCCGCGGCATTGGCGAGTTCTTGAGCGTGCACCGAGGTGTTGGACGCAACCGGTGTCACGTTGACGATCTGGATGCCGTCGGTGGCGCCCGTGGCCCCGTCCACGGTGGTGCCAGGCGAGTGCTCGGCGGCGAGCTTGGTGTCGGTGGGCTGGTCGGCGCTGGTGGCCATCGAGTACGCGGCAGCGGCAGTGGCGCCTGCGGCCACGGCGGCCGCGACGAGCCGGCCCTTGACGCCGCCGACGGTGGGCTCTGCCTTGCGGTGTGAACCGCGGCGGTTCCGCAGATCGATAACATCGGTGTCGGCGAACCCGTTACTGGTGTCGGTGTGGCTCTCGCGGTACGCGCCCGAGGACAGCCGCCGGGCGTCGGCCGGCAGTTGGAACTCGGCGGGGATGGTCAGTTCGAATGGCGTCTGATCATCGGTCTCGTCGAGGTCGTCCAGCTCAGGAGCCGCGTTGACCTGGGAATCCCGGTCGAAAGCCTTGTCAGACAGGTCCAGGTCGTGCAGGCTGCCGAACTCATTGAAGGGAATGATGTCGGTGACTTCAGCGGGGCTGAGTTCCTTACCGACGGGTGCCCGATTGACTTTGACGGTGTCGGGCGAGGCGCTGCCAGCCTTGCGACCCTTCGTCATCTCCCCCTGGGGAGGTGCGGACGAATCGTGCTCAGCCAACCGAAAAATCCTTTGCGCCGTAACCGTACCGTTATCGAGTGCCGCAACGACGGTAACGAAAATCGCAGCGCGGTGGCAACCGAACGGTTGCCATCTGGCGGGAATGTGATTTGTCTCACTCAGTGGTGTCGGGTGAGATGTACCACATGGGTGGTAGGCGGTGCAGGCTACTCATGCGTACATAGTTAAAGTGCCCAGCGAGCCAGTGCGGCCCAATGCTGAAGTGAATTCAAATCGTCAACGCAGACAGAACGGGATTTCTCAGAGCTCATGGATCTCTTCGAGTACCAGGCGAAAGAGCTGTTCGCCAAGCACAACGTTCCTACTACTCCAGGCCGAGTGACCGACTCCGCCGAGGACGCCAAGGCCATCGCCGAGGAGATCGGCAAGCCCGTCATGATCAAGGCGCAGGTCAAGGTCGGCGGCCGTGGCAAGGCCGGTGGCGTCAAGTACGCCGCCACCCCGGATGACGCCCTTACTCACGCGCAGAACATCCTGGGCCTGGACATCAAGGGCCATATCGTCAAGAAGCTGCTGGTTGCCGAGGCAAGTGACATTGCTGAGGAGTACTACATCTCCTTCCTGCTGGATCGTTCCAACCGCACCTACCTGGCCATGTGCTCGGTCGAGGGCGGCATGGAGATCGAAGAGGTCGCCGCCACCAAGCCCGACCGGCTGGCAAAGGTGCCCGTCGACGCGGTCAAGGGTGTCGACTTGGCCTTCGCCCGCGAGATCGCAGAGAAGGGCCACCTGCCCGCCGAGGTGCTCGACGCTGCCGCTGTGACCATCCAGAAGCTGTGGGAGGTCTTCGTCGGCGAGGACGCCACCCTGGTCGAGGTCAACCCGCTGGTGCGTACCCCCGACGACCAGATCCTGGCGCTGGACGGCAAGGTCACCCTGGACGCCAACGCCGACTTCCGTCAGCCCGGCCACGCCGAGTTCGAGGACAAGGACGCCACCGATCCTCTGGAGCTCAAGGCCAAGGAGAACGACCTCAACTACGTCAAGCTGGACGGCTCGGTCGGCATTATCGGTAACGGTGCCGGTCTGGTCATGTCGACCCTGGACGTCGTCGCCTATGCCGGCGAGAACCACGGCGGCGTGAAGCCCGCCAACTTCCTGGACATCGGTGGTGGCGCCTCGGCCGAGGTAATGGCCGCCGGTCTGGACGTCATCCTCAACGACAGCCAGGTCAAGAGCGTGTTCGTGAACGTGTTCGGTGGCATCACCGCGTGTGACGCGGTGGCCAACGGCATCGTCAAGGCTCTGGAGATGCTGGGCGACGAGGCCAACAAGCCGCTGGTCGTCCGTCTCGACGGCAACAACGTCGAGGAAGGCCGCCGCATCCTGGCCGAGGCCAACCACCCGCTGGTGATCCAGGCCGAGACCATGGATTCCGGTGCCGACAAAGCCGCCGAGCTGGCGAACAAGTAAGGGAGCCAACAACTTATGTCTATCTTCCTGAACAAGGATTCCAAGGTCATCGTCCAGGGCATCACCGGCGGTGAGGGCACCAAGCACACCAAGCTGATGCTGAAGGCCGGCACCCAGGTGGTCGGCGGCGTGAACGCCCGCAAGGCCGGCACCAAGGTGTCGCACGTCGACAAGGACGGCAACGACATCGAGTTGCCGGTGTTCGCTTCAGTGGCCGAGGCCATGAAGGAGACCGGCGCCGACGTGTCGATCGCCTTTGTGCCGCCGGCCTTCTCGAAGGACGCCATCATCGAGGCCATCGATGCCGAGATCCCGTTGCTGGTGGTCATCACCGAGGGCATCCCGGTGCAGGACAGCGCCTACGCGTGGGCCTACAACGTCGAGAAGGGTGAGAAGACCCGGATCATCGGCCCCAACTGCCCGGGCATCATCACTCCCGGTGAGTCGCTGGTCGGCATCACGCCGAACAACATCACCGGCAAGGGCCCGATCGGCCTGGTGTCCAAGTCCGGCACGCTGACCTACCAGATGATGTATGAGCTGCGTGACCTCGGCTTCTCCACCGCCATCGGCATCGGCGGCGACCCGGTCATCGGGACCACCCACATCGACGCCATCGAGGCATTCGAGAAGGACCCCGAGACCAAGATCATCGTGATGATCGGTGAAATCGGCGGCGACGCCGAGGAGAAGGCCGGCGCCTACATCAAGGCCAACGTCTCCAAGCCGGTCGTCGGCTATGTCGCGGGCTTCACCGCTCCCGAGGGCAAGACCATGGGCCACGCCGGCGCCATCGTCTCCGACGGTGCAGGCACCGCGCAGGGCAAGAAGGAGGCCCTGGAGGCCGCGGGCGTGAAGGTCGGCAAAACCCCGTCCGAGACCGCCAAGCTGGCTCGCGAGATCCTGCAAAGCCTGTAGGTCTCAAGCAGTTTCGATAATGCCCCGCGCCTTCACGGCGCGGGGCATTGTTATTTCGCCCGTTCGGTCTGTCAGAAAGTCCAACTGCCTGACTGTTGGAGGACGAATCCGTTGTGACACGTCAGGAAATCCAGGGGGCGCCGCGTTCGCCGCCGGCATCCAGGTCAGGCCTATGGCTGCTCACACAAGACTTAAAGTCCTGGTACTCAACGAGATCAGCGTTCTGCTTGTGATACCCAAGGCCGTCACTGTTCAACCGTACTTCGCCGGGGGAGTGTCTCCCGACGCAAATCCGCAGCTACCCGCAATTATGCCCGCAGATACCGGTCAGTTAGCCTGTCGAATTAACAGATGTCAGGAGGTTTGTAATGGGTGTCGATCCGCGTACCCCGGTGATCGTCGGCATCGGTCAGTTCACCGAGCGCCTGGAGGACCCTGACTATCGGGGCATGTCCTCGGTGGACCTCGCTACCGAAGCCGCACAGGCCGCGCTGCAGGACACCGGGGCCGACGTTGCCGCCGTCGCTGCGGCTATCGACACCGTCGCCGGGACCCGGCAATTCGAAATCTCCGGCCGCACACCGGCACCGTTGGGCAAGTCCAACAACTACCCGCGCTCAGTGGCGCGCCGCATCGGCGCAGACCCGGCTCGCGCTGTGCTGGAGGTCATTGGCGGACAAAGCCCGCAGCACCTGATCACCGAATTCTGCGGTGAGATCGTGGCCGGCAACGCCGACGTCGTGATGATCATGGGATCTGAAAATACTTCCAGTCTCAGGTATTTCGATGGCCGCGAGGACAAGCCGGATCACGCTGAGACGGTCGACGGTCAACTCGAAGACCGCGGCTACGGCTATGACGGCATCTTCGACGAGTACACCGTTCGGCATGGGCTGATCGGCGCCCCGGTGCAGTACGGCCTGCTGGACAACGCCCGTCGTGCCCGAATCGGGTTGTCGGTGCAGGACTATCGGCGCGCAATGGCAGAGCTGTTCTCCCCGATGTCGAAAGTCGCTGCCAAGAACCCGTATTCATCGGCTCCGGTAGAGCGGACCGTCGATGAGCTGGTCACCGTGACCGACAAGAACCGGATGATCTGCGACCCGTATCCGCGCCTGATGGTGGCTCGCGATCAGGTCAACATGGGTGCGGCGGCGCTGTTGATGTCGGTCGAGGCTGCGCGCAAACTCGGTGTGCCGGAATCAAAGTGGGTATATCTGCGCGGGCATGCGGACATGAAGGAACAGAAGCTGCTCGACCGCCCTGATGTCGGTGCCAGCCCGGCCTCGGTGCTGGCGGTGCAGGAAGCGTTGCGGGTGGCCGGAATTGGGCTCGACGACCTCTCGGCTTTCGATCTCTACAGCTGCTTCCCGTTCCCGGTGTTCAACATCTGCGACGGTGTCGACCTTGCGGTCTGCGACCCGCGCGGCCTGACGTTGACCGGTGGCCTGCCGTACTTCGGCGGGCCGGGAAACAACTACTCGCTGCACGGTATTGCCGAAGCAGTCGCTCGAATGCGCGAAGCTCCAGGCGAATTCGCGTTGATCGGAGCGAATGGCGGTATCGCAAGCAAGTTCTCGGTCGGTATCTATTCGACAGAACCCGCGGACTGGGTGCCGGACAACAGCGCCGAACTGTGCGCCGAGGTGTTGACGTGGCCGACGGTTGCGGTCACCGAACACGCCAACGGCCCGGCGACCATCGAGACGTACACCGTGCGGTACGACTGGACGCCGAACACCGGCATCATTATCGGGCGGCTGGACGCAGACGGCAGCCGCTTCCTGGCGACCACCACCGACGCCGATCTGATGTCGCTGCTGTGTGATGGGGAGCCCTTCGGCGCCAAGATCGTGGTGACCGCGACCGACGAGGGAAACCGGGCTGTGCTGGGCTGATCAGTCGTGTGGCTGATTACGGAATCGCTTGTGCAGCAACTGCCTTGACACTCCTAGCACGCGGGCGATCTCGGCCCGGTTCCATCCGTTGGCCCGAGCCTGCCGCGCGGCCTGCTCGTATTGCTTTCTGACCTCGGCCAGGTTGTCGCGGGCCCCGGCCAGTGCTCGGCGACTGATGACGTGCAGGTCCGCTAGCACCGGGTCCGGGTCAGGCGCCGGTTCGGCTTCGGAAAATATGCGCAGCAGCACCGACATCGACGGCTGCTCGATGTCGTGCGCACCTCTGTCCAGCCGCGACTCTCGGCTGGCGCCCGTCAACTTCTGTTGACAGTGTCAACAGAAGTTGACGAGCCGAGCTCGACAGGTTGCTAGGGAGAGGTCGGCCGACGCGCCCAGCCGAAACCGGGGCGCCCAGCCGAAACCGCTCGCCTCAGATCGCGAAGTCGCGCAGCTTCCCGGCCAACCGCTCCACGTAGGCGGCCACGGTGGCTTCGTCCTTGTCCGGCAGCCCGAACAGAACCTCGGTCACGCCAAGCGATTTCCAGTGCGCCAGCTTGTCGGCGTCCGGCTTGAAGTCCAGCGCGACGATCTGCGGCGCGCCGGAACGGCCGGCCGCGGCCCAGGTGTCCTGCAGCAGCTTCACCGGCTCGTCGATGTCCAAGTCGCGCGGCGTGGTGATCCAGCCATCGGCCGACCGGGCGATCCACTTGAAATTCTTCTCGGTACCTGCCGCGCCCACCAACACAGGAATGTGCGATTGCACAGGCTTCGGCCAGGCCCACGACGGACCGAACTTCACGAATTCGCCGTCGTACTCGGCCTCTTCCTCGGTCCACAGCGCGCGCATCGCCTCGATGTACTCGCGCAGCATGGTGCGACGCCGGGCCGGCGGCACGTTGTGGTCCATCAGTTCGTCGGTGTTCCAACCGAACCCGACACCGACCGACACTCGTCCGCCGGACAGATGATCAAGGGTGGCAATGGATTTCGCCAGAGTGATGGGGTCGTGCTCGACGGGCAGCGCCACCGCGGTGGACAGCCGCACCCGCGAGGTGACTGATGCTGCCGAACCCAGTGACACCCACGGATCGAGGGTGCGCATGTAGCGATCGTCAGGCAGAGTCTCGTCGCCGGTGGTGGGGTGAGCGGCCTGCCGTTTGACCGGGATGTGAGTGTGCTCGGGCACGTAGAAGGTGGTGAAGCCGTGGTCGTCGGCGAGTTTGGCGGCTGGCGCCGGGGCGATGCCGCGGTCGCTGGTGAAAAGTACGAGCCCGTAGTCCATACCCAGAATTAGAACGTGTTGCAGTATCGGGGCGCAAGACTGGGGTGCAAAAATCCTCAGTGTCTACGTCTACCTGCAGTTTTTGCGTTACGCGAGGTCGGCCAGCCGCGGGTGAACACGCGCCAAGGCCGTAGCTCAACAATCTTCCGCCACCTGACGCGCTCGCAAATTTTCTTTGCGGTGCTGGGCCGGGTGTCAGGTGTCCGGTGCCACACGAAGATGCGTGGCGCAGTCAGCGCGGTGCGCTAGCGTTGTTTCGAGTCGCCAAGGATCAGGAGAGGTCATGACGTACCCGCCCGGCAACCCCGGCTACCAACCTGTACATCAGCCCAGCCAGTTCGGTGGGCCGCCCCAGCAGTTCAATCGTCTACCCGAGCAGATTCCGCCGGCCCCTCCCGCGCCGGCCGGCCCGAGCAAGCTGCCCATGTACCTGACGACCGCTGTCGTGGCGCTCGGTCTGCTGGTTTTCGGCTTCAATTTCGCGCCACAGTTCACCGGCGGCGGTGAACCCGGGCATGCCGATGTCATCGCCGTCCTGCCTGTCCTGCTCGCGGTTCTGGCTGCGCTGCTGGCCGGCGTCAGCCTGCTGCCCAAGCAGAAGCCTTTCAAAGCTTGGGTCGCCATCCTCGCCGTGTTGGCGCTGCTCTTGGCCATCACTGAACTGATCCAGGCACCGAGCAACACCCCGGCGGCCTGGGGCCTGTACTCCGTCCTGGCTTTCTCGGCATTGCAGGCCGGCTGCGCGGTGGCCGCATTGCTTCTCGACGCCGGCGTCATCACGGCGCCCGCACCGCGGCCGGCTGATCCGTATTACAACGCGCCCGGCCAGCTACACGGCCAGTTCTACGGGCAGGGTGGCCCGCAGCAATTTGGACCGCGCGGTCCGCAGCCGCGCCCGGAATACGGCCAGCAGGGCGGGCAGTACTACGGTCAGCAGGGCGGATTCCCCGGACAGGGGCCGGGCGGTTACTCCGATCTCGGCCGTCAGCAGGGCAATCCGCAGCACAGCGTCGATTCGGGCCCGCCGACGCCGCCGACCGGTTTCCCGGCGTTCGGTCAGCCACACGCGCCGTCATCAGCCGGTTCCGAGGCGGGCTCAACGTACTCGCCGGCCGCGGAAACATCGGCCGAGTCGGCCGGGACAGAGCCGACGACGACTTTCCCGCAGCACCAGGCTCCCCAGCAATCCGGTTCGACGTCGTCATAATCGCAGGGGCAACTCGCGATGGGCGGGTGAATGCCTTTGCGAGGAGTGACCCAGCCAGTGGATAAGCGGCCAGTCGGCACACGTCAGGCACGTGACCTGCTCAGGGTTGCGTTCGGCCCGTCGGGCATTGCCCTGGTGGCCATCGCGGCACTGACGTTGCTGCAGCTGGTCATCGCCAATAGCGACCTGACGGGTGCGTTCGGTGCGATGGCCAGCATGTGGCTGGGCGTGCACGGCGTGCCGGTGTCGATCGGTGGCGCAGAGCTGGGCGTGATGCCCCTGATGCCGATGCTGGCCATGGTCTGGGGCTCGGCGCGAGTTACCGCCGCGGCAACCAGGCCGGGCTCGTCATGGTTCGTGGTCCGCTGGACCGTGGCGTCGGCCCTCGGTGGCCCGCTGCTCATCGCGGCGATCTCGCTTGCGGTGATTCACGACGCCTCATCGGTGCTCACCGACCTGCAGACCCCCAGCGCGTTGCGCGCATTCGGCGCAGTTCTGACGGTGCACCTGGTGGGTGCAGCGATCGGCGTCGGGTCACGGATGCAAGGCCGCTTGCTGACCGATGCACATCTTCCGCAGTGGTTGCCCGAGGCGTTCCGCGGAGCCGCAGCCGGGGTGTTGGCATTGCTCGGCTTGTCCGGTGCGGCCGCAACCTGCTCCATGGTCGTGCACTGGGCCACCATGCATGACCTGTACGCGGTCACCGACTCTGTGTTCGGGCAGCTCAGTCTGACGCTGCTCTCGATCCTGTACATACCCAACGTGATGGTCGGTGCCGCGGCGGTGGCGACGGGCTCGAGCGCACACATCGGATTGGCGACGTTCAGCGCGTTCACCGTGCTCGGCGGCGACATTCCGGCCGTCCCGGTGCTGGCCGCAGTGCCGACCCCGCCCTTGGGGCCGGTATGGGTGGTGCTGCTGGTCATCGCTGCAGCCTCGGCTGTCGCGGTGGGCCAGCAATGTGCACGACGGCCGGCACCCTGGCCGACGGCCGCGGCCAAGCTCGTCGTCGCCTCGACGCTGGCCGCGGCGGTCATGGTGTTGTTGGCCTGTGCCGGCAGCGGTCGCCTGGGAAACTTCGGCGACGTAGGGGTGGATCAGACGACGTTCGGTCCGTCGGTGTTCCTGTGGTTCGTGTCGATCGGTGGGTTGACGGTGGCAATGGCCGGTGGTCTGACCCGTCGGCCGCCGCGTGCGGTGGTACCCAAGCCGGCGGTGGCCAGCCAGCAGCCTTTGGCCGAAACCGCGACAGACGACGACGCTGTGACCGAGGTGATTTCCGAGGAGACGGCGGAAGGACCGTTCGGAGAAGTGCTGGCAGACGATACGGACGACGCCGGCAGCTCACACTTCGCCGGTGGTCCGGCCTTTGAATCAGAACAGGCACAAGAGCCGGTGCCAGCGTCTGAGCCGGTGTCGAGTGATGAGCCGTCAGACTCTGATCGGCGCCCGGAACCCGAGATGACACCGGCGCCGGACGAGGCATATCACACGGTAGCTACCGATCACTTCGGCGAACCGGTCGCGTTTGATCCTGATGAAGACCCGGAAGCACATTTCGTCGTAGATGACGATGATCACGCTCGTTAGCGGCGTACCAGGGACAGAGCACGCGTCCGGGCCGATTAGGCTGTTTGCGTGCAGAAACCGCTCCGGGTGCCCCCGTGTGCGCCGGCGCGGCTCGTGGTCTTGGCGTCGGGGGCCGGCTCCTTGTTGCAGGCCGTGCTGGACGCCGCGGCCGCCGACTACCCGGCTCGGGTGGTAGCTGTCGGTACCGATCGGGACTGCGCCGCCGTGGACATTGCCACGGCAGCCGGCGCACCGGTCTTCACCACCCGCTTGCGCGATCACGCCGACCGCTCCTCCTGGGATGCGGCGCTGACCGAGGCCACAGCGGCTCATGAACCCGATCTGGTGGTGTCCGCAGGCTTCATGAAAATCCTTGGCCCGACCTTTCTTTCCCGCTTCGGCGGTCGGGTCCTGAACACCCACCCGGCGCTGCTGCCGGCTTTCCCTGGCGCGCACGCGGTGCCTGATGCACTGGACTACGGGGTACGCGTAACCGGCAGCACTGTGCACCTGGTGGATGCCGGCACCGACACCGGGCCGATCCTGGCGCAGGAGGCGGTGCCGGTGCTCGACGACGATGACGAAGCGTCATTGCATGAACGGATCAAGGTCGTCGAACGGCGACTGTTGGTGGATGTGATCGCCGCGGTGGTCCTCCGCGGCGTGACCTGGAGTGGACGAAAGGCAGTAATAGGATGACGCGGACGCGAGGAGCAAGATGACTGGCGATACCCGACGCCCGATTCGGCGCGCGCTGATCAGCGTGTATGACAAGACCGGTTTGGTGGACTTGGCCCGCGGCTTGCACCAAGCTGGGGTGACCCTGGTGTCCACTGGATCGACTGCGAAAACTATTGCTGCCGAGGGTATTCCGGTGACTCCAGTGGAAGAGGTCACGGGTTTTCCGGAGGTGCTGGACGGCCGGGTCAAGACCCTGCATCCGCGGGTGCATGCCGGCCTGCTGGCCGACACGCGCAAGGCCGAGCACCTGGCTGCCCTCTCTGAACTCGGCGTTGAGGCGTTCGAGTTGGTGGTGGTGAACCTGTACCCGTTCACGGAGACCGTGGCATCGGGTGCCACCGAGGACGAGTGCGTCGAGCAGATCGACATCGGCGGCCCGTCGATGGTGCGTGCTGCGGCCAAGAACCACCCGAGCGTGGCTGTGGTGGTGGACCCGCTGGGTTACGACGGTGTGCTGGCCGCGGTGCGGGCCGGCGGTTTCACCTTGGACGAGCGAAAGAAGCTGGCGTCGTTGGCATTCCGGCACACTGCCGAGTACGACGTGGCGGTGGCTTCCTGGATGGGTTCGGTGCTTTCGCCAGAGGAGGGGGCCTCATTCCCGGCGTGGACCGGTGCGACGTGGCGGCGCTCCAATGTACTGCGCTATGGCGAGAACCCGCACCAGCAGGCCGCGCTCTACCGTGACGACGCCGGCTGGCCGGGACTGGCTCAGGCCGAGCAGCTGCACGGAAAAGAGATGTCCTACAACAACTTCACCGATGCCGATGCTGCCTGGCGGGCCGCGTTCGACCACGAGGACATCTGCGTTGCGATCATCAAGCACGCCAACCCGTGCGGCATTGCGGTGTCGTCGATTTCGGTCGCCGATGCGCACCGTAAGGCGCACGAGTGCGACCCGCTCAGTGCCTTCGGTGGCGTGATCGCCACCAACACCGCGGTCAGTGAAGAGATGGCGCAGACCGTTGCGGACATCTTCACCGAGGTGATCGTCGCTCCGGCATTCGAGCCGGGTGCGGTGGAAATTCTGAGCCGTAAGAAGAACATTCGCATCCTTGTCGCTTCGGAGCCGCAGGTTGGTGGCACTGAGTTCCGGCAGATCAGCGGTGGGGTGCTGGTGCAGCAGCGTGACGCGCTGGACGCCGCCGGTGACGATCCGGCCAACTGGACGCTGGCGACCGGGGCACCGGCCGACCCAGGAACCCTGGCCGATCTGGTGTTCGCATGGCGGGCCTGTCGCGCGGTCAAGTCCAACGCCATCGTCGTTGCTGCCGGCGGTGCGACCGTCGGTGTCGGCATGGGCCAGGTGAACCGGGTTGACGCCGCCCGCCTTGCAGTTGAGCGGGGCGGCGATCGGGTGCGCGGCGCTGTAGCGGCCTCCGATGCCTTCTTCCCGTTCCCCGACGGGCTGGAAACTCTGACCAATGCCGGACTGAAAGCCGTTGTGCACCCAGGGGGTTCGGTCCGCGATGCGGAAGTCACCGAGGCTGCTGCCAAAGCCGGGATCACGCTGTACCTCACCGGTGCCCGCCACTTCGCACATTAGGTTCCGCCGCCGAATGGCCAGTTAAGACACGCAAAAGCCAAAATCCGTGTCATAACTGGCCTCTGGACGCAGATGTCCACAATTAGACTCCGGCCATGGTTACGAGTGAGCATCGCGTTTGGTTGGCCGGATTGATGGCGTTGACCATGGCGGTGTGCCCGGCTTGCGACCAGTTCGTCAAGTACGGCGACGATCATGCGGTGGCCAGTGACAGGCCAACGGGAACAGGCAAGGCCAAGCCGGGTACACCGGGGTCATCCACTGCGAAGGCATCGCCAGGCGGCGGCGCCTCGGGTGCGCCGTCGGCTGATGCCTGTACCAAAGTCAGTGCCCCACTGGTCGACGTCCCGCTCGCGGCGGGCGTCAGCACAGGTTCGGAGCCGCAGATCCGCGTGCCCAAACCGGCTGGCTGGAATCGGCTCACCTCGTTGGATTCCAAGTTGATCCGTTACACGATGCGCAATGAGGCGCTGGCCGCCAACGGATTTACCCCGACGGCAGTGGTAACCCTGGATTCGCGCCCCGGCGCGGTCTCGGCTGACGACGTCTTCGAGCAGGAGCTACACGAGGTGACCTCGCAGTTGGGTGCCACCGACCTGCACATGACCGATATCAAGGTGTGTGGGCTGCCCGGCAAGCGGGCGACCTACATGGCGCCGGCCATGGGCCAGCTGCCACCGCGTCCGGTCAAGGTGGTCAGTGCGGTGATCACGGCGAATGGCCAAACCTTCGACGTGTCGGTCACCATTCAGACAACTGAGCCGGACAACCCGACCTACAAAGCCGATTCCGAAGACATTCTGAACGGCCTGCAGGTGTTGCCGCCGCCCAGTTGAGATACCTACGAGGCGGCTTCGTCGCGGGCGGCAGAAGTCACGTAGGAGACGAACGACGCGATCTCCGCGGTTGCCTTACGCGCGTCGGGGTTGATGTCGAAGAAGAGCTGGAACAGGTGCATTGCCTTGTCCCACGCCTGAACCCACACCGGTACGCCGGCCGCGCGCAACCGTTCGGCCAGGATGAACGAATCATTGCGCAGCATCTCGTCGGTCCCGACCTGAATCAGGAACGGTCCCAACCCGTGCAGCTCGGCGTCCGGCGGCATGACCGGCACCTCTCGGGTGCCGTTGACCGTGGCGAACACGTCGTAGAGGAATTTGACCGACATGAAGGGGAACAGCACGTCGCGGTGCTCGAGCATGGCGTTGTACTTCAGGTTCATGTCCGACGACGTCAGCGGTGACAGCAGCACCTGTCCCGCGGGTACCCGCAGGCCGGCGTCACGCGCGGCCAGGGCGGTGTCGGCGGCGATCAGCCCACCTGCCGAGTCTCCCGCGATCACGATGTTGTGCGGGGCGACTCCGGAAGCCAGTACAGAGCGGTAGGCATCCAAACCGTCGGCGATTGCGTCATCGATGGTTGCGTGCGGCGCCAGGCGGTAGCCGACGTTGAGGACTTGAGCGCCGGTGTCGGCGGACAGCTTGCTGGCCCAGCGGCGATGTGAATTGAGACCGAGCGAGATCAAGGCCGACCCGTGGAAGTAGACGATCACGCGGTCGGAGTTCCGCGCCGACGGCGCGACGACCCATTCGGCAGGGCAGTTAGGCAGAGTGACGCTCGTCACGGTGGTTTGCGGGAGCGGCCGCACGACCCGCAGCGGACGGTCGACGAAGTCGTACCGGCCGCGCTGCAGTAGATCGGGCCATACGCGGTTGACAGCCAGGCCGATCAGCGTGAACAGCGCAATTCCCGTGCGGATGAACACCGCAGTCACGGCTCCGAGCAGGTGGCTCTGCCAGGCTGCCGGGCCGAACTCGATGTCGGTGGGGCGGTGCGTCCAGTCATGCCAATTCACGGTACCGATGGTACCGGGTAGGTGGGGGTACCCCAACGTGCTGCCAGCGAGGTCACACCGTCGTAGCGTGGAGGTCGTGACATCACCTAACGACCTCCCGACAACTCTTGGCGCACTGAAGGCCACGGGCCACCGTGAGCGGGGCATCAAGACCGAGATTCGGGAGAACCTGCTGGCCGCGCTGGCCGAGGGCCGCGACGTCTGGCCGGGCATCTTCGGCTTCGAGGACACCGTTCTGCCGCAGCTGGAGCGGGCACTGATCGCCGGACATGACGTTGTGCTGCTGGGCGAGCGCGGTCAGGGCAAGACCCGCCTGTTGCGGGCCCTGGTCGGCCTGCTGGACGAGTGGACGCCGGTCATCGAGGGTTCGGAGTTGGGCGAGCACCCCTACAGCCCGATCACCCCCGAGTCGATTCGCAAGGTGGCCGATTCTGGTGACGACACCCCGGTGACTTGGAAGCACCGCAGCGAGCGCTACACCGAGAAGCTGGCTACCCCGGACACCAGCGTCGCCGACCTGGTCGGTGATATCGACCCGATCAAGGTGGCCGAGGGACGCAGTCTGGGCGATCCCGAGACCATCGCCTACGGCCTGATCCCGAGGGCGCACCGCGGCGTCGTGGCCATCAACGAGCTGCCCGACCTGGCTGAGCGGATTCAGGTGGCGATGCTCAACGTGATGGAGGAACGGGACATCCAGGTTCGCGGCTACACCCTGCGACTGCCCCTGGACGTCCTGGTGGTGGCCAGTGCCAACCCGGAGGATTACACCAACCGTGGACGTATCATCACGCCACTGAAAGACCGCTTCGGCGCCGAGATCCGGACCCACTACCCGCTGGAACTCGACGCCGAGGTCGGCGTCATCAAGCAGGAAGCCCACCTGGCCGCCGAGGTCCCCGAGTATCTGCTGCAGATTCTGGCCCGCTTCGCCCGCTATCTGCGTGAGTCGCAGTCCGTTGACCAACGCTCCGGTGTGTCAGCACGTTTCGCCATTGCGGCGGCGGAAACCGTCGGGGCCGCGGCCCAGCACCGGTCAGCGATCCTGGGCGAGCAGGACCCGGTGGCTCGCGTGGTCGACCTCCAGACCGTGATCGGGGTGCTGCGCGGCAAGCTGGAATTCGAGTCCGGAGAAGAGGGACGCGAGCAGGCGGTGCTGGAGCATCTGCTGCGCCGGGCCACGGCGGATACCGCACAGCGGCTGCTCGGCGGTATCGACGTCGGCCCGCTGGTTGCGGCAGTCGAAGGGGATTCGCCGGTGACGACGGGCGAGCGGGTATCGGCCAAGGACGTGCTGGCGGCGCTGCCGGACCTGCCGGTGGTTGACGCCGTTTCCGAGCGGCTGGGTGCTTCGACCGACGGCGAGCGGGCTGCTGCCGTCGAATTGGCTTTGGAAGCACTGTATTTGGCGAAGCGCATAGACAAGACGTCGGGCGAGGGTGAAACGGTTTATGGCTAGACAAGTGGTGGGTGTAGCTCATGAGTAAGCACACCTCCCGGTATTCGCGGTACACCGGCGGCCCCGATCCATTGGCTCCGCCGGTCGACCTGCGCGACGCGCTGGAGCGGATCGGCCAGGACGTCATGGAGGGGGCATCGCCCCGGCGGGCATTGTCAGAGTTGTTGCGGCGCGGCACAGAAAACATGCGTGGCGCCGATCGACTGGCCGCCGAGGCCAACCGCCGACGTCGGGAACTGTTGTCCCGCAACAATCTTGACGGCACGTTGCAAGAAATCAAGAAGCTGCTCGACGAGGCGGTACTGGCCGAGCGTAAGGAACTGGCTCGGGCTTTGGACGACGATGCCCGGTTCGGTGAGTTGCAGCTGGAGTCTCTTTCCCCGTCACCGGCCAAGGCTGTGCAAGAGCTGTCCGAATACGACTGGCGCTCAACCGAAGCCCGAGAGAAGTACGAGCAGATCAAAGATCTGCTCGGTCGGGAGATGCTGGACCAGCGTTTTGCCGGCATGAAGGAGGCACTGGAAAACGCCACCGACGAGGACCGTCAAGCTGTCAACGACATGCTGGACGACCTGAACAACCTGCTGGACAAGCACTCCCGTGGCGAGGACACCCAGCAGGATTTTCAGGAATTCATGGCCAAACACGGCCAGTACTTCCCGGAGAACCCGCAGAACATCGATGAACTGCTGGACTCGCTGGCCAAGCGTGCTGCCGCTGCTCAGCGCTTTCGCAACAGTCTGTCGGCCGATCAGCGTGCCGAGCTGGATGCGTTGGCGCAGCAGGCATTCGGTTCGCCGTCACTGATCAACGCGTTGGATCGGCTGGATCAGCATTTGCAGGCCGCACGCCCGGGCGAGGACTGGACCGGCGAGCAGAGTTTCACCGGAAACAACCCGCTGGGCATGGGGGAGGCTGCGCGGGCCCTGGAAGACGTCGCAGAGCTTGAGCAGCTGGCCGAACAGCTTTCGCAGAGCTATGCCGGTGCCCAGATGGACGACGTTGACCTGGACATGCTGGCCCGTCAGCTCGGCGACGAGGCTGCCGTCGATGCTCGTAGTCTGGCCGAACTGGAACGGGCCCTGATGAATCAGGGATTCCTGGATCGCGGTTCGGACGGCAACTGGCGGCTGTCGCCCAAGGCGATGCGCCAACTCGGTCAGGCAGCACTGCGTGATGTGGCGCAACAGCTTTCCGGCCGCCACGGTGAGAGGGACACCCGTCGGGCCGGCGCTGCAGGAGAGCTGACCGGAGCCACCCGGCCCTGGCAGTTCGGCGACACCGAGCCGTGGAACGTCACCCGGACCCTGACCAATACCGTTCTGCGCCAATCTGGTACGGGCGACGATGGCCCACTACGGATCAGCGTCGATGATGTGGAGATTTCGGAGACCGAGACCCGTACCCAGGCCGCGGTGGTGCTGTTGGTGGACACCTCGTTCTCCATGGTGATGGAGAACCGCTGGTTGCCCATGAAGCGAACCGCGCTGGCGCTCAACCACCTGGTGAGTACCAGATTCCGGTCGGATGCGTTGGAGATCATCGCTTTTGGCCGGCATGCTCGGACGGTGAGTGCGGCGGAGTTGACCGGCCTGGAAGGTGTCTACGAGCAGGGCACCAATCTGCACCACGCACTGCTGCTGGCCGCGCGGCACCTACGTCGGCATCCGAATGCGCAGCCGGTGATTTTGGTGGTCACCGACGGTGAACCGACGGCGCACCTGGAGCAGTACCGAGAAGGCACCGAGACCTTCTTCGACTACCCACCGCATCCGCGCACCATCGCTTTCACCGTGCGCAGCTTCGACGAGGTGGCTCGAATGGGCGCACAGATCACCATCTTCCGGCTGGGTAGCGACCCCGGGCTGGCGCGGTTCATCGACCAGGTGGCGCGTCGTGTCGAAGGCCGGGTGGTGGTGCCGGAGCTGGATGGGCTGGGTGCCGCGGTGGTCGGTGACTACCTGCGCTCCCGTCGTCGCCGCCGCTAGAGGAAGCCGACTTCTTTGCGGTTGGAGCCGACGATCGGTGCGGGGTCGGCACCGAGCGTGCACGCCAGTACTTCGTGGTAGACATCGCGAAAGTCCGTGGTGACCTTGAGGTCTCCGTTGTCCAGGTCGGTCAGTGACGGCTCGTCGCCATAGAACCCGCCCTTGACGGGCAGGCCGGCGATGAACATGGGTCCTGCGGTGCCGTGGTCGGTGCCCTGTGACGCGTTGGCCCTAACCCTGCGGCCGAACTCTGAATAGGTCATCAGCACAAGGTTTTTACCGCGTGGGTCGGATGACATCTGCTGCAGAAAGCCGGTGACCGCGGCATCGAGTTGGCCAAGGAGTCGTTGCTGCGTGCCCCGTTCGTTGGCATGGGTGTCGAATCCACCCAGGCTCACGGTGTACACCTGCGTCGGCACTCCCGCCTTGATGCACCGGGCTACCACCTCGAGTTGTTCGGCCAACCCACTGGCGGCCTTGGCCTGCTGGTGTGCGGGCCTCACCACGGGTTGCTGGGTCGCTGGTTGTAACGCCGCATCGGCTGTCTGGGCAGAGCGGTACGACCCGCGCACCATTGCCATGGCCGGGGTGTCCTGCGGATCAGCGGTGCCCAGCGAGTCGATGGTTTCGGCGAAGGACTTGACGGTGCTATCGCCCTTGACTGAAAGCGCTGCTGCAGTGACTTTTTCGCCTACTGCCAGCGGCGGTAGCACGGTGCCGATGTTGACCGCGCGCAGTGGATCGTCGCCGGTCGCGTCGAGCCATCGCCCGATCCAACCGGTGGAAACCGGCTCCTCCGGCGAGGCGGTCTGCCAGATGTCCATAGACCGAAAATGGCTGTGGTCGGGCTTGGGATAACCAACCCCGCGGACGATGGCGAGTTGTTTTTTCTGCCAAAGCCCGGCCAGGCCGCGCATTCCCGGATTCAACCCGAGTTGGGAATCCAGGTGCAGCACATCCGATGCTGCATAGGCCAATTCGGGACGGGCCTGGTGATAGGCCGGGTCGGCGTAGGGGATCAGCGAGTTGATGCCGTCGTTGCCCCCGTACATCGTCACCAGTACCAGGATCCCCGAGCCTGCAGCCAGGGGCCGGTCCCGGGCTGCCTGCATCAACTCTGGCAGCCCAAAGACGCCACCCGCCAACAGTCCGGCGGCGGTCAACCCAGTGCTGGCGAACAGAAACCTGCGGCGATTCATCTCGACCATGCGTCGTCCTAGGAAGTGAGGTTCTCTGGGGTGTTGGCCGCCGCAGCGACCAGTTCCGTTGGACGATTGACCAAGGGGCGCAAGGCCGCTGCGCTCCGGTCGGTCCATGATCCGATGCCCAACAGATAGCCCGCCGCGTCGATGCGGTCCGACGGAGCGACATCGGCCACCGACGAGACATCACCTTTGCGGGCCAGGGCGGTGGCCGCCCGTAACCGCACACCGGCGCTGGCAGTCGACAGCCAGGCCTGGCCGCGCGGCCAGCCACCCACGTCGGGTGGATAGAACGGTTGCTGCCCAAGGATTTTCAGACTCTGATCGATCACCGCGTGGTTCTCCGGGGTGACCGGCACCTTGAGCGAGCGAAGCAGACCGACCATCCATTCGACCGGCGTGTTCACCAACGACGAAGGCTGCGAAGCGAACTCCGGATCGGTCAGGACGGCTGACGTCAGGGCTTTCAGATCCTGGCCCGGTCCGTACGCACCGATGAGGCGGGACAACGCATCGGGTGATGGCGGGTTGTCGGACGCCAGCTGTTGCCAAAGACGTTGTGCGACAAAGGTCGACGACTCCGGACGGGCCAGGACGGTGTCACAGAAGGACTGGGCGTCGAGCGGTCCGGTGACTCCCAAAAGCGTCTTGGAGCCGGTATCGTGCCGCTTGGCCACCAGGGTGGCCTGGCCATCCTTGGCGATCACCCAACCGGTCAACGCCCGGGCTCCCTCCCGGACATCAGATTCGGTGTAGCCGTTGCCATGTCCCAGTGCGAACAGTTCCATGAATTCTCGCGACAGGTTTTCGTTCGCGGCCTTCTTGGTGTTCTGTTGACCATCGAGCCACCGCAGCATGGCCGGATCGGTGAGCATCGCGTAGGCCAACGACCGAAAGTCGCCCAGCACACCGGCGCGGAGCTTCTGGTTCTGCGCACCCATCGTGGCGGCCTGGCGCACCTTGGCGGCCGAGGTGGCGAAGTGGTTGTGCCACAGCAGCGTGAGCTTCTCGTGAAGGGGCTGTTGCACCGACACCATGCGGTCCAACCACCAGGTCGACAGGACGTGCATCTGTTCGTTGAGCGTCTTGTTGTAGGCCTTGCGGGCGGCGACGGTCGCTCGCTTACCGACTGCGGTGGGCGCCGGCAGCAGCGGAATCGGGGTCAGCGTGGTTCCGGGGTCCGTTTCCGGATCGCTGTTGAGTGCTGCCGCCAGGTAGTCCAGCTGCGCTAAAGCCGCGTCGACGGAGGAACCGGTGGTACCGAACCCGGTCCGGCGCAGCACCCGGGCCGCGGCCATCCACTCCGGGGATTGCGTCGCCATTGCGTCATGGTGGACGGCAAGCCTATGTACAGGCTTTGATCTTGCCCACTTGAAGCCAATTCCAAGCGGACCTACAGCAGAGTCATGGGCGCTTGCGGTTCTTGCGCTTGATGCCGACGCTGCCCCACAACGAGAAGCCGCGGATGGTGACATGCGGGGCACCGGGAGTGCCCTGCTTTCCCAGATGGTCGAACGCACCCATCACGCCTATGCCGTGCGCGTCGACATTGACCTCGGGCGGCAGCAGGATGGTCTGCCCACCGAAGATCGAGTACGAATTGATTTCCACCTCGGGCGAGGTGAAGTCGGCGTAGCGCAGATCGATCACACCGCCGCCGAGCAAAGCGAACGATGTCAACCGCTTGGGCACGTTCCAGCGCCCGCGCCGCTCGAAGCCGCTCATGATGGCCAGCAATACTGTCGACGGCGCGGGGTGACACTTGCCGCCGGCCTTCATCGGCGCGGTCGAGATGTACGGCAGGTCGGCACTGAGCTCCGACAACTCTTCGTAGGTCTCGGCAGAATAGGCCCGGCTCAGCCGATCTTCGTACTCGGACATCGGCAGCCGTCCGGTAGCCGCCGCATCACTGAGCAAATGAGCTGTCTGCATGCGATCGGTATCGGCGGCGCGCATGCGGTTACCGCGCGAACCAGGGGTGCTCATCAAGACGAGCCTACGACGAACGACTCCACATGCAAGACCGTTGACAGAACTGTCGCCGCCTTGATGCATCGGCCGGCCGCCCAATCAGCGTCATCCGACCCAGTTCGGCGACCGTTTCTGCAGGAAGGCCATCATCCCTTCGCGGGCCTCGTCGGACACGAACAGCCGAGCAGATTGTTCGGCGAGCGCTCGGGCGTGTCGGTCGAAGTCATCGAGGATGGCAGTTGTGGTCAAGGCCTTGGAGGTTGCCAGACCCTGCGGCGAACCTTTGCCGATCTCTGCGGCCAGGGCATTCACAACGCCGGTGACGTCATCGGTCGCGATGGTGACCAACCCGATCCGCGCGGCCTCAGCGGCGTCGAACTTCTCCCCGGTGACGAAGTACCGACCCGCGGCGCGCGCGGTCATCTTGGGTAGCAGGGTCAGCGAGATGATCGACGGCGCGACACCGATGCGTGCCTCGGTCAGAGCGAACGTGCTGGCGGTGCCGGCAACCACCAGATCGCAGGCGCCGATCAACCCCATACCGCCGGCCCGCACGTGGCCGTCGACGGCGGCGATCACCGGCACCGGCAGCTCCAGGATCGAGCGCAGAAGCGTCGTCGCCTCCTGAGCCCGAGCGACCGCCAGATCGCCCGGGTCCCGGCCGGCGGCCTCAGTCAAATCCGCGCCGGCGCAGAACGTGCCTCCGGTGTGCCCAAGGACCACCACCCGCACGCCCGGATCGTCGGCCGCATCGGCCAGACCCTGACGGAGCTGATCGACCAAGGCGGTCGAAATCGCGTTGCGGTTGTGCGGCGAATCCAGCGTCAGCCTGGCGACATTTCCGTCGACCGTGTAGTGGACCAGCGCGCTCATCAGTGCCCTCTCCTCTTCGATCAGTACCGTCTAATCTTCGCGCAGGCGCTCATCAGTACGACCGGGGGAGGCCCAGCGAGGTCTGCGCCACGAAGTTCAGGATCATCTCGCGACTGACCGGGGCAATCCGGCCCAACCGTGACTGGGTGACCGCGGCGGCGATGCCGTACTCCTTGGTCAAGCCGTTGCCGCCGAGTGACTGCACCGCCTGATCGACCGCCCGCACCGATGCTTCACCGGCGGCGTATTTGGCCATGTTGGCCGCCTCGGCGGCACCGAAGTCATCTCCGGCGTCGTAGAGGGTGGCGGCCTTCTGCATCATCAGCTTGGCCAGCTCGACCTCGACGTGGATCTGTGCCAGCGGGTGTGACAGGCCCTGGTGCGCGCCGATCGGCACCTTCCAGACCTGCCGGGTCTTGAGGTAGTCGGCGGCCTTGCGGATGGCAAAGCGGCCCCAGCCGACCGCCATGGCGGCACCGATGATGCGTTCGGGGTTCAGACCGGCGAAAAGCTGTGCGATTGCGGCGTCTTCGGAGCCCACCAGGGCGTCCGAGGGCACCCGAACCTCATCGAGGAACACCTGGAACTGGCTTTCCGGGCTGATGATCTCCATCTCGATCTTGGTCCAGGACAAGCCCTTGGCATCGGTGGGCACCACGAACAACGCGGGCTTGAGGTTGCCGGTCTTGTGGTCCTCAGTGCGCCCGACGACCAGCACCGCGTCCGCCTGGTCGATGCCCGAGATGAACACCTTTTGGCCAGAGAGGATCCAGTCGCTGCCGTCGCGGCGTGCGGTTGTGGTGATGCGATGGCTGTTGGAGCCGGCATCCGGCTCGGTGATCGCGAACGCCATGGTCAAGGAGCCGTCCGCCAGACCCGGAACCCAGCGCTTCTTCTGTTCCTCGGTGCCGTACTTGGAAATGATGGTGCCGTTGATGGCCGACGAGACCACCATCATCAGCAGTGGACAGCCACCCGCGGCCATCTCCTCCATGATCAGGCTCAGTTCGTACATGCCGGCGCCGCCGCCGCCGTACTCCTCGGGCATGTTGACGCCGAGGAAGCCGAGTTTGCCTGCCTCTGACCACAATTCGTCGGTGTACTGGCCTGCGCGGGCCTTCTCCAGGTAGTAGTCCTGCCCGTAGTTGGCGGCCATTGCGGCGACCGCCTCGCGTAGCGCCTTGCGCTCTTCGGATTCGATGAAAGACATGCTCATTCTCCTTCGGGTACTGCTACGAGGGCCAGGATGGCGCCGACGTCGACCTGTTGGCCGGGTTGGACATTGAGTTCGGTCAGCACACCGGCTTCCGGTGCGGCGATTGTGTGTTCCATCTTCATGGCCTCCAGCCAGATCAACGGCTGACCGGCTTTGACAGCGTCGCCGACGGCCGCTCCCACCCGGACCACCGAGCCCGGCATGGGTGCCAGGAGTGACCCCTTCGCGACGCCGGAATCGGGGTCGGGGAACCGGGGCTGGAGAACCAGATGTGTTGCGCCCAAGGGGGAGTCGATGAACACGTCGTCCCCGTAACGAGCGACGTCGTAGCTGCGCTCAACTCCGTCGATCGACAGCACCACGCGGTCTGCGGCGGCTCTGACCACCGTCACGCCATCGTGGTCGGGCAACTCCACACCCGTGCGGGTGTACCGGTACCGGACCTGATGATCGGTGTCGGATACATCCCGGTAGGCGCGGGTCTGGTACCCCGACGCAAGGTTACGCCAGCCGCTGGGTGCCGCCGCGGAAATGGTTGCGTTGCTGCGGTTGTGTGCGGCGTCGGCCAGCGCTGCGGCCAGCGCGGCCAGCGCCGTATCAGTGTCGGCCGGGCCGGCGAGTTCGGCCAGGCCGTGGGTGTCGAAGAACGCCGTGTCGGTGGCTCCGTCCAGAAAGGCTTGGTGCCGCAGCACGTTCACCAGCAAGTCGCGATTGGTGCGGATGCCGTGAATCTTGGTGCGCGCCAACGAGTCGGCGAGAATTGCCGCGGCCCGCTGTCGGGTCGGCGCGAATGAGATCACCTTGGCCAGCATCGGGTCGTAGAACACCGACACCACCGAGCCGTCCACGATGCCGGTGTCGACGCGGGTGCCGGCGCGGCCGAGCAGGCTGAACTCGGTACCGGCGCTGGGTACCTCGAACCGATGCACGGCACCGGCCTGCGGTTGCCAGTTCTTCGCCGGGTCCTCGGCGTACAGCCGGGCCTCGATTGAATATCCCTGGGTAGCAGGTGGTTCCGGAGCCAATGCGTTGGCGTCGGCGACGCTTATCTGCAGTTCGACCAGGTCCAATCCGGTGGTTTCCTCGGTGACCGGGTGCTCGACCTGCAGACGGGTGTTCATCTCCAGGAAGAAGAAGTCACCCCGCTCGTCGGCCATGAACTCAACGGTGCCCGCACCGGTGTAACCGATCGCGGAGGCGGCCAAACGCGCGGCTTCGAACAGCTTGGCCCGCATGCCGTCAGTGCGTTCGACGAGTGGTGACGGCGCCTCCTCGATAACCTTCTGGTGTCGCCGCTGGATCGAGCACTCCCGCTCGCCGACGGCCCACACGGTGCCGTGCTGGTCGGCCATCACCTGTACTTCGATGTGGTGACCGCTGGCCAGGTAGCGCTCGCAGAAGACCGTCGGGTCGCCGAAGGCGGACTGAGCCTCACGCTGCGCGGCGGCGACTTCGGCTGGCAGCGCCGACAATTCGCGGACGATCCGCATGCCACGACCACCGCCACCGGCCGACGCCTTGATCAGCACCGGCAACTGGTCGGCGGTGACGGTGTCCGGCTGAAGTTCGGTCAGGACCGGCACGCCTGCCGCGGCCATCAGCTTCTTGGCTTCGATCTTGGAGCCCATCGCCTGCACGGCCTTGACCGGGGGACCGATCCAGGTCAGCCCGGCATCGAGCACCGCTGCCGCGAAATCCGGATTCTCCGAAAGGAATCCGTAGCCGGGGTGGACCGCGTCGGCGCCGGAGGCCCGAGCGGCGGCAATCAGCTGGCCGGTGTCGAGGTAGCCGTTGCGGCCTTCCAGGCGGACCCGGGCGTCGGCCTCGGCAACGTGCGGCGACTCTGCGTCGGGGTCGGTGTACACCGCGACGGTGCCGATACCGAGTCGACGGCAGGTGGCGAATACCCGTCGGGCGATCTCGGCCCGGTTGGCCACCAGTACTTTCTGAATCATCGGGGTACTCCAAACTCACGTTCGGCGGTAGAAATGCTCATGGTCACATCCGGAAGACGCCGAAGTTCGACGTCCCCTCGATCGGGGCATTGGCAATGGCGGACAAGCACATTCCCAACACCGTTCGGGTATCGCGGGGGTCGATGACGCCGTCGTCGTAAAGCCGGCCGGACAGGAACATCGGCAGTGACTCGGTCTCGATCTGAGCCTCCACCGCTGCCCGCAGCGCGGCATCGGCCGCCTCGTCAACCTGCCCGCCCCGAGCCTCGGTGGCCGCCCTATTGACGATCGAGAGCACACCGGCGAGTTGGGTGCCGCCCATCACCGCGGATTTCGAACTGGGCCAGGCGAACAGGAAGCGCGGGTCGTAGGCGCGTCCACACATGCCGTAGTGGCCGGCGCCGTACGAGGCGCCGATCAACAGCGAGATGTGGGGCACCGTGGAGTTGGATACGGCGTTGATCATCATCGAGCCGTGCTTGATCATCCCGCCTTCCTCGTAGGCCTTGCCCACCATGTAGCCGGTTGTGTTGTGCAGGAACAACAACGGCGTGTTGGACCGGTTGGCCAGCTGGATGAACTGGGTGGCCTTCTGAGACTCTTCGCTGAAGAGCACGCCACGGGCGTTGGCCAGGATGCCGACCGGGTACCCCCACAGCGTGGCCCAGCCAGTCACCAGCGATGAGCCGTAGACCGGCTTGAATTCATCGAAATCCGAGCCGTCCACGATTCGGGCGATCACGTCCCGCGGGTCGAACGGGATGCGAAGGTCCGCACCAACGATGCCGAGCAGTTCCTCCTCGGGGAACAGCGGCTCGACGACCGGCGCCGGAGTCGGGCCCTGCTTGCGCCAGTTCAGCCGGGCCACGATGCGTCGACCGATTCGGATGGCATCAAGTTCGTCCTGCGCCAGATAGTCACCCAGACCCGAAGTGCGGGAATGCATTTCTGCGCCACCGAGCGCTTCGTCGTCGGACTCCTCTCCGGTGGCCATCTTGACCAGCGGCGGCCCCGCAAGGAACACCTTGGAGCGTTCCTTGATCATCACCACGTGATCGGACATACCGGGGATGTACGCGCCGCCGGCGGTGGAGTTGCCGAACACCAGCGCGATGGTCGGGATACCTGCCGCGGACAGTCGGGTCAGGTCGCGGAACATCGCCCCACCCGGGATGAAGATCTCCTTCTGGGTGGGCAGATCAGCGCCGCCCGACTCGACCATCGAGATCACCGGTAACCGGTTCTCCCGGGCAATCTGATTGGCGCGCAGCATCTTTTTCAGCGTCCACGGGTTGCTGGTCCCGCCCTTGACGGTGGGGTCGTTGGCCACGATCAGGCACTCGACGCCCTCCACTACGCCGATACCGGTGACCAGGCTGGCGCCGACGACGAAGTCGCTGCCCCAGGCGGCAAGCGGGCTCAGCTCGAGGAACGGCGAGTCCGGGTCGACCAGCAGCTCGATGCGTTCACGGGGGGTCAGTTTGCCCCGAGCGTGATGGCGGTCAACGTATTTCGCGCCGCCGCCGGCCAGCGCCTTGGCGTGCTCGGTGGCGAGTTCGTCGAGTTTGGCCGTCATGGCGTCGGCTGCCTCGGTGTAGGCCGCCGAACGCGGATCGAGGGTGGACTTCAACTTGGTCATGACTGGAACCCCAATGCCTTGGCGGCCAGCGAGGTCAGAATCTCGGTGGTGCCGCCGCCGATGCCGATTATGCGCATGTCTCGGTACTGACGTTCGACCTCGGACTCGGCCATGTAGCCCATCCCGCCGAACAACTGCACGGCCGCGTTGGCCACCCACTCGCCGGCCTCCACCGCAGTGTTCTTGGCGAAGCACACCTCAGCGATCAGGTTCGTCTCACCGGCCAGCTGACGCTCGACGACATGCCGGGTATAGATCCGGGCCACGTCGATGCGGCGGGCCATTTCGGCGAGGGTGTTCTGCACGGACTGCCGTGAGATCAACGGCCGGCCGAAGGTTTCCCGATCTCGGCACCACTGCACCGTGAGGTCGAGACACCGCTGCGCACTCGAATATGCCTGGGCGGCAAGGCCGACGCGCTCTGAAACGAAAGCCCCGGCGATCTGCAGGAAGCCGGAGTTCTCCGGACCGACCAGGTTGGCGGCCGGCACCCGGACGTCGACGTAGGACAGTTCCGCGGTATCCGACGAGCGCCAGCCCATCTTCTCCAGCTTGCGGCTGACTTGGAAACCAGGGGTATCCCGGTCCACGACGATGAGCGACACCCCAGCCGCACCCGGTCCACCGGTGCGCACCGCAGTCACCACATAGTCGGCGCGTACGCCGGAGGTGATGTAGGTCTTGGCGCCGTTGATGACGTAGTGGTCACCGTCGCGGTCCGCGCGGGTTGTCAGGTGCCCGACGTCTGAGCCGCCGCCGGGTTCGGTGATGGCCAGCGAGCCGATCATGTTGCCCTGCAACGTCGGACGGACGTAGGTGTCGATCAACCGCTGATCGCCCGCAGCGATCATGTGTGGCGTGGAGATGCCGCAGGTGAACAGGGAGGCGAACACGCCGCCGGGTACGCCGGCGTAGTGCAGCTCCTCGCAGACGATCACTGCGTCGGCGCCGTCCCCGCCGCCACCACCGACCGATTCCGGCGCCTGAGCGCCGAGCAGACCGGCGTCGCCGGCAGCGCGATGCAGTGAACGCGGTAGGTCGCCGCTGCGTTCCCACTCGTCGACGTGGGGCAGGATTTCCCGTTCGGCGAAGGCGCGCACGGTCTTTCGTAGCGCGTCACGTTCGGGTGTGGTCCAGATGGTCACGAAAGTAACTCCTCAGGAATATCGATGTAGCGCGAACGTAGCCATTCCCCAAGGCCTTTGGCCTGTGGGTCGAAACGGGCCTGGTAGGCGACGCCTTCGCCGAGGATGTCCTCGATGACGAAGTTGACGGCGCGCAGGTTCGGCAGCAGATGCCGACTGACCGGCAGGTTGGCGGCCTCCGGCAGGAGTTCGCGGAGCTTGTCGACGGTCAATGTACGTGCCAGCCAACGCCATTGGTCATCGGCTGTTCCCGTCGCTTCGCTCGCCCCGGCGGCACGCACCCAGAGGCCCACATTAGCCGAGCCACCCTTGTCACCGCTGCGGGAACCAGCGATGGTGCCCAGCGGAACACGACGCGCCGTGCCGGTCGGCAGTGGTGTCGGTAGCTCAGGCTCCGGAACCACGTCGAGTGCCAACGTTTCGGCGGACGGCGCGATGTCGATCCGGGTGCCGTCGCTGCGCACCGCGACATGTGGGACCAGCGTGGCATCGACGTAGCCGGGCTTGAATGTGCCGTATACCTGGCCTTCCCCGGGCGGTGCGGTGGTTGTGAACCCCGGGTAGCTGGCCAGCGCGAGTTCGACTGCAGCCGAGGAGAATTGCCGTCCGACCTTGGCCGGGTCGGGGTCGCGGACGGTGCAGTGCAGCAGTGCGCTGGCGGTCTCCTCGGTCGGAGCGTCGGCGTGGTCGGTGCGGGCCAGCGTCCACTGCAATTCGGCCGGCTTGACCGTCATGTTGGCTTCCAGTTGTCGCTGCAACAGCGACGCTTTCGCCTCGATGTCCAGCCCGGTCAGGACGAATGCCGCCGAGTTGCGGAATCCGCCGATGCTGTTCAGCGACACCTTCAAGGTGGGCGGGGGAGCCTCGCCGCGGACGCCGGAGATCAGTACGCGGTCGGGGCCATCGTCGGTCAATTGAAGGGAGTCGACCCGCAGTGTGACGTCGGGATTGGCGTAGCGCGCGCCGGTGATCTCGTACAGCAGCTGGGCGGTGACGGTGTCGACGGTCACCGCGCCGCCGGTGCCGGCGTGCTTGGTGATCACAGACGAGCCGTCGGCGCGAATTTCCGCCAACGGGAACCCGGGCCGCATCAGATCGGGGATCTCGGTGAAGAAGGAGAAGTTGCCGCCGGTGGCCTGGGTGCCGCACTCGATGACGTGGCCCGCGGCGACTGCTCCGGCCAGCACGTCATAGTCGGTGCGGGTCCAGCCGAAGTGAGCCGCGGCCGGTCCGACGATCACCGAGGCGTCGGTGACCCGGCCGGTTACCACGACGTCCGCCCCGGACCGCAGGCAGTCCACAACGCCCCAGGCGCCCAGATAAGCATTGGCCGACAGCACCGACCCGAAACCGAGCTCGTCGGCGCGGCCCACCAAGTCGTCGCCCTCGACATGGGCAACCTGCACCGTCAGCCCCAGCCGCTCGGCCAGTGCACGCACCGCGGTCGCCAGACCGGCGGGATTCAGCCCGCCTGCGTTCGCCACGATCTTCACGCCTTTATCCAGCGCCAGGCCCAGGGACTGCTCCAGCTGCTTGAGAAAGGTCTTGGCGTATCCGAGCTCGGTGTTTCGGGCTCGGTCGCGGGCCAAGATCAGCATGGTCAGCTCGGCGAGATAGTCGCCGGTGAGATAGTCCAGCTCGCCGCCTGCCAGCATTTCGTGCATTGCCGACAGTCGGTCGCCGTAGAAACCCGAGCAATTACCGACCCGGATTGCCGGTGATGTCACACACACTCCCGTCGTTCAACCAACCGGTAGGGAGGTTAGTCGTTACTAGCGGTCTCGCGTCAAGGGCTCTGGGTGCAGTGTTGCCCGGTGAGGGCGGCGTTTTGGAGGGTACGCAGGTCAACCGCTATCCTGAGATGCAATCGCTGCCGCTCGCCTTGTTCGTTTGTGGCGCGGCTGACCAGCAAGCAACACCATCTAGCAAGGAGATGCACGTCATGGCTGTGCCCAAGCGCAGAATGTCGCGCGCGAACACCCGTAGCCGGCGCGCGCAGTGGAAGGCCGAGGCCACCGGTCTGGTCAGCGTGAACGTCGCAGGTCAGCAGCGCAAGGTGCCGCGTCGCCTGCTCAAGGCTGCGCGCCTGGGTCTGGTCGACCTCGACCGTCGCGCCTGAGGCACCTAGCCTGGCTTCGGGCAGATTTTTTGCTGCCCGACTGGCGCGTCTTCTCAGTCCACTCTCAGATGGTGGGGTGAGACTGTGCCTGTGCGCATTCTTGTAGTCGACGATGACCGCGCTGTGCGCGAATCCCTGCGTCGATCTTTGTCCTTCAACGGCTATTCCGTCGATCTAGCCCAGGATGGCGTCGAGGCGCTGGAACGTATCTCCAGCGATCGACCCGATGCCGTGGTTCTCGACGTGATGATGCCCCGGTTGGATGGCCTGGAAGTCTGTCGGCAACTCCGCAGTACCGGGGACGACCTTCCGGTGCTGGTGCTGACGGCTCGGGATTCTGTGTCCGAGCGGGTGGCCGGTTTGGACGCCGGCGCTGACGACTACCTGCCGAAGCCTTTTGCACTCGAAGAACTGCTGGCCCGGATGCGTGCGCTGCTGCGCCGCAACCGACCGGAGGACCGCGCCGATTCGGCCACGCTGACCTTTTCCGATCTGAGCCTGGACCCGGTGACCCGTGAGGTCACCCGTGGCGAGCGTCAGATCAGCCTGACTCGGACCGAGTTTGCGCTGCTGGAGATGCTGATCGCCAACCCGCGACGGGTGCTGACCCGCAGCCGCATCCTCGAGGAAGTGTGGGGCTTCGACTTTCCGACGTCGGGCAACGCGCTTGAGGTCTATGTCGGCTACCTGCGTCGCAAGACCGAAGCCGAGGGAGAGCCGCGCCTGATCCACACCGTTCGCGGCGTGGGCTATGTGTTGCGCGAGACGCCTCCCTGATGTTTGACGGCATGACGCCCAGAAGCCTGGTGTTCAGCAGCGACAGGTCTGAAAAGACCGTGCCCGTTCCGACCATCTCGGCTCAGGGTGACGCAGCGCTGCACGACGCCAGTTCGGTGTCGCTGAAGTGGCGCGTGATGCTGCTGGCCATGTCCATGGTGGCGATGGTCGTCGTGCTGATGTCCGTCGCGGTGTACGTGGTGGTATCCAAAGCGCTCTACGGTGACATCGACAACCAATTGCACAGCCGTGCGCAACTGCTGATCGAGAGTGGCTCACTGGCACTTGACCCGGGCAAGGCCATCGAGGGTACGGCGTACTCCGACGTCAACGCGATGTACGTGATTCCGGGCCGTGCCATCTACACCGCAAATCAGCAGGGCGAGACGTTGCCTGTGGGCGCTCCGGAGAAGGACGTCATCGCCGGAAAGCTGCTGATGTCGCTGCGGACCACCAACTACCAGCGCGTGCTTGCCGTGCACCTGCCGTCCGGCAGCTCGCTGTTGATCTCCAAGAACCTGTTGCCGACCAGTCAGGTGCTCAAACGCCTGGGCACCATCTTGATGATCGTCGGGGGCCTGGGCATGGTGGTTGCCGCGATCGCCGGTGGGACCGTCGCCCGCACCGGCCTGAGACCGGTGGCCAGGCTGACTGAAGCTACCGAACGGGTGGCGCGCACCGATGATCTACGCCCCATTCCGGTCTACGGCAATGACGAATTGGCCAGGCTCACAGAAGCTTTCAACATGATGCTGCGGGCATTGGCGGAATCCCGGGACCGGCAGGCGCGGCTGGTGTCCGACGCCGGCCATGAGTTGCGCACACCATTGACGTCGCTGCGGACCAACGTCGAACTCCTGATGGCTTCGACAGCGCCGGACGCACCGCCGTTCCCCGAAGACGAGATGGCGGGCTTGCGTTCTGACGTGATTGCCCAGATCGAGGAGCTGTCCACCTTGGTGGGCGACCTGGTGGACCTGACCCGCGACGACGCCGGCGTGACCATCCACGAGCCGGTCGAGATCGCCGAGGTTGTTGATCGCAGTCTGGAGCGAGTTCGCCGTCGCCGCAACGATATCGACTTCGACGTCGATGTGGCTGGCTGGCAGGTCTACGGCGACAGCGCCGGGCTGTCGCGGGCCATGCTGAACCTGCTCGACAACGCCGCCAAGTGGAGCCCCGTCGGTGGCGTCGTGTACGTCAGGCTCGGCCGCATCGACCCTATGCACGCCGAATTGGTGGTGGCTGATCAAGGGCCCGGGATCCCGCCCGGCGAGCGGGCGCTAGTCTTCGAACGCTTCTATCGGTCGATGACCGCGCGGGCGATGCCGGGGTCGGGTCTGGGGCTGGCGATCGTTAAACAGATCGTGCTCAAACACGGTGGCGCGCTGCGAATCGAGGACGCAGTCCCGGGTGGGACACCGCCAGGGACAGCTATTCATGTGGTGCTGCCCGGCCGCCCATCAGGAGTGGAGACACACCGTCGCGCCGGATTGGACGTATCGGCCATGACCACGGAAAATGGAGAGCCCGGAACACCAGATGAGACCTAGTGTTCCCTAATTGTCCGCTAAGTCGATTCTCAGCCCCAGCGGGAACTGTTGGACCGTATTGTCCGTTGCCGTGGCAGCGGATCCGCATGACAGGAAGAGTGCCGACCAGCTATGACTAACGAGCCGAGGTATTCACCGCAGCCCGAGCCGAGCCGGAGCGCTGATTCCTACCAGGGAGCACAGGCACCCGGTGCGTCTCAGCGGGCGGAGTCGTATGACTGGCGGTATGCAACCCAGCAGCGGTCCCAGACCACAGGCACTTATCAGGCTGGGCAGTATTCGGGTCAGTATTCGGCGGGGCAACAGGCCGGGCCTTATGGCACAAGTGCGTACCGAACGGGCCAGACCGGAACTGGTGCATACAGCGCGGGCCACTACAACAACGGTCAGTACGCGCGGCAGCAGTTTGCCGCCCATCCATATGACCCCTACCGCTCTGCGCCCAACGGCATCTCGCCACGTCCGCAGCAGCGTTCGCGCACCGGGGCTTTGATTGCCGGTGCATTGGCTATCGCGGTGGTGTCGGCGGGCATCGGCGGCGGTGTTGCGCGACTGGTCGGGCCCGATGAGCCGGCCGCTGTCACCACGGTGTCAGGGAACGCGTCAGGCCGGCTTGCGGTCAATGCCCCGGCCGGCTCCATTGAGCAGGTTGCGGCCAAGGTGGTGCCCAGCGTGGTCAAGCTGGAAACCGATATGGGGCGTCAGTCTGAAGAAGGCTCCGGCATCATCCTCACCCCGGATGGCCTGATCCTGACCAACAATCACGTCGTAGCCGCGGCGAAGGTGCCTGTGGGAGCGCCTCCGGTACAGACCAAGGTCACTTTCAGCAACGGCAGTACGACGACGTTCACCATCATCGGTACAGATCCCAGCAGCGATATCGCGGTCGTTCGCGCCCAGGGCGTTTCAAACCTGTCGCCCATCACTGTGGGCTCATCGACCAATCTGGTGGTGGGCCAGCGAGTGGTCGCCGTCGGTTCGCCGCTTGGCCTGCAGGGCACTGTTACCGAGGGCATCATCAGCTCCCTGAACCGCCCTGTCGCGGCCGGCGGTGACGCGAAGAACCAGAACACCGTGCTGGACGCCATCCAGACCGATGCGGCCATCAACCCGGGTAACTCCGGTGGCGCGCTGGTCAACATGAATGGCGAACTGGTGGGCATCAACTCGGCCATCGCGACCCTCGGTGGTGACTCCGGGCAGTCACAGAGCGGTTCCATCGGACTCGGTTTTGCCATCCCGGTCGACCAAGCCAAGCGCATCGCCGACGAACTGATCAAGACTCAGGACCACATCGCCAGCCACGCGTCGCTGGGCGTTCAGGTGGGTAACGACGCCTCCATTGACGGTGCCAAGATCATCGACGTGACCAGTGGTGGTGCGGCCTCCGCGGCCGGCCTCCCCAGTGGCGTGGTGGTGACCAAGGTGGACGACCGGGTTATCAGCAGCGCGGACGCCCTGGTGGCCGCTGTGCGGTCGAAGGCGCCGGGCGACCGGGTGACGCTGACCTACCGGGACAACTCCGGTAAGCCGCAGACCGTTCAGGTCACGCTGGGCAAGGCTCAGCAGTGACGATCGGTCGCACGATGACGGTGTTGATGCGCTGTGCGGCATCCGGTGCCCACCCGTGTGGGTTCCGCGATATACGGTGACATCCATGGAACAGCCAGGGGAGTTGGTTGGCCGGGCGCTCGTCGTGGTCGTAGACGACCGCACCGCGCACGGGGAAGAGGATCACAGCGGGCCGTTGGTCACCGAGTTGCTCGGCGAGGCGGGTTTCCTGGTCGACGGTGTCGTCGTGGTCGAGGCCGACGAGGTCGAGATTCGCAATGCGCTGAACACGGCAGTGATCGGCGGTGTCGATCTGGTGATTTCGGTCGGCGGCACCGGGGTTACACCCCGCGACGTGACGCCGGAGGCCACGCGCACCATTCTCGATCGCGAGTTGTTGGGTATCGCCGAGGCGTTGCGATCGTCGGGACTGGCCGCGGGTATTTCTGACGCGGGCTTGTCCCGTGGGCTGGCCGGCGTCTCGGGCAGCACGCTGGTGGTCAACGTCGCGGGTTCGCGCGCGTCCGTGCGGGACGGCATGGCCACTCTTGGTCCGCTGGCAGCACACATCATCGGTCAGCTTTCCAGTCTGGATATCTGAGCCGATCGGCTCAGTGGTTCACCCAATCGGCCGCCGGGGCGGCGGTGGAACAGCGCCCGCGTAAGCTCAAAACTGATCGGGACATCAAGTAATGTGATCTTAATCACGTGCAATGAGGCTGTGTGATGAGCGAAACGAAACCTCCGCGCCACGTAGTTAACAAGGTATTCGGTGATGCTTTACCGGCAGCATCCAGCGATGAGCGCGACGACCGCCAATCAGAAGAAGACACGGGTCGCGACCGATGGCTACGGGATAACGTGCCCCCGCACCACGGCTGAGCACGGTATTTCGCTGAGCCGTATAAAGTGTCGGGCCATCCGGCAGATTGCGCCGGTCAGACGCCTGTAGCAGACGCACAGACGGTCTCGGTCGGGTAACGGTAGGTCCCATGTCGGTTGCAATTTGTCATTAGTTCCCAGCAAACTCTGCCCGCTTGGGAATATTTGGTAGCCGGGCTGACGTACGCGTTGCCCGGTAGTGCGCACCCCGTTATGTTCCACGTGTCAATAATGAGCAGCTGATAAGAGCACCATGTGAATCCCTGTCAGTTGACTTGTGAATGGTTGTGCGGTGGACGGCTCGGTCACCGCCTACAGAGCTAGGGAGAACATGAAGGCGTTCACGCGAGTGCTGGTGGCGCTGATCGCAGCAGTATCGGCGCTTCTCGTGGGGGCGGGTACGTCCCATGCGGGCCTGGACAATGAGTTGAGTCTGGTTGACGGCCAGGATCGGACGTTGACTGTTCAGCAGTGGGATACGTTCCTCAACGGTGTGTTTCCGTTGGACCGCAACCGGTTGACGCGTGAGTGGTTTCATTCGGGCAAGGCCAAGTACAAGTGTGCGGGCCCGGGTTGTGACGAGTTCGCCGGCACGTTGGAGCTGGGTTATCAGATCGGGTTCCCGTGGTCGCTGGGTGTGGGCATCAACTTCAGCTACACCACGCCGAACATCCTGTTCGACGATGCCAACTGGTATGGCGGTAATCCGTTCAACTCGATCATTACGCCGAACCTGTTCCCGGGTGTGTCGATCTCTGCCGACTTGGGCAACGGTCCGGGTATCCAGGAGGTCGCGACGTTCTCGGTGGATGTCTCGGGCCCGGCTGGGGCGGTGGCGGTGTCCAACGCGCATGGCACGGTGACCGGTGCTGCCGGTGGGGTGCTGCTGCGCCCGTTCGCCCGCTTGATCTCCAAGGCCGGTGATAGCGTCACGACTTATGGTGAGCCCTGGAACATGAACTAGGTCTAACAGCAGCGGCACCGAGCCTCTATGCTTAGGCGCCGAAGACGCATCGGGGCGGCGTCGACAAACCGCGCGGCTTGTCGACGCCGCCCGTCGTCTACCACGAGCTTCAAACCGCAGAGAAGTATTTCCACAAGAGGGAGAACATGAAGGCATTCACGCGAGTGCTGGTGGCGCTGATCGCAGCAGTATCGGCGCTTTTCGTGGGGGCGGGTACGTCCCATGCGGGCCTGGACAATGAGTTGAGTCTGGTTGACGGCCAGGATCGGACGTTGACTGTTCAGCAGTGGGATACGTTCCTCAACGGTGTGTTTCCGTTGGACCGCAACCGGTTGACGCGTGAGTGGTTTCATTCGGGCAAGGCCAAGTACAAGTGTGCGGGCCCGGGTTGTGACGAGTTCGCCGGCACCTTGGAGCTGGGTTACCAGATCGGCTTCCCGTGGTCGCTGGGTGTGGGCATCAACTTCAGCTACACCACGCCGAACATCCTGTTCGACGATGCCAACTGGTATGGCGGTAATCCGTTCAACTCGATCATTACGCCGAACCTGTTCCCGGGTGTGTCGATCTCTGCCGACTTGGGCAACGGTCCGGGTATCCAGGAGGTCGCGACGTTCTCGGTGGATGTCTCGGGCCCGGCTGGGGCGGTGGCGGTGTCCAACGCGCATGGCACGGTGACCGGTGCTGCCGGTGGGGTGCTGCTGCGCCCGTTCGCCCGCTTGATCTCCAAGGCCGGCGACTCGGTGACCACCTACGGCGAACCCTGGAACATGAACTAGCAGTTGGACCTACGAAGACGGCCCTCGGAGCAGCTGAACGCTCCAAGGGCCGTTTTTTTGCGGTCAGATCACTTGTTGTCGACGGTGTCGTCGACCGGTTCCTTGTTGTCGAGCAGATCACGAATCTCGGTGAGCAGCTTGATCTCTGCCTTTACCGCGTCTTCCTTGACGGCGCGAAACTTGCTGTAGGGCAGCACGATCACGAAATACACCACCGCAGCGACCAAGGCGAAGTTGATGGCACCGCTCAACACATCGTTCAGATCCATGAAGTTGTCCTTGCCGGGCAGCGGGATCTTCAGCACGCCGTAGGCATGCTTGCCGCCGGCGCCGATGCTGGTGATCAATGGTTTCACCACACCGTTGGTAAAGGCGGTGACCAAGGTGGTGAACGCGCCGCCGATGACGACTGCTACGGCAAGGTCGACGATGTTTCCTTGAGCGAGAAATTCCTTGAAGCCCTTGAGCATGAGTTCCTCCATACGAGTTGACCTGTTACCCATGGAACGGTAGGACGCACCGTCGTCGTGCGCAGGACTCAGATATCTGATGATTGCAACAGATGCGCACCGGTAACGGAATCGATATTTGCTGGTTTGTCAGACGCATCAGTGCAGTGTCACGGTGATCTGGCGGTGCAGCGAGGCGCCGGCAACGGCGGTGGCACTCATGCGGGGCAGTGCCACCAGAACGATGCGATCGGTGCCAGCCCCGAGGGCTTTGGCGCGTTCGGAGACCAGGATCACCGCGGCGTCGGTGGCGATCACCTCAGGCCCGGCGTCTCGCTGCACCACCGCAGAATTCTCGGGGCCTGCCAGTACATCGACCACATCCCCGGGCCGCAGCAGATCGGGTAAGGCGGCGTCGGCCAGATGCAACGGAACAATGCGGGCGTCAGGTCCGGTCGCGGATTGCGCCAACCGGGAGCCGAGCAGGCGCAGGTCTGTGATCACTTCGCCGCGGCGCGCCGGGCCGGTCAGCCGGGCCCCGACGGCCTTCTGGATGTCGGTCACCGATCCATCGGGAACGCTTGTTGCAGAACGTGATTCGAGAAAAATATCGTCAACTGCAAGTTCAATGCCCGGAGTCAGGTCGTGTTTGGCGATCACCACGGCGACCCGGCCATCGGATGGTTGAGGGCGGAAGGCGAGTACCGCGGCGAGCACCACCAGTGCGCCCGCGGCCACTCGTCGGGCAGTCGCCGTGCGCGTCCAGTCAGGCCGCAGCTTGTGTAAGAACCGACCGATTAACGGCGCGTCAAGTGAATCCTCCATGGGGCAACGGTAGGCATGACGCGCGTAAAAAACAGGCCCGGCGACACCCGGCCTGTGGATAACTCAGCTGGATGCGGCAGCGGCGGCGGGAGCCGGTGCGCTCGAGCTACTGGAGCTTGACGACGAATCAGACGAGGAGCTCGAGGAACTCGACGACTCGCTCTTGGCCGGCGCAGCTGCGGTGCTCGAACTCTTCGAGTCGCGGCTGTCGGTGCGGTAGAAGCCGCTGCCTTTGAACACAACGCCGACCGAGCCGAACAGTTTGCGCAGCCGACCGTTGCACTGTGGGCACGTGGTCAGCGCGTCATCGCTGAAAGCCTGCACCGCGTCGAACCGGTTGTCGCACTCGGTACACGCGTAGGAATAGGTCGGCACGTAAACCTCCGAAGATGGTCAAACTTTTTAGCACTCTATCGTCTCAAGTGCTAGAACCGCTATGTGGGGCTCGTCATTCCCGACGAGTAGCCAGCCTGACCAGCCCCGACCCCGGGGCCAGGGCATGTGTCATCGGGACGTCGTGCGGCTCGGCCGGTAGTTGCGGTAGCAGTTCGTCGTCGTAAATGACCGCCACCAGCATGATGTCGGGGGCAGCCAAAGGCAGCGATCGGTCGTAGAAACCCGCGCCGCGCCCAAGCCGGACGCCTGTTCGATCGACCGCCAGCGCGGGAACCAGCACGACGCCGGCCTCGGCGATGGCCTCCGGAGGCAGTCGCCGGCCGACGGGTTCCTGAAGTCCGAAAGCGGCTGGTACCAGCTGGCCCGCGCGGTATTCGCCCCAACTCAACGGCGCCTCGGGCGTGGTCACCGGTAGCAGAACCCGCGCTCCGCGGTCCACCAGCACATCAAGCATGGCCGGCGACCCGGGCTCGCTGCCAACCGGTACGTACGCACACATGGTGCCGCCAATTTGCGGCAATTGTGAAATATGGTTGACCAGCGCTTCTTCGGCCTGCTGCCGCTGCTCCACCGACAGTGCGCGACGCTTGGCCAGAATTGCCTTGCGTACCTCGTGTTTTGACTCGTCCGACATCATGTAGCGCACCGTGCCATCACTTTGTCCATGTTCTCATCTGTACGACCTACCGACCCTGAACCGTCGATGTCGTTAGTTCGCTGGATGCGTCTGCTCCTAATTTGCCCCTTGGCAGCAAGTGCCCCGCCGATTGCCATTATCGTGTGAGCAATGACGACACAGGCTCACGTGCCGATGCCGCGCACTGCGGTGGTCCCGGCAGCCGGTCTGGGCACGCGTTTTTTGCCCGCCACCAAGACTGTGCCCAAGGAGCTGTTGCCGGTCGTTGATACCCCGGGTATTGAGCTGGTCGCCGCTGAAGCCGCAGACGCAGGCGCAGAGCGACTGGTGATCATCACCTCGGAGGGCAAGGATGGCGTCGTCGCGCACTTTGTCGAGGACCTCATCCTTGAAGGCGAGCTCAAGGCCCGGGGCAAATTAGGGATGTTGGAGAAGGTGCGGCGGGCACCCGGCCTGATCAAGGTCGAGTCGGTGGTGCAGGACGAGCCGCTCGGACTGGGGCATGCGGTGGGCTGCGTCGAGTCGGTGCTGTCGCCTGGTGACGACGCGATCGCGGTGCTGCTGCCGGATGACCTGGTGTTGCCGACCGGCGTGCTGGAGACCATGTCGAAGGTCCGGGCTCGGCGTGGCGGCAGCGTGCTGTGCGCCATCGAAGTGCCCACGCACAAGATCAGTGCCTACGGCGTGTTCGACGTCGAGAAGGTCGCCAACGCCCTGAACCCAGATGTGTTGCGGGTCAAGGGCATGGTGGAAAAGCCCAAGGCCGAAGAGGCACCGTCGCCGTACGCCGCGGCAGGCCGCTACATCCTGGACCGGGCGATCTTCGATGCGTTGCGACGGGTCGAGCGTGGGGTCGGCGGTGAAGTCCAGCTGACCGATGCCATCGCTCTGCTGATCGCAGAAGGCCACCCGGTGCACGTGGTGGTGCACCGAGGCACCCGACACGACCTGGGAAATCCCGGCGGCTACCTCAAGGCTGCGGTTGACTTTGCGTTGGAACGTGACGACTACGGCCCGGAATTGCGGCAGTGGTTGGTCGAGCGATTGGGTCTTGCCGAGCGCTGAGTAGCAGCCGGGTGGACGGTATCGTCGGCCTGGATAATGCAGAAAGGCGAGCTGTGCGTTCGGTTGAGGAGCAGCAGGCTCGGGTTGCGGCTGCGGCGGTAGCGCCCAGGCCGGTGCGGGTGGCGATTGCCGAAGCGCAGGGCCTGATGTGTGCCGAAGAGGTGGTTACCGAGCGGCCATTGCCCGGTTTTGATCAGGCCGCCATCGACGGCTATGCGGTGCGCAGCGTCGATGTGCTCGGTGCGGATGCGGATGGCACCAGCACCATCAGCCTGCCGGTCGTCTCGGCGATAGCTGCCGGCGAGCGCACCCCGACCCGGTTGCAGCCGCGCCAGGCAGCGCGGGTGCAGACCGGTGCGCCGATGCCGACGCTGGCCGATGCGGTCCTCCCGCTGCGCTGGACCGACGGTGGCGACTCACGGGTCCGGGTCTTGCGTGGTGTGCGCTCCGGGGCCTATGTCCGCCGCACCGGCGATGACGTGCAACCCGGGGATGTCGCGGTGCGGGCCGGGACCATCATCGGCCCGGCGCAGGTCGGGCTGCTGGCGGCGGTGGGCCGCGAGCGGGTGCTGGCGCATCCGCAGCCACGACTGTCGGTGATCTCTGTTGGCGGTGAACTGGTCGACATCTCGCGTACTCCCGGCAATGGGCAGGTGTACGACGTCAACTCATATGCGTTGGCCGCCGCGGGGCGTGACGCCGGCGCCGAGGTGAACCGCGTCGGCATTGTGGACACCGACCCGAAGACGCTGCGTGACGTAGTGGAAGGCCAGCTGAACCGGGCCGAGATCGTGGTGATCGCCGGTGCGGTCGGTGGGGCTGCGGCCGAGAGCGTGCGAACCGTGCTGTCCGAGCTGGGAGAGATGGAAGTTGCCCGGATCGCGATGCATCCTGGCTCGGTGCAGGGTTTCGGCCAGTTGGGTCGTGACGGAGTTCCGGTGTTTCTGCTGCCGGCCAACCCGGTCAGCGCATTGGTGGTATTCGAGGTGATGGTGCGGCCATTGATCCGGATGTCATTGGGCAAGCGGCAGCCCATGCGGCGCGTGGTGCCGGCTCGCACACTGTCACCGATCTCATCGGTGGTGGGCCGCAAGGGTTTTCTGCGCGGACAGCTTTTGCGCGACCAGGACACCGGCGAGTATCTGGTGCAAGCGCTTGGCGGAGCGCCGGGCGCATCGCACCTGTTGGCGACCTTGGCCGAGGCGAACTGCCTGGTCATGGTGCCGTCGGAGGCCGAGCAGATTCGCACCGGCGAGATGGTCGATGTCGCGTTTCTTGCACAGCGCGGCTGAGCCGTGAACCTGCTGCGTTCGAGTGCCTTGCACCCGGGTTGGCCGATGTCGGTTGGGCGGGTTCGCGTGCGTGCCGGGGTGGTCCGACTGCGTCCGGTGCGACTGCGCGACGGCGCGGTGTGGAGCCGGATCCGGTTGGCCGACCGATCCCACCTGGAGCCCTGGGAACCCGCTGGTGAAATGGATTGGCCTGCGCGCCACTCGGTTTCAGCGTGGCCGTCGCTGTGCTCCGGACTACGGGCCGAGGCGCGTAAGGGGCGGATGCTGCCTTATGTGATCGAGGTCGACGGTAACTTCTGCGGGCAGTTGACCATTGGCAACGTGACGCATGGCGCGCTGCGGTCGGCCTGGATCGGGTATTGGGTGGCCAGCAGGTTCAACGGCGGTGGCATTGCGACGGCCGCCTTGGCACTCGGGGTTGACCACGGATTCGGCCCGGTGGGGTTGCATCGGATCGAAGCGACGGTGCGCCCGGAGAATGGGGCGAGTCGGGCCGTATTGGCGCACGTGGGCTTTCGCGAAGAGGGTCTGCTGCGTCGTTATCTGGAGGTCGACGGGGCGTGGCGGGACCACCTACTGGTGGCCATGACCATCGAGGAGATGGCCACATCGGCGACATCGGCTCTGGTGAGGAACGGTCGCGCGGCCTGGGTCTGAGCGATTTGGGCGCCTTCCGTCACGGTCAGCGTGACATACCGCGCCGAAATCGCAGTGAGTCCGTGTTGCAGATGTGACATGTGTGACTGATGTGCTTGTAAGTGATGAATTACAGGTGTGTAATTGACCTTGGCGCGTCGGCTTCGGATGCGCTGGTCACGGACCTAATCTGGAGGGGAAAGGAGCCGGCACCATGCCAAGCATCCCCCAGTCCCTGCTGTGGATCTCCCTCGTTGTGTTGTGGCTGTTTGTGCTTGTACCGATGTTGATCAGCAAGCGCGACAACGTCCGCCGTACGAGCGATGTGGCGCTGGCAACGCGAGTGTTGAACACCGGCGGTAACCGCCTGCGGCGCCGCAGTGGCCCGGCTGCCGGTCACTACAGCGACCCCAACTGGCGCCGGGACGACGACCTCGCCGAATTCGAGCACGACTACGCCCGGAGTGAGGCGATGACGGACTCGATTCCGGTGGCTGACCCGGAAGCTGACTCACCACGATCGGTGGTGCTTGTTGAGCCGGTCGAGGTGGTTGCGGAGTCCAAATATCTCGACGTCGAGGTTGTCGAGATGGATTCCGGTGCGTTGCCGGTCGGCTCCTCGGGTGTTTCGGACGTGGATGACTCGGATGCTGAGGTTGCGGGTCGTGTTGCAGACGCGGAAACCGACCGTCAGCCAACGCTTTTCGACGCGGTGGCCACGCCGACGGCGGCGATCCGGACCATCGCGGAAGCGGACTTCGCGCCGGAGCCCTTGGCCGACGACACGGTTGCGGAAGCGGCGGTTCCAGAAGCGCCGGTTGCGCACGAGGCTGGCTCGGAACAGTTCGATCCGGAGCCGTCAACATTTGTTGACGAGGCCGCCACCGAGGCAATTGCGGACGAGGCCGCCACGGAAGCTCCCGAGGCCGCTCCCGAAGCGGAAGCCTCGCAGGAAACCGAGGACGGCACCGAGTACGACTACGAGTACGTCGATGACACATCGGGCGTGGAGGCAGCGGCGGAGGCCGAGCCCGAGACGGCCGAGTCGATGGCCGATACGCGCCGGCACCGCTACGAGTCCAAGGCCGCGATCGCTGCCGCCGAACGCAAGTACCGGTTCCGCAGCCGAATGCTGTCCACCATGGGTTTGGCCATCCTGTTCACCGGCATCGCCGCCTTCTCGCTTACGCCCACCATGTGGTGGGTGTGCGGCGGGGTTGTCATAATGACCGTGCTGTACCTGGCCTACCTTCGGCGTCAGACCCGGATCGAAGAGCAACTGCGGCGCCGTCGGGCTCAGCGGATGATGCGCTCGCGGCATGGCGTGGAGAACACTCAGGACGAGGAATTCGACGTCGTCCCGTCCCGGCTGCGCCGCCCGGGTGCCGTCGTCCTGGACATCGACGACGAGGACCCGACTTTCGAGCACCTCGAATACGCGAGCATGGCGCAGGCATATGACCTGCCGCGGGCGTCAGGTCAGTAGCTCGGTTTTCCAGTGGCAGACCGGTACTGGTAGCCTGTGCATCCGGTACAAGGGGCTATGGCGCAGTTGGTAGCGCGACTCGTTCGCATCGAGTAGGTCAGGGGTTCGATTCCCCTTAGCTCCACTGAGTTTGGGCAGTTCAGATGGGCTTTTTAAAGTTGCGTCGGGATCGACGCAACAGATCACGTAACATCGAGGGCTGTGGCAAGCGTCCACGCCCAAAAAACCGTTTAGGAAACACCTATCGCGTGCTGTGGCGCCAGGACGGCCGCCAGCGCTCGCTGACCTTCGAGAACCTGCCTGCAGCAGAACGATTCAAGACACTGCTGCAAGACCACGGCTCCGACGAGGCGCTGCGCATCATCGAGCTCGACGAGATTGGGCGTCACGTCCCGTCGGTCACCGAGTGGCTCTACACCCACATCGACAACCTCACCGGCGTGCAGCCGGCGACTCTCGGGCGTTACCGCACCTACGTCGTGCGCGATATCGACCCGGGTGTTCGGCTCGATGCCGGTAACTGCGGTGACGGAGACGACGATCGCGCGCTGGGTCAAGCAGCTCGGTGGCAGCGGAAAGACCATCGCCAACAAGCACGGGTTTCTGTCGGGCGCCTTGAACACCGCGGTAAGGGCTGGAGTGCTGTCGTCCAACCCGTGCCAGGGTCGCCGCTTGCCACACACCCGGGTGGAGGAGACGGTGTTTCTCACCCCGGACGAGTTTCGCCTTGTGCGTGACCACATCGAGCGCGAACGCTGGAAGAATCTGGCCACCTGGTTGGTAACTACTGGCATGCGGTTCTCGGAAGCTACCGCGCTAACCTCGGCTGACATCGACTTCGATGCCAAGACCTGTCGAATCAATAAGGCCTGGAAGTACTCCGGTGATTACCGGCCAGAGATCGGTCCACCGAAGACTAAGAAATCTATACGCACTATCAGCCTGCCGCCCGTCGCCCTGGACGTCATCGACATCACCTTGCCGGGCTTTGTGTTCACCAATGGCGCGGGCAATCCCGTTCGCGCACAAGAATTCTTCGATGGCGGCTGGAAGCCTGGCCGTGACAGCGCCATAAAGGCAGGATTGATGAAGTCACCGCGCGTGCACGATCTCCGTCATACCTGCGCATCGTAGATGATCCAGGCCGGCGTGCCCTTGCCGGTGACCCCCGGACCCGGCGCGCGCCACACGGGCACTGGGTTGCCGGAATTCCTGTCTGCGACGCTTCCGCCCGGAAGGTATTCCCTTCGGAATCGTAGGCGATCACCTGACGCTGTCATCTCGGCCCGCGTAGGGGTGCCAGCACCACCAGTCAAATTGGCATGCCTGCCGGATCGTGATCGAGACTGCTTCGGCCCAATCTGTTCTTGACACGGTGACGCCACGTCCCGGGGATCTCGCAGGAGGGCAAGAAATGACCAGTCTCGCAGCATGGACGTCGACCGACGGTGGTGGGGACGAATCCGCCGAACACGAAGCCGCGCGCCTCGTCCACGAGGCGGAAACGGCGCTGCACGATGCACGCGAATCCGGGGTCGATGCGTGGAGCGCATCCGCCGCTGAACACGGCGGCGATCGCTTGTCTTGGGCAGGCTGCCAGATTCAACAGGCCCAACAACATCACCCATTCATGAGACTGACCTACCGCCGCGATCGCACCAGAATTCAGAGTGGTGGCATCACGCGGACGGTAACAACTAGCGACGGCGTGTCATTGTCAGTGCGCGAGTACGGATCTCGCGATCCCGCCCATACCGTTGTCCTGCTGCACGGGCTCTGCTTGGCCAAAGGCTCCTGGACCATCCCGATCGATCACCTGCTCCATCAATACGGCGACAGCATCCGGATCATCAGCTACGACCACCGTGGCCACGGCGACTCTGCGGCTGCACCGATGCACACCTACCACATCGATCGACTCGCTGCCGATCTCGCCGACCTGCTCGCAGCCCTCGGCGTCGCAGGCCCGCTTACCCTTGCCGGACATTCCATGGGCGGCATGGTGGCCCTGGCCTACCTGGGTCGACCCGCCGACCAGCGGCCGGTCCAACCCGATGGGCTTATCCTCGTCGCCACCGCGGCGGGCAAACTCACCGGGCGCGGCCTGGGCCGGCTTCTGGCTACCCCCGCTACAGACGTCCTCTATGAACTGGCCCGGCATGTGCCCCGCGCCGCAGAACGCGCTTTCCGGGCCCTTGCCCGGCCGGCATGCGGGGTCCTTGTCAGAATTGGCGGATACGGTACGGCGAGCTGGGACGTACGCGTGGCTATGTCGGTGGCGACCATCAATGCCACTCCGGTTGCGACGAAAGCCGGCTTTCTGCGCGCTTTACGCGACTACGACCAGTATCAGACTCTGAGTTCCATCACCGCCGCGACAGTGGTCATCAGCGGTGGCGCGGACAGGCTCACCCCGCCATCGCATGCCCACGACCTTGCCGTCGGTATCCCGGGGGCCGTGCGGGTGCACCGGCCCGCCGCCAGCCACATGCTCTTGGATGAGGCACCGCACGAAATCAGCAACGCCATCGTCGACGTCATCGGTGGGGGCAGGACAGGCGCAATGAGACGCCGTGTCATGTGCAACCACGCCAAACCGATTTCGCGCCAACCGCTCTCATCCCGGGAAGCCTGCTAGATGCCTGGGCGTCACCGCTGACGCATCCAATTCGATAGCGCGACAAGTCATTCGCAGACAGTCGTGCCGCCACTCCCGCGCCGCGTAGATCAACGTCGGCCTCGCACAGACAAGGATTGAGAAAATGGTCGCATTGGGCCACATCAACCGATGGCAACCGCCAAACGGTCCAGTTACCACCTGGACGGCCTCACCCGCGGCACGCGAAGCGGCTCGGAATGCGTGGCGAAGTGATCTACCACCGAGTTATCAACAGGCTCAACACCTCTGGACCGCGTACGAAGGCAAGGCGATGGGCCGGCGGCAACCCCGCCTAATGGTCGTGGTGTGGGACATTCCCGGGGTATGTGACATTGCGACGATGACGGCAGCAATCACCACGCATGTCCGTCGTCACGACACATACCACAATTGGTTCGAATTCGAAAACGACGTCATTGTCCGACGCACGATCGACAACCCCGATGTCATCGACTTCGTGCCTGTGGAATTCGGACACATGAGCGCCCGACAAATACGCACGCACGCCTTGACGACGACGCCGGAGACGCTCGAGTGGGACTGCTTCACATTCGGTATCGTGCAGCACACCGACTACTTCACGTTCTACACCAGTGTCGACCATCTCCACATCGACGGCATGTCCGCCGCCCTGATCTTCCTCGACGTCAACCTGATGTATCAATGCCTGCTGCAGGACGTGCATCGGCAGCGGCCCACCACGCTTCCGCCGGCCGGCAGCTACCACGACTACACCGTGCGCCAGCGCGAGCATGCGGCGAGCTTGACCCCGTCGTCCGCGGAGATCAAGGACTGGATGAAGTTCGCGCGCGACACTGACGGCGACTGGCCGCGCTTCCCGCTGCCCCTCGGCGACAAGTGGGCCAGCGGCAAAGGCGACTTTGTGACGGTCGAGTTGTTGGACGCCGCCGAGACGGAGTGTTTCGAAACCGCCTGCCGTGCTGCCGGTGCACGGTTCAGCGGCGGAGTTCTGGCGTGCGCAGCTCTGGCCGATCACGCGTTGACCGGCAGGGAGACCTATCGCGGATTCACCCCGTACGACACTCGGACATCGGGCATTGACACCATGACTGTGGGTTGGTTCGCCAGCCTGTTTCCGGTCACCGTGCCCATCGGCAAAGGCTCGTTTGCCGAAGCGGCCCGGGCAGCGCAGAAATCATTCGACGAAGCCAAGCACCTTGCCCGCGTGCCGATGGACCGGGCAATGGAGTTGGCGACACCGGATCAACTGGGAATCAAGCAGCTCGCGCGTCCGGCGATGATGGTGTCCTTCCTGGATTTCCGCAAAATACCCGTCGCCGCACTGTTTGAACAGGCCAATTTCGGCACCTACGGCGACAACCTCTCGCACGGCGGGATCAACATGTGGATCAACCGACAGGCCGACAAAACCACGGTGACGATCTCCTTTCCGGATAACGCGAAAGCGCATAGATCGGTGCATCGCTACATCGCAGTGCTGACCCAAGCGTTCGCACGCGCTGTCAAGAACACCTCGGGCTGGGTGGATGCCCTTGCAGAACAAGCGAATTCGTCCGAAATATACGACCTGACAGCTTAGGCAGCGACGAGAAACGGATCTTGGGAAAATGAACAACGTACTCGATCTGGTCGACCACACCTTCTTTCGCGTCGAGAGAGCGGCCGGAGTCACCAACGTGATTCAGTGTGTCTGGGTGTATGACCGCCCGGTCGGCATCGACGGTCTGCGGCGGTTTCATCACCATCTGCAGCGGGGGCGGTTATCCCGCCGCATCGAACGCTCACACTTGCCGTTCGGACGCCATCGCTGGGTCTCGGCCAGCGATGAGTCCGACCTCGAAATCATTGAGCAGCCTTGGCCGCGTGGGGAATTCGATGGCTGGCTGGGCGAGCAGGCCAACATCCCCTTGGATGCCGAGAATGGACCCGGATGGCACCTCGCGACGCTTCCCTTCACCGACGGCGGCGGGGGGGTCAGCTTGGTCGCCTCACATTGCCTCACCGACGCCGTCGGGTTGTGCGAGGCGTTGGCGGACGCGGCTTGCGGCCACGACAACCCGATCGCCTGGCCCGCTGCCGGATCCCGTCCACGGTGGCGGGCCCTGCGCGAAGACGTCCGCCAAACCGTAAGCGACATTCCCGGCATCGCCCGGGCCGCCGGCGCCGCCGCACAATTCGTCTGGCGTCACCACGGCAGCGCCGAATCTGCCAGCCCGGCGCCTGCCCCGACCGCCGGAGCCGACGAAAGCGTCACGTTCCCAACGGCAACGATCTTCGTCGATGCTGACAAGTGGGACGCCCGCGCAGAGTCTCTCGGAGGGACGAGCAACACGCTGTTCGCGGCACTGGCAGCCCGCCTCGCCCAGCGAGTGGGACGAGTCGCCACAGATGGTTCAGTCACCCTGACGATGGCCATCAACCAGCGCACCGTTGGCGACACCCGCGCCAACGCCATCACGAATGCAGACTTCACGGTCGACCCTGCGCCCGCGACGACGGGCCTAAGCGAGATCCGGGGTGCGATCAAGCAAGCGCTGATCCGCTCTCAGGAGGAGCCCGACGAACGGTGGACACTGCTACCCCTGGTTCCCCTGGTGCCGGAGCGGCTCGGCAAGCGATGGGTCGGCGCGGCCACCAACAGTGCGACCAGCGTGGGCTCATCCAACATCGGTGCGGTCAACCCGGCCGTCAACCGGCCAGACGGCACCGAGGCCGACCGCTTCGTCATGAGGTCCCTGAGTGCTCGCATGACCAGGACGATGATGCACCAGCTCGGCGGGCTGCTGTCCCTGCTCTCAGGAAAAGCCCACGGCCGGGTCTTCGTCTCCGTCGTCGCGTATCAGCCGGACCGTCCCAACTCGACCGACGAACTGCAACAGCATATTTCGAGCGTTCTGAGCGAATTCTCGCTCACCGCCACGACCGGCTGGCCGTGCCCTGAGCCAGCCAATTAACACAAAGGACCTAAGAAGATGAGCAACGTACTTGATTTGGTCGACCAGACCTTCTTTCGCCTCGAGCAGGCGGCCGGAGTCGGTCAGTGCGTCTGGGTGTATAATCGCCCGGTCGACATCGACGGTCTGCGCCGGTTCCATCAGCACTTGCAGCACGGGCGGTTGGCTCGTCGCATCGAACGCTCAGCCTTGCCGTTCGGCCGGCATCGCTGGGTCGCGCCCCGCGATCAGCGCGAGCTCGAGATCGCGACGCCTCGGCCCCGCGAGGAATTCGACGCCTGGCTGGGCGAGCAGGCCAACATCCGCCTGGATGCCGAGCACGGACCCGGATGGCACCTCGCGACGCTGCCCTTCACCGACGGCGGCGCCGGGGTGAGCTTCGTCGTTACGCATTGCCTCACCGACGGTGTCGGGGGGTGCTTGGCGCTGGTGGAAGCGGCTTGCGGCTATGACCACACCATCAACTTGCCCGCTGCCGGATCACGCCCGCGGTGGCGGGCCCTGCGCGAGGACGCCCGCCAAACCGCGCGCGATATCCCAGGTATCCGTCGAGCCCTGGTCGCCGCAGCGGCCGCGGCACGATCCGCTCGGCGTCACCACGGCAGCGCCTCCAACCCGGCGCCTGCGCCGATCGCCGGAGCCGACGAACTCGTCACGCTCCCAGCGGCAGCGTTCTTTCTCGATGCCGACGAGTGGGACGCCCGCGCGCAATCACTCGGGGGGACCAGCAACACGCTGCTCGCGGGATTGGCGGCCCGCCTGGCCCAACGAGTGGGACGGGTGGGCGTAGACGGCTCTGTCGCCTTGGCGATACCCGTCAACGAGCGAACCGCCGACGATACCCGCGCCAACGCCGTCACGATGGTCGACATCACCGTCGACCCTGCACCCGCCACGACGGACCTGCGCGAGATCCGGGCCGCAACCAAGCGAGCGCTGATCCGGCACCGCGAGGTGCCCGACGAACGGCAAACACTACTGCCCCTCATTCCCCTGGTGCCTCAGCGGATGATCAAGCGAATGGTCGGCGTGGCCACCGGCGGTGCGACCAACGTGGTTGTCTCATCCAACATCGGTGCGGCCCCCCCGGCCGTCAATCGGCCAGACGGCACAGACGCCGACCACGTTGCCCTGCTGTCTCGTTACCCGGACCTGACCAAGACGATGACGCGGCAGCTCGGCGGACTCATGGTGGTGCACTCCGCATGCGTGGAGAGGCAGGTCTTCGTCTCGATCCTCGCGTATCAGCCGGGTCGTCTCACCTCGAATGACGAATTGCAACAGCATGTTTCGCGGGTTCTGAGCGACTTCTCGCTCACCGCCACCATGGGCTGGCCATGCTCTGAGCCAGTCGGCGGGGGCGCAGTAGGCGACCCGACCATCTAGCCAAGCGACACGAAAAGGACCTTACGAAAATGAGCAACGTACTCGATCTGTACGACCAGGCTTACTTGAGCTTCGAGCGCGCGGCCGGAGTCACCTGCGTGTTGCAGTGCGTGTGGGTGTACAACCATGCGATCGACATCGACGGTGTGCGGCGGTTCCATCGCCAACTCCGGCAGGGGCGGTTATCTCGTCGCATCGAACGCTCACCCTTGCCGTTCGGCCGCCATCGCTGGGTCTCGCCCAGCAGTCTGTCCGACCTCGAGATCGTCGAGAGGCCCAGCGCACGCGACGAATTCGACTCTTGGCTCAGCGAGCAGGCCAACACCCCGCTGGATGCCGAGCACGGACCCGGATGGCATCTCGCGGTGCTGCCGTTCACCGACGGCGGCGCCGGGGTGAGCTTGGTCATCTCACATTGCCTGACCGACGGCGTCGGGCTGTGCGAGGCGTTGACGGAAGCCGCTTCCGGGCGCCAAAACCCGATCAACTGGCCTGCTGCCGCGTCACGCCGGCAGTGGCAAGCACTGCACGAGGACGCCCGCCAAACCGCGCGCGACATCCCCGGCATCGGCCGCGCCGTCGTCGCCGCAGCACAATTCGCCCACCGCCATCGCGGGCGTGCCGGATCTCCCGCGGCGCCACCTACCGCGCCACCTGCGCCGGCCGCCGGAGCCGACGAACGTGTCACTCTGTCAAGGGCGACGATTTTTCTCGATGCTGATGAGTGGGACACCCGTGCACACTCGCTCGGAGGGACCAGCAACACCCTGCTCGCGGGATTGGCGGCCCGCCTTGCCCAGCAAGTAGGAAGGGTCACCGCGGACGGCATGGCGACTCCGTCGATACCCGTCAACGAGCGCACGGCCGACGATACCCGCGCCAACGCCATCACGAATGTCGACATCACCGTCGACCCTGCGAACGCGGCGACGGACCTGCGCGAGATCCGGGCCGCAACCAAGCAAGCTCTGATCCGGCACCGGGAGGTGCCCGACGAACGATGGGCACTGCTGCCCCTCCTTCCTGTGCTGCCGCAGCGGGTGGTCAGGCGATTGGTCGGCGTGGCCACCGGCGGTACGACCAACGTCGTGTCATCTAACCTCGGTGCGGTCGACCCGGCCGCCCACCGGCCAGACGGCACAGACGCCGACTCCTTCGCCATGAAGTCTCTCTACCCGGGTGTGACCAAGGCGATAATGCACCGCACCGGCGGAGTTTTGGCGTTGCTCTCGGGAAGGGTGGGCCGACAGGTTTTCGTCTCGGTCCTTGCGTATCAACCGGACCGTCCCAACTCGAATGACGGCCTGTGGCGCGACCTCTCAGGCGTTCTGTGCGACTTCTCGCTCACCGCCACGACAGGCTGGCCATGCCCCGTACCAGCGGATGCGGTTGATGTGCAAGTGGATTCGATTGAGCTGGCCGACCTGACGGCGTAGGCAACGGACAAGACAGGACCTTGGAAATGAGCAACGTACTCGATCTTTTTGATCAGACCGTGTTTCTCGGCGAGCGAGCCACCGGAGCCACCAACCTGCTGCAGTGCGTCTGGACATACAGCCGCGCAGTCGACATCGACGGTCTGCACCAGTTCCATCGGCATCTGCCGGCCAGCCGGTTATCCCGCCGCGTCGAACACTCACCCTTGCCGTTCGGCCGCCATCGCTGGGTCTCGTCCAGCGGTCAGTCCGACCTCGAGGTCGTCGCGACGCCGCGCCCGCGCGACGAATTCGACGCCTGGCTGGGCGAGCAGGCCAACACCCCGCTCGATGCCGAGCACGGACCCGGATGGCATCTTGCCGTGCTGCCGTTCACCGACGGCGGCGCGGGCGTGAGCTTCGTCATCTCACATTGCCTGACCGACGGCGTCGGGCTGTGCGAGGCACTGGCGGACGCGGCAATCGGGCGCCGCGACCCGATCAGCTGGCCGGCTGCCGGGGCACGCCGGTGGTGGCACGCCGTGGGGGAGGACACCCGTCAATTCGCGGCCGACATCCCCGGCATTGGCCGTGCCATCGTCGCCGCGACGCGATTTGCCCACCGTCGCCGCGGCGGTGCCGGATCAGCCGCGGCGCCGGTTTCTCGGCCGCCAGCGCCGTCCGGCCGGGCCGACGAACGGATCGATCTCCCAACCGCGACGATCTTCGTCGATGCCGATGAGTGGGACGCCCGGGCAGAATCGCTCGGAGGCACCAGCAACACCCTGCTCGCCGGATTGGCGGCCCTCCTCGCCCAGCGAGTAGGGCGAATCGCCGCAGACGGCTCGGTCGCTTTGACGTTGCCCGTCAGCGAGCGCACCGCCGGCGATACCCGCGCCAATGCCATCACGAATGTCGACTTCACGGTCGACCCCTCACCCGCGGCGACCGACCTGACCGAGATCCGGGCGGCCACCAAGCACGCGCTGATCCGCTCTCACGAGCAGACCAATGAACGGTTCAAATTGTTGCAACTCGCTCCTCTGTTGCCGCAGTGGCTGGTCAGGCGATGCGTCGGCGTTTCCGCCAACGGTGCGAGCGGCGTCGTCTCATCCAACCTCGGTGCGGTGGAACCTGCTGTCCACCGGCCAGACGGAACAAGCGCCGACCACTTCGTCATGAAGCCGCTCGGCCCGGGTGTGACCAAGGCGGTCATGCACCGGCTGGGCGGGTTGCTGGTGTTGCTGTCGGGAAGAACGCATGGACAGGTCTTTGTTTCGGTCCTGGCGTATCAGCCCGGGCGCGCCAACTCGAATGACCGCCTGCGACAGGACCTTTCGAGCACTCTGAGCGACTTCTCGCTCACCGCCAGCACGGCCTGGTCATGCCCAGGATCAGCGGACGTGGTTGTCGAGCAGGCGATTTCATCCGAGCGGTATGACCTGACAGCGTAGGCAAGAGACCAGAAATGGACCTTGGGAAAATGACCAACGTAGTCGACCTGATCGACCAGAGCGCGTTTCTCGGCGAGCGAGCGACCGGAGCCACCAACCTGCTGCAGTGCGTCTGGGTGTACAACCGCGCGATCGACATCGATGGTCTGGGGCAGTTTCATCAGCATCTGCAGCGGGGTCGGCTGTCCCGCCGCGTCGAGCGCTCACCCTTGCCGTTCGGCCGGCATCGCTGGGTCTCGCCCAGCGGTCAGTCCGACCTCGAGGTCGTCGCGACGCCGCGCCCGCGCCAAGCATTCGACGCCTGGCTGGGCGAGCAGGCCAACACCCCGCTCGATGCCGAGCACGGACCCGGATGGCACCTCGCGGTGCTGCCGTTCACCGACGGCGGCACAGGGGTGAGCTTCGTTATCTCACACACCCTCATCGACGGCGTCGGGCTGTGCGAGGCGTTGACGGACGCGGCAACCGGGCGCCGCGACCCGATCGGGTGGCCTGCTGCCGCGTCACGCCGGCGGTGGCAAGCACTGCGCGAGGACACCCGCCAATTCGCGGACGACGTCGCCGCTATCGGCCGAGCCGTCGTCGCCGCCGCGCGATTCGCGAGGTCTAATCTCGGCGATGCCGGATCCGGCACCCCGCTACCCGGCGCGTTGCGTTCACCGGTCGTCGGACCTAATGAACGCGTCGCTCTTGCAAAGGCAACGATCTTCGTAGACGCCGACGAGTGGGACGCCCGCGCACACTCACTCGGGGGGACCAGCAACGCGCTACTCGCGGGATTGGCGGCCGGCCTCGCTCAGCGAGTGGGACGGATCGCCGGGGACGGCTTCGCCACCTTGGCGATCCCCGTTAACGAGCGTGCGGACGGCGATACCCGCGCCAACGCCATCACAGCCGTCGACATCGTGGTCGACCCTGCAGTTGCGACAACGGATCTGCGCGAGATCCGGGCCGCAATCAAGCAAGCGCTGATCCGCCGTCAAGAGGTCCCCGACGAACGATTGGCACTGCTGCCGCTGGCCCCGCTGTTGCCGCCATGGCTCATCAGGCGAATGGCAAGCGTGGCCCTCGGCGGCGCGACGACCAGCGGATCATCCAACCTCGGTGTGGTCAACCCGGCCGCCAACCGGCCAGACGGCACCGATGCCGACCACTTCGCCATGAAGTCTCTCTTCGCGGGGGCGACCGAGGCGACGATCCAGCAGACCGGCGGATTGCTGGGATTGCTCTCGGGAAGAGTGCACGGACAGGTCTTCGTATCAGTCGCTGCGTATCAGCCGGGCCGCCCCAACTCGAATGACACGTTGCAGCAGCATATTTCGAGCGTGCTGAGTGACTTCTCGCTTACGGCGACGATCGGCTGGCCATGCCCTGAGCCGCCGCTCCTGCTTACCCACGCTCGACACACCAAATGAAGGGTTTCATGATGTCGACAGAATCCGCCGATCCCAAGACCTCGACACGCATCGATGCGTTTTCGGTGCTGAGCCGCTTCGTGGTGCGGGCGCCATGGCTAATGATCGCGGCCTGGATAGCCGTGGTCGGCGTGCTGACCGTGGCCTTCCCACCGTTGACGAAGGTGGTCGAAGGCCAGACACTACAGCCGTTGCCGCCCAAAGCCATGGCGGCGGCCGAGCAGATGGCCAAGGATTTCGGTGAATCCGCCCAGAACATCGTGATTGTCGTGCTCACCGACGAGCGGGGTCTGCAACCCGCCGATGAGGATGTCTACCGCAAGCTCGCCACCACGTTGCGCGGGGAAACCAACGACGTAACCGGCGTGCAGGACGTCGCTGCCACACCTGCACTGCGTTCAGTGCTGGTCAGCCCTGACAACAAGGCCTTTTACCTGGCGGTGAACCTCAGGGCGCCTGCCGGCTCCCCGCAGTCCTCGCAGGCCTACCAACGGATCGTGGAAATCGCCAAACAAGCCACCGCGAGCTCCGCCCTAACCGCGGGTGTGACCGGCCAGGCTGCCATTGTCGGCGACGCGTCGATCGTCAGCGCCCGCGACATGCACGTGATCGAGATTGCCACCGCATTGTTGGTGCTGATCATCTTGCTCCTGATTTACCGCCGTCCCATGACCGTGCTGCTGCCATTGATCACCATCGGAATTTCGGTGATGGCGGCCCAGGGGGCGGTGTCGGCGCTGACGCAGCTCGGACTCCGGGTGTCCGCGCTGACGATCGTGTTGATGACGGCCATGATCGTAGGCGCCGGAACCGATTACGCCGTCTTCTTGATCAGCCGTTACCACGAGTACATTCGGTTCGGCATGGACTCCGACCTGGCTGTGCAGGAGGCATTGAGATCCATCGGCAAGGTCATCGCGGCGTCGGCGGCCACGGTCGCCGTCGCCTTCTGCGGCATGGTCTTCACCCGACTACCCGCGTTCACGAGTGTGGGCCCGGCGCTTGCGGTTTCGATCGTGATCGCGTTGCTTGCCGCCATTACGCTTTTGCCCGCCATCCTCGTGCTCGCCGGTCGGCGCGGATGGGTGACGCCACGGCCGCCGCTGACCGGCCGGCTGTGGCAGCGGTCGGCCGTTCAGATTGTTCGCCGACCCAAAGCGCATCTGCTGGTTAGCCTGTCGGTGTTGATCGCGCTGGCCGGCTGCGCGGCCTTTCTGCAGCCCACCTTCAACGACCGCCTGCAATTACCGCAATCGGCGGAGAGCAATCTCGGCTTTTCGGCGATGGAACGCCACTTTTCGACGAGTACTCTGCTGCCACAATACATCTACGTCCACTCGCCCCACGACCTGAGGACATCGCGGGCCCTCGCCGACCTGGATCAAATGGCGCAACGCGTATCTCAGCTGCCCAATATCGCTGCGGTGCGCGGCATCACGCGACCCACCGGCCAGCCGCTCGATCAAACCAAGCTCAGCTTTCAAGCCGGAGCGGTCGGCTCCAAGCTCCAAGACGCCTCGACACAGATCAGCGACAGAACCAACGACCTCGACGCGCTGACCAATGGCGCGGACCAACTGGCAACAAGTCTCGCCCAGGTTCGCGACCAAATCCGTAGCGCCAGCGGGCCGATGACCCAACTCACCACAACGCTGAACCAGGTGCAGCAACAGCTCGCCGCGGGGGCGAACCTCCTGGACAACGTACGCGGGCTCGCGAATGGGTCCGTTTCGACACTCGACAACAGTGTCGCTGACGCGGCGGGTGCGATGCTGGACACGTTGAACAACGATCCGCTTTGCAACGCGGACCCGGCGTGCCGCTCCCACATCGCTCAGCTCGTCCAGGCGCGAAACAACCGTACATTGGCCTCGCAGCCGACGGTACAGAGCCTGCAGGCGGCAGTGCAGAATCTGACCGCGCTATTGACAACTGCAGCCAGCAATCTGCGGGCAGCGGCTCCCAATACTGCAGGCGTGCGGCAGCAGATTGCGCGCATACAGACAGTTGCCGACCAGCTGGCCGACGGCAGCCGACGGCTGGCTGAGGGCGTACGGACGCTCGTCAACCAGACCAAGCAGATGGGCCTGGGAATGAACCACGCGGCCGACTTGCTGCTGTCGATGAAACGCGACGCCACACAACAATCTATGGCGGGCATGTACATACCGCCCCAAGTGCTCAGCTCCGACGACTTCAAGAACGCCGCGAAGATGTTCATCTCGCCCGACGGCCATTCGGTGCGCTACGTCGTTGAAACGAAATTCGACCCGTTCAGCACGGCCGCTATGAACCAGGTGACATCGATTTTGGATACGGCGCGCGGCGCGCAGCCGAACACCTCCCTCTCGGATGCGTCGATTTCGGTGCTCGGCACCACCGCTACGTACAGCGCCATGCGTAGCTATTTCCACGACGATGTTCGACTGATTGTCGTCCTGACACTTCTCGTTGTCTTCCTCATCCTCGTCGTCCTGCTCCGAGCGATCGTGGCGCCCCTGTATCTCATTGCCTCCGTGGTGATCTCGTATCTGTCGGCAGTGGGCCTGGGAGTTGTTTTCTTCCAGTTCGTGCTCGGACAGCCGATCTATTGGAACGTGCAGGCGATGGCATTCATCGTGCTGGTCGCCGTCGGGGCGGACTACAACCTGCTGTTGATTACGCGAATTCGTGAAGAGTCAGGTTCCGGCATCCGCTCCGGCATCATCCGTGCGGTCCGTTCGACGGGCGGCGTTATCACCTCGGCCGGCATCATCTTCGCCGCCTCGATGTTCGGCCTGCTGTTCGGCAGTCTCTCGACCATGACGCAAATCGGGTTCATCGTCGGTATGGGCCTTTTGATCGACACCTTCGTGGTGCGCACCGTCACGGTGCCGGCCATGGCGGCATTGGTCGGGAGGGCGAACTGGTGGCCCTCCAAGGCCACCCACGCCACCGACGCCACCGACCCAACTGACCGCGCTGACACCAAAGTGGCGCCGTGCGCCGCCGAAATTTCGGTCCAGCCTGTGCCCAAAGACATTCAGGGCGACTTCTCTCATCGGTTGGCCACCAACAACATCCGTCGTTCGGCGGCTCGCCGGCGGCGGACACTCGCTCCGCACGGTAAACGAGTTCGTCGCCGGTCGGTCGCAGGCACGAGACATCTGGTCAGGTCAGCTGCGTCCCCCCGCGAGGTACATCAGGGTGGCACGAACGCGCGGGTGGAGCTCTTGGTCTCCGCTCAAATTCAGCTTTGAGAATATGGAGTTAATATGCTTCTCCACCGCGTGCTGGCTGAGTACCAATTGCTGTGCGACCGCGGCGTTCGTTCGCCCTTCGGCGATCAACGCGAGGACTTGGCGTTCCCGGGGACTGAGTCGCTCCATCCGTTCGTCATCGTCCAATGCCCTGGCTTGAACCAGTGACTGTACGACTTTGGGATCGATCGCCGATCCGCCACCCGCGACTGCCGTGATCGCCACGAGCAGGTCATCGAGGTCGGCAAGATGTTCCTTGAGGAGATAGCCGCGGCCTTCAGTACCCTGATCGAGTAGCACCCGAACGTAACTCGGCTCGACGTACTGGCTGAGCAGCACCACCCCGATTGTGGAGTGTTCAGCGCGGCAATGTCGGGCGATCTGGATTCCCTCGTCCTTCCGGTTCGGTGGCATCCGAATGTCGGTGAGTACGACGTCTGGATGATGGTCGTCAATTGCCCCGAGTGTCTCGCCGAGGTCACCGCAGGTGGCGACGACCTCTACCTGGTCGCTGGACTCGAGCACGCGTCGGACACCCTCGCGAACCAAGAAGCTGTCTTCGGCCAAAACTACTCGGATCGCCATCGCTCACCTGCCCTGCCAACCGATGAAGCTCCGGTACCGGTCAACGCCAGTGGGATAGTCGCGGCGATGGCGGACTGCGGGGAGCCGGTGGGGACTTCGAGCAGCGAACCGTCGAATGCCTCAACGCGGTCCCGGATTGCGAGCACCTCGGCCGCGCTGATCTCCGTTTGGCAGCTCGCGCTGACGCGGAAACTCACAGTGCCGGAATCGATGCGCACCGTCGCCGAAAGCCGGTCGGCGCCCCGGTCAGCGAGCGCGCCCAGCACGGTCACCACACAGAAATAAACACACGCTTCCAGTTCAGGCCGGTCCCGCAACAGCTGATCTACGCCGCCGACCTGGATGGCGGCAGGGACCCCCATGCTGACCGGCCAGGAGGCCAGCGACACCGCAAGGCCGGACTCGCTCAGCGTGGGCGGATAGATGCCTCGCGAGAGAACCCGCAGCCGATCGAGTGCCGTCCCCAATTCGGTCTCTGCCGAGCAGAGTTCGAGCCAAGACTTAGTGCCCGCGCCCGCACGCACTCTGGCCAACGCATCCGAGGCATTCGCCATATGTCGGATCACTCGATCAGCCAGCTCGCGCTGCAGCCGCTGCCGCTCGTCGCGACGTGCATCCAAAAGGCGTTGGCGTGAATGCTCCAACTCCAGTGTGAGTCGCTCGAGATCGGCCGCCCGCTGTCTCAGCTCGTACGTTAGCCGCACCGTGGACAGCGCCAGCCCTGCCGGACCAGCCAACTCCTCCAGCAGTCTTCGGTCGAAGGCCGATTGTTCGGCGCGGTCCATCGCGACCTCGATCTCACCAAGCACGTCACCGCCGTGCCGGACCCCGATCGTGAGAGAGTCCGTACGGGGTCTGACCGGCGACGGCCACACCTGTGACCATTCCTCACCACCGGGCAGCCGGACCCGCACCTCGGCGCGGTCGCTGTGCGCCGTGCGTCCGGCGGCTTCAGCCAGCCGGGGCACCACCTCACCCACCGGCAGCGTGTCCGACATCCGGGCGAGTAGTTCACGCATCAGCTTTTGACTGTCCGCACGCTCGCCGAAACTGAGCCGATCGGCCAAGGTCGTGATCGGACGATTAGTGATAGACAGCAGGCCTGCGACCAGAACAGTGGCTGTCACCACCACCCACAACGGCCACCGAGCCGGGCTCGCCACCAGGTGTCGCCACGCCAACGCCAGCAACGAATACCCGACCACAGCAACTACAAGTCGGCAGCCGATGATGATCCGGGCGCGCTTGAAATTGGATCTCATCGTGCACCGACCCGTTCACCAGTCGTGGACGGCACCGCGCGCACCCCGGGGCACGGCACCGTCCCGAAGATCTGCGCACCCCTGCCCGGCGCTGACTCCACGACGAGCGAGCCGCCCAGTACGGCGACCCGTTCCACCAGTTTGGCCAGGCCACCGACAGAATCGAGTGCACCGGTTTGACTGAACCCGATGCCGTCGTCGCTGATTGCGAAACGCAGTTCTCCTTCGCCACTTTGGATGTCGATACGAACGTTGCTTGCGCGGGCATGCTTGGCGGTGTTTTGCAAGGCTTCGACGCAACAGAAGTACACAGCCGCCGCAACCTGCAAATCCAGCTCGGGTGGCACATCCATTTGAGCTCGCACGTCTAGGCCGGATCGGCGGGACAGCTCGGCCGCACCGTTCACGGCATCCGCAAGGCCGGCTCTGGCGACAACCGCGGGTACCGACGTGCCGCAGAGATCGAGCAATGTGCTCCGTGCTGTTTCCAGGACCTGCGATAGTTCTTCGAGATCTGTGATCACCTCGGCTTGGTCGAGTCGGGACGTTCGCACCATCCGAAGCCCGACCGTGGTTGCGACCAGTGCCTGTTGCGCGCCATCATGCAAATCCTGTTCGAGGCGTTTTCGTTCGGCGTCCTGCGCTGCCACAACTCTATGTCGCGAATCGGTCAGCTCCTGAGCTTGCGCTGTAAGGTTCTGAACCTGCCGGGCCAGTTGCACCGTCAGCAGCGCGTTGTTCACGAGCACGCGGGCGTGCGCGGCGACCTCGGCCAACAGGGATTCGTCTGACGCGGTAAGGGAAATATCGTTGGCGACCCAGACCGCAAGTACGCCTAGGAGCTGGTGCTGGTACTCCACCGGCCAGACCTTGCCGGCACCCAGTGCTGCCTGCAGGGCATTCGCATTCGGCAGGTACGGCCCGGCTCGGCGCGCCCCTTCCTCATCGGTGCTCGCGGCACAAACGAGATCACCGCCGTCCAACAGCCATAGGTCAGCTCGCTGTGCGCGGGTCGCCCGGACAGTCACCTCGACCAGCTGGTCCAATTCGGCGGTCGGCGAAAGATGTTCGAGGCCGTTGATCAACGTTCGTATCGCCTCGCTCGGGTTGAGGTCCTGGCCGAACACGACTCGATTCGACCAACGTCTGGCTCGAGTGCGTATCGGTTCGATCGCAACGGCCATTACAGAGAGCACCAGCACCGAGAACCACAGAGCGCCACCGGCACCCCAGCCACCGAAAGCTACTGCCACGACGTACGCCGCGCTGACCACAGCCGCGATCGCGCCGTATACCAACACCCGGCTCAGCACTCGGTCGATGCCCCACAGCCGATGTCGGACGACGCCGGCGAACAGCACAACGGGAACGATGGCGAAGACGGCCGGGAACAGATCTTGCAGGTTGACGGCCAGCCGTCCCGCAGCCTCGCCCGCTGATCCGCCGACCCATCGAACGGCTCGCGCTGCCAACCAAGTCACCGCCACGCCGAGAGCGGGCAGCAACGCGGCGGTCAGCAGGCGCGCGGCTCGGCGGGGAACGACACCGGCTGCGGGATCGGCCAGCCGGAGGGCCTGGGCGCCGATTCCTACGACCGGAATCAGGATGCCGAAGAAGATCACGAAAAACTGCGGATGGGCCAGAAAACTGCTCCGCCAGCAGACCATTGTGGTCACGAGGGTGACCGCTACGGCGGCCACCCGCTGGCCGCGTGCCGACATTTGTACGCGCGACGGCGCGGTTCCGTCCGGAAACAGTAGGACTGCCCAGAGGTAGCTCACGCCAGAGACGATGTGGAAGGTGAAGTGGGTGATCGCGATCGGCCACGGGCCGCCGGTAATGTAAAAGGCTCTGTGACTGGGCTGGTTAAAGGTAGCGGCGGTGCCCAGCAATGCGAAGGCCAGCAGCCGCGGCACCGGTTCGTCCGCCCGCCGAACGGCCAGCATCAATCCAAGACCGAAGTTCAGTGCGCTGAAGCCGTATTGAACTAGCACCCCGGCGGTCGACATTGACATCGTCGACATCGACATATCCGCGGACATGATCCGATCAGCCGCAATACCAAGCGCACCGCCCTGCTTGGCAACTGATTCAAGAACATGGCGGCCGGACGGGAGAATCGCTGACAGTGTTGGTAGCAGACCGAGCGTCAGCCAGATCAGAAGGCCGGTAGCGTACAGCGTAAACATCACCCCGAACGAGGTACGTTTCCAACGTCCGGCTGCCATTCGTACTGTCCTTCGGTGCGGTCACACACGCAACGGCCCCCGGAGACTGGGGGTCACGTGATGACCCTGATCACACCTTATTGTGCCCGATGTTCGACGGGCACCAGCACTGTTACGCCGCGTAACACGTCGGCGCATATCCCCAGGACAGCCAGAGCGCGCGTAACAACGCTCAGATCCACAAAAGTGCATTTCACAGACTATTTCCGCAGGAAAGTGCGGGGTTCGAATCCCCTTAGCTCCACCACGCTGACCAGCGCTTTCGGCCCTCCGGGCGGCTTATTCAGGCGAGGCGGGCCGCAGTGGGGCCGCAGCAGAACGGATCGCCGCATCCAGGTTGGCCGCCACATCATCGAGGTCTTCATCGAACAGGTCGGCGTATACGTGCGGCGTCATGCTGGCCTTGGCGTGGCCCAGCATCCGTTGCACCGCTTTGACATTCGCGCCCGCTCACCGCCAGGCTCGCGGCGGTGTGCCGCAAGTCGTGCGGCGTGATCGACGGGAAGCCCTCGTCGGCCTTCTGGCACTTCTTGGCGGCGACAGGGCACTCGTCGGGGTCGGTTACCGCACAGTGGACGAGGCGATTGCGGGAGGCGGCGGCGGGGCTCGCAGGCGCAAGGGTATCCACGCCTGTCATGTCACGAGTCCCGCCGTCGCCGCCGCACCTGAGGGGAATGCGCAAGCGCGAATCGGCGAGATGAACCAATTTCCGATTTTTTCATTTTCTTTCGGCTAACTCTGGCAAAGTAGCCGCACGCTCGGGCACCAGGCCAGGACGGGAAGGTTCGCCACATGGCAAGTCAACAACACAAAGAACCAGCACGGATCACCATTCACTACGGCTTCGCGCTGCTGGCCATCCTGTCGCTGCTGGGCACCACGATCCCGGGGTACGCGATGATATCCGCCGCCGGGGGCATCGCTGGTGCCATGGCCATCGGAGTTCGTACTGGCCACCTCCGCATCGGATGGTTCCTGTGGGGCGGCATGTGGACCACGATCTGGGCCGCGTTCGCCATCAATCACACGCTGAAGAGCACACGCTGAAGAGCCTGCAGCTCGTAGTTGGACTGCCGTCACGTTCGCGTTGGCGCTGACTCGCCGGCTTCCGTGACCGCTAGGGCGAAACGGCCAAGACGGAGATCGCACGACGTGCTGAAGCGCGACACCAGGGCATCCTGCAGACGCTCGCAGCGATCAAGAACGTAGCCGAAGCTGGCTGATCAGCCGCGCGGGACGGCGCGCAACGAGCAGAACTGATGGACGGTCGGCTCAACCCCAACCCAGTTATCGTGATCCTGAGGCTCAGAAATTGTTGCAGCTACCTGCGACCTGATTGATCAGCCCCGCCCATGGCTGAAATCCCGGTAACCCTTGTGCCTGCTCCATCATCGCCCGGCGCCCGTCTGGTGGCGATGCGACGAGTTGCTGCAGCCACGACGTCACCAACGGGCTGGTGGACACCTGTTTCGCGGCGGCTGGGTTCTGCGCGTTCATTGCCGCTATCACCTGTGGATAAGTGCACGTCGAATTGGCGATTGAATTGACGTCCGGTTCGGCGGCAGCGATTCCACTGCCTGTGAACAGCGCGAGCGTGAGCCCACTGCAGCCAACGATCAGTCGGTTCGTCATCGGCATTCTCGTCTACTTTCCGACACATCGCCTGATTGGCAGCAGCGGTCATCTTGTCGTTGCACGTCAACCGTAGCATCGTTCTGAGCGACGGACCTTTCCCGAGCTTCCGTCCACAAGCCCACCGATCCCGACGTCGATAAGAGCGACGGTTGGCACGTCAGCCGCGCGGATACGTCGTGGCGGCGGTTTGACGGATCGCTAATTCCACGAAGCGGGTCTGCTTGGACCCCGAGGCGTCCACCCGAAGATCGCGCCGGCGTAGACGTCGATGACGAACGCGACGTAGACCCACACCCCAGACGCCAGCACCAGGTCCGACGCTAGAGGTCCTGGCACCGCTGGACCACGTTGGCCGTGCTCGCCCATGCATTCCTGTCCGTCGCCTGCGCATCGAACGCGACACCCGCCCCGGCAGGGCTGATCACGTTGACCGTCAACGAGTTTCGGCGACGCTTCGACGCCCTGCAGCTGACAAACCACTACACCATCGCAACGCTGCCGGCCTTGTCACGATGGCGACGAAGACACCAATTACCGCGTCCGACTGTCGCCTCCTGGCGGCGTGAATATCGATGACCCTCGATCTACGGCTGCAGTGCTAGACGGACGGCCTCGGGAGCTCGGTTGTGCCTGCGTCGTCGTCGCGGTACTCGTCCCCTAGCGGCAGGGACCGTACCAGCGGACGGGGCCCTGACGGCTGAAGGAGGGCACTGGCGGGGCGGGGGCGGACTCGTTGTGGCCACCAGAACCAACGTCCGAGCAGCGCGGCGATGGACGGCGTCATGAACGCACGCACGACCAACGTGTCGAACAACAGGCCCAGGCCGATGGTGGTACCGATCTGACCGATGATGCGCAAATCGCTGACCACCATCGAGGCCATAGTGATCGCGAACACCAACCCTGCCGTCGTGACGACCTTGCCGGTACCGCCCATCGCGCGGATGATGCCCGTGTTTATCCCGGCGCCTATTTCCTCTTTCATTCGCGATACCAGCAGCAAGTTGTAATCAGACCCGACCGCCAAAAGGATGATCACAGAGAACGCAAGTACCATCCAATGCAAATTGATACCCAAGATATATTGCCAGACCAGTACCGACAGCCCAAACGATGCGCCCAACGAAAGTGCCACTGTACCAACGATAACCAGGGCAGCAATAAAACCTCGCGTCATGATGAGCATGATGATGAAAATAAGGGAGAGCGCAGCGATTCCCGCGATCAAGAGATCGTATTTGGATCCGTCTTGCCAGTCCTTCGCGGTCGACGCGGTGCCACCAACATAGATCTTGGCGTTCACTAGAGGTGTCCCCTTGAGCGCCTCCTCGCCCGCCGTCTTTATCTGGTCGATACGCGCTATGCCCTCGGGCGTCGCGGGATCGCCGTTATGCGAGATGATGAATCGTGCCGCTTTCCCATCCGGGGACAGGAAGAACTTCATCGCGCGCTGGAAGTCCGGGTTCTTGAAAACCTCTGGCGGCAGGTAGAAGGAATCGTCGTTTTTGGCGGCGTCGAAAGCCTGCCCCATGGCGGTGGCGTAATGGCTCGTCTCGTCCATCTGGGCGAAGGTGCCAGACATGGTGTTATGCATGGTCAGCATCATGGTCCGCATGGTCTGCGTGAAGGCGATCATCTGCGGGAACTGGGCAACCAACTGCGGAAAGATCACATCCAACCGATCCATGGTTTTGCCGAGAGCCTGCAGAATATCGCTGACGTTGTCGGTATCGTCCAGCCCGTCAAATAAGGCTCTGTACGCCCAGCAGACGGGAATATCGGCGCACTGCGGCTCCCAGTAGAGGTAATTGCGGAGGGGCCGCCAGAAGTCATCGAAATCGGCAATCTGATCTCTTACCTCTTCCACGCTCGCCTGCAGGTCATGCGTTTGGACGACGGTGCGATGAGTCGTGTCCCTCATCTTTTGCATCACTTCGTACATGTGCTGCATTACGCCGGTCATTGTTGTCATATCGTCGGCCATCTTGAGCATGTCATTCATGCGTTCTTTCTGGAACTGCATTGTTTGTGTCTGGCCAGCGCTTTGCAAGCTGAGCATAAACGGTATCGAAGTGCGGTCAATCGGTGTTCCCTCAGGCCGAGTTATTCCCTGCACCCTAGAAATTCCTCGCACCCGGAAAACTGCCTTTGCTAGTTTATTCAGTACCAGAAAGTCTGCCGGATTGCGCATATCGTGATCGGCCTCGATCATCAGAATGTCCGGCATCATTCGCGCCTGGGAGAAGTGACGTTCAGCGGCCGCATACCCTAAATTGGCTGGAATGTCCTTGGGTATGTAGAGCCGGTCATTGTAGCTCGTTTTGTACCCCGGCAGTGTCAGAAGACCGACGAGTGCGATCGCGCAAGCGGCAGCAAGAATGGGCGCGGGCCAGCGGACGACCGCGGTGCCGATCCCGCGCCATCTTTTAACTCGCAACTGACGTTTGGGCTCCAATAGTCCAAATCGGCTGGCCACGACAATCCCTGCAGGAACCAACGTCACCGCGACTGCCACTGCAGCGAGCATGCCGACTGCGCACGAGATGCCCATGGTCTGGAAGTAGGGGAGACGGGTAAAGCTCAGGCAGAAGATTGCCCCGGCGATCGTGAGGCCGGACGCCAATACAACGCGAGCGACCCCGCGAAACGTAGTGAAGTAGGCCGATTCCGGATCCTCGCCGGCCTGACGAGCCTCTTGATATCGACCGAAGAAGAATATCCCGTAATCGGTTCCGGCCGCGATGCTGAGGAAAACCAGCATGTTGATGCCGAACGTCGAGAGTACGAGAAGATCGTTGTGGCCCAGAAACGCAACGGTTCCCCGGGCCGCTGCCAATTCGACGCCAACCATGGCCAACAGCAGGATTACCGTGGCGATCGAACGGTACACGAAGAGCAGCATCATGACGATGATCGCAACGGTTACTACAGTCATCTTCAGAATGGAATTGTTGCCACTGTGTTGCATATCCGAAGTGAGCGGCGCCTGGCCGGTGACATAGGCTTTGACCCCGGGCGGCGGCGACATCCGGTCCACGATATTCCGGACCGCGGCCACTGATTGGTCCCCAAAGGTCGTGCCTTGGTTGCCGGCCAAATTCAGTTGCACATATGCAGCCTTGCCGTCGGGGCTTTGTACGCTCGACGCCGTGAGTCGATCCCCCCACAAGTCCTGCACGTGCTCCACATGCTTCGGATCGTTTCTTAACTCACGAACCAGCCCGGCGTAATAGTGGTGAGCATCGTCCCCGAGCGGCTGCTGCCCTTCCAGGATGATCATCGCGGAGCTATCCGAATCGGCTTCCTTGAAGACCTTGCCCATGTGGGTCAGGGCTTGCGCCGACGGCGCATCGTTGGGCATCAGCGATACGGAATGCTGTTGCCCGACCCGCTCCAGCGATGGAATTGTCGCTGCCCAGTTCCAGCCGACGGATGCGAGGTTGGCGATCACGATGAACCCCAGCCAAGCCAGGATGATGAGTAGCGAAAATCTGCGAATTGTCCGCGCCATGAGGGGCGGCCGGGGGGGTTCGGTACTCATGCAGCCTTCGCTAGTCCCTCATCAACAAGGCCCGTACCAGCGGACGGGGTCCACCGGCGGGGCGGGTGCGCACTCGCTGCGGCCACCAGAACCAGCGACCTAACAGCGCGGCGATCGAAGGCGTCATGAACGCGCGCACCACCAACGTGTCGAACAACACACCGAGGCCGATGGTGGTACCCACCTGACTGAGACTGAGCAGGTCGCTGACCGCCATGGATCCCATGGTGAACGCGAACACCAGACCAGCAGCCGTCACGACTCTCCCGGTACCGCCCATTGCCCGGATGATGCCCGTGTTTATTCCGGCGCCTATTTCCTCTTTCATCCGGGATACCAACAACAGATTGTAGTCAGACCCGACCGCCAAAAGGAGGATGACGGTCATCGCCAATACTACCCAGTGTATTTGTATGCCGAGAAGATACTGCCAGACGAGCACGGACAGGCCGAAGGACGCGCCAAGCGAAAGTGTCACCGTACCCACGATAAACAGCGCGGCGACAAAGCTTCGCGTCATGATGACCATGATGATGAAAATAAGACAGAGCGCAGCGACTCCGGCGATCAACAGATCGTATTTGGATCCGTCCACCAAGTCTTTCGTCGTCGCTGCGGTGCCGGCGAGGTAGATCTTGGCGCTTTCTAGCGGAGTTCCCTTAAGCGCCTCCTCGGCCGCGGTCTTTATCGGGTCGACCCGCGCGATGCCCTCGGGGGTCGCGGGATCGCCCCTTTGCGAAATCAGCATACGCGCGGCTTTCCCGTCCGGTGACAGGAAGATTTTCATGATGCGCTGAAAATCCGCGTTGTTGAGCGCCTCCGGCGGTAGGTAGAAGGAATCGTCGTTTTTGGCGGCGTCGAAATCCCTCCCCATGGCGCTGGGGTCCGCGATTGAGTCGTTCATCTGGGCGAAGGTGCCGGACATGGTGTTGTGCATAGTTAGGATAAAGGTCCGCGTGTTCTGCATCGTCGCGATCATCGTTGGGAACTGGATGAGCAGCTGCGGCATGAGCGTATCCAATTGATCGAGGTCTTGGACGAGCTTCGCCGTACTGTCGTCGATCTTGTCGATAGTGTCCAGCCCGTCAAATATGGATCTGAACGACCAGCAGACGGGAATATCGAAGCAGTGCGGCTCCCAGTAGAGGTAATTTTTTAGTGGGCGCCAGAAATCTTCGAAATCCGAAATGTGATCCCTCAACTCAAACGTGACCTCCTGCAGGTCATGAGTTTGCCTGACCATTCGATGGGTGGTGTCGACCATCTGTTGCGTCGTGACGTACATACGCTGCATTAGATTGATCATTTTCGTCATATCGTCAGCCTGCTTGAGCATGTCGTTCATGCGGTCAAACTGAAACGGCAGATACAGTTTTTGCGAGGCGTTTTGCATACTGATCATAAACGGTAGGGAAGTATGTGCGATCGGTGTTCCCTCGGGCCGAGTTATAGCCTGTACATCGGCAATGCCTGGAACAGCGAAGACGGCCTTTGCTAGTTTGTTCAAGACAAGAAAATCTGCCGAATTGCGCATATCATGATCTGCTTCGATTAACAGGATATCGGGCGTCGTCGCTCGCGACTGGGGGAAATGTCGTCCAGCGACTGCCAGTCCCTCAGTGGCGGGGAGACCTTGGGGCATGAACTTCTGGTCGTTGTAGCTGGGTCGGTATCCCGGCAGCGTCAATAGGCCGATAAGCGCGATTGCCAATGTCGCGGCAAGAATGGGCGCGGGCCATCGAACCGTCGCCGTGCCCACCCGCCGCCACCTACGAGTTTTGATCGGTCGCTTGGACTCGAACAAACCGAAACGGCTGCCGGTGGCCAGAACTGCCGGAATTAGCGTGAGGGCCACTGCCACCGCGACCAATATGCCCACCGCGCCAGGGAGGCCCAGTGGCTGGAAATAAGGCAGACGGGTAAAGCTGAGGCAGAAGATTGCCCCGGCGATCGTCAGACCGGACGCGAATACAACCTTAGCGACACCGCTGTAGGTCGTGAAGAATGCCGTTTCCCGATCCTCGCCGGCTTGACGTGCCTCTTGATACCGACCCCAGAAGAATATCCCGTAGTCCGTTCCAGCCGCGATCCCGACGGATACCAATAGATTAACGACGTATGTGGTAAGGCCAACAATCTCGTGCATGCCGAGGAACGCGACGATTCCTCGGGCCACCTGCAATTGAATGCCGACCATCACCAACAAAACAACAGCGCTGAAAACCGATCGGAAGACGAGGAGCAACATGACGAAGATCACGATCATGCTCACCGCTAAGATGAGAGAGACCGTTCTGTTGCCGCTAGCGCCGAAATCCGCGGCGATTGCCGCCGGACCGGTGACATACGCCTTGACCCCCGGTGGCGGTGGCGTACGCTTCACGACGTCCTGGACTGCTCTAACCGATGCGATCCCCAAAGCGTCGCCGGACTGACCAAGGATGTTCACTTGAACATACGCGGCCTTGCCATCGGCGCTTTGCGCGGCGCCCGCCGTGAGTGGATCCCCCCAAAAATCATGGACTTGTTGCACATGCGCGGGATCGTCTTTCAGCTGACGAATCACACCATCATAGTATTTGTGAGCAGCGTCGCCCAAGGGTTGCTCACCCTCTAGGAAGATCACCGCCACATTGTCGGAATTGGCTTCCTTGAAATCGTGGCTCACCCGCTGCATCGCGTGGACCGATGGCGCATCCAGCGGACTCAGCGAAAGTGAATGCTCTGCCTCCACCTGCTCGAGCGATGGAACGCGGTAAGTCAGAATGACGGCGATCGCCAACCACGCCAAGATGATTAGCGCCGAAAATCGATGGATCGTCCGCGCCATAAATGGTCGCGCGGTGAGCTCTTCGCCTTCTTGTTTGTTGCTCATGCGGCCTTCAGCAGGCAGGAAGTAAAGGCGTTCACCTCGTTAGAAATTTTCTCGGCTTTGACCTCATCGTCCACGATGATGCGGCAGCCGATGCTGTCACTATCGCCCTGCGCCACGACACTTCCCATCGCCGACGTCACGGTGATCGCGAATTGCAAAGACCATGGCAGGCTTGCTCCCTGAATATGCTGCGGTGCAGCATTGACGTCGAAATAGCTGATGGTGGCCACGGTCCCTGGTGGTCCGAAGACCTCGTACGTCAGGTGTCTGGGGTTGAAAGGTTGGGTGTCGTTGATTTTGGTGTCGGCATAAGAGGGGCGTTTCTCAGAGCCGAAGATGCCGTGTAGCCGCGACACGGTGAATCCTCCAGCACCGATCACCACCAGTACGAGTAGCGGAATCCACAGCCGCTTCAGGATTCCGAAAATCGTTAATCGTCGCCATGTATCGACACGCGGCGCCATGTCAGCCGTTCGACCATGCAACTACACGTCGGCCGCGGCACGCTAGACGGCCGCCCTCGGATCCGGTGAGTTCGGCCCGTCGGGCCGTGCGACGGTCACCGCAAGCTCGGGGCGGCCTAGGGGTAGCGGAACCCGATTTTGCTGAGTAGACCATGCCGGTGGCCTCCGTATCGGCTCGTGCCCAATGTCATATGAGATCGCAATGCTACCCGAGTGAGATCGCAATGCTACCCGAGTCGGTCAACTCTCCGAATCCGTTCAGCGAAACCGGATCTGACGACCGAGCGCCGTTCTACGACATTCTGGCGGCACGGCCGAACGTGGCCTCCAGGCCATGCGTCGCCTGACCGCACCGTTGTTTCGGTGCGACGGGTCCTGAACCCTATGTAATGACACGGGATTTGTGGTTTCGCCGCTTCGGGGTGGGTAGCTGGTGTCGGGTTCCTCTTGTAGGTGGGGGCGCTCATTGGCGACACTGGTACCGACCGCACGCGTCGACTCGATGGCCCCGAGCTCTGTACGTAGCATCGCCAAATTGTTTGACGTGTAATGGGATTCGTGGTCGCTTTGGAATATCGCGTCCGCGACGAGTTCGGTGCGCGTGTGCTCGGCAATCGCGCACCCCGCTGGCCGCCGCGAGTAGCAATGAATCACCTTGGCCGGATACAGGTTGGCGCCCGTGGCCGGCGGCAGGGTAGCTGGTGTCACCGACGTACTTCGTGTCCGGCGTGGACGGAAAGTCGCGTCGGAGCAGGTCGGCCACCTGTGCACCCGGTGCTGATTCACCCAATCCTCCTCGGGCACGCCATCAGTGAACTCTGCGGTGATTCGCGGCGCACCGTAGGTGCTGTCCCCGGTGTGCGACTGCGGGTTAAGCTCGGCGAGGGCGTCGTCAGGGGCGTTCCTGGCGACTCTGAGCTCGGCGCCGTTGTCCCACGCATGAATTTACGAATGCGCAAATTGGACGACCTCGCCTAGGGCGTGTCTCCCATATCAGTTCGCGTTTTGAGGCAATGCTGTCGAGGTGACGACGGTTTCGCGGTTCCGGTTCTGCAATGACGCTCAGTGGGAGTTGATTTCGGGGCTGCTGCCCTGCAAAGAAGGGCGTCGCGGGCATCCGTTCGGTGATGACCGTCCCCGCAACTCCCAGTTCTGGGCCGGCAACCGGGCAAGCTCTTGCTCGGGAGCTTCGGACGCCGCGTCAGGCCAAGCGTATGGGCGGGTTACGGTGCTGGATCGGCACCTCGACGGCTTTGGACCACGCCGCCAGAGTCGTGTCACTGCAACCCAACTCGGCCGCGATCGCAGTGATCGTCGCTCCCTCGGTGTATCGGTAGAGCGCGGCCGCGTCCCGCTTCCCTCGGACTCAGCGTCCAAGACGCTGGGGCGAGGCCAGGGTTATCTGCAGGTTTGGTGAAACGCCGGACCGACCCGGCAAATGCCAGTATCGTTGGGAATGTTTCCACTCATGCCGACTAGATGATTGGAGAACCGTTGAGCATCAATCCGTTCGACGATGACAGTAGCAGCTTTCTTGTCTTGGTGAATGACGAGGAGCAACACAGCCTGTGGCCGACGTTTGCCGATATTCCCGCCGGTTGGCGGGTTGCCTACGGCGAAGCGGACCGCGCTGCGTGTCTGGACTACATAGAGCAGAATTGGACCGATATACGCCCGAAGAGTCTGCGCGAGAGGCTGCACGGGAGGGTTGACACGGCTGCACAGGAGGGTTGACACGTAAGCCTGCTGGAGAGGGGGAGTCGGATGGAGACTGTCAACCAGGAACTTCCGCTGACGCGCGGACAGCTAGACATATGGCTTGCGCAGGAAACAGGTCACTCTGATACGGAGTGGCAGCTTGGCCTCTTCGTGAGAATCGAAGGTAGGGTACAACGTGACGCCCTTGAGTGGGCGATCCGCCGAGCGCTGCAAGAGGCAGAACCAGTCAGAGCCACTTTCTTTGAGCTGGATGGCCAGGTTTTCCAAAGGGCGATTGATTACCCGGATGTCGAGCTGGCCTCTTATGACCTGAGCGGCTCGCGCCATCCCGTGCAGGAAGCCCGTGGGATAGCTTTATCGATCCAACGCACGCCGATGTCGCTGACCGGTCCGCTGTTTAAATTTGCGTTATTTCGAACACGGCTGGATGAATTTTACTTATTCGGGTGCTGCCATCACATAGTAATAGACGGAACAGGCATCGCGTTGGTTGGCCATCGGATTGTGACTGTCTACTCTGCGATTGTTTCTGGCGCGCCCATTCCTCCTGCTGTCTTCGGCTCGTTGCAGGACTTGGTTGACTGCGAGTTGGAATACGAAGCGTCGACCGATTATCTGAAAGATCAAACATACTGGAGCCGCAACATTCCATCGCAAGGCGGCCCGCAATATCGGTTGCCCCAAGCCGCGAGCGAGCGGGATCCGGATTGGCCGTCTGGTCCGGTGCAATTGGACCCTGTGGTCCTTCGCCGAGTTGACGAGTTATCCCAAGTGTGGAACGTGCCTCGATCATCGATTGTCACAGCGGCGTGCGCACTGTTGGTGCGTGGATGGTCCGCTGAGGATTCATCAGATGTGGTGCTCGACTTCCCGGTCAGCCGGCGAGTAGGTCCGGAGTCAAAAACCCTTCCCGGGATGATTGCTGGGGTTGTGCCGTTGGTGTTGAGGGTTTCACCGGGATCTTCGGTGGCCGGGTTTTGTGAGCATGTTGACACCCGAATACGAGAAGCGCTGCAGCATCAGCGGTTTCCGGTGCGTGCCCTTGAGAATAAAGCCCACCCTCGCGGCGCAGGGCAGCCAGCCGACCGGGTGAACGTTAATTTCCTCCCGTCTACGTTTACTGTGAATTTCGGTGGTGTCGCGGCATCCGCGTCATTGACCAATGCTGGCCTCGGGAGCGGCTTTGGGTTGATTTTTTCTGGCGTCGGTGACCAGCTCTTTCTCAGCACGGCGGGCGCTGGGCAGCCATTATCGAATTTTGACGTCTCTGATTTGGCCGCGCGGTTGCGGCGGGTGTTGGTGGCGCTGACGGGTGATCCGGGGCGGTTGTTGTCGTCGGTGGATGTGTTGGATGTCGGTGAGCACGCCCGGCTGGATGAGCTCGGTAACCGGGCGGTGTTGTCCGAGCCGGTGAGCACGTCGGTGTCGATTCCGGTGCTGTTCGCCGAACATGTGCAGTGCTCCCCTGAGGGGGTGGCGCTGAGCTTCGGCGGCCGCTCGATGACGTATCACGAGCTCGATGAGGCGTCGAATCGGTTGGCGCACTTGCTAACTGGGTATGGTGCGGGCCCCGGTGAGCGTGTGGCGGTGTTGTTCTCTCGGTGCGCTGAGGCGATCGTGGCGATTTTGGCGGTGCTCAAAACCGGGGCGGCGTATGTGCCGATCGACCCAACTGCCCCGGCGGCCCGGATCGGGTTCATGGTCGATGATGCCGCGCCGATCGCTGCGGTGACCACTGCGGAGCTGCGGTCGCGGTTGGATGGGTGCGACCTGACCGTCATCGATGTCAATGACTCGGCTGTAGCCGCCCAGCCCAGCACGGCATTGCCGGCGACGGCCCCCGATGAGGTCGCATACGTCATCTACACCTCGGGCACGACGGGGGTGCCCAAGGGGGTGGCCGTCAGCCACCACAACGTGACCCAACTGCTGGCAACACTGGATGCCCGCCTGCCGTCCGCGGGAGTGTGGCCGCTGTGTCATACCTTGGCTTTCGACGTCTCGGCGTGGGAGATTTTCGGTGCCCTATTGCGCGGAGGACGGGTGGTGGTGGTGCCCGAGTCGGTGGCGGGCTCGCCGGAGGATTTCCACGCATTGCTGGTCGCTGAACAGATCAGCGTGCTCACTCAGACCCCGTCTGCGGTGGCGGCGCTCTCGCCTGAAGGTTTGGGTGCGGTGGCGTTGGTGGTGGCCGGTGAGGCCTGCCCGGCCGAGGTGGTGGATCGGTGGGCGCCGGGGCGGACGATGATCAACGCCTACGGCCCGACCGAGACGACGATGTGTGTGGCGATCAGTGCGCCGCTGGTGGCGGGGTCGGGGGTGGTGCCGATCGGTGCGCCGGTGCCGGGTGCGGCGTTGTTCGTGCTGGATAGGTGGTTGCGGCCGGTGCCGGCGGGGGTGGTTGGTGAGCTGTATGTGGCCGGGCGCGGGGTGGGCGTCGGCTATATCGGCCGGGCCGGGTTGACCGGGTCGCGTTTTGTGGCGTGTCCGTTCGGGGG
>NZ_JARXVD010000010.1 GCF_029892685.1 Mycobacterium sp. OTB74 | reverse complement strand
TCCCCGCCAAACCCTGAACTGGCGAACACCCGCCGAAGCACTCGACAAACTACTGTCAAACCCGCCAACTGTTGCATCGATCCCTTGAACCCGCCGACGGTTTTGCGTACGTAGCCTCACATTCGACGAGGTCGTCTAACCCTCAATCGGCTCCAGCCGGAAAGCCGAGAGCCGGCCGGCGAGGGCTTCGAACTCCTCTGGCCTGCCGTCGCGCACCAGGCCAGCCTTTTTCGACAAACTCGCCGCGACCGCCACTTTGGTGGGCCAGGCCCGCATTACGGGGCGCGCCTCCTGCTGGCTCAGCGAGACAATGTTGACCTGGCGAGTCCGCCGCCCGCGGGTCAAGATGCCAGCGCCCGCCGCCCGGGCGTTGCGCGCCCAGTCCGTCGCTGGATAGCCCTCGATCGCGTACAGATTGCCGTCCAGCCGAAACGGAGTGATCGGCGTTCGAGTCGGTCGTCCCGAGACACGGCCCGGCACCGTAAGCACCACGACCGGGCCCAACCGTAGGCCAAGTTGGTGAAGCCCGATGATGAACTTGTTCAGGGGCCTCTGCCAGCGCTCCGGACCCGCATCAGACATCATTTAGCCTCATCTCAGATGAGTTATCTCAGATGAGTTATCTGAGCAATTCATTAGTTGATCGCCTCAGATATTGAATGAGACCGATCATCGTCGCGCTGTGTGACATTGTCAATGCATGCCGCAGTCACAGACGGTCAGGCGCGAGCAGCTGGCCGAGATGCTGAAGAGCGCTGCCCAGCGCGCCGCTACCGAGGCGGTGATGATGCATCAAGCGATCGCCGACACAGTGGGGCTGCCGACCACCGACCTGCGCTGCCTGAACATTCTTCGCCAAGACGGTCCGACCACTCCCGGCAAGCTCGCCGCGGCCACCGGGCTGACCACGGGAGCCATCACCCGCATGATCGATCGATTGCTCGCCGCGGGTTTCGTGCAGCGCGCGCACGATGAGCAAGATCGGCGCCGCGTGCTCATCACCGCGGTCCCTGAACGCCTGTCTGAGATCGCCCCACACTACGAACCGATCGCCGCCCAATTCGACAAGGTGACCAGCAGCTACACAAACGACCAGCTGGAATTGATTTTGGGTCTGTTCGACCGCCTGCACGACGCCTTCACAGAGATCACCACGCAACTGCGTGGCAATGAGACCGGCGCGCCATCGGCCGCCGGCATCACGGCAGTGTAGTGACGCCGGCCATCAGCCCAAGTTCCTGATAGATCTGGTCTTGAACTTGCCCCCCGTCCAGGATGGGCAGGAGCGCCCAGTCGTGGATTTCCCCGCTGCGCAATATGAACGAGATGGGCGCCCCTTGCGCGATGGCTTTCTTTTGCAGGACAAGCACATCCGGGGATAACAGGTCTTCCGAGCCGGCATACACATAGGTCGGCGGCAGTCCTGCCAGTGACCCGTACAGCGGGCTCACCAGCGGATCAGTCGCGCTCAGATCACCTGCCCACGACAATCCGTTCTGCACCAGCCCTGCCTGTTTGAGGACCGGATCGTCGACCGCGGCTATCGCGGGGTTGCTCATCGTGACATCCAGCCACGGCGACACTAGCACAAGGCTTTTCGGCACCTGCATGTTTTGGCTGACCATCAACTCCACGGCGGCCAGCGCCAGTCCTCCGCCTGCTGAGTCACCAATCACGCTGACGTTGCGCGCGCCGTACTGACTGATCTCTTGCGAGATCAGATCCGCCATCTCAGGCACCACGGTCGCAGCATTGCCGCCATCCCCGATCTGCGGGTAGATCGGCACTACGACTGTGGCGTTGGTCGCGCGAACCATGGAGGTGTAGGACAACCAGTGCACGATGCTCGGCTCACCGACGTAAGCGCCGCCATGAATCGCGACGACATATTCGCCAGACGGGTCAGATGAGGCGATCTCGTAGACCGCCATTCCGTCGTATTCGGTTTTCGTGACGTTCAATCCAAGAGTCAATGCCGCCGGCGGACTCGTGCTGGTGGCAGCCGGGGCGATCGCATTCGTCACGTCGATGCCCGTCAGCTGCCCCAGCGCTAGAACCCCCAGCGCCATGACCAGCGACGGCTGACCGCCGAAACCAAGGGCGGTGCCCGGGGAACTCGGCGACGGGCTGACCCCAACCACAAAGTTGACGACCGATGTCACCCCCGAGGAGACCGTCGTTGTGATGGTGTCCAGCGTCTCGCTGATCACCGACGGCACATCAGCTGCATCCGCTGCCATCGAGGTGGTTACGGCGTTGGGCACCAGTGTTTTCCGCCCAGTAGAGGTGAGCAACGCTCCACCAAGTTCACGGCGGGCCAGGGCCAACAGCGAAAGCATTGTTGGAGTTTGAACCGGCACCTGCGGTGCTTGGTTGCTCGGGGACGCTGAAACGCCCCCGTCCAGCGCTGCAACAAGAGTAGCGATGGGCCCGGAGACGACTGCGCTAGCTGACGCAGCCGTCGTTGACGCGGTCGCCTCTGTGTGCGTTGAGCTAGTCAAGCCGAAGTCCGGCGGTGCTGCAGTGGTGGTCGCCTTTGCGGGAATTACCGGTGGCGGTGCGGCAGAGGCGCGAAGCGGTGATATGGCGGCCTGTTGCGGACTGCTCGGCACCAAACGATCCGCTTCTGTCCGGGGCGCAGTCCGGGACTCAGCAACGTGGTGGGCCTGCTGATTACCCACGATCCGCGACGCGGCCGAACCTCCCGGATTCGGCGTGGTCTCCGCCAGCGACGAACTGGAGGCCACACCAGCCGAATGCGAGACTATCCTGCTCGACTTGACTTGGGCGCCAGCAGGTTTAGCCAATCTGCTGGGTGACACCGAACCTGCCGTGGCGCCGGGCGAATTCGGCGACACTCCCGACGTATCGGCAAGTGAGTGTGGGCTACTGACGAGCGCCACACCAACACCCACGGCGACCGCCCAGCCACCTACCTTCACCGCACTGCTGCCGCCTTGCACTCCCTTCATATACAGTACGGCAGACGCGCCATAGATATATTCGAGAAAATTGGTCTAGTTTTGCTGACGGGCGATCGGAGCGGTCCTACCGGTAATGCGCAATCGAAGCCGCAGGCTGTAGCGGGGAACCGTACCGCACCGGCTTCGCGCCCGCCGAAATCGACTCCCTCGTCGCCGAACACGGCTTCACCTGCCGCGACCACACCCGCACACCGGCCCTGCAACAGCGTTATGCCCCACCGCGAGCCAACAAGGCGGTCGGCGACGACTGGCTCACCATCACGACCGCACAACGGACCCGACCCCGGGATCCCCGAGCGCGGCTACGTCATTGCAGCACAACAGTTGTGCCGCGGCCCGGAACGTGAGTAATCGACCGGCGATGCACCGGCTCAGCCGCGGCTCGGTCGGGTCGCACACTGGTGCTTGCGAACAGCCGGCCGAGCACGATCCGCATCTCGGTCTCTGCGAATGTGGCACCGAGACAACGGCGCACACCGCCTCCGAACGGAATCCAGGTGTAGGTGCCCGCCCGCTGTTCTAGGAATCGTTCGGGACGAAACTGCTCCGGGTCAGGATAGATATCTGGCCGACGATGCATGAGGTAGATCGACGGCACCACCGCTGCTCCGGCGGGCAACGACATCCCGCCGATCTGCATCGGTTCGATCAACCGTCGAACCACCAACGAGATCACCGGCCGCAGCCGGAGGGTCTCCTTCACCACCGCAGCGGCATACTCCTGCCCATCAGCACTTATCTCCTCGATCAGACGCGCGCGCACTCCAGGGTGGCGAACGATCCGCTCGATCGCCCACGCCAAACCAGACGCGGTGGTTTCATGACCGGCCAGCAGCAGTGTGATGAGTTCGTCACGGATCGCGACATCGCTCATCGGCCGACCGTCGTCGTGACGCGCTTGCAGGAGCATCGAAAGCACGTCGGTACGTTCGGCAAGGTCATCGGCCTGCCGTCGAGCGGCGATCTCCCGATACAACAATCGATCTACGGGCCTGAGCACCCTGTGTGCTAGCGCGATCCTCGTCTTCGGCGGGGCCGCCACCAACAAAGCCATTTGCGTCGCGATGTTGGTCGTCAGAGCCAGCATGCGCAGCAACGCTGCCCGCAGTTCATCCAGCTGTTCTCCGCTCTGCAGCCCGAAAACCACGCGCAAGACAACTTCCAGCGTCAACGCCTGCATCAGCGGATGCAACTTGGCCGGGACACCACGCGGCCAGCGCGCAATCTCCGCCTCGGCGACCGCTGCCATGGTGGCCTCGTAGCTCTGCAGATGGCTACCGCGAAAGGACGGCATGAGTAGTCGGCGTTGTTCCTTGTGCGCGTCATCGTCAAGCAGCAGAACCGAATTCGCGCCCACCACCGGCAACAGAATGCGGTTGGCTTCGCCTGCGTGCAGCAGCTGTGGCGACGCGGTGAAAATCTCTTTGACCGTCTCAGGATGACTCACCATCACCATGCGTCCCTCGCCCGCGAGCTTCATGGTGAAGCTGTCGCCGTAGCGGGCTTTACAACGCGTCATGAAGTCCCACGGTCGAGCTATCCACGCGGCGGTTTGCATCGCGACCGGTGAGCGAGGGCCTGGTGGCAACGTATCGACCATCTTCTGTACCCCCAACGATGCAGACGATGAAGTATCGCCACCCTACGCGTCAGATTCCCCGATCCCCGGTGGTTTCGCCCGCCGCGTTTCGCTCATTCGACGAGATCGTCCTTTGGTGGTCGTATGCCATCGTTTATCGAGGCGGACAGCATGTGCGTGAAGGCATGCAGTAGTTGTGTGGGGTCTCCGTCCGAGGGCAACGCTACGAGTTGGACGACGCTGCGTCGTGCGTGTATTCAGCCCTGCCTAATGGTCGCCTGCGCCCGATGTCTTCACCGCCGTGGGCCTAGCTGTGGGCGCAGAGTTGATCATCGCCATGAGGTCCCGTAAAAACGTGAAGACGACCGTGCGATCTGGGCCTGCCATCGCCGAAAAGTGTTGCGTCAGCATGTCGTTGATATCGGCGTACAGTCGCGCCAACTCACTCACCGTCTCATCGGTGATGGCCACCATCGACGAGCGGGCGTCGTCGGGGTTGCGATAGCGATTGACGCGGCCTTCTCGTTGCAGTCGTGTCAGAACGGCGGCCAAGGTTGTGGGCTGAATGCCGGTTCGTTCTGCAATTCTGGTCGGGGTCGCCGGCCCCTCGACATGCAGTACATCGAGCACGCCGAGGTCGCGCGGGTTGAGCCGCGCGGCTTTCGCGACGCGCTCGGTGATGATCTCGAAACCGATGCGGAGGTCTTGAACCGCGCGTTGCACATCGGCGCAATCAGGTGCTGGATCGGTCATCGTTGTGTGGTCGGTGCTACCGCTTGATGGAGATGTGCGGTGTTCTCGTCGAGTTCGGCGACCATGGCCGCTGCCAGCCGTTTGCCCCGGCCGACGCCGTGCAGAGCATCGGCGCAGACCTGGGTTAACGCAGCAGTCGCCGGCAGCGCGATCGGATCGGTCCGGCGACTGACTGTGCGAACTCGATGTCCGGCGCGCAGCGCCTCGCGGCATATCCAGACGCCGGTCCGTCCGGCTGCGCCCAAGACGGTGATGTCCATGGATCTTCCTTTTCCGTCAGCGATCGGTTCTGACCCGGCGCGCGAAAAGCGGCAGTGCGCGGGCATCCACGCTGGCCAACGGGCCCATCACGTTCGTGCGGAAGCTGGGGCGCAGCAGTTGGTCGGCCATGAACCGCACGACCGGGCCCGGGATGCTTGCATAGTTCACGATGACGAACCTCGACGCGTCGTCGAAGGCCAACAGTGTTGAGTTGTCCACATCCAGCACCTCCCCGTACCAGGAAAGAAATGCCGGTCCACACCCGCGCAACCTCTTCCGGGGAGCGCGATGATGCGAAGTGGTTCAACAGGATCGGCCCGTCGAGGGCGTCGGTGTCACCGAACCGTTCGACGTTTCGCGCCGTTGACTCGAACGACGGCTCGGGAAGTCCCGAGCGCGAAATGACGCGGTGGGCCGACTCGATTGCCACGTCATCGCCGTTGACCATCAGCACGACATCGAAGCGCGGTCCGCCCGGCAACGGCACGACAAATGTCGATTCCAACAACCGCACCCCGGTGATTCCCGGCATCGATTCGAGCTGGATAACCACCGTGGGCAGCGCCGCCAGATGCGCGCGCCGCATCTCGCTCGGCAGGACGAAGGGACCTATCAGACGCAGGTGCATGTTCCAGGCGAGATACAGGAATCGCCCCGGAAAGGGTGTTGCCGGTATCACCCGCGCCCTCCATGTCCGCTACCGCAGATTTACTACGATAATCGTAGCATTTTCGGTGGTCCTCACCCACAGCGGCGAACGTCATCTGCAGCAGGACCGGCCGGTGGGCCCTGAACACCCATGCGTTACATCTGCGATCCGACATGTAACCTCGCGGGCGGGATACACGGCGACCTCGGGGTGCAGGGGCACCCCGGTCGCCTCGCACAGACGGGACAGGCGTGAACGAGGCACTGCTGCGCGCCGGCATTTTCCAGGGCGTCGAACCCGGCGCGGTCGCCGACCTGAGCGCACAACTGGAACCGGCGTCGTTCCCGCGCGGGCACATCGTGTTTCGCGAAGGCGACGCCGGCGATCAGCTCTACATCATCACCGCGGGCAAGGTGAAAATCGGCCACACCAACCGCGACCGCGAAGCCCTGATCGCCATCTTGGGCCCCTCCGACATGTTCGGCGAACTGGCCCTGTTCGACCCCGGCCCACGCACCTCCACCGTCACCACCCTCACCGAGGTGCATGCGGTCACCATGACCCGATCCGCGCTGCGCGGCTGGATCACCCAACACCCCGAAATCGCCGAACAACTGCTGCGGGTGCTGGCCCGCCGACTGCGCCGCACCAACAACGTCCTGTGCGATCAGATCTTCACCGACGTACCCGGACGGGTCGCCAAAGTCCTGCTCGATCTGGCCCGCCGCTTCGGCCAACAAGACCAGGGCGCGCTGCGCATCACCCACGACCTCACCCAGGAAGAACTCGCCCAACTGGCCGGCACCACCCGTGAGACGGTCAACAAAGCCCTGACCCAGTTCACCACCCGCGGCTGGATCCGCCGGGACGGCAAGACAACCCACATCTACGACCCCGCCGCACTGGCCAGACGCGCCAAATAATCGCCGTACATCCTGGGCGCCCACTACGGGTCAACGAGCAGCCCCGTCGCCATGACCGGCGACGGGAACCCCTGCTCATCTGCGGTGGCGGAGGGATTTGAACCCCCGGTTGGGTTTAACCAACTCTCGCTTTCAAGGCACCGCGAACTGGGTAAACGGAATCGTAGCCCACAAACCATATGTGCACCGACGTGCACTTCTCGGTCTCTGCGGAAGGTCGCGTGGTGAGCGATTGTGTCAAAGCGGTGTCATCTTTGGGCGACTCTGAGGCGTGATCAGCCTTGGCACCGTCCTCCACAGTGCACCAGCGTGACCCGACGCTTCTGACGTGTAACTGGCGCGCTTCGGCGTGTCGCAACGGATCAGTGGACCCAGACTGAACCTCAGGAGACGCTTCCCATCATGAGCGAGAACGACGCGGCCATCGCGCCGCCAGTGCTGTACACGATGGAAGAGGCTGCAGAAATCCTGCGGGTGAGTCGTGAATATCTGTACCGAATGCGGCAACGCAGCCAGCTCACCGTGGTGAAGTTCGGCCGGAGGACACTTGTCGAAGCGGGCGAGATCGATCGGGTGATCGCCGCAGCGCGAGCCGGATAGGCATTGCGTCTTGCCTGTTATCGATGCTCATCACACAGCGGTGGCCATCGCCGCTCCTTCTCATTGGCCAATCCCCCGCAGACCACACATGCGGTGCGTGCCTCCGCCTCGGCCTTTTCGATCCGGTCGAATACCGCATCGGCAGTCTCATCCGCGGCCATGATGCTCCCGATTAGCAGTTCGCCGTTATCCCAAACATTTTCGACGACAAGCGCAGGGTCCATGGCGCGCAGTTCCCGGATCAACCGGGCGTATAACAGCGCCCAACCAGGCCATGGACAACCCGGCCACTGATGCGGTGCTGATTCGGGTTCGATTGAGGTCACCAGCTGTCCTCCACATCCAGACGTTCATCGCATCGCACGGGAGTCCCGCCTACAGCAATTCCGTCGGCGTTTCCATGCACCTCGGGATCGACGGCGACGATGTCCCGAATCATGCGGCGCACAGAGCCGCCCCGCCAGACTGCCGACATGGCGTCCAACAAGACATTTCACTCACCCTCCCTGATGGGAGTATGCACGGCAGCAGCACCCGTGTCGACAACGATCTTGTTGCCGGATCGGTTGCTGAATCCGGTGCCGTGCAACGGAATCAGCAACGGAATGTTGTGAAGGACGTGCCGGGTTTCGCGGCAGGCGAGTGACGCGGACTGACGCACAGCGGCGCACCTGCGTCACGGTGGAACCAACGCGACGCAATGGCGTGATGCGAGCCCGCGATGCGACGCCGACCGTCACGCAACCCGTGACACGCCGCCCGTCACGTGACGCAGGTGGAGCAATCCGTGATGCACCGCGGCACACCCTGACGCAGACCGGTGCCGCACTGTGACGCAGCTGATGCAACCCCTGATGTAGAGCAGCGCGCCCTGACGCAAGCGGTGAAGCAATGCGAATCAGCACCGCATGCCACTGCCCTGACCTGCGTCGACACGCCGCAATGCACCTGATGCAGCCCGCGCGTCAGCGAAGCGACCCGTGATGCGGTGTGACGCACCACCAGCACCACTGATACAGCGTGATGCGACCGCGGCGCGGCCTGACGCACCGTGACGCAATCGGTGACGCAGCAGGCGATACCGCTTTACGCGCGGTGACGCAATCGGTGACGCACCAGCGATGGGCTGACGCGATCTGCGCCACCGGTGACGCGGCCCATGACGCAGATAAGCGATCTACAACGGTCACTGGAGCAAGTGGGGTCGCGCCGGCCACCGTTTTGCATCGAGGGACGGCGGGTCGACCGTGCTACGGCGAGCGTGTCGCAGCAATTGGCGCCGTCGGGGGAATGCTGAGGTAGGTAGAGGGGCTGCGTTCTAATTCCCTAAAACAGAGAATTGCCACAGGTTTCGGTCGCTAGCCAGGGCAACACAGATGTCACGTCCTGTATGGGACCCGACCTGCGGCGATGCCGGATTCCAGCGGCAGAATCAGCCCTCCGACACTCCGCCGAGACCGCGTGTCGCAGTCTCATTTTGCGGATTTGAAAATTGCGGCAAGCTTTAGCCAACGCACCACTACAGATCACAACTTGAACTGGGAGCCGAAATGCCAACCACCACACGTGAACACGATCCAGAGCTGCTCGTTCCTGCGGTTGCCGAAGAGCTGGGCATCTGCAAGGAGACAGTCCTGAGGGCAATCCGGAGCGGTCGACTCCGCGCTATGCGGATCGGACGCGGATACCGGATCCGCGCCAGCTGGATCGACGAGTATCGCGAAAACGCCACCGTCGCAGCCCCTTAAAGCACGAAACCCGGCCGCTCAAGGGCCGGGGCTCGCATCAGAATTTGTTCAGTCATCTCTACCGCCACAGCAGAGCTGAACCCGTCCCCTCCGAATCACCATAAACGTCAGGAACTTTCGTGATCATATCTGATTTCTCCGACGCTGCGCGTGCGCGCCGCCTACGCCACGCCGCCGCGGAGCGGTCCCGGTCACGCGATACGCCGCGATATCTGCAGCTCGTCGGAAGCCTGATCGCCGTTTCGAACCCCGGCGGAATGCCGCTGCCGATTCTCCCGCCCGGTGTTCGGGTTTACGGGGGGCGGGGCCGATGACCGCCGGGGCTCCCGCTGCTGCCGAACACCTGAACCGGACCGGCCTTGGCGCAGTGCCGCCCGCATCTGGAGCCCTCCGTGAGTACCCCATGCACGGCTCACTCTGGGAGGGCCAGGCGCGGAGTTGGCATAATCCCGCGGTGAAGCTACTCGCCCAGCGAACCGGCGTCCTGACCCGGCTGGGCGAGCTGCGATCGATCGATCGCCAAATCCGGATGGCGGACGTTGAACGGTTCATGGAAGCGCATGGGATCGAGCAACCTGCGATCCCAGAGCTTCTGCCGAACCTCACGCGCGAGGAGGCCGCGGGGTTCGTCGATCAGCTGCTGGCCCATGCCCTGCATCTGATCCCGCTGATCGCCGCGGATAAAGCGCCGGCGCAGGCCGGATGGAACAGCGCTGCGGCGCTCACGCGCGAAGCGGCGATCGCGCACCTAGCGAGCGGCGGGAACCTAGGCTGGGACGTTGGCCGCAGCCGGAAAATTGTCATCGACTGCGAAGATCGCCACTCCACTGCAGCCATGATCGCTGCAGGCTACCGCCCATCGATAGCGACCGCGAACGGGATCGACCCAACCTCCCCGAAGTTTGGAGGGCGGCACTTCATCTTCGATCGCCCGGAGGAGATCTCCGATGAGCAGCTGCGCAGCAGGCTCGGGGTCGCTCTTGGCGGCGGAAAGTGCGACATCCTGGCCGCCCCTTTCGAAGAGAAAGCCGAGGCCCACACGATTCTCGGAGGGCGCGAACGGGTCGTCATCAAGCGGCATTCACGTTTCGCTATGGCACCTGGATCGCAGCTTTTCGAGGCCCGCGCAGGACGCTACGCCGCGCATGAGGAGTTCGCAGCAGGACATACGAACGGCCCTGCGCCGCAGTGGCTTTGGGGCCAGGCAGGGGCGCCCCCGCCAGCTGCCGAGCTGGCGGGAGTGTTGGTACCGGAGGTCAAGCGCGAGTACATCCCGAACCCGAACTCGGACCGGATCACGCAGGAGATTGATGGGATCGAATGGAATGAATGGCTGGCGCATTGCGGTGACATGCTGAGCTTCTTCGGCTACGACGGCGGGTGTGGCTGCGGGGTGTACACCTATCGCGACGCGACGTCAAGTCCGCGGAGCGCAATCCTTCACGACGGCTGCGAACATGGGTGGGGCGCGCACGCGTTCTCCGGCACGCTGCAGGCGGCCTGGGGCCGCGAGCACGGATCCCGGCTGCAGTTCACTGCTTTTCTGGCGGATGTTTCGGAGCGCGAGTTGGCGCGGGAATTCGGCATCGATCTGAAACGGACCCCGCTGAGCGGGTACACGCTGGAAGATCTTGGGGTCGTGCACTCCACGTCGGCGCTTGTCACCGAGTCCCCGGAGGGCACCAGGGCTGTCACTGAGGCGGGTCAGGCCGTCGCCGCCAACGGCGCTGCGTTGGAAGCGGAGATCAGGCGGATCGAAGCCCAAACCCGCTGCTGGGAGGGCGTTAAGCTCATGCGGGACGTCGATGACGCCGCTGCCTCGCGTGGCCTGCTGAACTGGGGTCTGCTCGGCGGCGTGGCGCCCCGCGTGGCGATGCACATCCCGCCCCATGTTCGCCTCGTGGGCAGCGACGGTCAGGAGGGCGGACCAGCCAGCGGGGCGGCGGTTTCGTTGTACAGCGTTTTGCTCGGCGGGCCTGAGGCCGGCAAAAGCGAAACTATGAAAATTGCCGCCGATCTCGTGCCCCTGCCGCAGGGAACAGAGGTGACCGCGGCGGGCACTGGTGAAGGGATCATGAAGACCTTCGGGAGCATGGTGGATACCCAGGGACGCAATGCCGAGCTCGAGACAGACGACGACAGCTCTGCTGCCGGTGCCGATGACTTGGATCGCTTCGCTGTGCGGCACGGCGCTTTTACTTGGCGATGGAATGCCCAGTCCGTGATGCTGTGGACAGCGGAGAGCGAGAGCTTCATGGTCGAGTTGCAGCGCCAGGGGACCAAGGCGATGGGGATCTACCGCAGCGCGTGGATGGGCGAAGAAGTCGGCACCACAGCCTCCGATATCAAGCGGCGGACCTTCATGCCCGCCCACGCTTATCGTTTCGGGGTCGGCATGGGTGCGCAACTTGATCCCGCGGCGCTGGGGCCGATCCTGGCCGGCGGCCGACTGGGCAACCCTCAGCGATTCTGTTATTTTCCGGTCGGGATCACGGAAGTGGTGGGCTTGCCTCGGATGAGCCTGCCGATCCCACCGCTCGTGCACGAGGGCACTGCGGCGCCAGCGGCGTGGGCACATGAACTCGTTCAGGGCCAGCGCCCAGCCGTATGGATCCACTGGCCGCCCGCTGCCCGGCGGGAGTTCGAGGCGGCCCGGGCTCAGCGGTGCGGAAACATCTTCGCCGCCTGGGATACCGAGGGGATCCTGGCGCGTGCCGAGGCCGATGATCCGCTGTTGGATATGCGCGGCCATGAGCTGCTTCACCAGCTCAAAATTGCGGCGGTAATGGCGCGATATGAGGGGCTGATTGATCCGACGGATGCACATTGGCTTGCAGCCGGTGCGGTGATCCGGGTCCGCGCCGCAGTGCTCAAAGCCACGGTCGCGGTGCTGGCGGCATGCGAGAAAGTTGAGCGCATCCGCACCGGCCGCGACCGCGGCGAGATCTCCGGCCATAGCCGGATCGCTGAGGCCGCCACGCAGGACGCTTTTCGGCTGGAGATTGCGCAGCGGGCCGTGAAAGCGGTGACCGTTGCCAAGGAGCCACTGTCGGAAGCTGCGATCGGCGGCAAATGGAGGGAAACGGCGCGGGCTGTTCTCCACGATGTCCTGAGGTGGTCTGTCGATCAGGGGGCGCTGCGGGTGGTCGGTAAGAACCGGAAGGGACAAGATCTCTACGCCCCGCCCCTTGCGGTGGTCGCAGCTGCCCATGCGATCGGCACTGTCGCGCCCGTCGCATAGCCGCGCAACCAACCCGCCAAGCACCCTCGCTGTGGTTTCCGCAGCAGCGGTGCTCGGTCCCGCGATTTGAATCACCGACGCCGCGGAATCTGAATCGCCGACACTCACGTCGATGATTAGAGCCCAATCACCGACACGTGTCGGTGATTCGATTTACCACCTGACCTGCTGTGATGGATAACTTTTGCCGAATCACCGACGTTTCGCCGAATCACCGACACCCCCTGTGACAGCCTCTGAAACCCCGACGATACGAAGAAGAACAACCACCTTTTTCTTGTATTTGTATCGGTTATGGGAACTTTTGCCCGCTGAGGCATCCGCTGCGTGCGGTGTCTGCCAAGGGGATGTCGGTGCTACCCCCAATTGTCGGTGATTCGACATCTTCGCAGTTCAGGGCACGTTTCGAGCGTCGGTGATTTGTCGGTGATTCACACTTGCCGTGCCGGTGATTCGGCATCACCGCAGGTCGGACTATGTTTCGATGTCGGTGATTCGCCCAGCCTTCGCGAGTCCGCTACGTCATGCCCCGTCGAGTTCCGTCTGCCCCGGCATACCGTGCTCAACTCTCTGCGGCTGGGCGAAATCGAGGTACGTTGCCCGATCGCCGGCCCATATGCGTCCTGGCAGCCGCGGCCAGGACACGGCGACGGTCGGCTTCGCGTGCGACTGATCGTTGCGCGCCACGATGCACACATTCACAGACTCGCCCGGTTCTATGGCGGCGATGGTGTCGGTCCACGACGGATCTGCGGCCTGTGCCGGCTGGCCGGCATAAGGAAGCACACCGGAATCCCCGACCCATACCCGTGACGGCAGCGCTCACCTGTCAGCTTCACATCGTGCGCGTTCCCATCGCCGTAGTTGGTGAGTCGGACCCAGGCCAGCGGCATCCAGTCGAGGCCGGTGAAGTTGCCCTCGTTCCAGCGCGTGACCCGCTTAATGTCCTCCACGGCTTCGACGGAGTGGACCAGTCGCAGGTCCGGCCTTGGCCACAGCAGCCAGAAGTTCAGGATCACGGTGACCACAGCCGCGGACGCTCCAGACGTCTGAAGGCTAGCCCACCAAGGAATCTCAGAATGCCGGGAGCCTATCGACGTGACCAGACCGGGCGGTGGAGGCTGAGGCCTAAGTCGAGCGCAGCAAGTGCCAGCGTTGCGACAGCGGCGACGTGCGCTTACGACGTGGGCGCAGAGTCGGCTACCGCTTGCGACCTGATGATGGCAACCCACCGCTGACGGTCCGAACGCTTAGCTCGCCTCCGCTGGGCGGTGGCGCAGTATGTCCCTTCACCGGAGAGACGACCGGGAGGACCGTCCCGTCATCAGCGGGGTCGAAACCTCCGGGGCAGCGGTTTTCATTATTCCACCGGATGCGACCACCCTCGCCGCGGTAGTGCGGTCCTAAGGTCCCGTCGTCGCGAATCGTCACCCTATTCCCGCATACGGTGCACACTCCACGCTGGCGACGCCTGGTCACGCAACTGACCTCGACGTCACTCATCGCTCGCTCCTTCGTGCGGGGCTCCGGTCTCGAAACCTGTTGTGAGGCAGTCCCGTTCCACCGCGGAACACTGTGCCCGCACCTCCGCCACCGTCGGCGACAACGCGTACGCGTGCTGGTGGCAGAAACCGGTCAGCTGGTGCCAGGCGTCGACGAGCACGGCGCCAGCCGGTGTGGTGTCGAGCGACTTGAGGACGGCCAGTTTTGCTCGCGCGGTTCCGACAATTACCGGGACCCCGGTCAGCGCCGAGCAGCGGGCGTCGATCAGGTCCTCCACCGCCTGCCGGGTGAGGAACGCCGCGAGTCGGGCGGAGTTGCCCACCGCCGCCCGATCCGGGGAGTCGAGGAGCGCGTCTGCGCGAGCGAGCAGGAGTTCGGCGTCGCTGGTCACCGGTTCTCCACGATGTCGCGGACCGTCTCGCGAAGGTCCCGGACGGTGCCGCGGTCGAGGATGGCGCCGTTGTGGACGCCGTTCGCGCAGATCGCCAAGGTGGGCGACCTGTGCGACCGGTAGCTCTTCCACCCCTTTATGTCGGCTGACGAGTCGCCCATGAGTGCGAGGGCCACGCACTCCTGCGTTCTCTTCGCGCTGTCCCACGCCGCGTCGGTCTCGTGGTACGTGGCACCCGCCCGGGCACGGTCGGTGAAGAACCGCTGGTGCGCCGCGGCCTCGACAGCCATCCGGAACAGACCCGGTGTCGCCTTCCGCTTCACGACGGCGTCCATGTCCTCGTCGAGGATCACGGCCATGGCGTCGGCGATGTACCGGTTCGCCGGCAGGTCGTTCTCCCTCACCACGACGATCGACCCCTGCTCCCGGGTGACGTCGAGCAGCTGGGCCGGCACCGAGCGGGCTCGGATCGCCGCGGGCAGCCGATCGTCGTGGGAGAACACGATCACCTGCCGGGTGTTCGCGAGCTCGACCAGCACGTCGAGGAAACCGCCGATCTTGGCCGGGTCCATTGCCTGGATCGGGTCGTCAAGCACCAAGAACCGGAACGGGCTCGCCGGTGTGGTGGCGCGCGGGATAAACAGCGCCAGGGCCAGCGCGTGCAGCTCGCCCTGGCTCATCACCGACAGCGCGCCGGCCGGCACCCCGTCCACGGTGGCGTCCACGGTGACGTGGCGGCGTGTGGCCGCTCCTTCGAGGGTGATGTTGCCGATGTCGACGTTGCTCTCGTGCCGCATCCGGCTCCAGATCTCACCCGCCTGCTCAACCATCGGTGCCATGCGCCGCTCCCGCAGCGTGTCCCCGCAGTTGCGCAACCACTTCACCGCCGCCTTGACCTTGCCGAGTCGGGCATCGTCGGCGCGTGCTGACTTCTCCAGCGCCACCCAGTTGATGATCGTCTCCGCGGTAGACGCCCACGCGTCCTCCAGTTCGTCCGCGTGCCCCTCCGCCTCCACCCGCAGCGCGTCCGCCGCGGCCGCGAGCTCCGCAGTGGCGGTCTCCACCTGCGCCGGCAGTTCGGCCAGGGCCCCAGGAACGGCTCGGGCGTTCGTGAGCGCCGCGTCGAAGTCCTGCAGGGTGGCGAGCTGCACCCCTTCGATCGCGGCGACGGCCTCCACGTCGGCGAAGAACCCCTCCGCCGCGGTCCGGGCCTGGTTCAGCCGCGCCGTCACCTTCCGGTGTGCCGCTGCGTCCTCATCGGCCTTCGCGAGCCGTGCCTCGGCGGCGGCGCGCCAGGTGGCATCGAGAGTCCCGGTCTCGCATACCGGACAGATCCCGTCTCCGGCGTGTACGTGCAGGCTCAGCGCGTCACGCAGCAGGTCGGCGCGCGCCACCAGCGCATTGTCGACGGCGGCAGACCCACCGGCACATTCGTCGATGGCGGCCCGCAGTTCGTTCGCGACCTGGGAGGCGGTGGACGCGGCGGGGACTTCGAGCGCGGCGATGGTCCGCAGGCGCGCGATGGTAGCCGCCTGGTCGGTCGCGGTACCCGTCGTCGTCGCGGTGATCGCCGCGAGGTCGTACGGTGCCTTCGCGGTCAACTTCTTGACCTGCTCAGCCCGTGGGTCGGCGATCCCGTCAAGGGCCTGGCGTAAGCGGGCGCGGGCCTCGGTGGCCGCCTTACGCGGCCCGCCGAGCCGCTTCTCCGCCTGCTTGAGACGGGTGTCGGCGGCACTGATCTCGTCGAGACCGAGCAGCAGGTTCAGCGCGTCGTACAGCGCGGACTGCCCCTCTTCGAAGAGCCCGCCAAGTTCGTCGTAGGACATGAGCGGCCGGTGGGTTTCGAGGGCCTGGTCCCAGCCGAGCGCGCCGACCGGGGCCTGCTTCTGGCCCTTGATCTGCGACCAGCGCTTGGCCTCGGTCAGTTTGCAGTCCGACGACCAGTCGACTCCGATAAGGGCGGTAGTGCCCGTGCGCTCGTCGTCCGACTCCATCGCGAAGTCGACCCTGATCGACGCCGGCTCACCCGCGTGCAAGTTCCGCCAGGAGGCCTCCCACTGCTGGCTCTTCTTGTTGGCCCACCGGTAGCTGGTGCCGGTCAGCGCGTATTCGAGGGCCTCGGCGAAGCTGGACTTACCCGAGCCGTTGCGGCCGCTGATCACGGTGATCCCGTGGTACGGGTTCACCTCCAGAGTCGTGCGCCGGCCGATGCCGCGGAACCCCTCCACCGTGATGGATCGGACGAATGCCCGCAGTGGTTCAGGTTCTGCCGCCGTCGCAGGTTCGGGCCGCTGCGGTGCGTTGGCGTCGCCACCCAGCTGCGCGGCGAGCTCCTCGTCGCCTCGCAGTGCCGCAGCGACGAGATAAGCGGTGTCGTCCGCCACCGCATCGTCCGCGTCTAGCAGTTGCCAGACCTCCGCCTCGACTGAATCACCGAGCCCCGCATCGTCCACTGTCACGTCCCTTTCCCAGAGGTGCACGCAGCTTCGCACACACATCCGACACAGCCGACAAGCAACGAACAAATGGCTGCGGCGGGGTGTAACCGATCCCAGGACGTCCGCGCTGGCCGCGCTGACCCATGCGCAGAGCGGCCTACATCGCCTCGAAGAACGAGCTGTCGACGGACACGTCTTCGACTTGCCGGATACGCGTGGTGACCCCCATGTCGAACTCCTTGAGCAGCTCGCACAGCCGGGCGCCGTCGATGAGGTCGAGCGGTGGTGCGCCATCGCGGGCGGCTTCGGCCTTAGCATCGGCCGTGAAAGTTCCGGTCGTAATCAGCAGGCCCTTGTCGCCGCGGCCTGCCATGGCGCCGCGGAAGTCGCGAACCGCCCCCGCTCCGACCGAGCCGACGTACCGCTTGCACTGGAAGAACACCGGGAAACTCACCAAGGAGAGCCGGTACACGCCGACCCCATCGATGCCGCCGTCGCCGGACTTGCCGGTCACCCTGGTGTTCGTGAACCCGGCCTCGCGAAGTAGTCGTTGCGCAAGCCTTTCGAACGCGGCGGGCTCCATCTTCATCACGGCGTCGAGAAGCTGGTCCCGCCACGCCTGCTCGGACGCTGCACCGCCCGGGAGTGGGTCCGGCATCTCGCCATCGCCGCCTTCGGGCTTGCGCTTGCGCTTGCGACTCTCGGCTAGGTACCTCTGCCGCAGCGGCTCGATTTCCGGTTCGGTGACAGTCCGCCCCTCGGTGGTGAGGCTCCAGACTCCCCGGCGGGAGTTGTCGGCGAGACCCATCCCCTTGAGGTAGGTCCGCGCCCAGGCCAACCGGTAGGCGATCTCGGTCCCCGGTCCATCTCCGTGCAGGGCCGACTGCTGCTCCTCCGAGAAGTTCTGCCGCTCGAGGACGCATTCGGTGATCTCGTCGATTGACCCCGAGTCGCCGAGGTCGCGCATCGCGAGGACGGTGGGCCAGAGCAGGTCCTGATACGGAGGCACAGCGGTCACAGCACCGAACTTATGCGGCGAGCGGTGGTTCATAGCCGATCGACATGCCCCGTCCGCTGTCCCCCTTCCGGCAGAGTAACCACCGGGATCGTCAATTCCCGGGAGGTTCGCGGTGATGGCACCGCAGCGAGACCGGGCGACACACTCCGCGACCAGCGGACGCCGTGTCAGGCCGGACGCATAGGCTCGTCTGACGCACGCGTCGACGGACAGGGGGCACACAGGATGGGGTCGATCCACGAGGTGATGGAGGCCTTCCGTGAGGCGCCGTCGAACTCCGAGCGCGGCACGAAGTTCGAAAAACTCATGGTGCGATACTTCGAGCTCGACCCCCTGCTGTCGCAGCAGTACGACGGCGTGTGGCGCTGGATCGACTGGCCCGGCCGACAGGGCAGGCCCGACACCGGAATCGACCTCGTGGCGCGGGAGCGGGACACCGGTGAGTACACGGCGATCCAGTGCAAGTTCTACGAGCCGACGACGACGCTCGCCAAGGAGGACATCGACTCGTTCTTCAATGAGTCGGGCAAGGAGCCGTTCACCAACCGAATCATCATCTCCACCACCGACCGGTGGAGTTCACACGCCGAGACCTCCCTCGAGAACCAGACCAAGCCGGTGCAGCGCATCGGACTGGCCGAAATCGCAGACTCACCGATCGACTGGGACGTTTCGCTCGTCGACGGTGACCTGCAGTTCGAGGTCGCCGAAGCTACCCGTCACGAGCCGCGCCCGCACCAGGCCACGGCGATCGAGAAGGTGTTCGCCGGGTTCGCGGCCGGCAACGACCGCGGCAAGCTGATCATGGCGTGCGGCACCGGGAAGACCTTCACTGCGCTGAAGATCGCCGAGCGCACCGCGGCCGAGAACGGCGGCAACGCTCGGATCCTGTTCGCGGTCCCGTCGATCTCCCTCCTCTCACAAACGCTGCGGGAGTGGACCGCGCAGACCCAATTGGACTTGCGTGCGTTCGCGGTGTGTTCAGACACGCGGGTGTCCAGGGCCGCGGAGGACATCAACGTCTACGACGTGGCAATCCCGGTGACAACGAATGCGGCGAAGCTGGCCTCGGAGATGGACCACCGCAAGCACGCCAAAGGCCTGACCGTCGTGTTCACCACCTACCAGTCGCTGCCGGTCGTCGCAGACGCCCAGAAGCTCGGCGTCGCCCCGTTCGACCTGGTGATCTGTGACGAGGCGCACCGCACCACGGGCGTCACGCTGGCGGGCGACGACGAGTCGAACTTCGTTCGGGTCCACGACGCCGACTACCTCCACGCCAGCCGACGCCTGTACATGACCGCCACCCCGCGGATCTTCGATGAGAAGGTTCGCGCCCAGGCGGAGGAGCACTCCGCCGTGCTGACCGGCATGGACAACGAGGAGGAATACGGCACCGAGTTCCACCGCCTGTCGTTCGGGGACGCCGTCGAGCGCGGACTGCTCACCGACTACAAGGTCCTGGTCCTCACCGTGGACGAGGAGATGGTCGCCGCGCCGCTGCAGGCACAGTTGGCGGGCGGAGACGGGGAACTGCGCCTCGACGACGCCACGAAGATCGTGGGCTGCTGGAACGGCCTCGCTAAGCGAGCCGGCAAGACCCCCGACGGTCAGGGCTTCGCGCCTGGCGAGGTTCCGATGCGCCGGGCAGTCGCGTTCGCCAAGGACATCGCGACCTCCAAGCAGGTCACCGACCTGTTCCCGAAAGTCGTTGACGCGTACCGCGAGATGCTCACCGGCAGCCTCGACGACGGTCACGACGTCAGCACCACGAACCTCGACCTAGCCGTGCAGGTCCGCCACGTCGACGGCACCTTCAACGCCCTCGAACGCAACCGCGAGTTGCAGTGGCTCAAAGCACCGCTGCCGGAGGACGAGTGCCGGATCCTGTCCAACGCCCGGTGCCTCTCCGAAGGCGTGGACGTACCTGCGCTGGACGCCGTGATGTTCCTGCACCCGCGCAACAGCGTCGTCGATGTCGTGCAGTCCGTGGGTCGCGTGATGCGCAAGGCCGAGGGAAAGGACTACGGGTACATCATCCTGCCGGTGGCCGTCCCGGCCGGGATCTCGCCTTCGCAGGCTCTCGGCGACAACCGGCGATTCAAGGTGGTGTGGCAGGTCCTCAACGCCCTGCGTGCCCACGACGACCGGTTCAACGCGATGGTGAACTCGATCGCCCTCAACACCGCAGACCCAGGCGCGGCGACCGGTCAGGGATCGGATCGGCTCCTCGGCGGTCACATTGGACCCACCACCGACAACCGGGAGACGTTCGGCGCCGAGGGATCGACCACTACCACGGAGGGCAGCGCTGACCCCGCCGACCCGGCTGCGGGCGTCGCCGACGGTGACGGGTCTGGCGGTGGCGGCCTCGCGCAGCAGATGGCCCTGTTCTCCCTGTCGGAGTGGCAGGAGGCGATCTACACCCGCATCGTCGACAAGGTCGGCACCCGCACCTACTGGGAGGACTGGGCCAAGGACGTCGCGGACATCGCCGCGGCCCTCATCACCCGGATCGGCGCGCTGCTCGACGGCGCCGACAAGAAGATCGCCACCGCGTTCGACCGGTTCCTGCAGGGCCTGCGCGACAACCTGAACGACTCGATCAGTCGCGACGACGCGATCTCGATGCTCGCGCAGCACCTCATCACCGCGCCGGTCTTCGACGCCCTGTTCGCCGGCCACGAGTTCGCGGCACACAACCCGGTGTCGAGGACCATGCAGGCGATGGTCGACCAGCTCGGCGGCGCGGGACTGGAAGCCGAGACCGCACACCTGGAAGGCTTCTACGACTCTGTGAGGATCCGCGCGTCGGAGGTGGCCACCGCGGACGGCAAGCAGCGGGTGATCGCAGAACTGTACGAGAAGTTCTTCAAGATCGGCTTCGCCAAGCAGGCCGAGGCCCTGGGCGTGGTCTACACCCCGGTCGAGATCGTCGACTTCATCCTGCGCGCCGCCGATCACGCGTCGCGGGAGGCCTTCGGCCGCGGCCTCACGGATGAAGGCGTCCACGTACTGGACCCGTTCACCGGCACCGGCACGTTCATGACACGACTACTGCAGTCCGGGCTGGTCAAGCGAGCCGACCTGGAGCGGAAGTACACGGGTGAGCTGCACGCGAACGAGATCATGCTGCTCGCGTACTACATCGCAGCGGTGAACATCGAGACCACGTACCACGCGCTCACCGAGACGGAGTACGCCCCGTTCGAGGGGATCGTACTCGCGGACACCTTCCAGATCACCGAAGACGGCGACTCCATGGACACGGAGATGTTCCCGCAGAACAACTCCCGGATCGTCAAGCAGCTCGCTGCCCCTATCCACGTCATCGTCAGTAACCCGCCCTATTCAGCTGGGCAGGAGTCGGCGAACGACCTCAACGCCAACCTCAAGTACCCGACGCTGGACAGGAGGATCGCGGACACGTACGCGAAGCGTTCGACGGCGACCTTGAAGAACAGCCTCTACGACTCTTACTTACGGGCATTCCGATGGGCCACCGACCGGGTCGGGGACCACGGCGTCGTCGCGTACGTCTCCAACGGCGGCTGGGTCGACGGCAACACCGCCGACGGCGTCCGGCTGTCCCTGGCCGACGAGTACAGCCGCGTTTACGTCTACAACCTCCGCGGAAACCAGCGCACCGCCGGTGAACTGTCGCGGAAGGAGGGCGGCAAGGTGTTCGGCTCCGGTAGCCGCAACACCGTAGCCATCTTCATCGGCGTGAAGGACCCCGCACACACGGGGCCTTGCGAGGTCCAGTACCGGGACATAGGCGACTACCTGACCCGAGAGCGGAAACTGGAAGTCGTCGCGGCGGGAGAACTCGAATCCGTTGAGTGGCAACCGATCACACCGAACGAGCACGGTGACTGGGTCAGCCAACGCAGCGACGACTTCTCAGCGTGGCCGGTGATCGGTGACCGCAACCAGGTGCCGACGGTCTTCGCGGCGTACTCGGGCGGACTCAAGACGAATCGCGACACGTGGTGCTACAACTTTTCCCAGGTCGCCCTCGTGGAACGCCTGAGCGGAATGGTCGAGTTCTATAACGGGCAGTGCAAGACCTTCGCCGCGGCGACTGCCTCCATGACCCCGACCGAACGGAAGCAGATCGTCGACAGTCTCATCGACGCGGATTCGACCAAGATCTCGTGGAGCAGCGGACTGAAAGATCAGCTGCTGCGCGGAACCCATGTCGACTTCCACCCCGAACACGTGATCGACGGCGCATACCGACCTTTCCAGCGTCAGCGGGCGTACTTCGATAGCAACCTCAACGACCGCCGCGGGCAACTTCCGACGATGTTCCCGACGCCGAACCACCAGAACGTCGGCATCGTGTTGACCGGCCCGGCGTCGCACTTCGAGTTCACGCCATTCATCACAGACCTGCTGCCCAACCTGCACCTGCTCGACACGGGTCAGTTCTTCCCACGCTGGACGTACACATCGGCTGATGCCGAGGGCGCGCTGGACCTGGAGACCAGCGGCGGGGAGCCGGACGAGTACGGGTACAGACGCGTCGACAACATCACCGACGGCATCTTGTCCCTGTTCCAGGAGGCCATGGGCGACCAGGTCACCAAGGACGAGATCTTCTTCTACGTGTACGGACTGCTGCACGATCCGCTGTACCGCGAGACCTACGCGGCGGACTTGAAGAAGATGTTGCCGCACATCCCGACGCCGGACTCCCGCGCGCGATTCGAGCAGCTCGCCTCGGCTGGGCGTGCCCTGTCGGAGCTGCACGTCGGCTACGAGAACGTTGAACCCTGCCCCGTCGACGTGCAGCTCAAGCCCGGCACCCACCCCGCGGACCGGGAGACGTGGCGGGTCTCGAAGATGAAGTGGGGCAAGAAGAAGGATCCCGAGACCGGCAAGAACGTTGACGACCACACGACGCTGATCTACAACCCGAAGGTCACCATCGCCGGCATCCCAGAGGAGGCCGAGCGGTACATGCTCGGCCCCCGCTCTGCAATCTCCTGGGTCATCGACCGCTACCAGGTCAAGACCGATAAGCCGTCGGGCATCAAGAACGACCCGAACGACTGGTGCGACGAGCATGACGACCCGCGGTACATCGTCGACCTGATCGCGAAGGTCACGACGGTGGCGGTGGAGACGATGAAGATTGTGGACAGCTTGGCCGAGAGTGCGGATGGCTGACGTCGCAACAGCCCTCGTCTCCGGTGGCGTCGGTCTCATCGGTGCGCTCATCGGTGCATTCAGCGCCCAGCTCGCGTCACGCAGAACGCGGGAGGCGGACCGCCGGAAGCGGTGCGTGGACCGCGTCCTGGCGGCGATCACCCAGCTGGACAAGGCGTACGCCGAGTATGTGACCGCGGCGGCAAACTCACCGGACGACCCGAAGGTTCTGCTGCCGTTGCACGGATCCCTCCGCGCGTACAACCAGGCAGTACAGCTGCTGCATATCCCGCAGCTGCGAGACGCCGGGACGCACTACCGGGACCAGATGACCGAGTTCTATCTGATGTTCGGCCAGCCGCGCGATCCACTGGACACAGACCGCGCGGTTCCGACACTGCAAGAACTGAACGACGAGCACGCTTCCCTAGCGGAGAAGCTGCGCAACTACGAGAGGACCTGAAGCCGATCGGCGACGCCGTACACCTCGGCGCGCTCACGCAGGTAGGTAATGAACTCCTGGTCGGAGACGCTCGTGACCTCGAGGAGCTCCGCCTTCCGGTCCACTAGGATCGTACGGACGATCTCATCTGCGAACGACGCCGCCGCCGCGATCAGCGACTCGCAGTGCAGTTGCACCGCGCTGCCGGTCAGGTCGTTGGGAAGTTCGACAAGGAGCTGCTGTGCACGGGGACGGGATCCGGCCAGCGCCGGCGCTTCGAGTGAAACCGTCACGTCGACACCTCCCTCAGCTCAGGTTTGAACCCAGCGTAGATCACCGTTCCCGGGAAGGCAGCGGATACCTCTTGACACGCGAGAGCGCCACCCGAACTCCGACCGGCGCCGGTACCGCTCCAGGCGCGCAGATGGCCCTTGTGCCGCTTGACGCGTTGTAGCAGGTCATCCAGCCCGGTACCCCGGCCCAACTGCCCGGTGCCCGATACCGAGCGCTGAAACGCCTTCTCGATGGCGTCGACCGGGCCGGCCACCTCGTTGTGCCGTCGGAGGGTGCGCTCAAGTCCGTGCCCGGCGTCGGCCACGGCGAAGGTGATCATGCCGTCCTTGTTCGGCATGACCTGCATCGCCGCCCACCCGCCTTCAACCCCGCTGTGTTCGGCGACGTTGCTGAGCACCTCGGAGACGCCCTTGAAGAACGACTTCGTGTCTTTGTCGCTACCGCCGGCGTCCTGGTGCGCACGGAACACTGTCTCGGCGAACTCGTCGCTGCTCGCAGCATCGAACCGCTGCAGCTCGTACAGGCGGTCGCCGGTATCCCACTCGTTCACCTTCGGCAGGGCGACGTTCGGGCAGAAGGGTCCCAGGCACTCGGCTAGGTGCATGCGCGCGATGTAGTTGCGGACGCTCTGATCCTGGGGTGGCACGAACTCGACCGCCAGGCCTGAGGCCGCGGCGTCCTCCGCCACCGCCGCGATGGTCGTCAGGGTCATGGGATCGACGAACCGGACGAGAGACAGATCGATCAACACCGAATCGGCGTCCGCCGGGGTCGCCGAACTCCACGAAGCTAACGTGGCGGCCGTAAGGGGCCGCAACTGCTTGATCGTCGGTGGCGGGCGGAGATTCACCGGTCGATCATGGCATCGAGTACCGACACATCTAGCTTCCCCGCGCCGCGCATCGCTGCGGGCGTAACCCCTCCTGACACCATCACCGCATGGACCCCGTCTCGACGCACCAGCCGTGTCGGTGGCCCCGACTACCGTCACCGGCATGACCTCAATCGACCCCGCAGTGGACGAGCGGATGCAGCGCTCGTACGACATTGCCCGTCGCGCCAACATGTTTCGGATCTACCGCGCGGCCGGTGTGATGCAGGGCTACCTCAACGCCGCCGTGGTGTACGACAACGCCTTCACCCCGGAGGTGGAGACCGCCGCCGCCGCGCTGAAACGGCTTCTGCCGTGCGCACACGAGCGGTCAACCGGTGACCTGCACCGCGCCGGCACACCAGAGGCCCAAGAACTCATGGAGGCGGTGATGGCGTCGGTGGCGGACTGGGACACCGAGATGCGCCGCGGCCCGGACGACGAGGACGAATAGGAGCCCGCGATGGCCAAGGCGACGAAGAAGTTCAACAAGCGGGAATGGGTGGTGCACCCGAACCGGTCGGAGATCGGACCCGACGAGCCGGGCCGAAACGGGCACTTCCGGTCGGTGAGCCGACCACCGCGACCTTGGCCGAAGCTGAGTGGGTGCATGGTCCGGGTCGAGCTGCCGGGCGAGCTGGCCCATGTCGCAGACCCCGACGGGTCGCTGACTTTCGGCGGCGGCGATGACTGGGGCTTCGCCGTGGGTGCCGCGCGTACTTTCGCCCGCACCTACACCAACGTCGATTTGCCGAACCCGTACGGGTTCAAGCGGGATGGGCGCTGGTTCTGGTGGGACGGCAGCATCACCGACGAGTCGAGATTCGACGGGCCGGACGCGCCGCGCTACGTGCAGGAGTTCTTCGAGCGGCTGTTCCCCGGCCTGGCGATCACGGTGATGGACCTGCGACACCCGGCCGCCGACGCCGCCGACGTATGAGCGACCCTGTCCGCGTGGACAACGTCGCCGACCAGATCGCGCAGCTCCCCGTCAACGTCTTCCATGGCACCCGCGTCTCGATGGCGGAGCGCATCATGCGCGGCGGATTCGCGCCGCTGAGTGTGGCGGAGCAGATCGAGGCCGTGGCCGTCGCGCACGACGTGCCGGTCGAGGCCCTGATGGACGACCTGACCGCGTACAACAGATTCGCGGTGGTAGACCAGCGACCGGACACCGTGTTCGTGACCGGACACCCGGTGAAGGCCGGCAGCTGGGCCGACCGCGCACCGGAGGCCACCTGGGAGGCGCTGTGGGCCGTCTACCGCATCCGCCACCCGGAGATCGGCTGGTACTGGAACTCATCGCAACAGGGCCACCTGTGGGTGCAAGCGCAGCGCCTGGCCGACCCGCCCGCTCTGCTTCTCGCGACCGCACCACTGGGGGCGCTGCGGGATCGGGGCGACGGCAGGACCGCGGCTGACCTGTTCGCCGACGTGGCGGAGGCCGCCGACCTGGACGAGGCGCTCGAGACGGCCCAGTGGCTGTTCCGCGTCACTCCGGAGTGGCTGGTCGCACCGGCAGACATCACCGCCCGCGGCCACATGCCGGTCCCGATGCGGGTGGAACACCCCCTGGCGTACTTCATGTCCGGAGAGACGAGCGAAAGTTTCGGCGAGCAGCTGCGCTCGGACTTCTGGGGCGAACCCGGCGCGGTCACCGACGGGGATGATCCGTGGCACCCGTTCGACCAGGTGTGGGCGCGGCTCAGCGTTGACCGGCAAGTCGAGCTGGAGGAGCTGGTCGGGGTCCCGGTCACGTCACTGCTCGCCGCCGCGGCGGACGAGGTTGTCGAACTGGTGGCCGAGTCCTAACCCGCCGCCTGTTGCAGAGTTCCTGCTCGGACTCCTCTGTGGTCGCCTCCGCCCGTCCGACACAACAGCCGATGCCACTACCGCTCCGCAGTCGGGCAAACCTCTGCCTACCGCACCAGGGCCGGCCGATCCAGAGCCTGTGTGTGCTCGTACGTCACGATTAGACGTGCCCGGTGCCCGGTTCGTTCCATCCGCAAACGGTCTTGAGCCCGCCGCCCATAGCGACCACGACACGTTTGCCATTTCATCCGCGCCTGCCGCCGACCGACCCTCACGGCGTGTATGGATCGCGCGGCGCGGCGGCCACCATGTCCCACTCGCCCCGGCCTCGGCACAAGCCGCCGACCAATCCAAACCCAGAGCTTGCAGCAAAACATGACTGGAGCAATGCATCCCTTATCGCGCGTTGTATCGCAGCTTGTAGGCATGCTGGTAGCGCCACCCGTATCGCCGGTTGTAGCGCGCCGTGTATCGCGAGCTGTAGCCCAAGCCACGTGTCGCAGAAACATCTCCTACGCATGCGCGTTGCTGATGTATACCGTGCCCCCGGTTCGGCGCATTTTCGCGCGCCTCTGGATGGGCCGCTGTATCGCATCCACGTGACGCGCCTACCGGCGCCTAACCAACACATCCGGGGCAAACATCAGCGACTTCCCGCCGACCGGTGTGGCGACAGCGCGCATACCCAATGCGGGTTGCCATCCACATTCGGAGTTTGCGACCGCCCACCGAAACCCACAACGGGCCCGGCTCAGTTCCGGGGCAGACTGTATTTTGCTATCGAATCTGGCGCGGGACGCGAACGCGCGGTGTCAGTCATCTACTGGCGCCGGTTTGTTGGTTGTCTCACCACCGCTACCGACAAATGCCCGACTCGATACACCTGGATACCGGCATCGCCGATCAGATTTCCCGGCAAACCCACGCGCTTGGGCTTCGGTGTATGGGTAGCGCGCGGTTTCACACGAGCCACACCACCGCCGTGAGAAGGTGTGCCCCCATCGGCAGGACGACGCATTTCCACTCATATCCTCGCAAGCCAGTCTCGGCTCAGCCTGACTGACCGCATCCGTCCCCGCAGAAATCGATAGCGCTCCCGCGTCCGAAATCACCGTCGGGAACCACCGATTCCGTCCTGTAGCGTGAGCATTCAATTGTGGGGTTCGTGGGGGACGACATGGCGGATGAGCTGCACGTCGACGTGGACGGTCTGCGCCGCGGGGCCGCCGGCAGCGGTGCCCTCGCCGCCGGACTGACCGCCGGCACCGACGCCGCCGCCCCGGGCACCACCCACGCCAGCGCCGCCGGTGTAGCCGCCATGGACGCCGCGATCACCGGGACCGCGACCCGCCACTCGAACCGCATCGGCGGCCAGGCCGACACCCTCGGCTCCGGCGCCACCGCCTTCCAGGAGACCGACGACGGTGGCGGCCAAGCCATCACCACGGTGAGCGTGTGAGCGCGGTTCCGGCCGCCGCGGACGAGGAACTGCCCACCCGGTCGGGCATCGAGAACTGGCCCACCCAGCACCTCGACGACGCCGCGGACAGGTGGGACGCGAAGGCCACCACGTCGGTCGCCACGTTCGAGCAGCACCACCGCAACGTCGTCTCCCCCGGCGGCACCGAGTGGACGGGCCTCGCGAACGAGGCGGCCGTGAACCGGGTGACCGGTGACCTGGGAGTGGTGCGCCACCACGCCGAGGTGAAGACCGAAGCCGCGAAGCAGGCACGCACCGGCGCCGAGGACATCCGCGCGGTGAAGAAGCTGGTGGCCGAAGCGCTCAGCGAGGCGGAGCAGGACGGCTTCACCGTGGCCGACGACCTGTCGGTGACCGACGCCCGCAAGTACGACATCGACACCGTCCTCGAGCGGAACAAGGCCGCGAAGGAGCACGCCGAGTTCATCCGGTTCCGGGCCGCGCAACTCGTCGCTGCCGACAAGCTCGTCGGGAAGCAGCTGACGGCGAAAGCCGCTGAGCTGCAAGGGATCAAGTTCCACGGCGAGGGCGACGAGCACGGCGCGCACGTGCAGTTGGTGGACAACAAGACCACCGCGGCCGGCGACGGAAAGGGCAAGCCTGGCGAGAAACCGGGTGAGAAGCCTTCGGGTGCAGACGATCCCAACGGGCTCGCAGCGCTCATGCTCCCACCGGAGAAGCCGGACGGCGCCGCACAACCCAAGCCGGCTGACAAGCCGAACGCGATGGATCTGATCGAGGCTGCACGGGAGCACCAGAAGGACACCGCCACGCACCCGAAGTCGGTGCAGGACATGCTTCTGCCTGCCGGTCCACCCAGCGCGGCGGGGCCGGGTGCGCCGCCGAAATTCGACCCGAACACCCCCGAGGGGAAGGCCGGCCTCGCCGCCGCGCGCCAAGTGCTGCTGAACGATCCCACGGTGCCTCGGGCCGAGGTCGATCAACGCCTGGCCGCGATGGCGGCCAATGCGCAGAAGCCACTGCCACTGCAGCCGCCAACGGGACAGGAACCCGGCCCGAAGCCCCCGCTGCCCGGCTGGGGACAACGGCTCGGTGACGGGTTCAACGACTTCACCAACAACATGCACGAAGGGTTCTACGCCCAAGGGCGCGAAACCCTCGACGGGATCGAGAACCTCACCGGCACTGGCGGACCCGGGCACCCCGGCGTCGCCGACTCCTGGAAGCAACTCGCCCAGGGCACCGTCGACGACGTCCGCAACGACCCGCTGCGCTGGAACGCCGCCCAGCGCGAGGCGCAGGAGATGGTCGACAATCCCGGCCGCTACGCGGGCAAGATGCTCTTCGACGGCACCGCTGCTGCGGCGACGGCGCCCCTGGGCGGTGAAGGCACAGTCGCGCGCGGCGCGCTGGACGAAACCGTCGAGCGCGGCCTCCAGCACGAGGTCACCCACGGCCCCGTGGGCCGTGACCCTGTGCCCGATGCTCCCAGCCCACCGGTGGACGTTCCGCACAGCGGTGACCACGGGCTGATCGGACACGGCGGTGATGCCGCTCCGCCGGCTTCGACTGACCACTCACCGTCGACTGGGCACCTACCGGAGACCGGAGACCCCGGCTCTTTCGGCTACGACGGCGACGGCAACCGACTGCCCTACGCCAACCACCGGCCCGACTACGGGCCGACCCAAGTCCCGGACGTCTGGAATCAGTCACACGACGCACAGCTGGGCCAGATCGACCGCGGCGAACTCAACCTGCCGCGTCCCGGCCCCGACCAGCAATGGGTTCAGCTGCACCCCAACGGACCGACCGGGGATGATTGGACCGTGCAAGACGGACACCGCCTCATCGAGTGGCAGCCTGGTGACCCGCGCAAGGGGCTGTGGGACATGGGTCACGTCGAAGGTCGGGAGTATGCGACCCTCCGCGAGCGGTACCTTCACGGAGACATCACGTTCGAGGAGTTCATTCAGCAATACCGAGACCCCGAGAATTATGGAGTCCAAGACCCGTACAGGAATCGATCACACATCGATGAGAGACCGTGACAGGCGGAAGAGAGAACAGATGCCGAGCCTGATCTACGCCGCGAGCACATGCTCCTACGCGGACTTCCTGCAGGTGTACAGACCAGCGGATGCGCCCCATCTCGACAGCAGCGGGCGCACCCTGCTGTTCGAGTCCGTCACCAATAAGGACATACAGGCACGGGTAGCGATCACGAATCGCTTGCTCGATGACGGAGCCGATCCAGCAGTCGTTTCTCGGGGGATCAATGTCTTGCACGTCCTGTTCGGCACTCGCCGGCATGAGACGGAACTCGAAGCGCCGATGCTGCGACGCCTCATCGACGGGGGCGCCGACATCAACCAGGTGTCCAAGCGTTCGGGGCCACCGCTGGCGGTCCTCATCGAACACGGGCCGAGCCCCGAAGTCGAGCGTGTCCCGTTCTACGACGTGATCTTCGACCAGCCGAACCTCGACCTGTCGGCACCGTGCCTTCGCGGCACCCTCCACGATCTGATCTTCGACTCGGTGTGGAACTTCCCGATCCTGCGCGAGCGAGCCGCCGCGTACGAAGCGGCACGGAGTACCGCGTAGATGCCGGACTACATCGAGTTCATCCCGAAGTCCGGGGCCTGCCTGGCGACCAAGAACGTCATGGAGCGTCGCGGGAAGGTGCGCTGGATGGTGCGGGTCGCGTCCACGGGCGGTGCCGACAACGGCTGGCAGATCTCCAGCCACATCGACACCGCCGAGTACCTCAACGATCAGAGCAACTGGCAGATCGTCGCGTTCAACGACGTGTGCAACATCGAGCCCGCGCTGATCGGCATCTACGACTTCCCGGTCGGGTCCGACCTGCAGATCGTGCGAGACGAACGTGGCATCACCATCTACGACACCCCGACGGGGCGACAGATACCCGTCGAGGAGTTCTACGTCCCGCCTCAGTTCCGGGGCCGGCCGCAGTGACCGTCGACCCGCTGACGCCGCGGTGACCGGCCCGGCGTGGACGGGGCGACGACTACGGCTTCCGGCGGCGCCGACAGCTGAGCACGCCGCCGAGCTCGCGCAGCGCGCCGTCGACGCCGAGCGCAACATCAACGGTGTCGAGCTTGACTACACCCCGGAGTCGCTGAACCGGGTGGACGAGATCCTGGACAGCTTCCGGGAGCCGGGCTCCGACGCTGTGGCCGAGACGATCTTCGTGTTCGGCTGCTACGTCGGTGAGGTGCTCGTCCGCGACGCGGGCTACAAGTGGGTCGACAGTTCTCCGGAAGTCGCACGCTGGGGCGGGTCGCTCACGCTGTACCGAGCCTCGGATAAGGCGCATGCAAGCCCGATCTGGAAGGGCTTCAAGCGGGTCAACAACGGCGAGGTCGACAGCGTCGCCTACTTCTACCAGGCGTGCGCCGTGATCAGCGCCAGCGGTCGGCCGACGTTCAAGGAGTCGCACGCGACACCGCGTGAAACCGAGAAGCCGGGCGAGTAGCCCGCGGGGGGAACACCGTGGCCACCACCGCGTTCCACGCGGCGAGCATCGACCATGCGGCGGCCGGTTCCGGGAGTTCGACGGCTACAAGTACGCCCTGAGACTAGCGACGCTGTCGATGATGCTGACACCACCAGTTGACGCGGTCGGTCGCGTCAGAAAGCCGTCGGTCCGGTGATCGTGGCGCTGAGAGAATGAGATGACGGAGCGAACACCGGTGCGGATGCGCGGACGGCACGTTCGTTGGGGGCAGGGAGAATCTGGTGACGATCCAGCATGTACTTGCTGATGGCGTGGCGTCGGCGACTTGGCCCGCCATCCGCGCCGTCGTGTTCACGACCGCGGGAGTCGTGCTCATCGTGATCGGCTCGCGCCGTCTCGTCGTTCGACGACGCTGGGAACGTGCGGACGAGCAGCGCCTGCTGCATCCGGACGTGAGCGACGTCGAGCGGGCTCCGGCGCCGTTGAAAGGCGGGGGCCTGCTCGTCTGGGGTGCGGTGCTGTTCCTGTTGGGCCTCGGGCACATCTTGGATCTGATCGTCACACTGCACCTGGCCGGCGTCTTGTGACCGACCGCGTACCGCCACTGAACCGGAGCCCCCATCTCGCGAGGGCTGACCACCACTCGAAGGAGCCGTGATGTTCCACGCCATCCCCGGCGAACTGCCCGCCGCTGACGCCCGCGACCTCGTAGGCATCGCCCTGCCGCCCGGCCGGCTCGTCCAGTCGCAGGAGAGTCCCGGGGCGCCTGTCGCCTGGATCAGCGTCGAACTGCTACCTGTCGAACAGCTCAACGAGCTGCTGCAGGCGCTGGCCGCGGCGTTCCCGCAGACCGGGCTGTGGCCGCTGCGGGCGGAGGGATCCCACGGCCGAGGCCTTGCGCAGCCGTGGTTCGACGGGGAGATGGGCGGACCGGAGACCGAACTCCCCGACGCGTTGGAGGTCGTGTCCCGCAAGCAGTTCGAGGAGCCCACGGTGCCGCTGGCGACCGCGTTGGCACCCGGTGTCCCGGGTCCTGACCTGGACCTACACGCGCTGCATGTGGACGAACCCGGCGCGTTGCTGCTCGTACCGGTCGCACGGCCCGCGGATGTCCCCGCCGCACTCGGCTGGTGGGGCGGGACCAATTACGACCTGAGCGGCGCGGACTTCACCGCGGTGCTGCGGTCGTGGGAGGACCGGTTCGGCGCGGTGTTGATCAGCATCGGGTTCGACACCATGACGGTGCGGGTGGGCCGGCGCCCGGTGACCGACGAGCAGATCGACGCTCTGCTCAGTGAGCACTACGGGTTCTGCCCGGACAACATCGACCAGGGGACGCCGGCGGAGACGTTCCGCGGAGGTCTGGCGCACTGGATCTACTGGAACTTCTGGTGGGACTGAACTCCTACCTGATCGACGGGGACGACAACTAGACGGGGAGGGCCATGAGCGTCGTCCGAATCAACTACCTCACCGGTTTCCACTACGGAGACGACGCGGTCCTGTTGACCATGGATCGAGACGGGGTGCATGAGTTTTGTGCCGCGCTGAGCAATGCTGAGCGACAAGGGAACTCGCGGCTGAGGCATAGCGGGGTCGTCCACGAGTTCCGGATCGAACCTGGCGCGGCCGACATCGACCTGACTCCGACCCATGTGGTGTGGCGGCTGGACCCGGATCGGGCGATCGACATCATCAAGGATCTCCGCTTGCTCGGCGAAGGAGAGCACCACGCGGCGCATCAGTACGTCGACGGCATACATTCGCCGGCTGAGGTGCTGATCTTGTCCCGCGACGAGTATGTCGACGTCGTCTACCCGTAGCAGGCACCTCGATAGCGGCGCCGAGGTCGCTCGCTCTTGGTGGCCACCACGACGTGCTGTCGCCGTAGGCATCACCCGTGCTAGGTTGTGCGGCTCTGATCGATCACGGGAGAGGACATCGCGATGCCTGACTTGTAGGTCCGGCTGCCTTTCTCGCAGCCGCCACGGACGCTGCGGGCAGCCTGCCGAAAGCAGGAATCCGATGTCCCACACCGACTCTCACCGCCCCGCGTGGGTGCAGTGCAACGACCACCGACGCGACGTGGTCGCCGACCACAGCCACCGGTGCCACAGCTCCGGCGGCGCTGACTGCGACCTGCCGGCATGGCCGGTCGACAAGCACCACAACGAGACGCGGTGCTGCTATCACCCCGCGGCGGAGCTGCCGCAGCGGATCTACGGGGGCAGCTACGTCACGCCCCGAAGCCGCAAGCCGTACCGCCGCATGTGGTTCGGCTCTGAGCGCACCGCCCAGCGGGCGATCCTTCGCGCACTCACCAGGGACGCGATGCACGGCGGCGACGTGGACGACGACGTGATCGACCACCGGCAGACCCACCGTCACACCGAGTACGGCGGAGGGTGGTGGGACTGACCGTGCCGTTTGGCCCAGTGAGGGCGACGGACGAAGTGCACCCACCTGGCTCGCGGTGGTTCAGTCCGTCGCGATGGCGTTGTGCGCGTCGGCACCGACGACCGGGAGTACGCCATCGCGACACCAACCACAGCATTGACTCTGATATGGAACTTCTACCGACAACGCTTGACCCCCGACGAACTGCGGCCGTTCGCTTCTTCGCCGGTTTCGATGTCTAGGGCGAAGCATCCCGGAGTGCACGAACGGTCACCGTGTAGCTCGGCTCGCCGCGCTCCTCGCGGTAGGTGATCTGCTTGATCTTCTTGTCGTCCTGGTAGAGCCAGACTGTGGCGAGATCGCCCAGGTGGTCGATCGATGACCGGTGAGCCCGAACAGGCTTGTTCTCCAAGACATCCGCGATCCCACCGAGGATGTTGGTCGCATCTCCGGCCGACGAGCGCGTGATCACGGCCAGTGCCACGCCGCCCGTCTCGATCGGGGCGAATCCATGCTCCAGGCACGCACGCCGTGCGGCCCGAAGAAGGGCGAGAATCCTTTCCGCCTGACCATGTTTCGCGTTGAACACCGAAAGTGCTTCGTTCTTCAACGGTGGCTGACCGAGCACCTCGAAATGAATCGAACTCGCGGGTGCGTCGACCGGATCCTGATTCGTCGCCTGGTCGGACATCGCTACCTCCTTCTGAGATGGTGGGCTGCCTAGCATCCGGAAAACCGAACTCTGTGTCCGCGTTTAGCTTGCCAGCGCTTGCCCGGGAGTTGATGGCATTGCCGCGATCGTGGGCATCGAACCGTGCCGCCAGCCGCAGACGAGACCCAGATGTCGGTGACGCTGAATCCGCCTCGGCGTCAAGCTGCTCCGCGTCTGCCGACTCTGCAGTCCCCATCGATTCGCCCGTTTCGCGCTAGTAGACCACCGCCGGGCACAACACGCTTTTGAGGACCGCACTATGAGCGCCGTCCTGTCCGACCGCCGCTGTACGCTGATCGGGTTCGTGTCCCATCTCACCGGCCGCGCCACGTCACGGCGCCGCACATGACACACATCGAACCGAAGGGCCGGTCCCTTCCACGCCGGTGAACCGGAACCGTCCCCGCCGCCCTCGCCAAGACGGCGCAGCCCTGCGGTACCTCGCCGGGTGGCGACGCGAAGTCGAGTACGCCGAGCGCCTCCACCTCACGGATAGCTACGTGTACGACAGGTACATCGATTGCCCGTGCTGCGACGGCCGGCTCCGGGTCGGCTCCCGTGATCGCCTGGCGGCACTCATCGCCCGCGGCGGCAAGCACGCCCACCAGCTCCGGGCAGCGGTGGACCGGCTCGACGACCGCTTCCGCGCGGTCACCGTCGAACGCGGCGCGTGGGCCTCGGCGCCGTGGTGGCGCCGGCGCGAGCCGTGGGACTGACCCGCCGCCGGGTGAAACTCGATAGCGACTTGTCGGTGCGCCGTGCCATGCTCGGGCCATGACCGAGGCCACTGCCGCCGAGCGGTGCGCCTGCCCCGAGGAACACGCCACCGCCGACGGCCGATGCGCGCAACCGTCGATCCGCAGCGACGATCCAGACGACCCGACACTCGCTCGGTACATCTGGTGCGGCTGCTGCATGGCCGACTGCCCGGACGTGCACGGCCCCGAGGGACGGCTGCCGGGGCACTACCACTACCAGGCTGACTGGTCGGTTGAGGACGACGAGTTCGTCGGGCTGGCAACCGAATTCCCGTCCCTGTCATTCCTGGCGCCCACCCCGCACGAAGCGCTGGCGGGTATCGAGTCGCTGGTGGCCGAGGCGCTGCGGGACATGGCACGGACCGGGGAATCGCCACCCGTGCCGAGTCCGCAGGAGTGACCTTCCCCGACCGTTCGGCCGGGGCGCTGTCGGTGGCCGCGGCTACTGTCCGCGCCATAACCGACAGGGGGACCCGATGCTTGACCGGCACGTGTTCGAGGACCAATGTCGCGACGACGGAAGTCGTTGTTACAGCGCGGCTTATCTCAACGCCGACGGCGCTCTGGTGGTGAAGATCCACGACCAGGGACCCGTCGTGCAGCGGGCACTCGGCGCGTCCGAGTACGAGTCGACCGAGACCTTCACGGTCGATCAGACGGCACGCCTGCGTGAAGAGCTCGGCGACGATCTGATCGCGGCGATCGCGCAGCGGTTCCCGGATTCGGCTCAATTCGCGAAACACGTCGCGACGCTGGGCGTGGGCCGCGGCAAGGTGTGGAACCGGATCGGCGACTAAGCAGCCGCCCACCGCCGCCATCCCCTGTCACGTCCCGGCGATGCTCCGCCGGGGCGCAGCCGCGTGGGTAGGCGCGGATCAGTGATGGCTCCTCCGTGCGCGGCAAACGCCCGCAGGTCTTCGGTCTCGTTGCCGGTCGGGTTCAGGTTCTTGTCCCCTTGCGATTCGGTTCGTTCTTCGTGACCCGGTAGGCCCGCGCAAGACAGCTCGTCATCTGCCCCGCACGGCCGCGCACCGGGAACGGTTCGAGCAGGTCAGGTTGGGTGAGTCGTCAGTTTGGAGAGGATCGAGTCGTCAGTTTGGAGGTGCCGGTTCACGACGCGAACTCCAACTCACCCGCAACGCCGAGCCACTCCCAACGAGGTGGTCACGGTCTCCAGCGGCAAGCCGCGCGCTGCACCGCGCCGCGCGATCTACGCGCACATGGCGCTGATCCAGGAGAGCATCGGTGAGCCGGACATCGACCCCGACGACCGGGTCGCCGTCGAGCGGGTGATCCGTGAGCAGGGGCGGTTCGTCGCGATGTGCCGGACCGGCAGCGGGCTGAACAAGTACGCGGACGTTTTCCCAAGATGAACAAGTTCCCGAACCTGAAGCGGTGGGCCAGCCAGGCTCCTCCGAGCTGGCCGCGCTGAGGATCGACGCCGCAAGCACCACCTTTACAGTAGTTGTCATATTGCTACATTTCAGCTGTGAAACTCCTGAACGCCGCTCTCGTTGGCTCTCTGACGTTCGCACTCGCAGCCTGCGGCGGAACACGCGGTAACCAAGAGAGTGCAGCCCCGGCCGCTACCACCACCATCTCGGCGCAACCACCAAAACCGTTGCCATTCAACGCGAGCGGCTTGTTGGCAGGGACCGCAACGCCGAATCTCCCAGCCGGCGCACTGCACGAAGTGTCCGTCATTCAAACTGGCCCACTCGACGTGCACATAAGCGGCGCCGCCAAGCTCCCGTTCGCATTCCGCAACAACACCAGTGGCGCAATTTCTCACGTCGACTGGACCGCGACAGCCCGTAGCGGCGGCAAGATTGTCGCCACCGCCAACAGCCAGGGCACGATCCCCGCGCAGGTGCAGCCCGGAGAAGTCGGACTCGCCTTCATCTACTTCGGACCCGGTGACCCGAAACCACCCACCGAGGCCGCCTATGACTTCCAGGCCAAGACCAGCGCGGCCGACCAGCACTCGTACAACACCGCCGCACTCAAAGTGACCGAGGCCAACGCGTCCGGCGATGCCGTCGTGGGCGGGGCCGTCAACTCCACCGGAAAGTCCGTCGAAGGACCGTTCTCTGTGTCCACCTACTGTTTCGATGGCGACAAACTGCTCGGTGCCCACGACGCGTTCGCTAAACAGAACGGACCGGCCGCCCCGGACGAACAGGTGACGTTCTCGGTGCCGCTGTATGGCGCGAGCTGCCCGACTTTCATCGTCGGCGTGGGCGGCTTCTTCGCCTAGCGCAAATCGCCTCACCCCACATACGACTAGCGACCGCGCCGACGAGGAGCACAATCCGATGGGCAAAGACGACGCACTCGGGCAGATCCGTAGTGATCTGTCCCGGTTGGAGACCAAGAAGCGGCTCAAAAACAAGGACTTCATACGGCTCGAAGAAATCCTGAGCCAAACGGGAAGTCTCGTCGCGAAGGACCGCGAGTACGAGCGGTTGTACCGGTGGGCGCTGGGCATCCACAAAGGCAAGTCCAAGCCTCCGTCGCAGCCGCCGCGTGCAAATAAACGTATCGGTCCCTCTGGGCTCGTCGAGAACCCCGGGCTCTCCCAGGGCGGCCGCGAGGTGCTCGGCGGACTTCCGGGATCGCGGCGGGGACACTGACATGGCGAACCCATACCGCGGCGAGATCGCCGACCTACTTCGCGGTGCCCGTTGCCATTTCGGCCACACGCTGCGCGAGATCGAAGACGGGCTGACCGTCGACCAGGCATCCGAGTTGCGCGACGTGAGCCGCGACCAGGTGGCCGCGTGCCGCCGTGCTGTGCAGCGGGTGCTCAACGGCGAGTTCTCTACCAACGTCACGCAGGCCGGCTACGACGAAGCCGTCCACCGTGCACTGCTGCATCACCGCGGCGAGATGAGCGACGGTCTGCGACAGCACGTCGACACAAAGCTGGCCTGGTTCAAGGCCGAGTGGCTGCCGGACCTCAAACCCGAACCGCTGCAGTGTCCGTACGGCTACGGTGCGCCGGCGAAGGGAGCAACCGGCCGCCCGGAGCCGGCGGTGTGCCCGGACTGCCGGATGGCTCCCTGCTGGTGCGACTGACCGTCGGTTCTCGCCGCGCGAGCCAGCGTCGGGATTTATCGTTCCATCCATGTTCGATCGCGCTGATCCGCCGGAATGCCTCTGGCTCCCCCTGCCGTACTCCGAGGAAGAGCATGCTGCCGTTATGGAAGCAGCGGATGCTGACGGCGTCGAATACGTGCCCTGGGCCAATTTTCGGCAGCTTGTCGACGGGATGGCACGGGCCCGCAGAGCCCGGATCCGGTTTGTCGCCACCGAGGGCGATCCGACGGATGGTTATCCGGCGCTTGCAGGTTGGGCTGCGGCGGTTGGTGCCACGAACGTCCTGACCAAGGCGACCGCACCGGCTCCACCGCCCGAGGCGGAGAAGATGCTCGGCGCGCTCCGGTTCTATGGGAACAATGGCTGGGCGGACTTCAAGACAAATGTGGGCCCGATGACACGCACCCATGGCCAGAAGCTGGCCGACGCCGGGTATGACCCTGACTGGGTTGTCGGCTATTTCGTCGGGCAAGGCCTCGACCGGGACGCTGCGATGCGGCTACGAAAGTTCCTCGAAAACAACGTAACGTCCTGAAACTCGCAGACGAATCGCATGTCTCCGCAGCCGCGCCGAGTACAGCACGCGCCGCTGCAAGAGGCTGCCGGTGGCGCATGGATGTGACTCCGCGGTGGTATCGGAGATCTGTCGGTCCCGCTGGCTAACGTGGGGACCGTCGCACGAAGCGGCGCATCACCACCCCGGGGAGAACCACATGACCTTCGACGAACTCCGCGCGCTCATCACCAACTCGCGCCCGTCCGACTGGCGACGAGTCAAAGCGATGGGGCCGACCTACCGCGACCGTTTCGGCTCGTGGACCGGGCCCGGCGAACAGGCCGGCATCGATCACGACAGCCACGCGGAAGTCGCTGTATATCGCCCGGACATCGACCTGACGATCGCCTACGGAATGCCTGAGAGCCAGCACGAGCGCAACCTGGCGTTCACGTGGTCGAAGGCGTTCCCGGACAAAGAGATCCGCGAGATCAGCATCGCTGACATCTTCTGGCGCGGCTCCCTGGTGGACCGTGTCAACTACGTGTACGTCGACGGCGGCCGCGGGATCGTGCCGATTGGCAGCGGGCATCAGGGCCTTCGCATCACGCAGTACGACCTCGCGGTGGCTCGGCTCCTCAGCGACATCTCGGACTACCACGAATGGGAGCGCTACTACGGCGCAGTGCCGTACGAGTTGCAGGACTGAAATGGCCCTGCAGTTCGTCGACCTGCGCCCCGCCTCGTCCGATGACCGCTGGTGGTCGCCGCCGTTCGACTCCGCGGTCACCTACGCGAACCCGCATTGGTGGGACCGGCCCCGGAATTACTACGTGAGCAAGCCCTGGTTCGTCCAAGTACTCCAGGACGGTGTCGAGGTGGCGCGGGTCGAGTTGGACGACCCGGGCGGCATCAACCCGGAGTATGCGCACGTCCCGGTGATCGGTGACGACGAGCGGTTGGAGATCCAGTTCATCGAGGTGGCCACCGCCTCGATGCGCTGCGGGATCGGCACCGGGGTGGTGGAGGCGCTCGCCGACCGGCACCGTGGCCGCCGGCTGTTCGCGTACAGCGAGGACGCGGACGAATTCTGGGGGTCGCTCGGCTGGCAGCGTTTCGATCACCGCGACGGACAGCCGCAGTTCCACCGCGCGCTATTCATCGCGCCGGCCCGGTGACCCGCTCGCCCAGAGAAGGCATCGACAGGCCGATCGATTTCTCGTACGACGCCTGCTGGTTCGAGTGCACCGAGTGTGGTGACCGCGTGGTGATGACGTTCGAGGACTACGACAACGGCGCGTCCCGGACCTGCCGCTCGGGTCACGAGGTCTCTGCTCAGACGGAGTATCCGGCGCTCACGGACCTGTCCGACATCGCGCTGGACCCAGCCGAGATCGAACGCCTGGCTTGGTATCACACCAGCACCTACCACGACTGGCCTCCGACCGACGAGTCACCCAGGGCGAGCGCGACCCACCTGGGCACGTTCGAGTCGGCGATCGAGAACATGTTCCGGCGCATGCGGGACCAAGATGACGCGGACAGCCAGTTCTATCTGCACAGGGTGCTCATCGGGTGCCCGCCCGTCGAGGTGTCACCCCTCGGGCCGGAGCTCAGCGACTTCATGGGCAACGTGAGGCTCGGCGCCCTGCACGAGGCCGGGTACCCGGTGGTGCGCTACGTCAACGTGCACGAGCACACCGGCTCGATCTCGCTGGTGATGGTGCCGTCGGTGATCACTCGCGTCCAGACGCTCGCAGTGCCGCTGAGCTTGGACGTCGAGGAGTCCTCGGCGTCCCGGGAGGTCTTCGCCCGCCACGCCGCTGAACGAGACGAGGTGACTGCACGGCGGCCGTCCACCGAGGGGATCAGCCGCCTCGAGTACCTGAAGCCGCGTGACCCGGAGACCGCGCCGATAGTCAGGGCGGCACGGGCCTGCGACAGGGAGTTGTGGGCGGCCGAGGACCGGTACAAGCAGGCGATGACGAGCGAGCACATGCCCGGGGTGGGCTACCGGACGCGCGAGAAGTTGTTGGACGCGCGCAGGTACCACCGCGCCGACCTTGTCGCCGCCCACGACAAGTTCCGGTTACTCGCCGAGTTGGTGCAGAACCCCGCGCGTACGCTCGCCGCTCTCCGAGCGCAGCCAGTGCGCGAAATCGGCGGGAAGGCCCGGTAGCGCGAGCTACCCGTTCATCCACCGGGCTAGTGCCGCAACCGATTCCGCTTCGCTGAGCGCTCCGGTCCCCCGCAGCATCCGCCACCACGCCCGCTCGGCGGCCAGGTACTCCTCGACCCAGCCTGGCAGGCAGGGCCGGTCACTCAGGTCTTCGGAATATTGGTCCACACCCGTTTGGACGCAGCGGGACGGTGAACGGTTCCATCGGATTTCGGGCCAGTTTTGAGCGCCGACCGCCCTCCGGGCCCGGCTCTGCTCGGTCCTAGTCCTATTCGGCGAGCAGCGGAACGCGGTCCGCCAGCCGGCGGAGATCCCAGGGGTACTTGATCGCCAGCACGACGTACAGCAGTGCCAATCCGACTTTCACCGCACAGTCGATCCACCCGCGAGAGCCCAGCGCAAGGAGGCCGAAAAACACCGCGAAGCAGACCATCGCGATGGTCTGCTTGCGCTTCATTGTCTGCCCGACAGACAGCTGCAGACGCGCCAACCCATAGGCGGCGTGACGGATCGCCGGATCGGAGGGCACTGGTCCACGGCGCACTGCCCGCAGCGCCGCGGCGCGGGCCCGGCGCGTCCCCAACGGTTCGAGCAGCGCGAACGATTCGTTGCGCTCACCGAGAAGGACCCCGAACGCCGCGCCGACGGCGGCACCGGTGATGGTGATGATCGCTATGCCGCCGGCCGGAATCAACGACGCCGCGGCCAGGGCGACACTTCCGATGGCGGCGATCACGGCCACGAAAAGCGCTGACAGTGCTATCCGGATCCCCGCGGTGTCCTGAAAACGCAACCACAGCATGGCCGTTGTCCTCTCGTTGCCCGGTGGGCGGGTCCCGCCGGCGGAGGTGAGACTAGTGCCGGCAACGCGGTCGCCGAGACCGCGGCGCGGCGCCGATGGGTGGCGGCAGGTATGTCGTGTCGCGCCTCCAAGCACGTTCCAGACCTACCTACAGTCACCGCCATGGCCATTGATCTGACCGACACCGCGACGCTGCTCACCGCGCTGCGTTGCGTCCTCGAACAAAATGTCCCCAACCAATCCGACAACAGCCGCGAGGACACCGTGCGCTTCATCGACGCTCAACTGGATGCGCTGCACGCCACGGGAATGGTCGCCCCCGCTCAGGTAGGCGGCCGCTCTAGCGCTGTCAACAAAAAGCGCACGCTGCTGGCACGTGCCCTGGTGCAGTCCCTCTACGGCGACGACACAGTCTCCACACTGAGGCGCGCAGGTCAGATCTGAGTCCGTCACCCCGCCTGCTCGACCCGCGTCCCAGCACCATCCCGACCGCTCACGCTGACACCATGCCGGCCATGAAGTGGATCGCTGACACGCGCACCGTCGAGCTGACCGAGCGGAACCTGTCCGCGCTACTGGCCAAGCTGGACGATCCGGCCTCGGTGCGCACCCTGGTCTCCCCGTGCCGGGCACTGGCCGTGCACGCGATCGAGGACGGCGCCGACCCCGACGCCGCGGCGGCCGAGACACTGGCATGCCTGACGGCGACCCGCCGCGTCCCGGTCGAACCGGTGGTCGTGCTGTGCCGCAGCCAGCTGGCTGCGCTGGCGGGGACCGTCTGCGGGGCACTGTCCGCTTCGGGCGTTTGTGTTGTGTCCGTACCGGATTCGGCGCACTACAAAGACCGGAACCCGGGCCCGGTGGTCATGCCCACCTCCGGCGAGCGGTACTGATCCGTCGTTCTGTGCCCGCCTAACTGGCGCAGGTAGCCGGCCCCATCCGCCCCTATCCTGGAACCCGGGGATCTGAGGGGGTTCGCGTGGCTGCTGCCATCGACGTCGGCGGTGCGCGTACGCGCACGTCCTGCGCGGCTGGGGTTTTCATCGCCGTCACATTGGCGCTGACGGGCTGTTCGGCGCCGCTGTCCGGTCACGCCACCAAAGCCGCCGGGCCGGCGCCCGCCAGACCGATCGAACAGCTCGCCCCTACCGCGGATGAAATGTCCGAGGCCCTGGGGTCGGTCATGAAACCCGCGCTGGTCCGAAGTTCGGATGCGATCACATTGTTGCCGGACGGGATCGGTGACACCACCCCGGCCGCGTGCGTCGGCGCCAAGATGGGCGGAATGCGCCAGACCTACGCGCAGGCCCCCGTCACGGCCGCCCAGACCGGTTCGTGGGACACCAGCACCGACGGAAACATGTTCCCGCGCCCCGAGTTTCACGTCAGGGTGGCGATCGTGGAGCTGAAAACCTCGGCCGCCGCGTCGTCCCTTCACCGACAGTTCGTCTCGCAGTGGCAGCAATGCCAGGCGACCCCGATCGTCGAACACAACGTTGCCACTGTCGGGAGCACGTTCACCGACCAGATCACAGCCGTGGCCGAGCACGATGGACTGCTGACCGCCATCGACATGCAATCGACCGACAACCGGTACGACGTGCACACTGATCCTCAACCGATCGAACGGGCGGTGGCGATCGCCGGCCGATTCCTCATCGACGTCGATGTCGACAACACCGACGGAATACCCAGAAACGTCATCCCGCCCGACCATGCAGTGGCCGTGGCCAAGCTGATCGTCTCCAAGATCACCTCCAACACATAGCCTCCACACCGCGAAATCGCCGCACGAACAGGGACACAATGAACGAAATGCTGGCCCGCGCCGGGATCTTCCAGGGCGTCGAACCCGCAGCCGTCGCCACATTGAGCGCGCAACTGCAATCCGTGTCGTTTCCGCGCGGGCACATCATCTTCCACGAAGGCGACGCCGGCGACCGGCTCTACATCCTCACCTTCGGCAAGGTGAAAATCGGCCACACAGTCCAGGGCCGTGAAGCCCTCATCGCCATCTTGGGCCCAACCGATATGTTCGGCGAACTGGCCCTGTTCGACCCGGGCCCGCGCACGTCCACGGTCACTGCCCTCACCGAGGTCCATGCCTTCACCATGACCCGGCCGGCGCTGCGTACCTGGATCAGCGCGCACCCCGAAATCGGCGAGCAACTCCTGCGGGTGCTGGCCCGCCGCCTGCGCCGCACCAACAACATTCTGTGCGACCAGATCTTCACCGACGTCGGCGGCCGCGTCGCGAAAATCCTGCTCGATCTGGCCAGCCGGTTCGGCGAGGCCGGCCAGGGCACGCTGCGCATCGATCATGAACTCACCCAGGAAGAGATTGCCCAACTGGCCGGCTCGACCCGGGAATCGATCAACAAGGTTCTGGCCAATTTCACCACCCGCGGCTGGATCCGCCAACAGGGCAAGACCATCCACATCCTCAACCCCGCCGCGATGGCCAAACGCGCCAAATGAACACCGGACCGACCACAGGGCGAGCCTCTACCTTCGTCGCTGCCCCTGTCACAGTCAAATGCGCGCGCGCGGGCGCCGACATCCCGCGGCGGCGCGGAAAAGTAGCGGGCCGACCATACCTCGCGCGGTCTTACGCTTGAAATATGCCCAAACACAACGCAATCGACGTGCTTCTCGACCAGACCGAACTCGCAATCTACCGGCATGGTCGGCTCAACCCGGGCCTGGTCATCGAGGGAAGCTTGCGGCTCATTGATCAATCGCGCTGGGTCCTGACTGAGTGGGGATACACGCCCAGGATGACGCGATGCGCCCTGAACGCTGCGCGGGCGGCACTCCGACAACTGCCGATGACCTGACCTCAGCAGCTGTGTCTGGTCGACGACTCTGCCGCGTTCCGGAGATAGGAAACGTACCGCGGCTTATCAGCGAGGTCGGGGTTTTCAACAGGTCCCGCTTCCGTCCCGCGCCGCGGCATCGCCGGATGTTCAGGTCAGCTGCACGAACACGATCTCTGGGAAGGTGCACACGTATTCAACGCATGGCGTCAATCGTGTGATTAATAGCGGCTTGCGTATACCGCTGTGGTCTGTGTTCTCGCGTTGCTCAGATCGGTCGAAGATGTTCGTATCATGACTTGCGGTTCATCAGATTCGCACGAATCTGCACCACGACATGTGAAAGATTCGGTCATCTGCCCATCATTGGTGCCGGTGATCGAATATACGATCGTGAATTTCAACGTGGACACCGACCACAGGTCGGATTGGTCGCCTAAGTATTTCGTGACAGGCTCGATGGTTGTAACGCACCCTAGAGGACCTGTGCAGTCCGGATTGAGGGCACGGAAGTTGACTTGCCATACGCTTGGGCTAAGCACCCTCGACCGTGCAGCGTCCAAGGCAGAGGTTGTTGGAGCAGCTGTTGCCGTCACGCTCGTCGTGGCTGGTTCGTCATCATTTTTCAGTGAGTCCAGTTGATCGCTGATTAGGAACGCGAACGCCCCTGGCTCTGCTTTCCAGAGGCGGTTGTCTCCATCGGCGATGACGTCGATCGGTACATCGTGAGATGCACCCTTGCCCGTTTGGACTTTCGCCATTCCGGTGTATTCGTTGCCTGACTTGTGAATCAAATTGACGTCCTGCACGTGGAGGTGAAGTTTTGCCAATTTGTCGTCTGAGTCGAATTTCTGCTGCATCGACTGCTTGACCCAGCTGCCGAGATCGTCCGTGTCGACTGACGTTCCGAATGGGCTCCATTCCACCACCGCGAACACAGTCGCTGCGACAGCGGCGAGCGCGATCAGAGCACTGAACAACGGAGCGTTCTTGTTGGGCTCTGCCGCTTTGGACGGCCTACACGCCACGACGACTACACCGATCGCGCCAAGGAGCAGTCCCCAGAGAAGCGACTCCCCGATGTTGCGGCCCTTCAGGTTGCCTATCACCGCAGCACAGGCAGCGCAGAACAGCCACAACAGAATCGTTATTGCCCATTGCATGCGCGTGAGTGTAAATCCGCCCACCCACAGCTGTCGGCGAGTCGATACACCGCTTAGCTGCTCTTTCTCGGTTCGGAACTCAGCGATGCACGCGATCGCGCCCACCTCGTTCTCAACGCGACGAGCACGCGTGCTGCCGGAACCTCGGACAATGGTGCGCGATTCCGTCCCAATGCACCGTCGGACTGCGCAGCGACGGAGTCATAGCCGTATTTGACCCCGTGACCAACCGCTCCTGGACCAGCTCGAAACCGCGGCGGTAAGAGGCGGAGCCGGACGGACCAAACCCCTTGGCCGGCACGCCGGTTCAGTTCGGTGGCACCGGCGGTCCGTAGAGCTTAAGGTAGACCTCCCGTGCCCGTGACCGCAGCTGGTCACCGTCCAATCCCCCAGCGCGGCTGCGCAGTTCGGGATCGCCGACGTAGTCGTCGACGTCGAAGAACAGCCCCTCCAGAAGGGTGAACTCGCGGCCGGCCACCAGGTCTGCGTCGTCCTTGAACAGTTTCAGGTACGCCGTCTCGAAATCATCGGCCGAAATGCGTTCAGCGATGAAGTCGGCGATCAGGCTCCAGTACTTCGCGGCCGGAGTCGTCTCGCGCGGACCGGCGCCGTCGACCTCGAACGAGTCCTCCACATCTCGAGTCTAAAACCGGCGGCAGGTGCGGCTGACGCAGATTTCAGCCGGAAGCGCTGTGGTGTCGCACGATTCATGCACCGCGTACTGTGGGCGAGTACACAAAGGCCAGAGTCGCATCCCCCGATGTTCTGGTTCAGATTTCAGAAGAACCCGGTATTCGACCTTCGCGGCCGACCCGGGTTCTTTGCTTTTACCCGTCCGATACACCCCACCGGATCAACCCGGTGCCTCACCCGTTCTGGCAGGCCCCGACCGCTGCGGCGCGCTCCCCGGTGGTGATCGGCAGCTGATACTTGGCGGCCACCGTCAGGTAGTCGACGACGAACCCGCACGGCTGGTACTCGGGCAGCCACTGATCCAGGCCATAGTCGGATTTGGCGCGGTTGGCCGTCGCAGACACCGCGACCAGCTCGGTGAGATCGTTGGCGAAAATCTGCCGCTGCTGCGGGCTCCACTGCGCCGCACCGGCATCCCACGCGCGACGAAGCGCATACCGGTGATCAATCTGCACCTGCTTCACATCCACCGCCTGCCCGGTGTACGGGTCCGGGTCGAGGGTGCCGGCGGTGACCTTGCAGTCACGGGTCCCCGGCTTGAACACCACGTCCTTCAGCGCGGCACCCAAGACCCTGTTACGGGTGTCGCAGCCGGAGTGATCGGTCGGGTCGTTCCACGCGGGACCGAACACGCAGGACTGATCTTTGCGACACCCTCGCTGATAGCCCGGCACCGGGCTAATGCGGTCGACCACCGGCACCCGGTCCAGCAGCCCGGCCAGTGCCGCCGGGACAGGTTCGGCCGACGCGCGGGGCACGCCGCCGGTCCCGGTGTGCACGCCGCCGACGGTGAGGGCCAGCGCGGCGGCCACCACGAACCCGCGGCGCGGGCCGCTCATCGCGGCGAACAGGGATCGACGGTCATCTCGCTCACGGTAGACACCGCCACCGACAGATCGCCGTGGCAGCGTCCGCCACGCCGCCGTCGCGGCGGCCGCCTTTCACAGGCATCACCCGCTCACGGTCGGTGCAGTTATGCCAGGGTGAGGTCGTGACCGCGGAAATCGCTGAACCTGCCCATGCTCGGTCATTGGCCGACCGAACCGCCCGCACCGCCGAGCTGGTCGCCGAGCTGCACGCGATCGTCGAAGAGCTCGAGAAGTGGCACCCCGGCCGCAAATTCCCACTGGACGGTCATCTCGTCGGTTCCCTCGGGGAGGCGGCCTGCGAGGCGATGTTCGACATCGTCCTTCAACCGGCATCGACACCGGGCCACGACGCGGTGGCCGGCGACGGCCGAACAGTGGAAATCAAGGCCACATACGGAGACAGGAGCGTCGGCATCCGCGCAACATCTCACGACCATGCTCAAGCACTGATTGTGCTCAGGCTGTCACGGCGCGTGGATGTGGACCATGAGGTGGTCTACAACGGACCGTTCAAAACGGCCGTAGCTGTGGCTGGACCTCTGCAGAAAAATGGGCAGGCCCCGATCAGCCTGACCCGCCTACGCGCCGCCAACGTGCAGGTCGACGACGCTGACCGGGTCACGTTGCGCAAACCCTAAGCGCACGAGCCCATTTCGCGGTTCTATTCGGTCTCGGTGACCCCGACGTACACTCCCCCGAACTTGGCTTCGCCCATGCGGCACGGTTTGTGCTCGATCCAGACCCGCCCGTCGCGGCTGACCTGTTCACATGTACTGCCGTCATCGACGTGCAGCGCCTCGAAGCCACCTCCGACAGAGGTGTTGTGGCCGCTGACTTTTCGGCCGTCGCCGCACACCGTCTTCGGGTAACAGTCGTCGCAAACGCTCAGGTACTGCCACGCCCTTCCGATCGCCGGCAGCCCGCACAGCGGACAGGAATGTGCGCGCCGATGCTCATCGGGTTCTGCGAGCAGCCAGTCAGCCCCGGCCAACGCGCGTAGCGCGGCGGCCACGGCGGGTTCGGGCGTGTGCCGGCGCAAACTGATCAACACATAGTCGGCCCGGGCAGTATCGGTCACCCCGGGACGCTCCGCTGCAGGAACGTCGGCGACACTGCCGAGTCCGCGGACCAGAGCGGCGATGGCAGCACGGTGCCACACGCTCACGTCGTCGAGCAGAAGTGTCCGGTTCCTGTGTTGGCTTTGGCGCCAATACTTTTCGATTTCGGCGACCACACCGGAATAGTCATCCGGCGCCACCGACCACATCGAGCCTCCGCCGACGTCGGCAACAAACAGGCCCCGATCGCACAGGAACGCATAGCCGCCGCTGACGTCGTCGGCGTTGAACCCGTCGTGGACGACTTCAACGACCGACGATGGATCGTCAGCCCAATCCATCGCAAGAGCATGAACCGCCGCGCGATCGACCGGACCCTCCATCGGTTTCATCGCCATCACCGTCCTTTCCCGCTGAACCTAGCCAGCAGGCCCGACATATCCGCACTGAGCAGTGCAGGACGTCTCACACCAGCCTCAGCTCAGCGCTAGGCCCCGGGCCCAGCCCGCGAGTCCGTCGCTGACGGCTGCCTGACGTTCGCCACCGCACACCGGATTTGAGGGCGCTCGACAGTCCGGCGCACACGTCGATTCCAACCGCGTCAGGAGACGAATTCGCCTGCTTCCGTTGGCCACACGAGCCGCACCTCATGATCGCCGAACAGGTCGATCAACCCGTCGGCGGGCCGCTCGGGCACCAGAACCGTGCACAGTGTCGGCCGCAGCACCCGCGCGTAGTCCAGTATCTGCCCGAGCGCCAGGCGCATGGTGACCCGGTCGACTGAGGATTTAACTTCGATCAACTCGTCAGTGGTCCCGTCGTACAGATCGGCGCGAAAATACTGGCCGTCAATCGGAATTCTGTACCCGCACACCGCGTGACCCTGGGCGCGCAAATGCTCTACATAGCGGTTCTGCAGCATCGCTTCTCGCCGCAGCCGGGTCGTAGACGCCATGGCGTCGTATTCGACGGTGTATTCCTCGACGATGTTCTGCTCGACGGGGACCTTGTAGGGCTGCGCACCGACAGGCGCCGCTGCCTGCGGCGGCGCGGCAAGCCCGACCGTGACCAGCAGGTCGGACAGTTCCGGGCCGGGCCCGATCGCATCGCGCAGCACCTGCTCCGCCTGCAGATTCCAGCTGGTGTCGAGCGCAGCCAGCTCATAAATCGAGTTCGATAGCCCCCCTTGAAGATTCGGCGCTTCGGACGCCTCAGCCGAAGTCGGCATGACGATCTGCCACCACTGCGGCCACGCGGCGGCCAAGTCCAGCCAAACCTGCACAGGGTCGGACTCCGGAGCCCATGCCAGCAGCAATTCGCTCAACTCGCCGACCACGTCGCCGTACCGCGTCAATTGTGGCTGGAATGCGCGGGCCCGGCCCAGCGCCCACAACAGCACCACCAACGGCTCGACAGTCCGCCCCTCCTGCGAGATCGCAGCGACCATGTCGCGCAACATGATCAGCGCGTCCTGCGGATCGATGCTGTCCTCTTCTACAGGTTCGGGATCGGCGGTGTCGGTTTCTGCGGTCAGCGCCACCGGCTCCGCGGCCGGGTCCCGGCCGACGGGCTCGCCGCCTGGGTCTTGTCGGTTCGCGCCGATATCGCCGTCGCGGTCGAAAAGCTCCTGCAGCCAATCGGGGCGCGGCACACCCGCCGCGAGGTAGGCGGCGTCCATCTCATCGCGACCTTCAGGGGTTTCCCACGGCGAAGTTGCAGCGTCCTGGTACCAGGCGGGAACCACTATCGCATGCAGCCCCGGTTGAGCGTTCCAGCCGGCGGCGCGTCTCTCCGCATCCGCTCTATTCACGTAAAAGGCCCAGATCAGGCCGGCACGCGTCGCCTCGCGGGAATGACCGGCTCTGGCTACGTCGACGGCCCACCGTACGTTGGGGCTCGGCTCGTGTTCGTGACGATTCTCAATCCCTCCGCGCCCCTTGGACATTTCCGCAAAGACCATGTGCGGATTATCCAGTGCAAGCGCCGTGACCACAGCCAATGTCCGACAGTCCCGAAATGAACGTCTCTGCTCTTCGGGCACGCCGCCGTCCCGCCGCGAACCCACTCCAGACTTCCAGCAGCCGACGCCTGCCTTCACTAGCGGCAACCAATCTCTAACTAAAGTTGTGATACTCTAACTTTAGTTAGAGATTGGAGTATCCCGATGCAGCTGAACCGGCCACTGTCCACGGTGACCCCGACCCTGGACGGTGATGTCCTGGCGGTTCTGGCCGCCGCGGACGTGACATTCACGATCAGTCAGATCAACCGCATCCTGCCCGACGTCTCCGGTGAAGGGATCCGCAAAGTCCTGACACGCCTGACCGAGCAGGGTGTGGTCCTGCACGACCAGGTCGGCCGAACCCACACCTTCCGGTTCAACGCCGAACACCTTGCGGCGCAGCCGATCCGGGAACTCGCCAACCTTGCCAACACGCTCCTGGACCGGCTCGATCGCTACCTGGCGGAATGGCTCGAGAAGGCCGCGTACGCGGCGGTGTTCGGGTCGGCGATGACGGGCCGGATGCGTCTCGACAGCGACATCGACATCTTCCTGGTCCGCTCCTCGGCGCCGGAACCGGTTGCCCCCGGCGATGATTCGCAGGTGTGGGAGCAGCAGGTCGCCGACCTCGCCACGGCGGTCACGGCGTGGACCGGCAACGACGCACGCGTCGTCGAGTACACCGAGCAGGACCTGCACACCGCCATCGCCGCCGGCGAGCCGCTGCTGCGCGAGGTGGCCCGGGACGGCCGAACCGTCGCGGGTCCGCCGGGGTGGCTCAAAACGCAACTGCGTACGACCAACCGGCACCGTCCGATGGCGGCGAGGTCCTGATGGCACCCGCAGATCCGCGCACCAACCCGTCGACGCCCGCGGTGATCGCCGGACGGCGAGCCAAGGCGATCGAATTCCTCGGCGCCGGCGAAACCGTTCTGGAATTCGATGCGACCGCGACCAGCGCAGCCGGCGACCTGTTCGTCGATGCCGGCATCGCCGCCTCGGACGTGATCTGCTGCGTCAGACTCGGAAAGCACTCCAAAAGCGACAACCACAGCGAGGCGACCGCGCTGCTGGCGCAAGCGGACAAGGGATCGGTCAAGCACCTGAACACCCTGCTGGTGATGAAGAACAAGGCCGCTTACGCCGCCGAAGCCTTGTCCGCCACCGAGTGCAAGAAGATGCACCGCGCAGCCACCCACCTGGTCGAGGCCGCCAAGCTGGCCACCGCTTCGCGGACCCAACACGAGGATGCGGGGGCGCCCTGACCCGTGCCGCCCTCGCAGCACCCGCGCCAACCCGCGCCGCGGCGGCTGTCTCGCCACTGTGCCGCAGTACAACGTGCAGCAGAGGCACTACCGGTGAGGAGACGAGTCGATGAGCATGGCACCGACAGCAGAACAGTGGGCCCGCCAACAAGGCTGGGAGGCCGCCATGGCGACCGCCACGTGCCTGTGCCAGGCTCAGATCGATCTGCTGACCGTGCAACGGAACCGGCTGCGCGACGAAGTGGACCGCATCGGATCGGAGCTCGATGATCGCAGTGATGCAGGTGACCACGTCATCGGCCACCGCCTCGATGCGTCCGATCGCGTGCCGGACAACGGCCAGGGCCGAATTGAGTGCTGCCGCGTCCGGCGTCTGCGGGGCCGCTGCCCCTGAAAATTCGCTCGTGAATCGCTCCACTTCGTCGCGCAGACGTGACTGGGCGATCTGCTTCCTGCGGCGGTCCGACGACAGGATCGCCGAAGCGGCACAACGCGGAACAGCCGTTGCCTCCGATCCGTATTCGCCCCACCGGTCACGGGGCAGTGAGACGATGATCGGCATGTCGCAAGCAGTCTTCGTCGCGCTCATCGGATTGCTGGGTTCCAGTGTCGCATCTGTAATGATCGCGGAATGGCTGAAGCGCCGGGACAATCGCGCTTCGGCCGCGTCGGATCTGGACATCTGGGCCAAACTGCCAGAGGGCGAGGCCAAAAGCCGACTGCTAACGAGCGTCGAGCGCCGTGTGTCGCTTATGATTGAGCCTCCGAAGCCTTCTGTTAGCTCTTTTGCCCTTGTGGGCGGCGTTCTTTATGTAGTGGTCTTAGAGGTGATAAGCGCCATCAGCGGGGATGCTCGCTGGGAGCGCCATTCCGATGGCATGTTGTGGCGAAGAACGTCCTTTGACTCGACTGTGAGGTACGAGGCTTTTGATTCCTGGCTGGCTTTTAATGTCGTTCAAACCATTTTTTTTGGATGTTTCTGGGTCCTGTGCCTTTGGGTCGTCAGGCGTTTCGGGTTGTTCGGGAACAATAAGGCGGCCAAAGAGCAAACAGCCGAGGAGTAAACCCAAGGGGCCGATAGCCATGCAGGCGTGGACTAAGGCGATCCGCTTCCCCACGGCGCATCCCCAATCCTTACCGAAACGGACCTTCGATAGAAATCGAAGCACCCGCCCGTGGATATTGCTCGGGTGGTGAAAACAGCGCCGAGACTGCGGGAGAACTCGATCGCAGGAAGTTCGAGATCGTCAACGACATGTTGCGGAAGTTCCGGCGCCAGCTCTGATATGGGGGACGCCTTGTCAGACCGGGTTCGGTTCGGCGGGCATTCGTGACGTGATTTGGACCCCGACCCGATCCTCCAGCTCGGCCCGCCGCTCGCTGTCCAGCCGCGCCCAGACCTGACGGAACGGAAACCACGGACTGCCGGCTAAGCACGGAACTTCATGGCGCCACTCCGAACAGCTGCCGGCTAACGGCGATGAGCGTCCATCCGGCATGCAACACTTCCGTGATATCGCATCACGCCGACCATCGGCCTTCTAGCCTGAAGTGAGCAATGAACCGTGGAGCTCCGGGAAATCGCAGGGTACACCGTCGTACTCAGCCACCCGGCAGCACGGCATCATTATCGGGATCGCATTGGGCTGCAACGCAAATCGCCTTATTCCTTCATCAACGACGGCACCGGCGCGCAAAATCTGAATGTCCAGCAGGGCATAGATCTACCCACAGAGCAGTCATATGCAGCTCACGCCACCATCGGAACACCGGTAGGGAGATCACGGCAGCCAGTTCGACACAGCACTGGCGATCGAGTTGGCTTTGCCGCCGACCCACACTGCGGCGTCTACCGTAGCTCCGATAGCTATCGTGGTCCCATGCCGCGCGGCGATCAGTCCGCCGGTAATATCCTTCCCGAACTCACTCGCCACGTATCTTGCGGCTCCCCCAGCGCTACGTCCCTCGGTATCTCTGCGCTGCAATTCTTCACGCTGCCACTTCGTCCAATCCTCATTTGCGCTGTCAGCGAGGAGCGTTTCGCCCCTGGCACTTCGCCTCGATTCCTCAAATCCAAACATGAGCGAGGCTCCCGCAACTAGCGTTGTAAAGCATGTAGCCGCGCCAGTACCTTCTGCGATACCGATCGCCCCCGTCCGGACGCCGTGAATGGTTCCTATCGATAATGCTAAATTTCCGCCTCCTTCGCTGATATCGATAATTCCGGGCGCTACTTCGCCTCGTTCAATTTCGTTTATCCCACTTCCCATTTCAAGCCCGTTAAAGAAGGCGCCTATAACCGGAAGCGTTTTGACCCCTCTTTGGAACCAGATAAACCCAGCGGTCGATCGTGGCGCACCCGATTTGGTAGCAATAGTCTCCGCGATTGCAATGCGTTGCTCAGGGCTCAGGGCTGTGTCGAATGGGTCACCCTTCTTTATTATGTCACTCCAATCACTCCTTTTACCTATTCCCTCCGAGGTAACCTTCCCAAGAGGGCTCATTTTGGTGCGTGTTGCAACGCGCACATTATTTCGGTAATCGCTTGCACCCTTGGCGATCTGAGCGGCGGCATCAGCGCCTGCCGCGTCAATATTCAATGCCTTAATAGCGTTCACCGCTTTCGAAGAGTTCGACGTAATCAGACCCTTATATAGATCCCTTAGTGCCACGTCGGTGCCTAAAGGGCGTAGGGCTGCGTCTACAGCCCCTAATACTGCCTCGACCTGGCGCCACAGCCCGCGGGCAATTGCATTGGGCACGGCCTCTGGTTTCGACCGTGATCGTTCAGGGGGATGGCTATCAGTACCACCGGGGTCCAACCATTTCAGTGGATTGTCCCTGCCGTAGCGAAACAAGTTAGTTCCGTCGATGAGCCCGGATGGATCAGAAGTTGTCCATCGTCCAAGCCACGGCGCGTAATACCGCGCGCCGTGGTATCCGAACCCGTTCTCCCCGTCGCGCTCCATCCCGGTGTACCGATACCGCTTAGGTGTTTCCGTTTGACTGCGGACCGCCTGATATGTGGTACTCCCGAACGGCGCGTATTCCTCGTAGGAGATGATCTGCGCGCGGTCGTCTAGTTCGAGGCTGACCGAACCGAGGTGGTTCCCGAGCTGGTAGCGGATCAGCTGCTGCGGCGCCTGGTCGTTTCCGTCGGTGTCGAGGGTGCGTGTTTCAACCAGTGCGATGCGCTGCTTGTCGTCCATGACGTGCAGGGTCTCGCGCTCCAATAGCGTTGTTGTCCCGTCGTTTTCATAGGTGCGATAGACCTCGAAGCCCCCGAGACAGATGCGTTCGTCCTTGCGCGCGGGCGTTTGCACATCCGGGGCAAAGCGTTCCGTCACTTTGCGGACGCGTTGTCCGTTGCTGTCGTAGACGTAGTAGGTGGTCTCGGGCGTGCCGCCGTTGGTGACAACCTGCCGCGAGGTCGTCTGGAGTTGATCGGCGAAGTTCCACCGCACCGCTGACAGGTGCGGGAACGATGTCATGTTGCCGTGCGGGTCGTAGCTGTACGGCTCGGTTATGGGGTTGTTTCCGTTGGGGTTCAGCGTGGTTCGGGTGAGTCGGTTGCTGGTCTTGAGCAGGGCGCCGGCGTTGCCGTCTTCGATCAGGCTGGGTTCCACGTACGTGTACGCGCGCGTCCAGCCAGCCTGCAGGGAGGCGCTACCGCGGTGCTGCATCTGCAGGAAGTTGCCGACGGCGTCGTAGACATAGCGTTCGGTGTAGATGCCCATGGCATTGCCGTCGCCGGGCTGCGGGGTTAGTCCCACGCGCCCGGCGTCGTTATACGAGTACGGAATCAGCACACCGTTCGAGCCGACATGTTCGCGTCCGCCGGCTTGGATCAGCCGGTAGATCGCGTCGTATACGTAGTCATTGCTGGGTTCAATGCGTTGATTGTTGAAGAAGATGGTTTGCTGGGCGTCGTCGGCGATGTGAGTGATGTTTCCGGCGGGGTCGTAGGCGTAGCTGAGGTTTTGCAGCAGCCGGCCAGGCCAGCCAGTCGTGGCGGGGTGCGGGTCGTCGCCGGGAAACGTCGCGGGATTTCGGGTGGTCACCAGTTGGGTGAGCCGGAAGGTCAGCGGGTCGTACGCGTAGGTGGTGGCTGCGCCGTTTTTGTAGTCGATGCGCAGACGCTGGCCTTTGGCATTGTGCTCCAAACCGGCGACGCCGACGGGTGACGGCGCGTCATTCGCTGGGTCGAGCGCGCCGGTGGGTTCGTTGCCGTGGTCCAGCCAGACATCCACTCGTGCAAGTAGATTCGCTTCGTTGAAAACCGGTTGAACGATATTGAGTTTGGTGCCTGGCAGGCTGCTGTGCGGGGCGATGGACTGGATGGGTCGGTTGAGCGCGTCGTAGAGCGTGCTGGCTTCGAACGTCTCGTCGTCGAGCGCGGGAGTGTTTGACCAGTCCGGGATGGCGGTGTAGTCGCTGACCAGTTGGCGGGTGCTGTGTAGCGGGTTGCCTTTGAAGTCATAGGCCTCGAGCGACGCATCGCTCGCATCCACACGCGCGTTGGTGACGATTCCGGCGGTGTCGCGGTGTCGATAGATCCGGGTGCGTAGATTGAGCTGCTGCGCCCGGTCTTGGTCTGCGGGGGCGGCGTTGGGCGCCGGTTCGCCGTATTCGGTTGTGGCGATGAGGGTGTCGCGGCCCAGGGTGCGTGGGTCGGAGTCTGCGGTGCTGCCGCGTATGGTCTGGCCTGTCGGCCGACGCAGTGCGTCGTAGGCGGTGGTGATGGTGTGAGCGCGGCTGTCCCAGCTCCGGATTGGCTTGCCCGTCACGTCATTCAGAGTCCAGCGTGCCCCGGCCTCCATGCTCAGATGGTGGATACGGGTTGCGAGCATGTTGTAGTCGTAGCGCATCACGATGCGGCCCTGCTGATCGCCGGCCTGCACGACAGCATCGCGCACCGCCCGTTGGTTGCCCTCGATGTCCAGATCGACGCGAGTGTTGAATTGGTCTTCGGTGCCGTCGAGATCATGTCCGGGGCAGACAACCCGGTTACGGGCCACGGTCAGAAATGGCCGTCCGAGCGCATCGGCATGAGCAATGGTGGGGGTGTCGGCGTGCGCGGCAGCGCGGGTGGCGGCGGTTTGTTCGTCGGGTCCGAGGGTGCCACCGGCGCGTTGTGAATACCAGGTTTGCCACGGTGTCGCCGTGTTGGCGGCGAGATCCGCAAAGTAATTCGCGACGTATCCGCTGATATCGGTGTCGGTGCGCGGATCACCGGTCTGGTCATTACGGGTTGCGCAGGTGTCGTTGACGTCATAGGTGATGGTCTGCCAGGGATCGAAGACGACTTTGTCGTAGGTGTTGTTGGGATGCAGTGTGGCGATGACCCGGTCGGCCGGATCGTAGAACACCACCAGGCTGACACCGACCTGGACGCCGAATTCGAAGCCCGTGCTCGCGGTGAAGAACGGCTCGTACTGGCGGACCGGTTTGCCTTTGTTGTTGAAGATGGTCCACCCGCTGCAGACCCACCTGGGGTCGACGGACGAGCCGCCACCGATGACTGGCCCAGGTTCTGCCTGGACCTTCTGCTGGATGACGCGGCCGAACCCATCGGAGTAGGCGAAGCCGATTTGAATCTTGAGTCCCTGCGGGGGAAGTGTTGCGGTGGCGTGGGTTTCGCGGGTGAGGGTGGCCGCGCACGCCGGCTGCCACAGGGTGTGGTCGTCGGGGTGGGCTTGCCGGCTGCGGCGGAACCGGTCGACGTCGTAGATGACGCGAGTGGTGGCATCGTGCAGGAGACCGGGTGCGACGGTGTGTGGGTCGGGTGCGGTGAAGAAGTCGTCGATCTGACTCTGGGGTGGGTCGGTGATGAAGCCGGTCAGTGAGTCGCCTTCGGCGGGTGCGGGTTGCGGTTTACCCATCACGGCGGTGCCGACAACCAGGCCGAGGGTGTCGAACCCGACTTCGGTCTGGTTACCGTTGGGGTCGCTGATCAGTCGTGGTTGTAGGACCCGGTAGTCGTTGACGTCGACGGTTACCTGGTTGTTGAGCGCGTCGTAGCGCTCGATCGCCAGCAGGTCATTGGCATCGAACGTAATCGTGGTGTCATAGCCGAATGCGTCGCGGTAGCGGCGGCCCAGGAAGAAATGTGCCTGGGCCTGCCCGAGTTCGGTTGTCGCGTCGTCGCTTGCGCCGGCGGAAAAGTAGGTGCGGCCTGACGGGATCCACCAGTGGTTGTCGGGGTCGTCGGCGGGAAATCGGTTGTCGCCCTTGAGGTCCTGCGACAGCACATATCCGCCCTGGTCGGCGCCCTGCCCGCCCAGCACCGAAACCGGGTCGGGCAGCAGCGGTTCGGGTGACTGCCCCGAGCGGGGGCGCTGGAATATTTGGGTGAGCAGGCCGGGCGTGAAGGCAAGGCGGTAGTTCTCCCCCGCCAGCGCGAGCGACTCGAGTTGGCCCAGCGGCAGCAGGCCGGTCAGGTCGTCGCGGCGGTACAGGATGCGTTGCCGTTCGATCGGCCGGCGGCACTCGCCGCCGGTGGGTGTGGCCTCATAAGGGATTTCGGTGCTGAACCGTTGGCGCAGTTGCCCGACGGCGTTGGGGTCGGACTCGACCAGGTCGGCGGCCCGGAAGCGTCCCGCGGTGCCAGTCGGGGTGTACCCGGTCAACTCGTAGGTAGCCGCGTCGGCCGCCTGCGGGGTGCGGTAGGCGTCGTCCGCCTCGATCGAGTTGGTCAGGTGGTGTTCGGTGTAGGTCAGCAGGGTGATGGTCTGCTTGGCCTGATCGGTGAGCGTCAATGCGGCCAGTCCGGGATTGGGCGCCTGCTGTGTCTGACCCTGGTTGTCGGTGATGCGGATGGTGGTGCGTCTGCCGTAGCCGATCGCCGCTTCCTTCAGCACGTTGCCATAGGCATCGACTTCCAGGGTGAGGGTGTGCTGCAGACGCGGGTCGGCCGGGTCACGTTCGTAGTGAAAATTGAGGGCTTCGTTGACATGCCGGTAAAACACGCAGTACGGGTTCAGCCCTCGTGGTTGCAAGGTGCGCACCGCGTAGTTCTGCTCGGTGACGGTGTAAGGGGTTGCAGCGCGCGCGATCTGGGCGGGACTCGCTGCGGGTCCGGCGTCGTCGGCGTACACCTCTTGGCGCAGCATGGCGCCTTTGAGCGCGCGGCAGGCTTCCCGTTCCTCGTCGGCGCTCAGCCCGGTGGGCAAGACGGTGTCGGGCAGCAGTAACGCCTGTGCATCGGCGTCGGTGAGCCCGGGTTCGCGGAAGTACTCGCCGGCGTACACGTCGGATACATGGCCGCCGCCGATGTAGACCCCGGTGTGAAACCACGTCTTGGTGTGCACCGGCGGCACGTAGGTGGCGGTGTCGATGTTCTCGCCGACCGGGAAGGCGCCATCGGTGGTCAGGGCCGCCAAAAGTTCGGTGTCCCATTGTTCGACCATGCCAAAGCCGCGGAATTCGCGTTCCTCGCCGTCGAAGTAGCCGTGGTGGTAGGCGTAGCGACTGGTAAACCGGTTGCGGCCCACCCAGTCGACACTCTCGGATTGCTCCACCACGTGCACCGGGAACGGCAGGCGAGTGACCCACGGGGTGCCCGCGCGCTGGTCCTGCAAATAGAATTTTGTGGACGGGGCGTAGGTCACCACGGTTTCGGCGCCCAGGTTGTTGTCGGTACGGGTCAACAGGTTTGGCTTTTGGCCGCCCATCAGGTCGATGTAGCGCATCTGGCGGCCCGCGTCGCCGGGCAGCGGTGAGGACCACACCAGGCAGGCGGTGCCGTTGCCGAGCAAGTCCACCACCGCCGCGGTGGCCATGTCGTCCAGCCGCGGGAAGCCCGCCACGGTGTGCGGGGTGCTCCAGCTGTTGCCGGACTGGTTGAAATACAACCGCGGCCCGCCGCGGTGCAGATAAACGATGTCGGTGGTGCCGCTGCCGTCGATGTCGGCGAGCCGCACGCGTTTGGGGTCGAATTCGGTGAGATTGTCGAACCACGGGGCGTTGTCCATCGTGATTTTCGCCCCGAACTGCCCGTAACCCAGGTTGGGCCAGTAGCAGATTTCGCCGTTGCGGATGCGGACCAGATCGGTCAGGCCGTCGCCGCTGAGGTCGGCCAGAAAGATCGTCTGAACCGCCTCGGCGAACACCAGGTGCGGCCCGCGTTCTTCGTCAACGGCCTGTACGGTGCGCCGTGCGGGTCCGAATCCGTTGTCCCCGAGCGATTCATGCCAGATGAGCGCATCTTGTTCGGTGAGCAGAATGTCTGTCAGCCCGTCACCGTCGAGGTCCAGGAACCGCAGGTTCGGGTCGCCGAAGTCGAGGTTGGGCCGTGAGGTGAACGGCCGAAATGGCTGCCATCCTCCGCTGGGGTCGTATTCGTAGGACCCTGGTGTGGGCCCGTCGAACTGCACCAGGTGGGGCTGGCCGTCGCCGGACAGGTCCATGAACTGTGCGCCGGCGGCCAGCGTCGGGGCGGGTTTGGCGCCGACGGTCTGCAGCGGACCGAGCCTCGCGGTGCCGGCGGTCCCGGTCGCGTCGTCGTCGAGTGGGCTCAGGTTCGGTTTGTAGAACCAGCCGCCGGCCTGCTCGGTCAGCACCCCCGACAGTCCCTCGCCGTACAGATCAACCCACCGGTAGGTGCTGCCGTCGACACCCTCGGGCAGACTCGCCAGACTGTCCGGGTCGATGGTGTGCACAGTGTTCTGCACGATGGGTTCGGTGTAGGAGAATTCCACGGGGGGAAGGGATTTCGACAGATAGCTGCCATCGGCGCCACGGCGGTAGGCGCTGTGGGTGGCCATGGTGAGCATCGAGTAGATCGGGGCGCCGGGATCGGTGGGCTGGGTATGGGTGAGGTCGGTCGAGCTCACCAGACAGTCCGCGCCGACATCGGGGACGTCGGGGAAATGGTGGAACATCAGGATCCGGCGGCACAGTCGAGTGGTGCGCACCTCGAACCGGGCCCGGTAGCGCGAGAACGGATCGGGACGCAGCGGCCACGGATAGCGGGGTGTTCCGGTCGCATCGACGATCCGGTCGTCGTCGGGACCCGGCGCGGCCGGGTCGTGATCCCCATAGTCGAACACCACCTCAAACATCCAGCCCGCACCGGCAATGTCCTGGGCCGAAAGCCTGTGCGGCCGAACACCAGTCGCATCCAGCAAGGGCTGGGGGTTGCCATACCGGACGCGCTTGGGAAACCGGTTAACTCGGCGCCGCGGATCATCCGGGCCGCCCCTGTGACGTTCGTCCGGGCGTGCCATATCGACGCCCAGACCGTCGTCGGGCCGGTACTCGTAGACAACCGCATTGCCTTTGTCGTCCCGTGTTTCGCTGATGAGCCAACTGAAGACCCGCCGCGCATCGGCGGGGTCGGTGATGCGCGAGCCGGCGTCAGCGCCATAAAGGGTCAGCACGTTGTCGGGGGTGATACTGCGCCAGTGCACATCACCGTCGGTGCGGGTCCAGCGTTCGATGCGGGCGAACAGGCCTTCAATGCGCGGACGGTAGCGGCGCACCAGGTAGGTCTCGGTGGCGCCGTCGATGCTGATCGTGCGCTGCGTCTCGACGGTCACCGGTTGGCCGTTGTTCAGGACCAACTGCCCGCTGGCGTCGTAGGCGAGTTCGGGGACCAGGTCTTCGGCGCCAGACAACAGGAACACATCAGAATCGTCGGCGTCGGCGTAGCGGGGCAATCCTTTATCGGTTTTGCGGGTAATCGACGGGATCGACAGGCTCCACCCGAATCCGAACGGGCCATTGCCCGAACCGGAGTCATACGACAGCGACAGCTGCGGGCCGAACCCGGATCGGCCGGGGCTGGTGGCGATCGGCACACTCATCGACCCTGTGCCGGTGACCGGGTTGACCCCAAACTTTTCTCCGATGCCGCGGATCGCGCCGCCGCCTTTGGGCAACGTGATGGTGGGCGCGCTGACCTGGGGTGGTGTCTGCGCCGAGTCGCCGCCCGGTTGGGGTTGCGGCAGTGAGGGATTCGCCGGCGGCGCGCCGGCAGGTGCCGACTCGGAAGTGGGGAGCGTCATTGCAGTCTGTCGTGCGCGAGCGGGCCGACGGCGGCGGTGCGGTTGAGGGGCATGCCGCTCAGGTCGACTCCGGTGATGCTGCTGATGCCGGCGCGCGTGGCGGGCACCCGGGCCGGCGGGCTGATCGCAGCGAAATTCCTTGCGCCACTGCCGAAGTGCCGTGATGGATTGCCGGGTGTCTTCTCGCCGATGCCCCGCTGCGCACTGTTGTCGATGCGCAGCCTCGGTGGCACATTCTGTGCCGGACAGCGGTGGTGGGCCGCATGCTGGGTGAGCACGTGTGCGGGGTTCATTGGGCCGGCAGCTTTGCGGTGTAAGTGATGATTGCGTACACGTCACGAGTGGGCTCGGTGGGGGCCAGGACGTTCGGGTCGGCCGGCAGGCTCAGTGTGGTGCTGCGGTTGGTGTTGAGCTCGGTGGACATGGTGGGCGGTACGGGTATCGCTGGTGCGGGGGTCAGGGTGTCGCCGTCGCCGGCGTACACACCAATCGATTCGATAGTCAACACCGCGTTTTGGACCAGGTAGGGGAAGTAGTCCATGGTCAAAGTGGCGCTGAAGGCGGTATTTGTGCCGGAGGTGAAGGTGTACCACTCGTTGGGGAAGTCGTGGCGCAGATTCAGCAGGACCGCCAGGGTGGGCGTCGGCTCACTGGCCGAGGCGCCGGGAGGCAGGGTCTTCAGGTATTTGCCCGCGGCATCCGCGAGCGCCTGGCCGCCGTCGCGGGCGGTGAGGTACACCTCCAGGACGACGTCGGTGATGGTGGAGTAGTCGAAACTGGGTATGTCCGGCAGTGACAGGCTCCAGGTGCTGATCGCTCCGGCGCCCTCGAACGGCAGGAACCGTTCATCACGCAGGTTTGTTTCGAACATGCCGCTGTCGGCGACAGCATTGCTGGTCACCACGGTGTCAGTGCTGCCGTAGTAGTCCACGAAGCGCGGGTCGGCGTTGTTGGTGCTTCGAGCATAGGTGTTGCCCGGCAACAGATCCGGCGTGGTGCGCACTGAACTGTTCTGCAGGGTGACTTTGACGTTCACATTTGTGTTCCGCGCAGCCACCGCCGCCAGGTTAATGCGGAGCATTTTCATCCGGCGCATGAACTGCCCCGGGCAGCCACGGTCATAGAACCATTCGGGGATCGTGACCATCGCCGAACCGGTGGTGATCAGCTGCAGCAGGGCCAGCGGATCCAATTGGCGTAGTGAGACTTGGCAGATCATCTCCAGCTCGCGCAGATGGTAGGTCTGGTAGTCCAGGTCGAGGGATTTGATGTCGCGGTAGAGGGCTTCGCCGGCCAGTAGGCCTTGATGGCCGCTGTCCCAGTAAGTGGGCTGGATGTAGGTGACGGCGTCGACCTCGGGCCGCATCAGCTCCCACTTCGTCGTGGCTTCGGCCTTGCGGGCGGTGTCCAGTGCCATGCGGTAGTACTGGTAGTACAGAGAGGACAGCTGGCCTTGCATCCAGCCGTAGAGGTCGGTGTTGGTGAATTTCGTTTGCAGGAAGCTCAAGACCTCCTGAGCTTGCCCCACTTGCGTTTTGGCGGTCTCATATTCGGCGCGGGCGGATTGTTCGGTCAACAGCGACACCAGAATCTGGCGGCCCAGTTGGCTCAGTTCGTGCGCGGCCAGGTTGATCTGCATCTGCCAGTCGTCCGCGCGGCGCTGATATCCCGCTTTGCGGCCAGCCATCGCACCTTGGTCCTGCTCCCACTGTGCCAAGGTCCGCAAGCCTGTGGCGACCGCATTGGCTACAGTGGCCAACGTTCCACCGCCGCCGACCTTCGATGTCGCGCCAAGGCCCCAGAAGTGCACGTCGATTCGCAGATCAGGCACTGGGGCCAGCGCGGCGGCCGTCACGGCTGCGGCCTCGCTGAGCACGTGTAGGTCGCGGGCGTTCGGCATCTTGTCGTTGAGCTCATCGTCCTCGTTTGAGCTGAGATAGAGGTTGCCTGAGCCGGACGCACCTGACTGCGCCGACGGTGAATTCGACTGCACAGGTTGATAATTGGGGTAGGTCTGGGTCGCGATTGTCCGGTCGTACTGGGTGACCAGGGCGTCGTAGGCGTCGTTGAAGTTGTCTTCGGTGAGCACCGTTGTGTGGTCGACGGTGAACGTGTCGGGCACGGTGGTCGGGTCTGGTGCCCCGCCGAGTTCGCGCAGGTAGAAGGTGTAGCGTTCCAGCGCTGAGGCGCGGCTTCGCAATAGCGCCTCGGTGGAGGCTTGGGCTTGTTGCCACTGCAGGAACCGCAGGTTTTGGCTCATCTGCTGGATGGACACTTCGTTGTTCTGCCGCAGCCTGGCCAGCGCTTCGGCGTCGCTCTTTTCGATGGCCGCGAGCAATCCGGCACCGAGCGAGCGGACTTCGCCGCACAGCTCGAGGGCCTTCTGGATGATCAGCGGGGCGCGCACGGGGCTGACCGGCTGGTTCAGGCCGCTGAGCACGCTGCCGACGTCGAGGCCGGCGGCGGTCGCGGCGACAAGCAGGTTGGGGTCGATGGGAGGGTCGAACAACGGCATCAGCTGGACTTGCCCGGCGAGATTCTCGCAGTGGCGAATCTGGTTGAGCCGGCCCTCGACGGTGCTCCAGTAGCCGAGCAATTTGGAGTTGGGCGGGATGCAGAAGTACAGGCTGGTCGCGGCGCCGAAGGCCGACCCGGTGGTCCCCAGGCCGGTGTTATCGGCGGGGGTGGTGATGTTGAACGGGAACTGCCCTTCCAGTGCGACGAGCGCATCGCCGAGTTTATCGAGCGTTCCGGACGCGAGCAGGTCGTTGTAGCACTTGGCCGAGGTGGTGCCCGCGGCCGGTACCGGCTGGGGTTGGGGGCCAAGGAGATTGGCGGCGATGACGTAGCACAGGGTGGCTTCGTTGACGGTTTCGATGGTCATCTGGCTGTACAGGCTGTCGCCCCAGGCGATGAGGTTGTCGAGGTACTTCATCACGACGTAGTACTGGAATGCGATGGGCCGGGAACGGGCCACCGCGAACGGGGAGAACGGTGTTGAGACGCTCGTTGCGTAACTGGTCAGCAGGTCCTGCACCTGGCTGATCTGTGTCGAGGTCAGCTGGGACTGCGGGCTGGACAGCAGCACGAACAATTCACTCAGGTCGATGCTCTGCGGGTTCTGCTGGAAGTACAGGCACTTCCAGAAGCGCGCCGGGGCGGGACCAGGGCCGATAGAGGTCGGATCGAATACGTAGTGGAACCATTGCTGGGCCTCGGCGAAGCGCTGGTTTTGCGACAGGTGCACGGCCACCGCAACGGGGATGTGATAGATCAGCTCCCAGTTGTAGTTGGCGTAGGGAAGCTGGTGGTCGAGGTCGATCTGCGCCGGATATGAGGTGATATGTACCGGCCCGTCGCCGGGGGTGTACTGGGGATTGACGCCCGGGGAGGTCGGTGCGCTGAAGAAGGTGTTCGCAAGGCCGGCAAGGAAGGTGGGGTCCAGCATCGCCGCCACCGCGTCCCCGGAGGCATGGTTGAGTGCCGCGATGAGCTGCCCGACCAGCGGGTGAAAGAAGTTCTCGAAATCGAAGTCGCATTGTTCGATCTGCCAACTCGCCAGGCCTCCGTTGAGCACGGTCTGGTAGTCGGTGCTTTCGTGGAAGCGCTGTGAGCCGGTCATGAGATTGGTCCCGTCGTGGCCGTCGATGTCGGGGGCACCGCGTCGATGCTGCTGTTGATTCCGATGCTGCGGGAGCCGAACAGGACCGGGCCGCCGCCGCTGATCACCGCGCGCATGGCGCCGCTGGTCACGGCGCTGTGCGCCAGTGCCGTATCGATAGTGGCGGTGGGTGCCGGCAACCCTGTGTCGGGTGGCGCCGGGGGGACAACGAGCGGCGGGATGGCGACGGCAGTCTTGTCGATCGCGGACAGTTGGGTTTCGGTTAACCCGAAACCGTTGAATATCCCGATCGGCACCCAGTGTTGCGAGGAGGTGACGTAGAAGACGCTGCGTGCGTCGCCGAAAAAGAACGGCATCCACCACTGGTTGGCGACGCTGGGTTGGGCCAGTTCGACTTTGGCCGGCAGGCTTCCGGTGAGCACGGTGAGGGTCTCGAAGACCTTGAGCTTCCGGGTGAAGGCGGTGCCGCCCAGCGTGTCGTAATTGATGGTCAGTGTGGTCGGTCCGGTGCTATTGCTGATATCGACTTCCCGGATGTCGCCGGGGATCGACACCAAACCCGGCGCCTGTAACCATGTCGGAGGGTCGCTGTGGGTGTTGTGCAGCACGAAACCGTTCGACCCGTTGGTTAGGCCCCACTCTTGGAACGCGACGAAGGCGATGCCATCGGAGCTGGGAGTCACCGTATTGTCGATGTCCAGGGTTCCGGCGAACGCGGGCGGTGGGTTGTTAGTCACTTCCAGATACAGCGACTTGTTGTTGGGATCGCTCGATGTCCAGGGCCGCAACATCCAGGTGGTGCGGTCGAACGTGCCGGGCAGGAAAGTACCCAGCAGCAGCGGGTTGGCGACGTCGGAGGATTTGGGCGGTTGCCAGGCGCCGTTGTAATACTCGCTCCAGAACAGCACCGCGCCCACGTTTTGCATTGTCAGATCCGACGCCTTGTCAGCGATCGCGCCTGCGACGTCGCCGAGTGACGTCGATCCGAGCTGTCCCCCGCCGGCGGGCATGTTGGATTTCAGTTTGTCAGGGCTGTTGGCAGCTGCGTAGTGGATTTGCAGCCAGAACAGCAGCAGCCGGCCGTTCCAGACGCACGGCACGACCGGCACATCTTCGATGTTGAGTTTGATCTGCTCCCACGGCGTCCAGGCCGCCTCGGCGGACTTGCGGTAGAAGTAGTGGCCGGACGCGCCGGTACCGCGCGCGATGACGTGCGTGGTGTTGGTGTCCGGGTCACAGAACAGGCCGCACGGGTCGAGTTTGGCGACGAGTTCGAGGTTCGACAGGTAGTCCAGGTAGGCCTGCGCCGCTGTGTCGGCGGTGATGTCGCTCTGCAGAAGCTGACTCATCGTGGTCTTGAAGAACGGGGACCGGTCGTCGCGCAGGTTCTCGTCAAGCCAATTCTCTGGCCATAAGAAGACCTCACGATTGGCCTGCCACACGCGGTAGCGTTTGCGCCAGTTCCATTGGGAGGCATGGATGTCTGCCGCAGTGACGCTCGGTTCCAGGTTGCGCAGGCAGCGTTCGATGAACAACAGCACCGAAGACAAGGCCAGCCGCACCCGGGAGGTCAGCATGCACGGCGCCATCTCGACGTCGAGCAGGAAATAGTTGAACAAGTCATCAGGGGTCGGCAGCCGGTTGGGCGTCGGGCTCACGCCGAGAGCGGTCAGGATCACCGGGCCGGACGTGACAAGGATGTAGGCGACCAGGGCGTCGCGCTGCATCGTGCGCACAGTGTCGTTGATCGGCTGGACAACGGTCAGCCAGTCGGACTCCTGGTAACGCGAACGTACCGCCGACTGGAAGTCGGCCAGGATCGTCGATCCCGGCGCCCGCGACGGATCATTGGTGGCAGCCTCGATCAGGGTGGCCGCCGACAACTGGCACGAGGAGATCACCCTGAAGGCCGATTGCAGACGTAGAAGGTTGGCGAACAAGTTCGGCAGCTGGGCAAAAGCCGCCAGGCTTGCGTCGGCGGTCACGTTGGCCGTGGTGACGCCGAACAGGCGGCCGAGCACCGGTTGCAGCGACAGCGGATCCCACCGGGTCAGGGCCAGCAGTTCGCTGGCCGCGCCCGGGGTTGCCGCCGCAGCGTGTTGCAGCGTGGCCAGCAGCTGGGGGGTTTGTGTCCGCCGCGGCGAATAGCTGGCCTTCAACGCCGCGAAGGTGACCAAACCGTCCAGGACGGTGGTCAGGTCCGGGTAGCTGGCAGGGGCGGCCGGCGAGTCGACGTCAAGCACAGCAAGCCAGCCCTTGCCGCCAACGGTGAGTCCAGCGTCGGTGGCCAGGTAAGCGATCTCGTCCGCGGTCAGCGACAGGTCCGCGGCCAGGGCGGTCGCTTTGAGGAAACGCAGAAGGGTGGTCTGTAGGTAGCTGACCAGGACCTTGGAGTACAGGTTCTCCGACGCGATCGGTGCCCACGCGACACCGACGGTTTCCCAGCTGGCGGTGAACGTGGTTTGCAGCCCGGTCGCGGTGATCGTGATGGGTGTCAACTCGCCCGCGCGAAGCGCGACCGCGGACAGGTTGGTCGACACAGTTGAATCGGTGTTTGTCGATTGCTGCAGTTGCACTTTCGTCCCGTTGACTATTAGTGATGTGATCGCAGCGCCGGGGTCGGTGGTGAACCTGAGGTTGTAGTCGCCATCCTGATCCGCGCACAGGTAGCCGTCCCAGCGGCCAGCGATCGTCGTGGCGGGCGAGTTCGGTGGCGGCAGCGGATTGTCCGGGCCGTAGTCCAGCCCGGAGGCCGACGGGGACTGGTCAGCCACCGCCGACGGGTCGTTGGTCAAGAAGAACTGCGCGCTCAGGCCGCCCTGGTGCAGTGCGGTCAGATCGTCGATACCGGCCGGTGCTGACGTGGTCGCGGCGGGATTGGCCGCCGGTATCGCCGCGCGGGTGTTCAACAGGGCCGGAGCGAATGTGGGGTCGCAGCCGGCTGCGGCGGTCGCGCAGCCCAGCGCCTGTTCCTGGCGGCGCAGGTTGCCCAAAGCAGGTAGCAGGCCGGCCAGCAAGGTGGCCAGCGCGGCTTCCGGAGTTTGCGCTGTCGCGCCGGTGGTTGCCGTGACATAAGCATTGAACAGCGGCCGCAAGTAGGGCGTGGTCGGGTCGTCGTAGGCGGCGAAAAAGTCGGTGACCGCCTGCTCGTTTGCGGCGGCCAGTGCGGTGATTCCGCCGGTCAGTGCGGTGTCACCGGTGGCGGCGCTCTGCAGGGCCGCCACAGTGGCCGGGTTGAGGTAGCCGTAATAGGTCAGCTGTTTGCCGATGTCGTCGTAGCTCAGTAACCCGTTGGCAGCGGCGAGGGCCGGGCCGGGCAGCGTGGACTGGGTGTAGCCGAACGGGATCGAGGTCGCGAATGTGTTCTGCAGCAGGCCGAAGTATTCGTTGGCCGCATTGGCGCCCAGCACGACAGACATCAGCGCTTGGCCGGTTGAGGCGCTGACCGTATCCCCCACCGAGAACTGGGCGTCGACCGCGATAAAAGCCGTTCGCAGTGCCGAGGCCAGGGCGGTGGTGACCGTCGGGGCGGGCGCCGCCACCCCACTGAGGTCGGTGTTCCACAACAGATACAGAGCCTGTACGGGGAGCAGTCCGGCCGCTTGTAGGGATTGCGCGCGGCGGATGAATTCGACCAGCGGTGATCGGACCGGGTCGGCGGCGTTAATGACCGGCAGCGCAAACGGATCCACGCCGGTGTAGGTGATCAGGCTGAGCAGTTCAAGCACCGACAGGCCCAGTGTGCGGGCAAGCCAGGCGCGCCGATAGATCTGGCTCAGCACCTCTGCGCTCAGGGCTGTGGTGGCGTCGCAGCCCAGGCCCAACGGCGCGGGGCCGGTGATGAGGTCGAATTCCCCGCCGGTCACGTTGAGCGCGGCGATCACCGCGGGCCGGTGGGCCAGCAGGGTCGGCGCCGGGGAACTTGTGAACAGAGCGCCGTTGATGTCGGGGGCGAAAGCCGCGTCCAGGCCGAGCACCGTCGGGTTGAGGAACATTCGCGTGTAGAGCGAATCGGTGCCGGTGGTGGCGATCGGTGCCCAGCAGGCCAGAAGTGAGGCCAGATCGGTGGCCGGGTCCAGCGCGAGCAAATCCATTGCTTGGTAGGCGATTCCGGCGCGCGGCAGCAGGGTCAGAAAGCCGCTGTCGAGTCGTTGCAGCGGTGTGGCCGCCGCTGCAGCGGCCGAATCGTCGAACAACGCCCCGATGAGGTTGTCCGTCTGGGCGACGGTCAGGCCCAGCTTGTGCCACAGGCGGGTGAACCGCGCCAGGCGCACGAAGTCGATGTCGGCCAGCGGGTCGCCGTTGAGGTGTTGCAGTGTCATCTTGGTCGTGTCGGACGAGGCGCCGGCGACGTCGATGACGATCAACTGCGCGATCGTGGTGTAGTTCGCCATCACCCACGCCGCGACCCCGCCGGTGCCGTAGTCGGTGGTGTTCAGGCCTGCCGGGAGTTGGGCGGTGAAGGCGGCGGCCGTCAGGGTGCCGTTGTGCAGGGCTGTGAGGGTCGCGAACGGCAACGCCAATGCGTCAAGCAGTTCGATCAGCCAGCTGCCCGGATTGATGAAGCGGGTTCGCAGGATGGCCACGATGTCGGTGTAGGCCAGCGCGGTGATGCGTGAATATTCTTGCAGCGCAGACAGTTTCGCGATGGAGCTGGTCCCGTAGATGTCGGCCAGGGTGAGTGTGCTGTCGGTGAGCAGCCGGTTTTCCAGCCGCGAAATGCCGAGGCGTTCGGCGAGGATGTCGCGCCAGCCGAACGGATTGGGGTCCGATGCGGTGGGTGCGGGCGCCTCGAGCGCCTCGGAGGCGCGCATCACCTCCATCAACTGGTGCAGGGTGATGCCCAGGCGTGCGATGTGCAGGCGCAGAAGCTCCAAATCCCGGTAGAACGGCAGCGGCTCCGGATACCACTGGGACTGCAGCAAGCGGTAGGCCGCTACGGCGGTGGGGGTGTCATCGTTTTGCGGTGCGGCGACCAGTTCAGCTGAAGACACTGTCCCGTCGTCGCTGTAACCGGTGAATCCGCTCAACGACTCCGGCGCGCCCTGGTTGCCGACGTAGTACTCGAGCACTTCGTTGACCAAATCCAGGTACGGCAACACCAGGTTGGTGTTCTCACAGGTCAATGGAAGCGCACCGATATCCGGGCGGCGGCTCAGCAACACAGCACGCGGATCCAGACCGTGCGCGGTGGGTGTCGAGTTGTAGATCCAGTCAAGAAGATCCACCAAATAGGCGGCCGGACCGGTGATCGACTGGCAATCGTCGCACTGGGAATAGTCCAGGTCGCCGAAGAGGCCCTCCAGCGTGGCCGCGACTGCGGTTGGCTGCGCGGCCGCAGAGGTTTTGGCGATGAGACCTCCGAAAGCGCCGGCACCGATCGTGGGCTGCTGACGGCCAGCCAGATAGGACAGGGCAGTGTGCATAGTCGCGGCGTGAATCACTTGTGCGCGTTGGTAGATCGCATCGGCGGCCTCTGGACCGCCCAGCGCCTGGGCGTATTGTTGGGCGAACTGGGCGCGACCCAACCGCGTCAGCGCGTAGGCCGAATCCAGTCCGTGGCCCAACAACACGGTCATATAGGACAGGTCGGTCGTGATCTGATAGACCCGCTGCATCCGGGTGATCTGCGTGATCGCCTCGGGGCTCACCGAGGTGCCGGTTCTGGACAGATACTGCCCGATCGGTTCGTCGCCGAGGTCAAAGCCCGAGTTCGCCAAAAGGAAAGCGCCGGCACCCGACGCCGATACAGATTGGCCGAACCCGCCCGTGCTCGCCATGTGCCCGACAGTGGCCGTCGGGTAACTCAGGCGGACCTGCGCGGCAAGCAGATTAGCGTAGTTGGCTTTCTGCTCATCGGTTGTCGCGCCGGGGATTTCGGCTGGCGGGTTGACGTTGGCCAAAAGGGTCTGCCACGCCGCAGCAGTGTAGAACCCGGCGGGGACCAGGTCGGCCGGGGAGGTCAGCGGCCGCTCATGCTGCGATTGGTACAGCGCTGCGATGAGCGCGGCGTTGCCGCCAGTGGCATAAGCCATCTGGCCGAGCATTTGCAGCTGTGAGCAGACGGCGCTGCCCAAAGCCTCCTCGGTTTGGGCCCACAGTGTCGCGGGATCGTTGCCGAACTTCACCAGCAGGCTGGCGAACTGTTGCTGCGTACTCGTGTTGGCCGATCCGACGCTCACGTCTAACAGCTCACTCAACGTCGACGGCCCGACCGCGGGTGCGGCGTTGAGCGACACCGAAGCGGCGATGCCGGTGAACACCTCTTTCGCCGCTGCGATGTGATCGCCCAGCGCCGCCGGGATGATGTTCTGAGTTATAGCCTGCTTCCAAATCGCCTCGGCGCGATCAGGATTGGTTTGGTGCAGGCTGGTCGGATCGCTCGGCAGCCCAGCGCGCAGCAGCGCGTAATAGAACGCCGGGTCGATGCCGGCCGCGCCCACAGGTGTGCTGGCGGCGGTGGTCGCAGCAACCTCGTGGGCCGGCGCCGGGGCCAACGGATTCGCCCCACCTTGTTTCGCGGCTTGAGTGGCCACACTGGCCATCGCGATGAGGCGACCGTCCATGAAGGTCGTGTTGGACAGATATGTGATGTCTTGCCGGGTGTCGGATTCCTCGAGGTCGGCCAACGAACCCACATAGTGCTGACCCACCGCGGCGACGAGTGTCTCGTATTCGCTGGGCAGGGCGGTGCCGACAGGCAGCACGACGTCGAGTTCCTCGCGGACACCTGCCTTGTAGCGGACGACCGATGACGCCGCGATCGAACCGCCAATCATCACCTGAACCTGTAAGTCAGGGCTGGACTTGTGATGAGCCGCCAAAGTGGGCAGCGATATCTCGGCGGTCAGCGTGAAACTACCGTCAGATGCGCTCTGCCCCGAGACCAGCGCCACGTCCCCGCCGACATTCTTGTCGACAAGCCGCAGGTTCAGGCCCCCGACCGCCACGCTTGAGGGGCTACTGACCGTCCCGGTGACGACGTAGGCGGTAGCACCAACCATTCGGTCAGCAGACCCCACAGCAGGACCTTCGGACATCGACTTCGACTGCGCTGCCCCCGGGTCCTCGGTCATCGTTGATCCCCACGCAAACTCAGGTCTGACGCGGCTGTTGCGCTAAGCGGATCCGATGGCCCGCTGGCCTGGACGAAAATCACCTTGATCATCAGTTCCCCTATCGAGGCCCATCAGCTCTGACCGTGTTCACCTGCAGCGCGCGTGTCGATTATGGCGACTGTCCTCTGCGAGCACTTAAGTACTGGACTACTCATTTTTTTGTGTCGCGTTTGATTCGGAAGTGCGATTCGTCTGAACGGCTTAAGAATGGCGCCGTGGGATTCCGGCTTCTTGATTCACATTGTTCTTACCCTCAGATTGGTGTTCCTTCGTACTGCATGCGTGCTGGGCGCATGGGCATTGAGCGGCATCGCAACATTTGAGGCGAGACAGCCGTCGGTTCTGGCATGGCGCAGCAGTTACATCAACTCAGGACCGGCTACGTATCCCCAGCATCGATCGTCGCCGGTTCATGTGGCGCAGTCGCCGACGGAACGGCGGACGCCTTCCGATTACCGATGAGGAGGTGTTGGTCTGGGCACCCACTTTGGGCTGACCTGCACCGTGACGCCGCTGGTGGCCGACACGGTGCAATAGGCATAATCCCCCGGCTTTCCGCGCGGGAAATCAGGATTGCAGATCCATTTCGGGTCGGACTCGACATCATCGAGCGAATAACCCGCCTCTTCGGGGACAGCGAAGTCGAGCTGCGCGGTCTTTGTGGCCAGTACAAAGCTCTTGCAGATGATTTTCGCCGGCCCGCAGTCGATTCCCGGGTGGGTCACCCCGTTGCTATTCATCACCGTCACCGGGCCAGGGCTGTTGACGATGATGGTGAAAGCCAAACGATCGAGCACGGTGCCGAGCATTCCGGAGGCATCTTTGAGGAAGCCGATAATTTCCGCCGGGGAGGGCGGCGCCGGTTTTGCCTGCGGCGCCAGGGATTTCGCCTCCGGTGTTGGGCGGCGATCATCGTCTCGATCAGCCGCCCCGGGGTGAAATTCCCGCCCTTGTAGAGATAGCGGTCGCATTCGCTGGCCACGTCGACTCCTCTTGCTGTCGTTGCCTCGGACGACGACACCATCGCAGCGCAGAAGCCCGTCGGACGCACGCGGCGCGTCGTGCGGTCAGCAGAGAGAAATCCCGTGAGCAGAGGCCTAAGGCCGCGAGCTGCCAGTCGACGAAGCGGTGCGCGACTACTTCCCACGCATCTCGTCGGTCATCCTGTCGAGGTAGGACTCGACCTGCGCCGCCTCGTAGTCGTCGACCTCCTCCTGGGTCGCGTCATCTGGCTCGAGCTCTGTCTCCAGCTGCACTCCGGCCTCGAACAGATCGTCGCGGCGGTCCAGCTTGAGCCGGCATACGCCGCACTCGAACCGGTCGGCGGAACCTTCTCGTTCGACATAAGCACTGTAGGCCTGATGCCCGTAGTCGTCGCCCGCGTATTCGACCGCTGGTAAGCCGCGGCGAACCTCGTATACGACCCATCCCATGTTCTCGCATGCGGGACACTGATATGGCACCGGTTCCTCGGTGCCCTCGTTGGTGGTGGGAGGGACCTCGGCGAACTGCTTGATCACGTCCGCTCTGCCGGTGGCAATCAGGCTGAGTGCCAACTTTTGGTAGTCGTCCCTTGCCTGGCGCAACAGCTGCTCGTACCGCACCTTCGCTTCGTTGATCGCCTTATCCACGATCGCGCGAACGAACTCCTCTGCCTCCTCGCCGCCCCAGTACTCAACCCGTGCCGACGCTTCGACGCCCAGATACGTGAACAACTTGTCGGTGAGTAACACCATCTTCTCGAACGCGGCCTTGTTCGCCCGCATCGACGCGACTCCGAGATGAATGGCTGAGTTACGCACTCGGAAGATCAGGTCGAAGTCCTTGCTGTTCAGCTTCAGACCGCACATCTTGTTCACCCGCTCGAAGGCCGCCACCCCGGCGACGGTTGTCAGCTGCGGCAGGTGATCACGTGCTGTCCCCTTGCTATCCAGTGTCAGCGCAGTCTCGTCCGTGTACTTGTCGGGCAGCAGATGGAAACTCTGGAGTGTCAGCGCGTGCTTCAGGAGAAGCTCGACGGCGGTCCCAATCGAGATCGCCAGACGCTGCGCATCCCATCCGGCCTCACCGGGATACAACTCGCGCACCACGCGCGCGTGCTGAGAAGACCCATCCCACAGCACATCGGGCAGCTTGTCGTGCGCATAGTGGTCTGTACCCGCTGGCCAGCCTTGAGTCATGCGCTCACAGTAGTTCGCCTGCCCGTCACCTTCCCTCGACGTCCGAACGTGCGTATGCGCCGTCGCTGCGGTGGCCGGATCCAGATCCGCGGCCATAGTCACTCATCATTATTCGGCGATAACTGACGAGAATTTTCATTCCCGCAGCGGCGCACGTTCAGCGATTCGCCAGTGGCGACCTATCACCCACGCTGCCATTCAGGTTTTCACTGGTCGGTAAGCACGATCGGTTGCCCCTGCAATGTGCACACCAAAACGCCCGCCAGCGTTGTCCGCGTCTGGATACATACCACAATCTTGCTTGTGTTAATTCCGCAATGTATATTGCGTACCGTGCGTATGGCATTTCACCACGGAAAAGAGGCCACCATGACCGCCGCCACCGCGACTGAGTTCCCTAAGCACCGCCGTATCAGCGGGATCGGTTCGCCACAACGGCACTATCGGCTCGAACCCGCGTTGATCACCGAGAGCGGCACTCACCACACAGTGGTGGTGGCCGGCGGAACCAAAGGCACCTACGTTTTCGCCGCGGACGCAACCGGCGAGATCGCCGACTACCAGGCGCTGGCCATCGTTCCCGTCACGACCCACGTCGCTGCGTTGTCGAAGTTGGGTTATCAGACAATTACCGGGTGAGGATCCGCATCGAAGCGCACCCCGAGGGCAGGGCCTGGCGCTTGAGCGCGCCGGCGTTTGACGAGGCACCCACCACCACCGCCCGCAGCTTTGTCGAAATCCCCTCCGCTGCACGGCAGCTCGCGGTGACCGCCGCGGATATCGCACCCAGTACCGTCGAGCTGGACCTCGTCGTCACAGCGGGTGGCGTCGACGTGCTGCAGGCCGAGAGTCGGGTCGCCGCTGAACGCGCCGCGGCCGAGGCAGCTGCGGCTCAGCTGGCGGTCAGCGCGCGGGAGGTCGCCGGCCAGCTTCGCACCGCGGGACTGACCCTGGCCGATATTGCCGATGTCCTCGGGGTGAGTTATCAGCGGGTATCGCAGCTCCTCGCGGACTAACCCGCAGTCATCAAACGTCGTCGTCGAAGCGCCGCTGCGCGATCGTTCCTCCCTGCACTGCTTCGGATGTCGTTGTCTGCCCGTTCAACTCGGCCTGTTCGGGGCTGTACTTCACGACCGGGTTCGACTTGCGCGATGACCCGCCACCGCTGCCGGGACCGCTCATCGGCATCCCGCCGGGCATGATCGGCGTCTGGCCGATGCCCGGTTGTGTGGCCGTTCCCGTTCCCGGCGCTCCAGTTGTCCCACCGCCTCCGGCGGGGTTGTTGGACCCGGCCAGATTGGTGGCCGGCGCGGTGAATGCTCCACGCGGTGGGTCGCTGCGGCCTGTGACATCGGCGTTCGTGTTCAGATCGGGCCTCGACGTTCCCGTGACCGGCGGAGTCGACTCCGGCGCTGCGATGGTTCCGGGCGACGTGGATGTGGCCGGCACCATTGGCAGCGAGGGGCCAGGCGTACGCAGCGCAGCGGCCACTACAGGTGCGGCGGCCACCGCGGGAACACCCAATGATGCGAGGTCCGAGGTGGTTAGGGCACCATCGCGGGCTTTTTCGTTCTTGGCCGGCTGTGATCCAAGCTGTGAGCCCCCACCACCAAGACGGGGCGATCCAGTCGGGGCGACGGTTGGAGGCTGGGACGGCCCTGATGGTGCGGCTGGCTGCTGACGCAGTTTGTTTAGCAGATCGTCGACGGAGCCGGCGGGCGCGGAGCCGTCGGTCGAGCTACTCGTCGATGTTGCTGGAGCCTTCGTGCCGCGCAGCGTTGCGGGCGGAATGGACGATGACGGCGCTGGTACAGGTTTAGCCGGAGGGACGTCCGGTGCCTTCACCCGACTGTGACCGCTCACTGTGTGCTCGCGGTGCTGCTTGTGGATGAACTCGCCGTGCTTGGCCAACCGTTCCCGAATGTTCTTGCACGCCTTGTCGAATGCTTTATCCGCCGCCGTCCGCTCACGGTGCAGATTGCGCGAATGCTTTTGTGCTGCCTTCAGCGCCGCCTCTTCAGCCGAACCGGATCCGGTCTGCGCGGCCCGCTTCAGCGCCGCCTGCGCATCGGTGACGGCCTTGTCCGCGGCGGCCAGCTCAGCGTCGGTCGGTGCATCACGAATCCAGTCGCGCGAGGCGCTTTCGAGACTGGAGTACGCGGCACCGCCTTCGGCGAACCCGAGCGCACCCTTTTCGACCTCCTGGCGGATGGCCGTCAGCTTCCCGTGCGCATCGGTCATGGTTGCGCCTTTGGCAAGGGTCATCAGGGTGACTGTGTTGGTGTTCAGGTCCTTGGCGATCGCGTCCATGCGGCGGGACAGGCCCGTGTAGTGGCTGGCGGCGTCGCGCGCGGCATCGGCGAGTGAGGCGATATCGGTAGTCATGACGCGGATCATCGCGCCACCTGCCGCAGATTGACGCGGGCGGCGCGAATCAGGGAGCGGTGACAATGGTGACGCCGAGCCGTGCCAGGGCGGGTGCGGTGTACGTAGCTGTAGACGCGCGGCTGTCGTCGTCAGTCCGGGCCAAGAGGCCGATGACTGTCGCGCGGCCGTCCCGATCTACGACGAAAACCGGTGCGCCGCTGTCCCCGCCGACAGCGCCCTTGCCGAAATAGATGACACCACCACCAGCATCGATCAATGGTCCACAGGTAACCCCGGACTTCGCACCGTCGAAGCAGACTGGAGTACCAGGAGGCAACACCTTGACCTCTGCTTCAGTCATCGCGCCTACTACAGGCAGTCCCGCGATCTTGGCGGACCGAGGGTCGGCCGTGGTGTTGGCCCAGATCACCGTCGAGTCCTGAGTGGCATCGGCCACGGCCTGCCCCGCTATGCCGAACATCTCGGTTGCCCCACCGGCGGTCGTCTGCAGGTACTGGTCAGGGCTGTAGGCCCCGAGGACGCAATGCCCCGCGGTCAGGAACCCCGTGCGTCCATCGGCGGTCACCGTCGGGCCAAGTGTGCACAGGTCCAAGTCACCAGCACCATCGGTGGCGTGGAGGATTTTCGTCCCTGCCTGAGGTATCGCGCTGAACTGTGCATGATCCACGTCGTCGCGTGGAAGGACTGTCACCGGCGCACCGCTAGCATCGATCCATTGCGGCACAGCGGATTTCGATGCGATCACCGGGGTCGCACCACCGGCGGTTAGGGGCGGGGTGGCCTCAGATGGGCCTCCCGCCGCGACGGCGTTACCGGACAACACATTCGACCCGCAGCCTGACACCGCTAGCGCGGCAATAGCGGCCAGCGCAACGACGGCACAGGGCGAGAGGCTGGACGTCCTCACATAGCCGAGTCTTCCACGCTCGGCAGGGCGCATGTACCAGCTTTCCAGGCCCATCCCACGTCCAAGAGCCGGTTGGTCCGCTCCAACACCAGATCCCACCTATCGTTGAGCCACCGACGAACTCGGGCGCGACCCTCTTCGCCGAGCGTATTCATCGCGGCCTGTGCGACGACGTCACCGAGGGTGGTCGATGGCATCACATCCTCGACATCCGGCCACCGCTCGTGGTCCAGCATTACCCAGATGTGCGCGTACGCGAGCACGCCTGCGTAGACAATCTCGGCAAGGGCTGTCGGAGCAGTCTCGGAGACGATCTCACGTGCGGTACGTGCAGCGGTGGCCGCTAAGAGACACAGATCGCCCGCCGTTTCGGTGGGGGCCGTCACTTGATCGCCCCCGGGTCCAGGTCGTGGCCGCCCGTCGACGGCGCGTTGTGTCCCAGGCCGGTGTCGGTGGCCGCCGCGTTGGCCGGGCCGCCGGTTCCCTGAGCCGGAACCCCAGGAGTTCCGCTGGCGTGCACCGAGACCGGTCCCTGCGGCGCCGGGGCTGCGGGCGGCGCGGCCGGCGAGGGAGCGGCCGGCGGTGCCGGCGGCATCGGTGCCGGAGCTGCTGCCGGGCCGGCCGGAGGTGCGCTGGCATCCACCGGAACCGTGGGCGCCGGGGTCCCACCGGGCACCGTGAACGGCACCCCGCCGGTCGGGCCGGATACCGGTCCCGGGGCCGCCCCCGACGCACCCGGCGCGGCCGGGTCGATCAGGTGGAAATACCCGGCGTCCGGGCCCATGTCTTTCGGAAGCGCATCGGCGCCAACGGTTTTGTAGTCGGTCAGGTCATAGAACTGGCCGTCGCCGAGCAGCAGGTAACGCTTGCCGCCGGCCACCAGCACGTCGCCGGGCTTGGCGTCGGTCGGCGGCACCTGCTGGCCCGGGTCCTGCCCCGGAACCGGCGGGGTCAGACCGGCCTTGGCTGCCGCGTCGGCCAGGCTGACCGGGTGCGCCGGGTCGGCGGCGGCCACGATCTGCGCCAGCTTCGCCCTTGTGGCGTCCGGGAAGGTGACCTTGCGGCCTTTGACGTCCACGGTCGTGTTCGGTGTGGTCGCCGCGGCGGGCTTGGCCGTCGCGGTTCCCGGAACCGGTGTCCCCGGCGTCCCGAGAACGGCCGGCGCAGGGGCTCCGGGCCCGCGGGGCACGGTGCGGTTGTCCGGCGTGGACGCCGACAATGACTTGGGCTTGTCTTCTTTGCGTTCGCCGAGCTTGCCGGTGTCCAGCTTGTGCGGCTCGCTGTCCCCACCGAGTGCCCGGCCGCCGCCGAGTGGTGAGGAGCTCATCGGTGTGCCACCGCCGAGTGGCATGCCGCCACCGCCGAGTGGGGAGGCGTTGCCCATCGACGGGCGGCCCAGCGAGGACAGCAGATGCGACAGATCGTCTTTGTTCGCAGCGTCTTTGGCCGGAACCGTGGGTGCGGCGGCCACCGGCGGCGCAGCGACCACCGGCGCTGCGGGTGCCGGGTTGGGGGCGATCGCCGCCTTCGGGTGATCGTGCAGGCCCGGATTGGCGGAGACGGTGACCGGCGGTGGTGGGTCACCGGCGAAGATGGCTTCCAGTTTCTTGTTGGCGGCATCGATCTTCTTCGACGCCGACGCCAGCTGGGTCTGCATCGTGGTGGCCGGGCCCGCATCGGTGAGGCTGCCGTTGTCGGCGAGCTGGGTGCGTGCGGCCTTGTTGGCGTCCAGGACCGCCTTGTACGCGGCACCGGCGCCGTCGGAGGCGGCGGTCAGTTGCGCGATGACGAGAGGGCCCTGCGACGGGAGCTTGGCCATCGCGGCGAAATGCGCCGAAAGGTCTTGGCGGGCTTTGAGAATGTACGGCTCACCGGAGTTCTGCATGGTTTGGTCGATCTGGTGGAACAGGTCGGCGATCCCGGCCAGCCAGCTGGTCACCGCGGACTGCACCGCCGGGGTGTCCACCCGCAGCGGCTCCGGCGGGGTGGAGTTCCACACCGACCCTTGCGGTCCGTCCTGGAATCCGAACACCTGCTTCTGCGCGGCGGTGAGCTTGGCGTCGATGTCTTGAACGCCCGCAACGTCTTTGGCCGATCCGGGCAGCATGTGCGTGGCGGTGCCGTCGGGTGCGTCCCACAGCCCGTAACCGTGGTGGCCCATGCCGGACATCTCCCATAACGCCGCCCCACCGATCCCGAGCCATCCGACTGGTCCGGGGATGACCCCGACCGTGGAGAGGAGTGCGCCGACCACGTCGCCGTCTTTGATGTCCTCGTAGGCGGTTTCGGCCGACAGGACGGTCCCGATCAGCGGCACCGTGCGGAATGCGCCTTTAGCCAGGCCCTTGGCAAGCGGGCCGGGCAACGCTTTGCCTACCACTTCGGCCGCTTTGACCATCGGGGCCTGGCCGGATTTCCACTGTGCCTTGGCCAGGCCGGAAACGCCTTTGATCGGATCGGTGGTGAGGTCACGGAGAGCCTCGCGGGGCAGGCCCAAGTGCTTGAGCACTTTGTCGCCAGTACTCGGCCCGCCGCTGGCTGCTCTCGATTTCGGTGCGCTGTTATCCGGCTTGGGGCTGCTGGCGTCGGCCGACCGCGCACCAGCGGATTGCCCATCGTCGGGCTTCGTCTCATCGACCGGTGGAGCCTGTTCGTGAAAGTTGGGATCGTCATTCATTTGGGTCATGCGCGCAGTGGTATCAGTTCCCGAGGAAAATTCGCGCCTGCGGCGCGGGTTCATCGACGCCCAGGTGTTCGTGCTCGCGGGCCAAACTGCGTAGTCCACTGAACCTTTACCGCCCTACCGGCTGAACAGCTTCGCGGCGTCGATGAGAATCTGGTCCCGGGTGTGCACGTATGTGCGCATCGCCAAGACACCGCCGTCACTGTGCCCGAGCCACGCGGCGATCATCGTGACGGGTGCCCCACGGATGTTCAGAAGACTAGCGGCCGTATGCCGGCTCGCGTGCAGCCGGCGGTGCGACAGTCCAGAATCCTTCAAAGACTTTGTCCACCAAGCATTCAACGTGCGTGGACTCAGCGGCCGACCAAGGTCGTGGCAGAAGACATGCCCGTCGTCGTTGCCCTCCCACTTCGCTCCCGTCGCGAGCTTCGTATGCAGTTGCTCTAAGCGGACTCGCCGGAGGATCGGGAGAAGGTGTGGCGGAATCGGGAGGGTACGTGCGGAGCTGACCGTTTTGGCGTCGGCCTGCTCGATGACACCAGCCCCCGTTGAGACACGTGTTGCGCGAACGCTCAGTGTCGGTGGTTCCCCGTCGAGGTCAATCGCCGACCAACGCAACCCTGCGAGTTCACCACGCCGCAGGCCCAGCAGCGCCATGTGCACAAACAGTTCACGCCGGCGCGCATAGTCATCGGCGCCTTCCCCGTGCGCGCCGACGAGCTGCTCCAACTCTGCCTCGGTGAGACTGTCATCGACCTTCATCGCTGACTCTCCCGATGGCTTGCGTAAAGGCTCGACCAACGAAACGACGTTTCGCACAAGAACGCCCTGAGCATGCAAGTCGGACCACACCGTCTTCCACCGCGCCAGCATCGGATTGATCGATGTCCTCGCCCACACACCGCGATCGGTTGTGCCAGCCCGTAATTCGGTCACCAGAATTTCGACGTCGTGCTTAGTAATCTTCTGCACCTTGAAGTCGCCGTAGCGATCCACGACCGGCCGCAGCGCCGCGGCGTAGGCGTCGGCCGTCGTCGGCTTCACCCGCGCGGCCTTCGCAATAAGCCATGTCGTGATCGCTTCTCGCACGGTGAGATCACTCGGCGCAGTGAAAGTGCCCTTGGCGAGCTCGGCGGAAGTGGTCGCGTGCCAGTCTTTGGCCGCATCGAGAGATTTGAACCGGCGCTTGGGCTGCAACCGACGGCCGTCGGGCAGCACAACGTTGATGCGTGCCTCGTAGGTGACGCCGCGTTTGCCCTCCGCGCGGGTGATGAAGCTGGGTAGTCGTGCCACGTATCAATCCCATCGTGCGATCCGTACAGGACCAGTCACGCGGCGTGACACGCCGACACAGCGCCAACCCAATTCCTCGGCAGTTGTGTCAAAAAGTGTCAATTTTCCGGAGTCCCGTCGCCGTTGCCGACGACGGAAACCCCATCTGATCTGCGGTGGCGGAGGGATTTGAACCCCCGGTCGGGTTTAGCCGACTCTCGCTTTCAAGGCGAGTGCATTAGGCCGCTCTGCCACGCCACCGTCGACCAGCCTAAGGGGTCTGCTGCTCCGGCAGTGCATCCGGCCCGGGGGTAGCGTTATCGCCATGCGCGCCATCGTCGTTGAAGCCCCTGGTCAGCTGGCATGGTCCGAGGTTCCGGACCCCTCCGCCAAAGAAGGCGAGGTCGTCATCGACGTGACCACCGCGGGTGTCAACCGGGCCGACCTGCTGCAGGCTGCCGGGCTGTATCCGCCGCCACCGGGAGCCAGCGACATCCTGGGACTGGAGGTCTCCGGCACCATCTCCGAGGTAGGCCCCGGGCTGGGGAACGCCGAGACCTGGAAGCCCGGCGATCAGGTGTGCGCGCTGCTGGCCGGCGGCGGCTACGCAGAGAAGGTCGCCGTCCCCGCAGCGCAGGTGATGCCGATCCCCGCGGGCGTGAAGCTGCACGACGCGGCGGGCCTGCCAGAGGTCGCAGCCACGGTGTGGTCCAACCTGGTGATGACCGCCAACCTGCAACCCGGCCAGTTGGTGCTGCTGCACGGCGGTGCCAGCGGGATCGGCAGCCACGCCATCCAGGTCACCGAAGCCTTGGGGGCCCGGATCGCGGTCACCGCAGGTTCCGCCGAAAAACTCGCCCTGTGCGAAGAACTCGGCGCGGACATCCTGATCAACTACCGCGAAGAGGACTTCGTCGAGCGCATCACCCAGGAGGGCGGCGCCAACGTCATCTTCGACATCATGGGTGCGTCGTACCTGGACCGCAATATCGACGCCCTGGCCCCGGACGGGCGACTCGTGATCATCGGGATGCAGGGCGGTATCAAGGGCGAGCTGAATATCGCCAAGCTGCTGGGCAAGCGCGCCGGCGTCATCGCCACCGCGCTGCGGTCCCGTCCCGTCGATGGCCTGTCGGGCAAGGGCGCGGTGATTTCCCAAGTGGTGCAACATGTTTGGCCGATGATCGCCGACGGCCGGGTGCGCCCGATCATCGGCGCCGAACTACCTGTCGAACAAGCGGCGGCGGCCCACCAGCTCCTTCAAGCAGGAACCGTATCCGGGAAAGTGCTTCTGCGAGTTAGGGATTAGCCCAGAGAAGCGAGCGCCCGAACCAACTGATCAACCTCGGCAGTCGTCGAGTAGTGGCCCAGACCGACCGTCACGGCTCCACCGATGTCGTTGACGCCGATGGTCTCCAACACGCGGGAGTTCTTGTCCGACACCGCAAGAACACCGTTGTCGGCCAGCCGGCTGATGACCCGCTCGGCCGGAATGCCCTGCACCGCGAAGCTGACCACCGGGATGTGCGCCTCGGGCGAGCCGATCACCATCACCCGCGGCAGTGAACGCAGGGAACCCAACAGATAGTCGAATACCCGCGACAGGTAGCCCTCGGCTGACTGCATGGACTGCGCCAGCCGTTCCCGACGCGAGCCGGTCGCCGACTCGTCCAGCTTGGCTAGGTACTCGATGCTGGCCACCACACCGCCCAGCAGGCCGAACTGGTGCGCACCGACCTCCAGGCGGGCCGCGCCGGTGGCATCCGGGTCCAAAGACACCGCACCCAACGTGTCGATCACCGACGGGTCGCGGAACACCAGCGCGCCGATCGGCGGGCCACCCCACGCGACCGCGTTGAGCGCCACCACGTCGGCATCGACGTCATTGATGTCCAGAAGTCTGTAGGGGGCGGCAGCCGAATGGTCCACGACCACCATGGCGCCGTTGTCGTGCGCCAGCTTGGTCACCGGCCGCAGGTCGGTGACGGTACCCAGCTTTGAGGACGCCGATGTGATGGCGACCAACCTGGTCGGGCGCTCAATCAGCGACTCCCACTGCCAGCCGGGCAGCTCGCCGCTCTCGATATCGACCTCGGCCCATTTGACCTTTGCGCCGTATCGATTCGAGGACCGCAGCCAGGGCGCGATGTTGGCCTCGTCATCCAGGCGGGTCACCACGATCTCGTAGCCCAGGCCAGAACGCGAGGCGGATGCCTCCGCAAGTGAGTTCAGCAACACCGCTCGGTCAGAGCCGAAGACCACGCCACGCGGGTCGCCCCCGACCAGATCTGCGACAGCCTGCCGAGCAGCAGCCAGGACCGCGGCACTGCGCTGGGCGGCCGGGTGCGGACCTTCGGCCGAGGACATCGAACCGCGGAATGCCGTCGAAACCGTGGTCGCTACCGAGTCCGGTAGCAACATGCCAGTAGGTGCGTCGAAGTGCACCCACCCGCCGCCCAACGAGGGGTGCAGTCCACGCACCCGGGCGACGTCATATGCCATGCCTGCCAACCTTCGAGCGTTTGCGAACTGTCGACCGAATATAGCTTCGGCAGGTGCCCGGCCGCGTAGACACCGCGACAAACTGGGTCACCCGAACAGCCATACTAGTGCAGTGAGCTTGGCGTCCGGAGTCATTGTCGCCCTGTTGTTCATGGTTCTCCCGGGAGCAATCGTGGCCCGGGCAGCACAGCTAACGTGGCCTGTAGCGATTGCGGTCGGTCCCGCAGTTACCTACGGTGTCGTAGCTTTGGCGATCGTCCCGATGGGCGCCGTCGGGGTGCCCTGGAACGCATGGACAGCACTGGCGTCGTTCGTTGTCGTGGTGATCCTGGTTGCCGGACTCCGGCGGATACTGCACCGTGCCGCTGACGACGAGGCTGAGTCCCGTGCCATCGGTCGCATGCCTGCGCTGGTGGTCGCCGCGGGCATAGTGGTCGGCGCCGCCGCCATCCTGGCATCAGCAATGCTCGGCATACGTTACTGGCAATCAATTCCGAGCACTTGGGACTCGGTTTGGCACGCCAACACCATTCGCTGGATTCTCGAGACCGGACAAGCGTCTCCGCTGCATATGGGCGAACTCCGCAATGTCGAGACCCACGCCCTTCTGTACTACCCGTCGACATTCCACGCACTGGCCGCCGTCTTCAGTCAGGTCACCGGAGCGGCCGCGACCACGTCGTACACGTTGAACTCACTGGCCGCCTCAGTGTGGCTGTTCCCGGTGAGCGCGGCAGTCCTGACCTGGAACCTGGTCCGCCCTCGCGCTTCCCAGCGCTGGACCGCTGGTGCCGCCGCGACAGCAGGCGCTTTGTCGGCATCCTTCACCGCGTTGCCCTACGTCGAGTTCGACGTGGCAGCAATCCCCAACCTGGTGGCCTACGGCCTTGCCGTGCCCACGACCGTGCTGGTCATGTCCTGCCTACGGCACCGCGACCGGCTGCCCCTTGCTGTGCTCGCACTGCTCGGAGTGTTCTCCACCCACATCACCGGCGGTGTGGTGGTGGTCACCTTCGTTGGCGCCTGGTGGCTGTGCGACGTGCTGTGGCACCCGGTGCACAGTCGGCTCAGCGACTTCCTGACGCTGCTCGCCGCAGGTGTGCCGGCACTGCTGCTACTGCTACCGCAGTTCATCGGGGTGCTGGCGCAAGCAGACATCATCGCGGGGCACGCCTTCGTGACGCACCAGAGCAGACTGCGGGTGTTGTTCAACGCGATCGTCCAGCACACGCGGCACCTCAACGACTATCCGATCCAAAACATCCTGATCGCGCTCGGTGCCGCCGGCGGGCTGATCCTGTTGGTCAGGCGAGTGTGGTGGCCGCTGGCGGTGTGGGTCCTGATGATGGTCGCGATCGTGCATTCGGGCGCACCGTTCGGCGGGCCGGTCGGCGCGGTCATCGGCAGATACGCCGACCTGTTCTACAGCGATCCGCGTCGGCTCTCGGCAGTGGTGACCATGCTGATCACGCCGTTCGCCGGGATCGCGTTGTTCGCGGCGGTGGCGTGGGTGGTGGCCTGGTTGCGGCGCCGCCAACCGCGCACCGAACGGTTCTGGGCGACCGCCACCGCGGCCCTGCTCCTGGTGTCCACGGTGGGCCTGGCCTGGCACTACCTCCCGCGGCATCGGTACCTGATCGGCGAGAAGTACGACCGGGTCATGGTCAACGACAAAAACCTGGAGGCCTTCGCCTACTTGGCCACGCTGCCCGGCGCCAAGGACACGCTGATCGGTAACGCCAACACCGACGGCACCTCCTGGATGTATGCCGTCGCCGGGTTACGCCCGCTGTGGACCCACTACGACTTCCCACAGCAGCAAGGCCCGGGCTATAACCGCTTCATCTTCTGGGCCTATGCCAACAAAGCCGACACCGAACCACGCGTCGCAGCGGCTGTGCACGCGCTCAACATCAAGTACGTCATCACCAGCTCGACCATCGTGCGCGGGTTCGTCATGCCCGACGGACTAGTGTCGCTGGATAAGTCAAAGTCGTGGGCCAAGATCTACGACAACGGTCGGTCCCGCATCTACGAATGGCGCGGCGACACCGCCTCCCCGGCGAACAAAAGATAGGAACAGTGCAGCAATGACGCTGAAACCAGAAGATGACGACGACGACATCGAAGTCATCGGAGGTGACCTCGCTCTGGGTGACGCCCTCAACGAGGACGAGGAAGGTAAGCCGCTGACCGATCTGGTCGAGCAGCCGGCCAAGGTGATGCGGATCGGCACCATGATCAAGCAGCTGCTGGAAGAGGTGCGCGCAGCGCCGCTCGATGAGGCCAGCCGAAACCGTCTGCGCGATATCCACCGATCCAGCATTCGCGAACTCGAGGACGGCCTGGCACCGGAGCTCAGCGAGGAGCTGGAACGGCTGTCGCTGCCATTCTCCGAGGACAAGGTGCCGTCGTCCGCTGAGCTTCGGATCGCCCAGGCGCAGCTGGTCGGCTGGCTCGAAGGCCTGTTCCACGGCATCCAGACCGCGCTGTTCGCCCAGCAGATGGCGGCGCGGGCCCAACTCGAACAGATGCGTCAGGGCGCGCTGCCGCCAGGCGCCATTCCCGATGGCCACCGCGGTCCGATGCAGCCCGGCACCGGCCAGTACCTGTAGATCGTGTCCGAACCGCACATCTCCACGCAGAACGCATGGGTGGAGTTCCCGATCTTCGATGCGAAGTCACGGTCCCTGAAGAAGGCTTTCCTGGGCAAGGCCGGCGGTGGCATCAGCCGTAACGACTCGAATGTCGTTGTGATCGAAGCACTTCGAGACATCACCATGTCTCTGAAGATGGGTGACCGGGTCGGCTTGGTCGGCCACAACGGCGCGGGCAAGTCCACCCTGCTGCGGCTGCTTTCCGGCATCTACGAACCCACGCGCGGCTCGGCCACCGTGCGGGGCCGAGTTGCCCCGGTGTTCGACCTCGGCGTCGGTATGGACCCGGAGATCTCCGGGTTCGAGAACATCATCATCCGCGGGCTGTTCCTGGGGCAGACCCGCAAGCAGATGCTGGCCAAGGTCGACGAGATCGCCGAGTTCACAGAGCTCGGCGAGTACCTCTCCATGCCGCTGCGCACCTACTCGACCGGTATGCGGGTGCGGCTGGCGATGGGTGTGGTCACCAGCATCGACCCGGAGATTCTGCTGCTCGACGAGGGGCTGGGTGCGGTCGACGCCGACTTCCTGAAGAAGGCCCGCACGCGACTGGAGAAACTGGTCGAACGGTCCGGAATCCTGGTATTCGCCAGTCATTCCAACGAATTCCTGGCCCGGCTGTGCAAGACCGCAATATGGGTAGACCACGGAACCATCCGGTTGACTGGCGGCATCGAGGACGTCGTGCGCGCATACGAGGGCGAGGACGCCGCACGCCACGTCCGCGAGGTGCTCGAGGAGAACGAGCGCGAGCGGCAGACGTGACCGAGTTTGTGTGTGCGGTGATCGTCACCCATCGGCGACCCGCGGAGCTGGCGAAATCCCTTGCGGTGGTGTGTTCCCAAACCCGGGCACTTGACCACGTCATCGTCGTGGACAACGACAACGACCCCGCGGTGCGGGAGTTGGTGAAGTCGCAGCCGGTCGCGAGCACCTACCTGGGCTCGGTCCGAAACCTGGGTGGCGCAGGCGGTTTCGCATTGGGAATGCTGCACGCGCTGGCCCTAGGCGCCGATTGGGTGTGGCTGGCCGATGACGACGGCCGGCCCGCGGATTCCTCAGTGCTGTCCACATTGCTGGAGTGCGCCGAACGGCACGGGTTGGCCGCGGTCTCACCAATGGTGTGCGACCTGAATGATCCTGCACGACTGGCCTTTCCATTGCGTCGCGGGCTCGTGTGGCGCCGTCAGGTCGCAGAGCTTCAGGTAGACCGCGAAGTCGGCGACGACCTGCTGCCCGGCATTGCCTCACTGTTCAACGGTGCCCTGTTCCGGGCTACCACACTGGAAGCCGTTGGTGTGCCGGATATTCGGCTCTTCGTCCGCGGCGACGAGGTGGAAATCCACCGCCGACTGGTGCGCTCCGGCCTACCGTTCGGCACCTGCCTGACGACCACCTATCTGCATCCACAGGGCTCCGACGAGTTCAAGCCGATTCTGGGCGGCCGCATGCACACCCAATACCCGGACGACGCCACCAAGCGTTACTTCACCTACCGCAACCGCGGCTATCTGCAATCCCAGCCTGGCCTACGCCGCCTGATCCCGCAGGAGTGGGTGCGATTCGGCTGGTACTTCCTGATTACCCGGCGCGACCCGGCTGGGTTGCGAGAGTGGTTGCGCCTGCGGCGTTTAGGACGTGACGAGAAGTTCAGCAGGCCCGATTCAGGAGGCCCCAGTTCTGGAGGACCGGGATGACGTTCACCGACGCGGCGTCGCAATCGAAGACGCTGAAGCGCGCCTGGCGCGACCTGGTAGCCGGATTCAGCAAGCGTGAACTGTGGCTGCACCTCGGCTGGCAGGACATCAAGCAGCGCTACCGGCGCAGCGTGCTCGGACCCATCTGGATCACCATCGCCACCGGCACCATGGCGGTCGCCCTTGGTGGCCTGTACTCCCAGTTGTTCCACCTATCGCTGGCTGAGCACCTGCCCTACGTGACGCTGGGCCTGATCATCTGGAACCTGATCAATGCCTCGATCCTCGAGGGCGCCGACGTGTTCGTCGCCAACGAGGGCCTGATCAAACAGCTCCCGACACCGCTGTCGGTACACGTCTACCGCTTGGTCTGGCGTCAGGTGCTGCTGTTCGCGCACAACATCGTCATCTTCGTGATCATCGCGATCATCTTCCCTAAGCCGTGGTCCTGGGCGGACCTGTCGGTGATCCCGGCGTTAGCCCTGATCGTGGCCAATTGTGTATGGGTAGCACTGTGTTTCGGCATCCTGGCCACCCGATACCGGGATATCAGCCCTCTGCTCGCCAGCCTGGTGCAGCTGCTGTTCTACGTCACCCCGATCATCTGGAACGACCAGACACTGCGCGGTCAGGGTGCGGGGATGTGGTCGAAAATCATTCAGCTGAACCCGCTTCTGCATTACGTGGATATCGTCCGCGCGCCGCTGCTGGGCGAGCATCAGGACCTGCGGCACTGGTATGTGGTCATCGTCCTCACCGTCCTCGGCTGGATCGTCGCGGCGTTCGCCATGCGGCAGTACCGCGCCCGGGTGCCGTATTGGGTTTAGTCGCCCTAAGCTCGTCCGGGTGGATCGCCACCGGACCCAGGGTGCTATCACGCAGGAACGGCTCGATATTGCGGATCTCATCGATCATCTCGATGAGGCACAGCTGACGATGCCCAGCCTCTGCGGAGGCTGGGATGTGAAGACGGTCGCCGCGCACCTGGTAAGCGACGGCTGCGAGGAATCCGCTTCTCTGCGGCCGACATCGACCACACCTGGGGAAACGGGCAGGAAGTCCGCGGGACGGCCGTCGATCTGATGATGGCTGCAGCTGGACGCACTGCAGTGCTGGACCGTCTCGACGGGCCCGGTCTTGCACTGCCTCGCCATCGGATATCCGCGTAGAGGTGGAGCGGTTTAGCTGGTCGCCTGCGCGGACCCGCACCGTCACCTGTCCGACACCCCGGGTTCGGCTGCACCGAGTTCAATTGCGGGGACCCGCATTCCGCGTTCCCAGGAGTAATCATGACCGCTACTGACACGCCTACCACTACCGACGACACCGCGAACGGACAGGTCATCGAGGCCGAGCTCATTCCCGTCGCCGACGAGACCATCGAGGCCGAGAGCACCGGACTTGCCATCCGCGAGGTCCTGGGCGACGTGCTCGAGCGTCAGCTCGATGCCGGCCACGGCCTCAGCCGCCAACTGGTCAGCGCCACCGCTGCCGCTGCCGAGGCAATTGTCGAGTCACCGGCCAAGGTCATCGCCGCAGTGCGTGACGGTGCAACTCTGCCCGTCGCGTTCAGCGAGACCAGCGCGGCCGTCCAGGACGTGATCGTCGAATCCGGCCGCGACATCCGGAGCGCCGTCGGCGAGTACGTCGGCCGTAATGCCGTGCTGCCCAACGCGGTCATCGCCGGTGCGTCTCAGGTGGCCGGCTCGCTGGTGCGGGCCCAGGGATCCTTGACCGCGACCGCGGTGGACGGCGCGTTCGCCGTGGCCGGCACGGCTGTCCAGGGCGAGGACGTGCGCGAGGCGGCAACCCGCCGGTGGAGCGAGATGCGCACCACCGCGTCGACCGCCCGCGAGGCCATTGGCGAGCAGGTCACGGTGGCCCGCCAGAACATTCGGGACGCCGTCGCCTGACGTTGCCGGAGGCTCGGGATTGGCCGCGGTGGCCCGTCCCGAGCCCTTCGCAAGTTATCCACAGGCCTGGACTTTTTCTTGCGCGCGTGCCCGGGTAGAAGCCAGGGCTAGCGAACGGAACAGGCTGCCGCCCTTTTGATCTGGCGGAATTACGCGGCCGATCGTGAGTAGTGGAAGAGCGAGCAGGCCGGGCTGTACCACATCGTGAACACCGCTCAGGCGGCAAAGCCTACCGGGATGAGATAGACGACCGTCTGGCCGGGAGGCAGGGCGAGCGTCCGGGCCGCCCGCGACTCGTCGAGGGCTGCAACGGGCACGGACACAAGACCGCTCGCGACCGCCTGGAGCAGTATGTTCTGGGCGGCATGCCCGACCTCGATGTTGGTGTACGCATCGGCCCTGTCGCCGTACCTCTGGGAGAGGCGACCGGGCTCGGCGGCCACCACGATAACGACCGGGGCAGCGCCGACAGATGCCTGGTCGAGGGCAGCGGCTTGCAGCTGTGGGCGCAGATCGGTCGTGGCCCGGGTCTCGGCGCGGTGGCCGTCAGGCAGGTAGTGCATCATCTCCGCGGCGGTCACCGCGTAGAGCTCAAGCGGGTACAAAGCGCCGGCCGACGGAGCCGCCCGCTTGCGGTCCGGGCTGGTGACGCCCTGCCCGGCCCACAGCAACTGGCCGATGGTGCCGACAGGCAGCGGACCTGGCCCAAACCTCCGCACGGACCTGCGCCGCTCGATGGCTGCCTCCAGGGAGACCGTGCCGGCGACACTGGGCTTAGGCAGCGCGATCTGATTGGTGTAGCGCGCCTGGCTCTCCTGCGCGGGGCTCTGCTGCACCGAGCTGGGCGCTTGCCTGGTACAACCCTCGGCTATCGCGACTGCAGCGACACCGACCAGCAGTTCACGGCGTTTCATCGGGTGCCTCCATACGAGCGGAGCAGCCTGGTCGGCTGCCGATCGGGGCTCATCCTTGAGAAGGAGTCAACGCTCCCAGAATCACAGACGCAAGGTGAAGAAAGGCTCAACTGAAATCGCCATCAGATGACCAAGATTCGTATTTCACCATCTGTCCCTGCAGCTGGCCGATGTGGTTCTGCCGGTCGGCGATGCACAAATCAAGATCGAATTCTGGTGTCAGACAATGGCGGCCGGTACGAACGGTCGACTCGCAGCGCGCAGTGTTCTTCAGCCAGTCAATAGCACCACTCGCTGAAGACTTTCTACAGTGGGCCAGGTCACGATGCGGACATGAAAACCGAGGTTTTCAGAGCGGCACTCGCGAAATATGAGCGCCGGCGTGAGCTATTCAACGTCCCCCGGATTCAGGGTGGTTTGCGGGCGCGCCTGACAACGCGTCGGGAGTTGCTCAATATGCTGAGTGCTCTTGATGCACGGTTCCCACCGGGTTCGCGCAATCCCTAAACGGCTGAGTGCACACGCGGACGCCGAAGTGCCATCATTGACGATACTGCCCCCGTGTCGGCAGCAGAAGAACGCTGCTGGGAACCCACACCAGGAGGTATTCCAGCGATGGCCGATGTTATCGACGACGCTGCCGAAGTGGCTGCGGGCATCTTCGACGAAATGCCAGAGCGACTGCATCACAGCGCTGCGGTCGCCGCCAGGGCACAGGTGCTATCCGTGACGGTGCCACCGTCGGCAGTGGACATCCTGGTTGCCGCCGCGTGGCTGCACGACATCGGCTACGGTTCCCGGCTCAGGCTTACTGGCTTTCATCCCCTCGACGGGGCTTTGTACCTGCGCGGTGACGGCTGGCCGGAGGAAGTGTGCACCCTGGTCGCACACCATTCCGGTAGCCGCTTTACCGCACGCGTTCTCGGGCTTGACGATCAACTTCGGCAGTTCGCATTCGTTGAAGACCCGCAGTCGGATGCAATTACGGTCGCGGATAACACCGCTGGACCGAACGGGACGATCATGACGGTGGATGAGCGCTTACGCGAGAAGCTGACCCGACACGGACCCGACTCAACGAATACCCGCGCCAACCCCGAGCGCGACGACTACATCCGTGCCGCCGACCGACGCGTGGCACACCGCCTCTCCACCTTTGGCTTGCATCCCGCCACCGTTCTGAGCGAGCAGATCGGGTAGCCGCACACTTACACCGAAACGTGAAACCCCCTGAAATATCGGGACTTTCAGGGTTTTCACCCATGTTCAGCGCCGGCGCGGAACCGCCCGCCTGGTAGCGACATTCAACCTGTTCCAGGAGTTGATGGCCGTCGCCATCCCGACGACGTGGGCCAGTTCGCGGTCGGTGAAGACTGCGGCGGCTTGTGCGTACACGTCGTCGGGAACCGGGCCGCACATCAAGTCAGTGATCGCCTCGGTGATGGCCAGCGCAGCACGCTCGCGCTCGGTGAACAGGTCGCCTGCCGCCCTACACCGAGCCCTGGCGCCGATCACTCGCTGAGAGAAACCAATTCAGCGGCCAGATTGGCCCGCGCCGCGTCCTCCCACAGCCGGCGACCCGGCTCCGTCCGGTACAGCGTCGGCGCAGCCAACATCGACTCGATCATCCGGGCGCGCCAGGCACCGAAATCAGCATCGGTGACGTGCTGGTACTCGGCACGCACGCGGGCAGTGTTGTGTTGATACTGCGCTGGCGGCACCGCCAAAACCGCCAGGTCGGCGTCGGAGAGCACTTGCCCGTTGTGGTCATCGGCCGCTGGATTGTGAGTGATGGTGACGCGCACCAACCGCCCGACTTCGGCGACGAATGCCGGATCGACACCGAGGGCTGCCAGATCGGCTTCGGCCAGCAGTGCGCTGTTCTCCTCATCATCGGATTGACCGGCATACACCGCGTCGTGGTACCAGGCCGCCAACCGCACCGCGTCGGGATCGTCGGCAAGCGCGGCCAGCGTTTCGACGCCGTCCAGCACGCCATGCAGATGACTCAGGTCGTGGTAACGGCGATGCGGCTCGGACCAACGTGCCAACAGCGCGGCCCCGGTGGCCCCGGTGTCCGGCGATGCTGAATGTCGCGCCAACAGCGTCTGCCACACCTGGAGCAAATCGGTCACCTACACATGGTGCACGTAAGCTGCCCGCGTGGCCGAGCCAGTAGAGATCCCTGCCCATTCCGGTGCCGAGAATGCCGTCGAAGCGTCTCTGGGCCTGGTCACCCAGGCGTGGCGCTTCGTAGTTGCGGGCGGACTCTCCGCGGTCGTCGACTACAGCCTGTACGCACTGCTCAGTGCCATTTTCGTGGCGAACGGCATGCCAGACGACCGGGCCACGCTCATCGCCAAGACGCTCAGTTTCATCGCCGGCACCACCACGGCCTACCTGATCAACCGGCGTTGGACCTTCCAGGCGCCACCCAGCCGGGCGCGATTCATCGCAGTTGTGGTGTTGTACGCAGTTACCTTCGGCCTGCAGGTCGGCATCAATCAGCTCTTCTATCTGCAATTCGCCGGCGAGTCCTGGCGACGACCGGTGGCGTTCGTCATCGCCCAGGGCACCGCTACTGTGATTAATTTCGTGGTACAGCGAGCAGTGATTTTCCGGCTGAAGTGACGTCGGCCGGTACCCTTTGACCGTTATGTCTACCCAGCCTGACGCCACGCTGCCCCTGACGCGACGCGCCCTCACCGGGTTCGGTCGGACGGCCCCTTCCGTGGCAAACGTGCTCTCCACACCCGACGTAGAAGTGATCGCCCAAGCGGTTAAGCAAGTCGCGGACGCGAACTCATCCAGCCCGTCACACCTGCGCCGCGGCATCCTTGGCCGCGGTCTGGGCCGGTCGTACGGCGACCAGGCCTGCAACGGCGGCGGCATCGTCGTCGACATGAGCCGGTTGAACACCATCCACTCGATCAGCTCCGAGACGGCCATCGCCGACGTCGACGCCGGGGTCAGCCTGGACCAGCTGATGAAGACCGCGCTGCCGTTCGGGCTGTGGGTTCCGGTGCTGCCTGGCACTCGCCAGGTCACCGTCGGTGGCGCCATCGCCTCGGACATCCACGGCAAGAACCACCACAGTGCGGGCAGCTTCGGCAACCATGTGCTGTCCCTGGATCTGTTGATGGCCGACGGCGAAGTGCACACCCTGACCCCGGACGGCCCGGATAGCGAGCTGTTCTGGGCCACGGTCGCCGGAAACGGGTTGACGGGCATCGTGATTCGGGCTCGTATCGCGATGACCCGTACAGAGACCGCTTACTTCATCGCGGACGGCATCGCGACGCACGACCTGGACCAGACCGTCGCCGTCCACCAGGACGGCAGCGAGGACAACTACACCTACTCCAGCGCCTGGTTCGACCTGATCAGTCCGCCACCCAAGCTGGGGCGTGCTGCCGTGAGCCGGGGCAGCCTGGCCAAGGTCGATCAACTGCCTGCCAAGCTGGCCAAGGATCCGCTGAAATTCACTGCGCCCCAACTGCCGGCCATTCCCAACGTCTTCCCGGTAAGCTTCATGAACAAGGTCTCGCTGTCCATGATCGGCGAGGCGTTCTACCGGATGAGCGGCAACTACCAGGGCAAGATCGTCAACCTGACGCAGTTCTACCACATGCTCGATATCACGAGCGGTTGGCAATATGCCTATGGCCCAGCAGGTTTCGCGCAGCATCAGTTCCTGGTTCCACCCGATGCGCTGGAAGAGTTCAAGGGCATCATTCGGTGGATGCACACCCAACATCAGTACTCGGCGCTGAACGTCTTCAAGCTCTTCGGGCCGGGTAACAACGCACCGCTCAGCTTCCCCATGCGGGGCTGGAACGTAGCCCTGGACTTCCCGAACCGTCCGGGCGTCAACGAGTTCCTCAACGAACTGGACAAGCGGGCAATGGAATTCGGCGGCCGGGTCTACACCGCCAAGGATTCCCGGGTCAGCGCCGAGAGCTTCCACCGGATGTACCCGCGCATCGATGAATGGATTGCTACCCGCCGCAAGGCCGACCCGAACGGCGTGTTCGCCTCCGACATGGCCCGCCGCCTCAAGCTGCTCTGAATCCGGAAAAGGAAAACACATTGATTGACGCAACCGGCAACCCGCAGACCATTCTGCTGTTCGGCGGCACCTCGGAGATCGGCCTGGCCATCGTCGAGCGCTACCTCAAGAACGCGCACGCCCGGGTGATCCTGGCCGACCTGCCCAACGCCCCCAAGCGCGATGCTGCCATTGCGCAGATGGAGGCCGCCGGCGCCAAGGAGGTCGAGTACCTCGACTTCGACGCCTTGGACACCAAGTCCCATCCAGCACTCATCGAATCCGCTTGGACAGCAGGCGATGTCGACGTGGCGATTGTGGCGTTCGGTGTGCTGGGTGACGCCGAGGAGCTGTGGCAGAACCAGTCCAAAGCCGTGATGACCGCGCAGATCAACTACACCGCAGCGGTGTCGGTGGGTGTGCTGATCGGCGAGAAGATGAAGGCTCAGGGTTTCGGGCAGATCATCGCCATGTCATCGGTGGCCGGCGAACGGGTGCGTCGTTCCAACTTCGTCTACGGCTCCACCAAAGCCGGGCTCGACGGCTTCTACCTGGGCCTCGGAGAAGCGTTGCGCGAGTTCGGAGTTCACGTCCTGGTGATCCGTCCCGGCCAGGTTCGCACCACCACCACGCTAGAGCACTGGAAGGCCACCGGAGCCAAAGAGGCCCCGTTCACGGTCGACAAGGAAGACGTCGCCAACCAAGCGGTCGCCGCGGCGGCCAAGGGTAAGGAGCTGATTTGGGCACCGAACCCGGTGCGCTACCTGATGGCAGTCATCCGGCACATCCCCCGGGCGATCTTCCGCAAACTCCCGCTCTGATGCGGGTGGCAGTGCGGCCGGCCGGCCAGATGCTGGTCGCCATCGCGGTGGCTGTGGTGGTCGCGGTGGTCGCGCTGCCCGCAATTCAGCGAGTGCAGTGGCCGGCGTTCAATTCGTCGAACCAACTACATGCACTGACCACCGCGGGCCAATGTGCCTGTCTGGCCGGGCTATTGGCCACCGGCTGGATGTGGCGTCGAGGCTGGCGACGAGTCGCGAAACTGGCCGCCACTGCCCTGCTGTCTGCGTTCTCGGTGGTGACCCTCGGCATGCCGTTGGGCGCAACCAAGCTGTACCTGTTCGGTGTCTCGGTGGATCAGCAGTTCCGCACCGAGTACCTGACCCGGCTCACCGACAGCGCAGTGCCGCACGACATGACGTATCTCGGGCTGCCGGCGTACTACCCGCCAGGGTGGTTCTGGATCGGCGGCCGGCTGGCCGCACTGTCCGGCACCCCGGCGTGGGAGATGTTCAAACCGTGGGCGATCATCTCGATCACCGCAGCAATCGCAGTCGCATTCGTGTTGTGGGCGAACATGATTCGCTTCGAGTACGCCGTGGCGGTCAGCACCGCCACGGCTGCGGTGGTACTGGCGTACTCCTCTACCGAGCCCTACTCGGCAGTCATCGTGGCACTGCTGCCACCGGTGTTCGTACTGGCGTGGGCTGGCCTGAAAGCAACCGGGCACAACGGCCGCGCAGCGGTACTGGGCACCGGGATATTCCTCGGCATCGCCGCGCTGTTCTACACCCTGCTGCTGGGCTATGCGGCCTTTACTCTGACTTTGATGGCGCTGCTGCTGACCGCCGCCCGCCGACAGCTGCAACCGCTGCTCCGGCTTGCGGTGATCGCCGCCATCTCGGGGGCCATCGCAGCGCTCCATTGGGGCCCTTACTTCTTGGCGACCCTGCACCACCCAGCCGACAAGGGCACCGCGCAGCACTATCTGCCGATGGCCGGCTCGCAGCTGACCTTCCCGATGCTCGACTTCACCCTGCTGGGCGCGCTGTGCCTGGCCGGCTCGCTGTGGCTGGTGGTACGAGCCCGTAGTTCGACCCGAGCTGGCGCCTTGGCCATCGCGGTGGTGTCGGTGTACGCGTGGTCTCTGCTGTCCATGTTGGCCACCCTGGCCCGCACCACGCTGCTGTCCTTCCGCTTGCAGCCGACGCTGACCCTGCTGCTGGCCGTCGCCGGGGTGTTCGGGTTCATGGAAGCGGCGACAGCCATCGCCAACCGCTACCAGCCGCCGACTCGCAACCGGGTCATCGCAGTGGCTGCCACCATCGGCACCATCGGCGCCGTGGCGTTCAGCCAGGACATCCCTGGCGTGCTGCGCCCCGACATCGCGGTGGCCTACACCGACACCGACGGTTACGGCCAGCGCGCCGACCGTCGGCCACCGGGCTCCGAGCACTTCTACCGGGAGATCGACGAACACATCACCGCAGCCACGGGCCGCCCGCGAAACCAGACCGTGGTGATGACCGCCGACTACAGCTTCCTGTCCTATTACCCCTATTACGGGTTCCAGGGACTGACCTCCCACTACGCCAACCCGCTGGCCCAGTTCAAGGAACGGTCCGCAGCGATCGAGAGTTGGGGCACACTCACCAGCGCCGACGCGTTCGCCGAGGCTCTGGACAATTTGCCGTGGCCGGCGCCGACGGTGTTCCTGATGCGACACGGCGGCACGGGCACCTACACCCTGCGCCTGGCCGAGGACGTCTACCCCAACCAGCCGAATGTACGTCGCTACCAGGTGGTGTTGGACGCCGAGCTGTTCGACGCCAAGCACTGGCAAGTGACCGATGTCGGACCGTTTGTGCTGGCAATCCGTAAGGGCCACTAACATCTAGGCCCGTGGTCGGAGAGCCTGTTCAGGAGCGCAATCACCGAACGGCGCGGTGGATCGCGATCGTTGCCGGACTACTCGGGGCATTTCTTGCCATAGTTACGCCAATGCTGCCGGTCACCCAGACCACCGCGAAGCTGAACTGGCCCCAGAACGGGACGCTCAGCAGTGTCGACGCGCCGCTGATCGGCTACGTCGCCACTGACCTGAACATCACCATCCCGTGCCAGGCCGCCGCCGGATTGATGGACCCAGCCGCCCCCGGCCGAACGATGCTGCTGTCCACCGTGCCCAAGCAGGCACCCAAGGCCGTCGATCGCGGCCTGCTCATCGAGCGAGTGGGTGGCGATCTGCTGGTCATCGTCCGCAACACCCCGGTAGTCAGCGCGCCGCTGAGCGAGGTGCTGAGCCCGGCCTGCAAGGAGCTGAAGTTCACCGCGCACGCCGACAAGGTGACCGGCGAGTTCGTCGGGCTGGTGCAGGGCCCCACCGACAGAAACCCCGGCAAGCCCCTGCAGGGCGAACGCAGCGGCTATGACTTCCGGCCGCAGATCGTCGGCGTGTTCACCGACCTGTCCGGGCCGGCCCCGCCAGGGCTGAGCTTCTCGGCCACCATCGACTCGAGATACAGCACCTCGCCGACCCTGCTGAAGATGCTCGCGATGATCTTCGGCGGCGTGCTGACTGTGATCGCGCTGGGCGCACTGCACGTGCTGGACAGCGCGGACGGCATGCGGCACAAGCGACTGCTGCCGCCACGCTGGTGGTCGCTGACCCCGTTGGACGGTGTGGTGACCGCGGCGCTGGTGTGGTGGCATTTCGTCGGGGCCAACACCTCTGACGACGGCTACATCCTGACCATGGCCCGCGTATCCGAGCACGCCGGCTACATGGCCAACTACTACCGCTGGTTCGGCACGCCGGAGTCGCCGTTCGGCTGGTATTACGACCTGCTGGCGCTGTGGGCGCACGTGTCCACCTCGAGCATCTGGATGCGGCTACCGACGCTGCTGATGGCCCTGGCCTGTTGGTGGGTGATCAGCCGCGAGGTACTCCCCCGCCTGGGCACCGCCGTCAAGAACAACCGGGTCGCCGCCTGGACCGCCGCCGGCATGTTCCTGGCGTTCTGGCTGCCGCTGAACAACGGCATCAGGCCGGAGCCGATCATCGCGCTGGGCATGCTGCTGACCTGGTGCTCGGTGGAACGCGGCGTGGCCACCAGCCGACTTCTGCCGGTGGCCATCGCCATCATCATCGGCGCCTTGACGCTGTTCTCCGGCCCGACTGGTATAGCCGCGGTGGGTGCGCTACTGGTCGCCGTCGGCCCGCTGAAAACCATTGTGGCGCGGCATACTTCGCGCTTCGGCCATCTGGCGCTGCTGGCCCCGATCCTGGCTGCCTGTACGGTCACCATCATCCTGATCTTCCGCGATCAGACCCTGGCGGCCGAGATCGAGGCCAGCACCTTCAAGACCAGCGTCGGCCCCGCTTTGAGCTGGTTCGACGAGCACATCCGCTACGAGCGGCTGTTCACCTCCAGCCCCGACGGTTCGATAGCGCGCCGGTTCGCGGTGCTCACGCTGCTGCTGGCGCTGGTGGTATCGCTGGCAATGTCGTTGCGCAAGGGACGAATTCCCGGCACCGCCGCCGGCCCGGCCCGGCGCATCGTCGGCATCACCATCATCTCGTTCCTGGCCATGATGTTCACCCCCACCAAGTGGACGCACCACTTCGGCGTGTTCGCCGGCTTGGCAGGCTCGCTGGGAGCCTTGGCGGCCGTCGCCGTCGGCACTGCTGCCATGCGATCCCGCCGCAACCGGGCCATGTTCACCGCGGCGGTCTTGTTCGTCGTGGCATTGTCGTTCGCCACCGTCAACGGCTGGTGGTACGTCTCCAACTTCGGCGTGCCGTGGTCGAACCAGTTCCCGCAGTGGCACTTCGGTTTCACCACCATCCTTTTGGGCCTGTCGGTGCTGGTGCTGCTGTGGGCTGCCTGGCTGCACTTCTACGATCACGCCCCCGACAAATCACCGAAGCGCTGGATTCCCCAGGCGCCCTTGGCAATTGCCTCGTGGGTTGTGGTCCTGTTCGAGGTGCTGTCACTGACACTCGGCATGACCGAGCAGTGGCCCGCGTGGTCGGTGGGCCGCTCGAACCTGTTGGCGCTCACCGGAAAAACCTGCGGGCTGGCCGACGATGTGATGGTCGAGCAGGACCCCAATGCCGGCCTGCTGGCCCCGATCAACTCCCCGATCGGTGATGCCCTGGGCTCCGGCGGTTCAGAAGGTTTCACGCCCAACGGGATTCCCGCCGACGTCTCAGCCGATCCGGTCATGGAGCCCCCCGGTGGCAGCAACTTCGCCGACAACGACGGCAACACGTCCACCGGTGCCGAGCCCGGCACCGAAGGCGGCACCACTTTTGTGGCCGGGGTGAACGGTTCGAAGGCTCGACTGCCCTACAACCTGGACCCGGCCCGCACCCCGGTGCTGGGCAGTTGGCGGGCCGGCATCCAGATCCCGGCGCGGACGCGCTCGGGCTGGTACCGCCTACCGCCGCGCAACGAGGCCGGCCCGCTCCTGGTGATCGCCGCGGCAGGCAGGTTCAACCAGGGTGAGGTCCGGGTCGAATGGGCCACCGACGCCCAAGCCGCGGCAGGCAAGATCGGCGGGGCCGTTGGCTTCGCCGATGTCGGCGCCCCGCCTGCCTGGCGTAACCTGCGCGCTCCGATGTCCGCGATGCCGTCCGAGGCCACCCAGGTCCGCGTGGTCGCCACCGATGACGACCTGGCACCCCAGCACTGGATCGCGGTGACCCCACCGCGTATCCCGAAGTTGCGATCCCTGCAGGACGTCGTGGGCTCCAAGGATCCGGTGCTGTTGGACTGGCTGGTGGGCCTGGCGTTCCCGTGCCAGCGCCCGTTCGGCCACAACAACGGCGTCACCGAGGTGCCCAAGTGGCGCGTCCTGCCGGACCGGTTCGGCGCCGAAGCCAACTCACCGGTGATGGACTACCTCGGCGGCGGCCCGCTCGGCATCACCGAGCTGCTCCTCAAGGCCACCCCGGTGCCGACGTACCTGAAGGTCGACTGGTTCCGGGACTGGGGGTCGCTGCAGCAGTTCACCAGGTACTACCCAGACGCCGAGCCCGCCCGGATCGACCTGGGCAAGGCCACCCGCAGTGGGTTCTGGAGTCCTGCACCGTTGCGTCATTCCTGAGCGCCTCGGCGGCGTACACATGCACGTCGCCTACTCTTTAGCCTCGTGCCTGCCAGGACTGCCCGACTCGTCGCGATCATCGCGGGCCTCGCCGGTCTGCTGCTCTGCGCGCTGACCCCGCTGTTGCCCGTCAAGCAGACCACCGCGACCGTGCTCTGGCCTCAGGCCGCCGGTCCGGGTGGTCTGGTATCCGACGTCACCGCCCCACTCGTATCGGGTGCCCCACTGGCACTGGACGTATCCGTCCCGTGCTCAGCGATCGCCACCCTGCCGGCCGCCGGCGGCCTGGTGTTCTCCACCATCCCGCCAGACGGCATCGACGCCAGCCGCAACGGGCTGTTCGTCCGGGCCAACGCCACCGACGTCGTCGTCGCCTTCCGGGACACCGTGGCCGCGGTGGCCAAGCGGGCTGACATCGCAGCCGGAAAGTGCAGCAACCTGCACCTGTGGGCCACCAACAGCGGCGTCGGCGCCGACTTCATGGGTCTGCCCGGTGCCTCCGGCGTCGGCACGGTCGAGAAGAAGCCCCAGGTAGCCGGCATATTCACCGATCTGAAGGTGCCCGCGCAGCCCGGCCTGTCTGCGCGCATCGACATCGACACCCGATTCATCGTCGCCCCGACCGTGATCAAGTCGGCCGCGATGGCCCTCGGCGTGCTGCTGACGCTGGTCTCTCTGGTGGCCCTGGCAGTCCTGGACCGACTCGATGGCCGACGGGTCACCGATGGCTGGCGACGCTTCTGGAAGGTTGGCCTGTGGCACTGGCTGGCCGACGGCGCCGTGGTCGGCGGCCTGCTGCTCTGGCATCTGATCGGCGCGATCTCCTCCGACGACGGCTACAACCTGACCATTGCCCGGGTGTCGAGCCAGGCCGGCTACGTCGCCAACTTCTACCGGTACTTCGGCACCACCGAGGCACCGTTCGACTGGTACCAGTCGGTGCTTTCGCGGATGGCCGCAATCAGCACCGACGGGGTCTGGATGCGACTGCCCGCACTACTGGCCGGCGTTGCCACCTGGGTGCTGCTGTCACGTTGGGTGCTTCCGCGGCTCGGGCCTGGTGCCCGCGGTATGTCCCACAACTCCATCGCGGTGTGGACCGCGGCTGCGGTGTTTCTCGCCGCCTGGTACCCGTTCAACAACGGTCTGCGGCCCGAACCGCTGATCGCCTTCGGTGTCATCGCCACCTGGGTGCTGGTCGAGTACGCCATCGCGACCCGGCGACTGGTGCCGGCCGCGCTGGCGCTGGTGGTGGCAGGCCTGGCCGCCACCACTGCCCCACAGGGTCTGATCGCCGTCGCGCCGCTGCTGATCGGCGCCCGCGCCCTGGTCCGAGTGGTGCACAGCCGCCGCGCCGGAACCGGCCTGCTGGCAGCCATCGCTACCCTGGCCGCCTCGGCCTCGCTGCTGCTGGTCGTGGTGTTCCGGAACCAGACGCTGGCCACGGTCGCCGAGTCGGCGCGGATCAAGTACAAGGTCGGGCCGACCATCTCCTGGTACCAGGAATTTTTGCGCTACTACTTCCTGACCGTCGAAGATTCTGTAGACAGTTCGCTAACTCGACGCTTCTCTGTGCTGATCCTGCTGCTGTGCCTGTTCGGAATGATCGCCGTGCTACTGCGCAAGGGCCGGGTGCCCGGGCTGGCCAGCGGACCGGTGTGGCGGTTGATCGGCGCCTGCGCGCTGGGTCTGCTGTTGCTGCATTTCACCCCGACCAAGTGGGCGGTGCAGTTCGGCTCCTTCGCCGGGCTGTCCGGCGCCCTCGGCGCGGTGACTGCTTTCGTGTTCGCGACAGTAGGCCTGCACAGCCGACGCAACCTGGCGCTGTACGTCACCGCTCTGCTGTTCATGCTGGCGTGGGCCACATCCGGGATCAACGGCTGGTTCTACGTCGGCAACTACGGCGTGCCGTGGTTCGACCGCCAGCCGGTGCTGGCGCACCATCCGGTCACCTCGATGTTCCTGGTGCTGGCGATCATCACGGCAGTACTGGCCGGCTGGCTGCACTTCCGCATCGACTACGCAGGCCACACCGAGGTCGCCAACACCCGGCGTAACCGCGTGCTGGCGTCCACCCCGCTACTGGTGGTCGCAACCATCATGGTGGTGCTGGAAGTCGGTTCGATGACCAAGGGCTTCGTACAGCGCTACCCGCAGTACACCACCGCCAAGGCCAACCTGTCGGCGCTGACTTCGGGGCTGTCCCGCACCAGCTGCGCCATGGCCGACGACGTGCTCGTCGAGGCCGACACCAATGTCGGCATGCTGCAACCGGTCGCCGGCCAGCAGTGGGGTAAATACGGCCCGCTCGGCGGTGAGAACCCCGTCGGCTTCACCCCCAACGGCATCAGCGATTCACTGGCACCGCCGCATCCGGTGGTCGCCAACCCGGGCACGGTCAACTCCGACGGCTCACCCAACAAGCCCAATGTCGGTATCGCATTCGCGGCCGGCACCGGCGGCGGCTACGGCCCGACCGGCGTCAACGGCTCAAACGTATTCCTGCCATTCGGTCTGGACCCGGCCCGCACCCCGGTGATGGGCAGCTATGGCGAGAACACAATGGCGGCAAAGGCCACCTCGGCCTGGTACCAGTTGCCTCCGCGCACTGCGGACCGACCGCTGGTCTCCCTCGCGGCGGTCGGCGCCATCTGGTTCCACGACGAGGAACATGAGTTCCACTACGGCCAGTCGCTCAAACTGCAATGGGGTGTCCACCGGCCCGACGGCAGCTTCCAGGCGCTCAACTCGGTTGAGCCGATCGATACCTTCGCCCAGTACGCCTGGCGCAACCTGCGGTTCCCGTTCACCTCGGCACCTCCCGAGGCCAATGTGGCACGCATCGTGGCGGACGATCCGAACCTGTCCGAGGACCAGTGGTTCGGGTTCACCCCGCCACGGGTGCCGACGCTGCAGACCGCGCAGCAGTTCCTCGGATCAGAGACCCCGATCCTGATGGACATCGCGACCGCGGCGAATTTCCCGTGCCAGCGACCCTTCGTCGAACACCTCGGCGTCGCCGAGCTACCGCAGTACCGCATCCTGCCCAACGTCAAGCAAGTGGTGGTTTCCTCGAATATGTGGCAGTCCGCGCAAAAGGGTGGGCCATTCCTGTTCATCCAGGCGTTGTTGAAGACCTCGACCATCCCGACATATCTGCGCAACGACTGGTTCCGGGACTGGGGGTCCATCGAGCGATACGACCCGGTGGTGCCACCTCAGCTGGCGCCGCCGGCCGTCATTGACCAGGGCACCGCGACCGTCAACGGCTGGAGCCGCCGCGGACCGATCCGGGCACTGCCATGAGCACGCGCACAGCTCGCTGGGTCGCCATGGTGGCCGGGCTGATCGGCTTCCTGCTGTCAGCGTTGACCCCACTACTGCCGGTGGTCCAGACCACCGCGACACTCAACTGGCCCCAGCAGGGTCAGCTGAACAACGTTACGGCGCCGCTCATCTCACAGACGCCGGTCTCGATGACCGCGACGGTGCCGTGTTCGGTGATCAACTCGCTGCCGCCTGCCGGTGGGCTGGTGCTGGGCACCGCGCCGCGGGACGGTAAGCAGGCTGCGCTCAACGCACTGTTCATAAACGTCACCAGCACCCGGGTCGACGTCACCGACCGCAACGTGGTGATCGCCAGCGTGCCTCGCGCGAAAGTCGTTGGTGCACCCGGCTGTTCGCGTATCGAACTCACCTCGGACAAGTCGGGAACCTTCGCAACGTTCGTGGGGCTGACGGGTACCGACGGCAAGGAACTGCATACGGGCTTCGCCGATCCCAATCTGCGACCGGCCATCGTCGGCGTCTTCACCGACCTGAAGGGTGAGGCACCACAAGGTCTTTCACTGTCTGCGACGATCGACACCCGGTTCATCAACCGGCCGACCACGCTGAAGTACATCGCCATATTCGGCGGAATCGCGTCCACCATCGTCGCGGTCCTGGCGCTGTGGCGCCTGGACCGCATGGACGGGCGCCGGATGCGGCGACTGATCCCGTCACGTTGGCGCACGCTCACCGCGGTCGACGGTGTGGTGGTCAGCGGGTTCGTGCTCTGGTATGTGCTGGGCGCCGGTTCCTCCGATGACGGCTACATCCTGCAGATGGCGCGCGTCGCCCCGCACGCGAACTACATGATCAACTACTTCCGGTGGTTCGGCAGCCCGGAGGATCCGTTCGGCTGGTACTACAACGTGCTGGCCCTGATGACGCACATCAGCGACGCCAGCATCTGGATCCGGCTGCCGGATCTGTTGTGCTCCTTGCTGTGTTGGCTCCTGCTGTCCCGTGAGGTGCTGCCCCGGCTGGGGCCGGCAGTGGCCCGCAGTCGGGCAGCCATGTGGGCCGCGGGTCTGGTCCTGATGGCCGCGTGGATGCCATTCGACAACGGCCTGCGCCCCGAAGGTCAGATCGCCACCGGTGCGCTGATCACCTACGTGCTGATCGAACGCGCCATCGGTTCCCGCCGGTTGACCCCCGCCGCCTTGGCCATCATCGCCGCGGCCTTCACCTTGGGTATCCAGCCGACCGGCCTGATCGCGGTAGCCGCGCTTCTCGCCGGTGGTCGTCCGGTGTTGCGCATCCTGGTACGCAAGCGTCGCGAGGTCGGCATCTGGCCACTGATCATGCCGCTGCTGGCGGCCGGCTTCGTGGTGCTGACAGTGGTGTTCGTCAATCAAACGGCGGCAACGGTGTTGGAGGCCACCAGGATTCGCACCGCCATCGGCCCGAGCCAGGCCTGGTACACCGAGAATCTGCGGTACTACTACCTGTTCCTGCCGACGGTTGACGGATCGATGTCCCGCCGGTTCGGCTTCCTGATCACCGCGCTCAGCTTGTTCACCTCGATGTTTATGATCCTGCGCCGCAAGCGGATTCCAGGTGTCGCCCGGGGCCCGGTGTGGCGGCTCATGGGCATCATCTTCGCGACCATGTTCTGCCTGATGTTCACCCCCACCAAGTGGGTGCACCACTTCGGGTTGTTCGCCGCGGTGGGTGCGGCCATGGCGGCCGTGGCAACCGTGCTGGTGTCCCGGTCGGTGCTGCGGTCGCCGCGGAACCGGATGGCCTTCGCGGCTGCGGTGCTGTTCGTCATGGCGCTGTGCTTCGCCACCACCAACGGCTGGTGGTACGTGTCGAGCTACGGCGTGCCGTTCAACAACGACATGCCGACCATCGCCGGGATCAAGGTCAGCACAATATTTTTCGTGCTGTTTGTGATCGCCGCGGTATGGGCGTTCTGGCTGCACTTCAACCAGACCCACCCGGAGAGCCGGGCGGTGCGGATGATCACCGCGGCACCGATTCCGGTGGCCGCCGGATTCATGGTGGCGGTGTTCATAGCGTCGATGGCCATCGGTGCGGTACGTGAATACCCGACGTACTCGAACTTGGCCGGCAATCTGCGGGCACTCGGGGGCGGCTGCGGGCTGGCCGACAACGTGCTGGTCGAGCCCGACCCCAACACCGGATTCCTGGCTCCGCTGCTCGGTGACTACGGTCCACTGGGCCCGCTCGGCGGTACCGGCTCAGTCGGGTTCACTCCCAACGGCGTTCCGGATCACATTGTTGCCGAAGCGATTCGACTGGAGTACCCGGTATCCGGAACCGACTCGGACTGGGATGCGGCGGTCAAGCTCAAGACACCGGGCATCAACGGTTCAACCGTGCCGCTGCCGTATGGCCTGGACCCAGCGCGGGTACCGATGGCAGGTACCTACACCGAAGGCCCGCACCAGCCGTCCAAGCTGACCTCGGCGTGGTACGCCCTACCCCGTGCCGATGCTGCGCATCCGCTGGTGGTCGTCACCGCGGCCGGCACCATCACCGGAAACAGCGTGCTGAACGGACACACCGAAGCGCAAAAGGTCGCACTGGAATACGGCCGCCCCGGCCCCGGCGGAGCACCTGTCGCCGCCGGGCGGCTGACCCCGTACGACCTGGGCCCGGCCCCGTCGTGGCGCAACCTGCGCTACGACCGTCGGCAGATTCCGGCCGACGCGACCTACGTCCGGGTGGTGGGCGAGAACCTCTCGCTGAACCTCGGTGACTGGATCGCCGTCACCCCACCGCGGGTGCCGGAGCTGCAGACCGTCCAGGAATACCTCGGCAAAACCCAACCGGTGCTGATGGACTGGGCTGTCGGCTTGGCCTTCCCGTGCCAGCAACCGATGCTGGTGCACAACGGGGTGACCCAGGTGCCGAAGTTCCGGATCACTCCGGACTACACCGCCAAGAAGCAGGACACCGATACCTGGCAGGACGGCATCAACGGCGGCCTGTTGGGTATCACCGACGTGCTACTGCGGGCGCACGTGATGGCGACCTACCTGTCCGACGACTGGGGCCGGGATTGGGGCTCACTGCGCCGGTTCACGACGATCGTGGACGCGGTGCCGGCGCAACTGGAATTGGGCACGACTACGCACAGTGGGCTGTACTCACCGGGCAAGATGCGCATTGAGCCGTAGCTAGGCTGGCTGCGTGCCCTCAATCCTGTGGTTTCGTCGGGATCTGCGGCTGCGCGATCTTCCCGCGTTGCTCGCAGCTGCCGACGACGACCGCGAGGTGCTGGGCTGCTTTGTGTTGGATCCGCGACTCGAAGCATCGTCGGGCACCCGCCGACTGCGGTTTCTCGCCGACTGCCTGAGACAGCTACGAGCCGATCTCGACGGTCGACTGTTGGTGACCAGAGGGCACCCGGCCGAGCGAATTCCGTTGATAGCCAAGGAGCTTGGTGCCAGCGCCGTTCACGTCTCGGAGGACTTCGCACCATTCGGACGGCGCCGTGACGACCAGGTGCAGGCGGCGCTGGGGCGCACACCCCTGGTGCGGACCGGCTCGCCCTACCTGGTCTCGCCCGGCCGGGTGGTGAAGGAAGACGACACCCCCTATCGGGTGTTCACACCGTTCTTCCGGCGCTGGAGCGACCACGGCTGGCGGGCCCCGGCCCGCTCAGATTGCGGGTCCGCGCGCTGGCTTGATCCGGCCGACCTGTCCAACTCCTGGGCCCGACCGGCGGACATCCCGGACGTGGACGCCGCATCCTGCTGCGGCGCCGGAGAGGCCGCGGCGCTGAGGCAGTGGAAGAGGTTCGTCGATGAAAGTCTCGAAAGCTACGCCGAACAGCGCGACTATCCCGGCGTCGACGGCACCAGCGGTATGGCGGTGCATCTCAAGTTCGGCACGATCCATCCGCGTACTATGGCCGCCGACCTCGACTTGAGCCAGCCTGGCCACGCTGCATACCTGCGCCAGTTGGCTTTTCGCGATTTCTACGCCGCGGTGCTGCATCAGTGGCCGCATAGTGCGTGGCACAACTGGAACCGCGACTTCGACGCCATCGAGACAGACACCGACACGACCGCCAAGCAACTGTTCGAAGCCTGGACGGAAGGCCGCACCGGCTTTCCGTTCGTCGACGCGGGCATGCGGCAGTTGCGTCAGACCGGCTTCATGCCGAACCGGCTCCGGATGATCACCGCGTCGTTTCTGGTCAAGGACCTCCACCTGCCATGGCAATGGGGCGCCCGCTGGTACATGGAGCAATTGGTCGACGGCGACGTCGCCAACAATCAGCACGGCTGGCAATGGTGCGCCGGTAGCGGCACAGACGCTGCGCCATACTTCCGCCTGTTCAATCCAACGGCACAGGGCCAGAAGTTCGACCCTGACGGTAGTTACATTCGCCGTTGGGTTCCTGAATTGGCCGACGTCGACGACGTCCACCTGGCAACCGGGCGCCCTCCTGCGAATTACCCGGCACCGATTGTCGATCACCGCGATGAACGTGCAGAAGCGCTGTTGCGCTATCAGGCCATTGCAGCAGGACACCGGCGGAAATGACCGTCGCGGCGGGAATGACGTGCATCCGCATCCTGGTAGCCTCGCGAACGGGAGGACTTCGATGCGAATCACCACCTTGCTGATCACCGGCGCAGCCACCGCCGCCTGTGCCGCGCTCGGAGGCCTGGCGTCAGCACCGGCGGTCCAATCAGACTGGTACGAAAAACTGCGTAAGCCCCCGTATCAACCACCGCGGCAGGTTTTTCCAGTGGTGTGGCCCGCGCTCTATACCAACATCGCCGTCGTCTCGGCAGGTGCGCTCGACCGACTCAGAGCCAGCGGCGCCGACGGTGAACGTCGCACCTATCAAACCGCACTGGCGCTCAATCTGACTCTCAATACCGCCTGGTCATGGCTGTTCTTCAACAGACGCAAGCTCGGCGCATCGGTGCTGCTCAGTGCTGGATTGACCGCTAGCAGTGCTGATCTGGCGCGCCGGTCGATCACCGTCCTGGGCCTGCGCGCGGCGCCACTGGCCCTCTACCCGCTGTGGTGCGGCTTCGCCACAGTGCTGAGCGCAGGCATCTGGCGGCGCAACCGGCACGTTCAGTGAAAACATCCAGGTGTCAAGGTGATCCATAGGGTCGCCATGTTCAGGTCGTAGCCATCAATGAAGTCTGCCCGGATCGTCTGCACCTCCGGCGCCGCCGGATTGGCAACCCCTGCGCCGGCGAGCGCCACTGCCAGCACTACCGCCATCAACCGTCGCAACGTGGAGCCCGGTACCGGCTGTGTCATGTGTTTCGGGTGCTGCGATAGGCGCTGGGCGTAGTCCCGAACCAGCGCTTGCAGGATCGGGTGAGCACGCTTTGCTCGGCGTAGCCGAGCTGGCGGCAGAGCTGGTCGAGGCTGACATCGGTGTCGATGAGCAGTCGTTGGGCCGTCTCGCGGCGGGCCTGGTCAACCAGGTCGGCGAAGGCCTCTCCCTCGGCGGCCAGCCGGCGTTGCAGGGTTTTGGGATGAATCCCGATGTGCCGAGCGATATCGGGCAGACTGACCGAACCAGTGGGCAGCAACTGACGCACCAGACTGCGCACCAACTGACTGGTGGCCGGACCATAGTCGCCGATGGTGCCCGACAGGTAGTCCACAGCGGTCTGGTGTGCGAGCCGGTCAGTGGGCAGAGCGCACTGTAAATTGTTGGTGCGCAGGGTGAATCCCGCGACCGGTTCGCAAAACACAGGTGGGCAACCGAAGTAGTTCTGGTAGTCATCGGCAGCGGTGAGCGCGGGGTGCGGCAGGTGTACGGCGACAGGCCGGTAGCCGGCACCGAGGAACCTGCGCAGCACCTGCAGGGTCACGCCCAGCGAAAGCTCGATGGCCTGAGCCTGTGGCGGCGTCGGATCGAGGCGATATTCGAATTCGAAGCGACTCATATCCGGGTCCAGGTGGGCAGTCATCCGGGCGCTGATCGAGGGGCTGTAGGCCGCCATGAACTTGTCGAAAATCAGGAAGGCTTCAGCAACGGTGGCGGCGTTGCGGCCCGCCAGCCCAACTGCGCCGAGGATGTCGATTCCCTGCCGAAGCGCCAGACGCCTTCCGAAATCGGGGTTTTGGAGTGCAGCAGCAATATCTTCTAACATCTTGGCCCCGTTGGGCAACGAGATGAACCGGTCCTGGCGCCCGATGTCGTCATACGGAATGTGAGCCGCGGCGGCGAATTCACGACTGTCACCGCCCAGTTCGGCGACCAACTGGTGAAAACCCATCAACGCTGTCCCCCGGATAACCGCCATGTCCTGGACTGTCAAATATTTGTCCCGAATTGTCAAGACAGTAGGTTGCCAGATCTTGCAAAGTAGATGCCCTGATCGGGGTATCACGGCGGGTCGGCAGGACAATGGCGCGCCGTGACTTACGGTGAACCCTCAAGAGAGGAACAATATTTCGTGAATGCTAGATATCGGCGACTGGCCTGGCGTGTAGCGGCAGTCAGCACTGCCCTGGTCGCGGCCGCCGTGTCGGGATGTTCGCCATCACCGTCGGACAAATCCTCGGCCGGGCCGTTGTCTGCCGATGCGGCCAAAGCTATCGCCCTGGACGCGTACACCTACGGCTACGCATTGGTCACCACCGAGATGACCCGACGGGTGATGACCAACGTCGAGAAAGTGGACGGTTCCCGAGCTCCGATGGGGCAGTTGATGCGGATGCGCGAGTACCCCAACGCCGCGTTCCGGGATGTCACCGCCCCTAACGCGGACACGCTGTACACCAACGGGTTCATCGACGTCAAAGATGAACCGTGGGTGCTGAGCCTGCCCGAGGCGGCCGACCGCTACTACCTGTTCCCGATGCTCGACGGGTACACAAATGTGTTCGAGGTCCCCGGCAAACGCACCACCGGCACCGGGCCCCAGACCTACGCCATCACCGGACCGAACTGGAAAGGCACCCTGCCCCCGGGGGTGACGGAATACAGGTCGCCGACCTCGACGGTGTGGTTGCTGGGCCGCATCTACTGCACCGGCACGCCCGAGGATTACGCCGCGGTCCACAAGATGCAGGACGCAATCTCGTTGGCGCCGTTGAGTTCTTACGGCAAGCCCTACACGCCGCCGGCCGGCAAGGTCGACCCGACCATCGACATGAAGACCCCGGTGCGCGATCAGGTCAACAACTTGAGCGTCGAAGACTACTTCAACCTCATGGCAACCCTGATGAAGGACAACCCGCCCACTCCGGCTGATCAGCCGGCAGTGGACAAGATGGCCAAGATCGGCCTGGTACCGGGGCAGAAGTTCGACATCAACAAGTACGGCGCTGATGTCGCTGCCGCCCTGAAGTCGGTGCCCAAGGAAGGGTTCGACAAGATCATGGCCCACTTCAAGAGCTTCGATAGCGTGAACGGCTGGCGGTTCACCACCAAGACCGGGCAGTACGGCACCGACTATCTGCAGCGCGCGGTGATCACCGCAATCGGGTTGGGCGCCAACCGACCTCAGGATGCGGTGTATCCGACGTCCGAAGTCGATGCCAGCGGCCAGCCCTACAGCGGTGCCAACAAGTACACGGTGCACTTCGACAAGGACCAGCTGCCGCCCGCCAACGGGTTCTGGTCGCTGACCATGTACGACGAGGGCTTCTTCTTCGTGGACAATCCGTTGAACCGCTACAACCTGAGCCAGCGCAACGCCTTCGTCACCAACCCCGACGGGTCGGTGGATCTGTATCTGCAGCACGACAATCCGGGTCCCGGGCATGAGGCCAACTGGCTGCCCGCACCATCCGGAAAGTTCAATCTGATGTTGCGGTTGTACTGGCCCAAGGAGACTCCACCGTCGATAATTGACGGCACCTGGAAGCCTCCGGTCGTCAGCAAAACCGCCTGACCGGTCCCTCCCGCCTAACAACCGAACACGATCGAGGAGATTCCGTGAAGAAGAACACCATGGCACTGTGTGCCGCAGCGGCGGTGGTCGCCGCACCACTGGCGATCACCCCAATTGTCGCTGCTCCCATTGCTTCTGCCGACATCTGCGCCGGCGTTCATGGCCGGTTCGTCGGGGTCAGCGGCTGCGGCGACCCGGTCGCCCGCGGCGTCGCGGCGGGCGCAGCCATCGCATCCGCCGACCACCCCTACGTTCCGGGCGAAGTCCCGTGCTACACAGTCGAAGGCGTGCCCTACTTCACCCCGCCGGGCGACCCCTGCTAACCGGTCACACCCAACGGCTGCGCGGCGGCGGGGCCTGCGGCGTCACCCAGGCCTTTGCGTACCGGTTACCGCTGGCGCGTAGCGGATCACGACTGCGGTAAACGACGTACGGGCGTGTCAGGTACCCGATTGGTGCACTGAACATGTGTACCAATCGGGTATAGGGCCAGATGCCCAGCAGGGTGAGCACGATCAGTACGTGGACCTGAAAGCTCAACGGCGCGTTGGCCATCAGTTCCGGTGCGGGATTCGGGGTGAACAGGCTCCGTAGCCACGGAGACACCGTCTCGCGGTAGTTATAGGCGGCGAACACATTGGTCAGCGTGTTGACCATCCCGGTGAGCAGAGCGCCGACCAGCAGTAGATACATCAGCTTGTCGTTGGTTGTAGTGGCGGTCCGGACTTCTGGAACCACGATCCGGCGGTACAGCAGAATGCCGGCACCGGCGATAACCGCAAACCCCGCAGGCGCACCCATGCCCACGGCCATCAGGTGGTAGACGTGCTCGGATACGCCGATTGCGTTTGTCCATGACTGCGGGATCATCAGGCCCACCACGTGTCCGCCGAGGACCCCGAGCACCCCGAAGTGGAACAGCGGGCTGCCCAGCCGCAGCAGCCGGCTCTCATAAATCTGCGATGACCTTGTGGTCCAACCGAATTGGTCGGTCCGATAACGCCAGATGTGGCCCAGCACAAAAGAGGTAAAGGCGATGTAGGGAAGCGTCATCCACAACAAATTGGTCATCGTCGGCCCCCGATCATGGCTGGGTTCATCGTCATGGGATCCATGCCGAACGGATCGAGGCCCACGTCCTCGTCGGGCGGACCTTCTGCAGCCAACTCGGTTATGCGGCGACGGTCAGCAGTGCTGATCGGCGGGAGCGTTACCAGCACCGCGGCCAGCAAGCCGGCATAAGGTGAACCGTTGTCCTGCAGGGAAAGTCGCAGCAGTTCCAGCACCGGTACATGTTCAGCCAGCAGTCGCTCACCCCGGACCTGGTCTACGGTCGCGGCGAACTCGAGCACCATCGGCAGATAGTCGGGTAGTTCGGCTTCGCCGATCTCGATACCCGCTTGCCGGTAAGCGTGCTTGAACCGCAGCAGGGCCGAACCCCGCTTGCGGGTGTCGCCGTAGGCGTAGTACGTCAGGTGCAGACTGGACCTTCGCCGCATGTCGAACGTCTCGACATATCGCGCGGCGCGTTGCGTCGGTTCCGTCTCGCAGAAGTACAGCAAAAAGTCCGTCAGCTGAGTGCGGACCGGCTCAGGCATTTCGGCTGCTGCTGTGGCCAATTGATCTGCAAGAATGCATGTTTCGTCAGTCGGATAGTCGAGAAGAAGTGCGACGATGCGCCAGACCAGCCGCTGCTGGTGTTCGGACAGTTCGGTGCCGGAACCCGTCCGGCGTCCCCGAGCCAGTAGTTTCATCGCGTCGGCACCAGCCCTTCGGAACTGCGCCCGTCCCAGTTGAGCAGATTCACCCGTGATGGATCGTCCTTGGGCACGGCGCTGTTGGTGTCCACCAGGTGGAACTTGTCGGCCATCGAGTCGAATGCGGTCATGCCGGGGCCGCCGTCGCCCTCCAAACTGCATCCGGTCGCGATGGCGTCCAGTCGGTGCGCGTCGGCCCCAGCTCCGCTCGGGATGACGTAGCGGTCTTGGTATTTGGCGATCGCCAGCAGCCGGTACATCGACTCGATCTCGTCACCACTCAGGCGCACCGATTCCGGGATGGACTCGTCGAACTCCTCACCGAGGTTGGCCGATCGCATGTACGCCCGCATCGCAGCCAACCGCTGCAGCGACGCTCGCACGGGACCGACCTCACCCGCGGTGAACAACTCAGCGAGATATTCGATCGGGATCCGCAGGGTGTCGATGGCGCCGAACAGGTTGTTCTTGTTCTCGCCGTCGTGGCCTGTCTCCTTGAGGATGTCCACCACCGGCGACAGCGGTGGTACGTACCAGACCATCGGCATGGTCCGGTACTCCGGATGCAGCGGCAGCGCAACCTGGTAGTCGACAATCAACCGGTAGACCGGCGAATTCTGCGCTGCCTCAATCCATTCCGGTGAGATGCCGGCGCGCTCGGCTTCGGCCACCACTCGCGGATCATGCGGGTTGAGGAACACCCCAAGCTGGGACGGATACAGGTCTTTTTGATCGGTCACCGATGCAGCCTCGAGCACCTTGTCCGCGTCGTACAGCATCACACCGATGTACCGCAGTCGGCCCACACACGTTTCCGAGCACACAGTGGGAATGCCCACTTCGACGCGGGGATAGCAGAAGGTGCACTTCTCAGCCTTGCCGGTCTTGTGGTTGAAGTAGATCTTCTTGTAAGGACATCCGGTGACGCACTGGCGCCAGCCGCGACACTTGTCCTGATCGACCAAGACAATGCCATCCTCGGACCGCTTGTAGATGGCGCCAGATGGGCACGACGCGGCACACGCGGGGTTCAGGCAATGCTCGCAGATGCGCGGCAGGTAGAACATGAAGGTCTGCTCGAATTCGAGCTTCACCTTCTGGCTGACCTCTTCGATCTTGGCCAGCAACGGATCTCGGCCTACCTGTTCCGGCCCGCCGCCGAGGTCGTCGTCCCAGTTGGCACCCCAAGTGACCTTCGTATCCCGCCCGGTGATCAACGACTTCGGCCGGGCCACCGGCGTGGTGTCCATCAGTGGCGAAGACAGTAGGTTGTCGTAGTCGTAGGTCCACGGGTCGTAATAGTCGGAAACCGTTGGCAGGTCAGGGTTGGCAAAGATGTTCAACAACCGCTTGAACCGGGAACCGGATTTCAACGTCAGCTTGCCGCGCTTGTTCAGCGTCCAGCCACCCTTCCAGCGTTCCTGGTCCTGATACTGACGTGGATATCCCTGTCCTGGACGGGTTTCCACGTTGTTGAACCAGACGTACTCAACGCCGCTGCGGTTGGTCCACGCCTGCTTGCACGTAACGCTGCAGGTATGACAGCCGATGCACTTGTCGAGGTTCATCACCATCGCCAGTTGGGCCATGACTCGCACGTCAGTACTCCACTTCTTGCGAACGGCGACGAATCGTGGTGACCTCGTCGCGCTGATTTCCGGTGGGCCCGTGGTAATTCAGGGCAAAAGACTGTTGCGCATAGCCGCCGATTAGGTGCGTAGGCTTGATCATGATCCGGGTCAGGGCGTTGTGAATACCGCCGCGCTTGCCGGTCTTCTCGGTGCGCGGTACATCCACCGCCTTGTCTTGGGCGTGGTACATGAAGACCAGGCCTTCAGGCATCCGGTGACTGACAATCGCGCGGGCATTCACCACGCCATTGCGGTTGGTACACTCGATCCAGTCGTTGTCTTTCACCCCGATCTTGGCGGCATCGACATCCGACATCCAGATCGCCTGTCCGCCACGGGAAAGCGTCAGCATGTAAAGGTTGTCCTGGTATGCCGAGTGGATCGACCACTTGGAGTGCGGGGTTAGGTAGCGGACGGTGATCCCGCCACTGGTGTCCCCCACTGCCGGCTCGTCGAACAGTGCGGTCATGTCCAGCGGTGGACGGAATGTCGGCAACTGCTCCCCCAGTTCGTCCATCCAATCGTGGTCCAGATAGAAGTGCTGGCGCCCAGTCAACGTGTGCCACGGCTTGAGCCGCTCGGTGTTGATGGTGAACGGCGAATAGCGGCGTCCACCCGTCTCCGAACCCGACCACTCCGGCGAGGTGTTCACCGGCATGGGTCGAGACTGAGTATCCGCGAAGGTGATTCGCTTACCTTCATTTTCGGCAGCGAGATCCACCAATTCGGTCCCGGTACGACGCTGCAGGGCTTCGAAGCCCTCCACTGCCAGTCGTCCGTTGGTGGTGCCGGACAGGGCGAGGATGGCCTCCGCAGCATGGGTGTCCTTGGCCAGTGACGGCCGACCCGCGGCCACGCCACGGTCAGAGACACCGTTGACCCCGCGTAGGTACTCGACCTCAGCATCCGGGTGCGTGGTGACGCCCTTAACCGTCAGGCCCAGGGTTTCCACCAGCGGCCCCAGAGCCGCCATCTTGTCGGCCAGCGCCGGATAGTCCCGTTCCACCGTCACCAGACGCGGCATGGTCTTGCCCGGAATCGGTTCGCATTCACCAGCTTTCCAGTCCAGCACTCGTCCGCCTGGCTGGGCGGTGGCGTCGGAAGTGTCGTGCGCCAACGGCATCGCCACGATGTCCTTGCGCTTGCCCAGGTGTTTTTCGGCCAACCAGGAGAAGCCGCGGGCAATACGGTGGAACGCGTCGAAGTCGGTCTTGGTCTCCCAGGGCGGCGAAATCGCCGGGGAGAACGCGTGCACAAACGGATGCATGTCGGTGCTGGACAGGTCGTGCTTTTCGTACCACGTCGCAGCCGGCAGCACGATGTCCGAATACAGGGTTGTGCTGGTGTTGCGGAAGTCCAAGGACAGCAACAGATCCAACTTCCCGGCCGGCGCCTCGTCGCGCCAGCGCACCTCCTGCGGGCGCAGGCCGTCCTCGTCGCTGGCGGCCACATTGTTGTCGGCTCCGAGCAGGTGCTTGAGGAAGTATTCGTTGCCCTTGGCAGAGGAGCCCAGCAGGTTGGACCGCCACACCGTGAGGCACCGCGGGAAGTTCTCCGGGGCGTCGGGGTCCTCGCAAGCGAACTGCAGATGCCCAGAGGTGAGGCCGTCCATCACATGTTGTGCCGGTTCCTTGCCCAGTCGCTCGGCCTCATCGGCCAGATCCAACGGATTGCGGTTGAACGTCGGATAGCTCGGCATCCAGCCCAGGCGGCTGGCCAGCGCGATATTGTCCGCTGCGGTTCGGCCCGTCAGGGTGCCCGCAGCCAGCGGCGATGTCATGGGCTCGGTAGTGAACCGGTCGTAACGCCACTGGTCGGTGGCCAGGTACCAGAACACCGTGCCCTGCATCTGCCGCGGTGCGCGCTGCCAGTCCAGCCCGAAAGCCAATGCGCCCCATCCTGTTACCGGCCGGCATTTTTCTTGTCCGACGTAGTGCGCCCAACCGCCACCGTTGACGCCCTGACATCCGGTGAGGATGACCAGGGACAGGAACGAACGGTAGATCTGGTCCGAGTGGAACCAATGGTTGGTGCCGGCCCCCATGAGAATCATCGAGCGCCCCTTGGAACGCTCGGCGTTGTCGGCGAACTCGCGGGCAATCCGCAGCGCGGCCTGCGCCGGCACTCCGGTAATGGCCTGCTGCCAGGCCGGCGTGTACGGCGCGGTGGCGTCGTCGTATCCGGTGGACCAGGTGCCCGGCAACCCGTCTCGCACCACGCCGTACTGCGCCAGCATCAGATCGAATACGGTGGTAACCAGTTTTCCTGCAACAACTCTGGTTGGCACCCCGCGTTCCAGCACTCCGGGTTGGTCGGTGTCGAACCGAGGAAGTGCAACGGTGGTGACGTCGTTGGCACCACCGTGCAGTGTGAGGAGGGGTTGGACCCCTTGCAGATCGAGGTTCCATCGGCCTTCGCCGGAGGGGGTGAAGCGATGGCCCAGCGACCCATTTGGCACCACCGGCTGCCCGGCTTGATCCAGCAGTACGGTTTTCGATTGCGCGCCCTCGCCGGTATCCCCGAGATCTGCTGCGGTGAGGAACTTTCCGGGCAGCACCCGGCCTTCGCGTTCGACCAAGGTGACCAGGAACGGGAGGTCGGTGTACTTCTTGACGTAATCGGTGAAATACGGAGTCTGCTTTTCGACGAAAAACTCTTTGAGGATCACATGGCCCATCGCCATGGCCAGCGCGGCATCCGTGCCGGGATTCGCCGGGAGCCACTCGTCAGCGAACTTTGTGTTGTCCGCGTAATCCGGCGACACCACAATGACTTTCTGGCCGCGGTACCGCGCCTCGGTCATGTAGTGGGCGTCGGGTGTACGGGTTACCGGGACGTTGGAGCCCCACATGATCAGATAGCCGGCATCGAACCAGTCCGCAGATTCGGGAACGTCGGTCTGATCGCCGAACACCTGCGGCGAGGCCACCGGCAGGTCGGCATACCAATCGTAGAACGACAGCATCGAGCCGCCCATCAACGAAATGAACCGTGCCCCAACGGCATGACTCACCATCGACATTGCCGGAATGGGTGAGAAGCCGGCCACCCGATCCGGACCGTAGGTCTTCACCGTGTAAACGTGGGCGGCCGCAGCGATCTCGGCGGCCTCCCACCATTCAGCACGGACAAAGCCACCGCGACCTCGCGCTGACTTGTATGCCCGGGCCTTCTCCGGGTCTTCGACCACGTCGGCCCACGCCAGCACGGGATCCTGCAGCCGCTCTTTGGCTTCCCGGTAGTAATCCAACAGCAGTCCCCGGACATACGGATAACGAACGCGCGCAGGGGAATACGTGTACCAGGAGAACGACGCGCCGCGTGGGCAACCGCGTGGCTCGTACTCTGGCTTGTCTGCTCCGATCGACGGGTAGTCGGTTTGCTGTGACTCCCAAGTTATTACGCCGTCCTTGACGTATATCTTCCACGAGCACGACCCGGTGCAGTTGACCCCATGAGTGGAGCGGACCACCTTGTCATAGGCCCAGCGGTCGCGATAGAAGTCGTCCGCCGAACGCCCACCGACCTTGTGGACGGTGCGCAGGTCCTCAGATATTTCGCCGCGGTGAAAGTATTTGGACAACCGCAGCAGCGACTCAGCTGATGCCTGACTGACCACGCCGGTTTCGGCCACAACGCCCTCCTTGCCACCCGTTGAGTGATGAGGTTAGGGACTGCGCCTCAGTCGTCAAAAGAACGCACTGGCCGCCGCAACGGCTTGTGCAATCGCGTTAACAGCCCGGTCACGTTCGGTAATAGATGCGATTTCGGGGCCGCAGGCTCTACCTGCAGAGATCCGCCCACAATCGGGCCGCGTAACCGCCCGGACACGACACCCGTCACATTGCTGCCGCGTAGGGCGCCGGATTTCTTTTCAGCGCGGTAACAATGCGCACAGGCTTACGAGCAGGTCAGGACGAACCGAGAATTTCAGCCGGTGGACGTCGATCTCCCGTTGTTCCCTTGGGTCAGTAGCGAGAAGTCGTACTTCGGCTCCTTCTGGGGGAACCACAACGACCTGACCGAGGTGCTATCGCTCGCCGCCGCCGCCGCCGGACAGATCAAACACATGGTCACCACCGTCCCGCTCGACGACATCAATGACACGCTGAAGGCGCTGGGTCGCGGAGACGTCGTGGGCCGTGCGGTCGTCGTATTCGATTGACCATTCTTGCTGCGATCGTCCCTAAAAATCGCATATCGTGCTATGGATCGAGCGTTGTAATCGATGGCATGCTGGCCGGATCGTCGGGCCGGCAGTCGGCATGTCCGCACGGCTGAACTAACTGGATCGACAATTCAAAGTGTTTGCCCGACAAAAGTATTCGTGACTGGTATCCGCGAGCGAAGGGAACGGACCACCATGGCGATCGCGACGACAAGTCCGGTGACCGGTGAGGTACTCAAGAAATTCGATGAGCTCACCGCGGACGAACTGGAGGACAAGCTCGGCCGTGCCGCTGCCGCGGCTGCCTCGTACCGACTGACGAGTGTGGAAGAACGTTCCGGATGGCTGAACCAAGCCGCTGACAACCTGGAAAAGGCCACGGACTCGATCAGCAGATTGATCACCACCGAGATGGGCAAGACCTACCTGGCGGCGCTGGAGGAAGTCGCGAAATCCGTTCGCGGCCTTCGCTTCTATGCAGCCGAGGGGCCGGCATTTCTGAAGAACCTGCCGGCGGACGCCGCGCGTGTCGGCGCCAAGGAAACCTACGTGACCTATCAGCCGATCGGTCCGGTGCTGGCCGTCATGCCGTGGAACCTCCCGCTGTGGCAGGCCATGCGGTTCGCTGCGCCGGCGCTGACCGCAGGCAATGTGGGGCTACTGAAGCACGCATCCAACGTGCCGCAGACCGCGCTCTTCATGGAGCAGCTGTTCCGCGAGGCCGGCTTCCCCGCCGACGTGTTCCAGACCCTGCTGATCTCGTCCGGACGGGTGGAGCAGGTCCTGCGCGACGACAGGGTCAAGGCCGCCACGTTGACCGGCAGTGAACCCGCGGGCAAGTCGGTTGCCACCATTGCCGGGTCTGAGATCAAACGGGTCGTCCTCGAACTCGGTGGCTCAGACCCGTTCATCGTCATGCCGTCGACGAACCTGGAGCGGGCCACAGATGTCGCTGTGAAGGCGCGCACCCTCAACAACGGCCAGTCGTGCATCAATGGCAAGCGGTTCTTCGTTCACTCCGACATCTACGACGCATTCCTCGATCGGTTCGCAGCGAAAATGGCGGCCTTGGTGCTCGGCGACCCAATGGACGCAGCCACCGACGTCGGCCCGCTGGCCACCGAATCAGGTCGCAACGATGTAGCGGCATATGTCGACGATGCCCTGGCCAAGGGAGCCACGGCGGTAGTCGGCGGCAAGCGCCCCGACGGGCCCGGCTGGTTCTACCCGCCCACCGTCCTGACCGACATCACCGCGGACATGAACATGTACCACGAAGAGGTGTTCGGCCCGGTGGCCCAGGTGTTCCGGGTGTCCTCGGTGCAGGACGCCCTGGAACAGGCCAACGCCCACCCGTACGGACTCGGCTCTAACCTGTGGAGCGAGGACCCCGAGGAACGGGCGGTGTTCGTCCGCGACGTCCAGTCCGGCATGGCGTTCATCAACGGAAACACCACCAGCTACCCGGAGATCCCGTTCGGCGGGGTGAAGCGCAGTGGTTACGGGCGCGAACTGTCAGACCTCGGTATGCGCGAGTTCATGAACGCCAAGACGGTCTGGATCGGCGCTGATGCCTGACACGTTGCCGACGGTGGCGGTACTCGGTACCGGCGTTCTCGCGAACGAGGCGATCGACGACGACCTCGACAACCCGTCGTTCTCGTTGGCGGCCACTTACCGGGTGTCGCACCGCGCGGCCTCCGGCTGACCACGAAGGGACGCGACGGTGACCCGCATCGGATTAGCCGCGGCACGCGAGAGCAATCGCCAACTAGCCGAAATCATTCCATCAGTCAGCGACAACCAGTGGGAGCTGCCATCGGCCTGCGCGGGCTGGCGGGTCATCGACGTGCTGGCGCACCTTGGGGCGCTGGCCTACGAGACTGTGTGCCCGCCCGCGCCCGACCCCACGTGGCCGAAAGTTCGTGAGCGTTACCACGATCTGCGGGTCAACCAGCGTCGCGGGTGGAGCCATGCCGAGGTGATCGCCGAGTGGCACCAGTATGCTCCCAAGCAGCTGGACCTGCAGGAAGCGGGTCAGGAACCGGAGGTGGCGTCCGAGCCGGTGGTTGTTCCGGGTCTCGGGACCTATCCGCGTCATCTCCTGGCGAACACCACCGCGTTCAATGTGTTCTGCCACTTGCGGTTCGACATGCTGGCCCCCGACGGACCGCTGCCGTTCTCCGTACCCGAACCGACCGACGAGATCGTTGCCCCCGCCGTCGAATTCATGCTGGCCGGGCTGCCACAAATGCAAGGCCCTGAGCTCGATGCGACGGTGACGGTGCCGCTGGTGCTCGAGCTGACCACACCGGGCGCTGTCACCGTCACGGTGCTTCCCAACGGCGGTTCCGGCGGACACCTGACGGTGGTGCCCGGTATCCACGGAGACACCACAATTCGCAGTACAGCAGTGGATTTCATCGCTTGGGCTACCACCCGAAAGCCGTGGCGTGACTTCTGTGAGATCAGCGGTGACTCATCAGCGGCCACTCCCTTCCTGGACTGTCTCAACATCATCTGACAAGGAGGCGCCGACCATGTCGAATTCCGTCGTTCCCCGCATTCCCAGCCCGCTGACCACACCCACGATCAATCAGGGCACTGCGTTCACCGATGAGCAGCGCCGTACCCTCGGTCTGGTCGGACGCCTGCCGTCGGCGGTACTTACGCTGGAGCAGCAGGCCGGCAGGCTCTGGGACCAATTATGTTCACTGCCAAATGATCTGGCCCGCAACTTACTCCTTGAACAGATGCACAACCGCAACGAAGTCCTGTACTACAAGGTGCTGACCGAGCACCTCACCGAGTTGCTTCCCGTCGTCTACGATCCGACTGTAGGCGATGCAATCGAGCAGTACTCCGATGAATACCGCGGGCAACGCGGCATCTATCTATCGATAGATTCACCGGAAGACATGGAAGCCGCCTTCGGCACACTGGGATTGGGTCCTGACGATGTCGATCTGGTCGTGTGCAGCGACGCCGAAGAGATCCTCGGGATCGGTGACTGGGGCGTCGGCGGCATTCAGATCGCGGTCGGGAAACTGGCAATCTATACCGCCGGCGGGGGCATCGACCCGTCCCGGACCATTCCGGTCTCGCTCGACGTCGGCACCGACAATCAACAACTCCTGGGCGATCCGTTCTACCTGGGGAACAAGCACGCACGGCGACGTGGAGCCGACTACGACGCCTTCATCAAGCGCTACATCGAGACCGCGCATCGACTGTTTCCCAATGCGCTGTTGCACTTCGAGGACTTCGGACCCGAGCATGCCCATGCGATCCTCGACAAGTACTCGCCTGACTACCGCGTGTTCAACGATGACGTCCAGGGCACCGGCGCAGTGGTCATGGCGGCGGTCTACGCCGCTGTCAAAATTACCCGCACTGCGCTTCGTGACCAGCGCATGGTGGTATTCGGTTCAGGCACAGCGGGAGTCGGCATCGCCGACCAGTTATACGACGCCATGGTCGCCGACGGCGCCGGCCATGACGACGCCGTCGACCGAATTTGGCTGGTAGACAAGCAGGGCCTGCTGTTCGACGACATGGACGATCTCCGCGACTTCCAGAGGCCATACGCCAAGAACCGCGCGGCGCTGGGTGTCTCCGCCGACGCCACTTTCAGGCTCGTCGACAGCATTAAGATGGCCTCGCCGACGATTCTGCTGGGCACCTCGACAGTCCACGGTGGTTTCACCCGTGAGGTGATCGAAGCAATGACGGCTGCGACACCGCGGCCGGTAATTCTGCCGATATCGAACCCATCCTCACGGATCGAAGTCATGCCCGCCGATGCGATTGCGTGGTCGAAAGGCGCCGCCCTGGTCGCCGCTGGAATCCCCGTGCAGCCGGTCGAATATGGCGGAGTCACTCACACTTTCGGTCAGGCCAACAATTTCATGGTGTTTCCCGGGCTCGGACTGGGTGTCATCGTGGCCGGTGCCACGCGGGTCACCAAATCGATGCTCGTCGCCGCGGCCCGTGCGGTAGCCGAGCAGGCCGACGTCGCAGCACCCGGTGCGGCGCTGCTGCCTGACGTGAAGAATCTGCGCGCGCTGTCGGCTCTGGTGGCTCAGGCAGTGTACGCGGCGGCACATTCCGACGGAGTCGCAACGCGCACTCACGGCGACGTCGCGTCCACCGTCGAGGCGACCATGTGGCGTCCCGAATACCGGCCGGTGGCACCATGAACGAGGACCGACCCCCGACGATTCTGGACCTTCCGATCGGACTGGACTGCAAAGGAACTCGGCATGAGAGCGACTCGATGGGCGGCATCGACGTCCCCGCCGACCACTATTGGGGCGCCCAGACACAACGGTCACTGGTCCATTTCGACATCGGCGACGACCGCATGCCCAAAGCGGTCTATCACGCCTACGGCTACGTCAAGAAGGCCGCCGCCACCGTCAACGCCAAGGCAGGCCGGCTGCCCCAGTGGAAGGCGGACCTGATCAGTAGGGTCTGCGATGAAGTCATCTCCGGGCAATTGGATGAGCAGTTTCCGCTCTTTGTATGGCAGACGGGTTCGGGCACCCAGTCGAACATGAATGTCAACGAGGTAATCAGCAACCGCTGCATCCAACTCGTCGGCGGAGATCTCGGGTCCAAGACCCCGATCCATCCCAACGACGACGTCAACATGGGACAGTCATCGAACGACACCTTCCCGACCGCGATGAATATTGCTGCGGTGCTGGAACTTCGCGAACGACTGCTGCCGGCGGTGCGCAAGTTGCGCGACGTCATCTCTGAGCGGGCAGACCGGTGGGCCGAAGTCGTCAAGATCGGACGCACCCATCTGCAGGATGCTGTGCCGCTGACCGTTGGCCAAGAGTGGTCGGGCTGGGCGGCGCAACTCGATACGGCCACCGCGCGGATCGAGGCCGGGCTCGGCGAGCTATCGAGACTGGCGGCGGGTGGCACCGCTGTGGGGACCGGACTGAATGCGCCTGCGGACTTCGGCCGTGACGTGGCCGCGGCGATTGCCGCGCTCACTGCGCACGAGTTCATCACCGCACCAAACAAATTCGAAGCACAGGGCGGACTGGACGGCCTGGTCGCCTCACATGCCACCCTGCGTGGATTGGCGGTGGCGTTGATGAAGATCGCGAACGATATTCGTTGGCTCGCCTCGGGGCCGCGCGCCGGCATCGGCGAGTTGAAGCTGCCTGCCAATGAACCGGGGAGTTCGATTATGCCCGGCAAGGTGAATCCAACCCAGTGCGAGGCCATGGTGATGGTGTGCATCCAAGTGCTCGGTGACGACGCCGCGGTCGGAATCGCCGGCAGCCAGGGCAACTTCGAGCTCAATGCGATGCGCCCGATCGTCATCAACAACTATCTGCACTCAGCGCGAATCCTCGGTGATGCGTGTAGCAAGCTTCGTGAATTCTGTATTGAGGGAATCAAACTCAACACCGAACAGATCGAGTCCGACGTCGATCGGTCTTTGATGCTGGTCACCGCACTCTCTCCGGTGATCGGGTACGACAAGGCCTCGGCGATTGCACATGATGCAGATCGAACCGGCTCCACGCTGCGTGAGGCGGCACTGCGCTCGGGATTCATAAATGCGGCAGACTACGACCGAATCGTCAACCCCGCCAAGATGGTCTAAGCATCGCACAGCCCGCCAAGACAAGGAGAATTCAATGCCAGAAACCAAGATCACCGTCATCTACGACAACCCGACCGATCCGGCTGCTTTCGAAAGTGCTTATGAACAAGAGCAATTGACAGCGGCTCGCAAGATACCTGGTCACGTGCGCGTCGAAGCGTCCAAGGTGTGGCCGAAGGAGGATGGCAGCCCGACGCCTGCCTACCGCATGATCGATCTCTATTACCCTGACTACCAGGCCGCCAGTGCGGCGGTTGCGACGCCCGAGGCGGGCGCATTCTTCGAAGCCATGGCACGGCTGTCGACCGGCGGCGTCCGTGTTCTGTTCTCTGACATCGAGATACCGCAAAGGTGACGCGGCCATGACCAACCCCCTTCCCCGCAAGGCCCTGATCTCCATCAGCAGCTACCACGGCGTCATCTATCCCGACGGTACGAAAACGGGGCTCTTCTACACCGAGGCGTTGCACCCGTTCGAGGTTTTCACCGACGCCGGCTTCGAAGTCGACCTCGCCTCCGAGACAGGTACGTTCGGTTTGGACGATCTATCTCTCACCGACAGGTTCTTGGCCGGTGATGACAAGGCAGTCTTCGACAAGCCGGATCACCCATTCAACGTGAAGCTGAACTCTCGGCTGATGAAAGCGTCGGACGTGAAGGCCGCCGAGTACGGGTTGTTCTTCGGGTCCGCCGGGCACGCCGCCCTGTACGACTATCCAAGCGCCCGCGGCCTTCAGGCCGCTGCGCAAACCGTATGGACGCGAGGAGGAATCGTCGCGGCGGTGTGTCACGGACCCGTACTCCTCCCCGGAGTCGCCGACCCCGCAACCGGCAAGTCGATCATCGAGGGGAAGACGGTCACCGGCTTCACCATTGAAGGCGAAGTCGTCTTAGAAGTTATAGAGAAGCTGACGGCCGACGGAGTCACCCCTGTCGTGACAGCGGTCAGCAGCGCGGGCGCCGACTACAGCTCTCCCATGCATCCTTTCGACGACTACTCCATCACTGCCGGACGAGTCATCACCGGTGCCAATCCGGCCAGCGCACGCAGTGCAGCACAGCGAGCTGTCACGGCGTTTGACGCGCTGTCCTAGCAGCGTGCAGGCTGCGGGTGAACTGGGTGTGCAGGAACCTTCCCCGCCAACCCATGCCGGCTCCCTTGCCATGGTGCGTACCGATGGTCGCATCTTGGCTGCCGCCACCGCATGACGTGCGATATTTGATGCTGGGGCAGTGGGCTCAGCAGGCCGGACCGATGAACTCGACCCCGGCGAGAATCGCCGGGCGGTGCCGCAGAATCCGATAGTGCGCCAGGCGGCCCAGCCCCCGGGTGGTCTCCAGCCGGGCATCGGGCCAAACCTGCACGATCTCTTCGCTTTCCGTGTACAGGCTGTCCGGATCGTCCGGGTCATGGATGACCAGCAGCGGCCGATCACCGAGTCGGCCGGCCAATTTGGCGATGTCGGTCTCCAACAGGGGCATCCCGATCCGCTGGCTCAGCCGTCGATGCAGCCGGTCCCGGATCCGTCGGCCGAAGCCGTGCCGTTCCGCGAAAACATCCAGATACCAGGAGAATTCGCCCATCGGCGCCAGGAACACAAACCTCTCGGTCGCTGCTCCTCGCGCCACGGCCAACGCTGCCGCCTTGGCGCCCAACGAGTGACCGACGATGGCGCGCGCTGGTCCATGTGTCTGAATGACGGCCCGCACCGCTTCCGCGCATTCGACGATGGTGCTGCGTCCGGGTGCCAGCGCACCCGGATCGGAGTCGTTATGGCTGGGCAGATCGAACGCGATCACCCGATGTCCTGTCTGGACAAGGGGTTTGACGAACACCGCCAGGTGCGCGGGGCATCCGCCCCAGCCGTGCACCAGGTAGACCAGCGGACCGTCACCCCAGGATTCACCGGAAATGCGGTGGCCGTCCCAGGATGCCTCGATCGGCGTGCTGGGCGGCAGGCCGGGCGGCATCTTGGTGCTCAGGTCGACATCGGGCACGGTGCACCACAATTCGGTTGCCCACCGGGCGCCGATCCCCGGCGCGAGCCGCTCGAGCCACCAAAAGGCCCGACGGACCCCCGGGGATATCGGCGGGTGCACGCCCGACTCCTCGACATTGGCCGCTCCCGCAGCGCTGTCTGTCGACACGGGGTTACTTCCCGTCCCGGTGCAGCGGCAGTTGTTCGGCGCCACGGTAGAGCGCGGCAGCACCACCGACAGCCGTCGCCGCGACACCGGCGACGGCCTTCAGCCCGGAATTAGTGGAAGTCTGGGTCATCGTGAATCTTCACTGAAGCGTGAGCAACCCTTACAGCGGGGTCAGGCCGTGCTTGCGCTGAACCTTCTTGAGGTTCTGCTTGTCCCGCAGCAGCTTCAGCGACTTGCGCAGCAGCAGGCGGGTCTCGTGCGGCTGGATCACCGCGTCGATGTAGCCACGCTCTGCGGCCGTCCACGGGATCGCCATGTTGGCGTTGTAACCCTCGATGAAGTCAGCCTTGATCTTCTGCACCTCCGGTGCGGTCGGATCGGGGAAGCGCTTGACCAGCAGTTGCGCCGCACCCTGCGCACCGATGACGGCGATACGCGCGGTGGGCCAGGCATAGTTCAGGTCCGCGGAGAGCTGCTTGGAACCCATCACCGCGTAGCCGCCGCCGTAGGCCTTGCGGATGACGAACGTCACCTTCGGCACATCGGCTTCCACGATCGCATTGAAGAACCGGCCACCACGCTTGATGATGCCGCCGGTCTCCTCCGCCACACCCGGCAGGGCGCCCGGGGTATCGACCACGAAAACCAAAGGCAGATTGAATGAGTCGCAGAACCGGATGAAGCCGGCAGCCTTGTCGGATGCCTCGTTGCCGATGGCGCCCGCCATGAACAGCGGCTGGTTGGCGAGGACGCCGACCGGATGACCGTCGACCCGCGCGAATGCGGTGATCATCTCCGGAGCGCGCTGGTCGGAGATCTCGAAGACATCACCATCGTCGAACATGCGCAGCAGAATGTCGTGCATGTCGTAGCCGGCGTTGTCGGCGTCCGGCACGATCTTGTCCAGCTCGAAGTCTGTAGGGGTCAGCTCGGGCTCCAGACCCGGGTTGATGATCGGTGCGTCGTCAAAGTGGTTGGCGGGCAGGAAACTCAGGTAGTCACGCACGTACTGGTACGCCGCGGCCTCGGACTCCACCACCTTGTGAATGTTGCCGCGCTGCGCCTGGACGTCGGCACCGCCGAGCTCATCGAAGGTGACGTCCTCGCCGGTGACGTCCTTGATGACGTCCGGACCGGTGATGAACATGTAGCCCTGATCGCGCACCGCGACCACCAGGTCGGTCTGGATCGGCGAATACACGGCGCCGCCAGCGCATTTGCCGAAGATCAACGAGATCTCCGGGACCAGGCCACGCAACATCTCGTGGCGGCGGCCCAGCTCGGCGTACCACGCCAGCGAGGTCACCGCGTCCTGGATCCGGGCGCCGGCGGAGTCGTTGATGCCGATGATCGGGCAGCCGACCATGGCCACCCACTCCATGAGCTTGGCCACCTTGCGGCCGAACATCTCACCGACCGAACCTTGGAACACCGTCTGGTCGTGGCTGAACACCGCGACCGGCCGGCCATCGATGGTCCCGTGACCGGTCACCACACCGTCGCCGAACAGGGCGTTCGGGTCACCCGGAGTCTTGGCCAGCGCACCGATCTCCATGAAGCTGCCCGGGTCGAGCAGCGCGTGGATCCGGGCGCGGGCGCTCGGGATGCCCTTCTTGTCGCGCTTGGCGGCAGCCTTCTCGCCACCGGGTTCCTTTGCCAGCTCCAGCTTTTCGCGAAGCTCGGCCAGCTTCTCAGCTGTGGTGGCGGGCGGGCGCGGTGCGCTCAGTTCGGCGGTCACGGTTCTCCTACTACTTCCCGGCCTGAATCTCGTTGATGGCTTGGCTCATATGCGCACCCACCTTGGCGATGTACGGCTCGTCGATGGCCTGGATGTGCTCACCGCCAATATGCACGACCTCCAGACCTGAGGCGAATTCGCCCCAACCACCGTCTGGCTGACGGGTGGCATACGCAGGCTCGAAGGTGACGGCGTCATCGTGGTAGCGGTCGGCCATATAGAGCACCACGTGGCCGTTGTACGGCTGGATCTCGATGACATCCAGTGCGCGGTTGTCCAAGTATGAGGTGCGTTGGTGCTCGATGATGCCGCCCGGAATCTGCACGCCTGCTTCCTTGACGGCGTTCAGCACGAACTGCACCTGACCGGAGTCGTCGAGCTTCTCCAGCTCCTCGTACGGGATCTCCGGGATCTGCACGTTGAACGTCTTCTCGGCGAACTTGGCGTAGCGATCCCAGCGCTTGCGGGTCTCTTCATTGGTCTGCGGGATCGGGGTACCCGGCCGCACACAGTCGATGAGCCCCACGAACTCGACGTCAGCACCGGCCTGCTTGAGCCCGATGGCGCAGGCGTAGGACAGCGCTCCACCCAGCGACCAGCCGGCCAGGATGAAGGGCTTCCCCTTCTTGCCATCCACCCAGCCGTTGAGCTCCAACAGCTTCGGCACGTATTGCGCAGCGCGTTCCTCGATGGTGCCCTCGACGCGCTCCAGGCCGATCATGGGCGTACCGGCCGGCAAGCGGTTCAGCAGCGGTTCGTAGACGACGGTCGAGCCACCGGCAGCGTGGAAGACGTAAACCGGTACCTGGTCGTCGTTTTCGGCCGCCCGGATCACCCGGACGAACCCGTCCAGCTCTCCGGCCTCCAGGAACTCGCGGACTGTGGTCGACAGTTCCTCGATGTTCTGCGCCTTCCTGACGTCGTCAGGCGTGATGGTGCCCTCGGCACGCTCGGAAAGACGTTGCGCCATCTTCTCGGCCTGCTCGTCGGTGATCGCCGGCACCACGTTGAAGATGCCACCCGGCGACTTGCCCGTGACGATCGCCCACGTTGCGAAGGTGACCCGCTCGGCCGCATCACGCGGCGGCACATCGGAATTCAGCGCGTCGGCGACGGCCTTCTGGTTCAGCACCTCGGCGGCCGCAGCAACGGCACTCTGCGACGGTTGGGCGGCAGCCGGGCCCGACGGATCCGTGGGCGGCGGCGGGATGGCCGGGCCGCTGGGGTCGGTTGGGGGCGGCGGAATCACCTGCGCGGCTTCCGTCGGCGGGGCCGACTGGGCGGACGCAGCGTCCGTGGCGATCTCTACCGCCGGCTTTTCCTCGGTCTTCGTCTCGCCAAGCGGATGTCCCGCCTCGGCCAGCTTGGCCTCCAGCTCGGCGACAGTCGTTGCACCGCCCAGCATTTCGGCCTGCGCGGCGGCAATCTCCTCGGAGGTCTGGCCCTTCTGCGCCTCAGCCAGCTGGTCCACCTCGTCGCGGTGTTCGATCGCGTACTCGATCAACTTCTCGACCGCATACAGGTTGGCGTCGCGCACCGCCGTCAACTGGATGGGCGGCAGGTCGAAGTCGTACTCGACGCGGTTCTTGATCCGGACCGCCATCAGCGAGTCCAGACCCAGCTCGATCAGCGGCACCTCCCACGGCAGGTCCTCGGGCTCGTAGCCCATGGCCCCGCCGACAATGGCACCCAACCGGTCCGCGATGGTCTCACCGGAATCCGGCGACCACTTCTTGAAACCTGCGCCGAGATTCGCCCCCTGAGTCAGGTTGTCCTGCAGGATCTCGGCATCGCCTTCGGGTTCCGTTGCAGCCAAACCGGTATCGGCCACCACAGCACCGGCGCCGACGGCAGTCGCGAGATTGCCGACACCCATCGCTCCGGTCAGATTGCCGCCTCCGGCGGCGAAAGGCAGCGCCGCCCCATCACCACCGCGGCTGACCACCGCGTCGTAGACCAGGGTGAACGATTCACCCATCCGGGCGTGCACCTGAACGGTGCCGCCGCCGGGGTGGCGGGTCAGGGTGGTCACCAGCCGCGCACCCTCGCCGGGGATCGCGCGCTGCTCGAAAGCAGTCAGGCGGGCGTCCGGAAGTACCTGGGCGGCAGCGGCTTTCACCAGGGCCGCCAGAGCGGCCGCATCGGCGGCGGCGCGCGGGGCGTACTCCCAGACGTGCTTGCCGTCAGGGGTGGCGACGTGGCTGCCCGGCAGTACCGCTGAGCTGTCCCCGGTGAAGCGCGCTTCCAGCCAGTGCGGCTTGCGCTTGAAGCGGGTCGGCGGGATGGGCGCATAGTCAACTGCCACATCCTGAGCCGGCGAGAACAGCGTCCGGAAGTCCAGGTCATGGCCGTGCACGAAAAGCTGCGCCATGGCCGTGGTCATCGACTCGACCTCGTCCTGCTTGCGGGCCAGGGTGGCGATCAGCTGGCCATCATGAAGCCCAGCGGAAGCCGTCGTCAGCCCAACCTGCATGAGCGCCACCGGATTCGGAGCCAGCTCCAGGAAGGTGGTGTGCCCGCTGTCGACGGCATTGCGGATGCCGTGGGTGAAGTAGACGCTGTGGCGCAGCCCCTTCTTCCAATAGTCGACGTCGTGGATCGGGTCGCTGCCCGGCCGAAAGTAGGTGCCCTCGTGGACCGTCGAGTAGTAGCCAGTGGCCAGTGGATGGGCCTCGATGCCCTGGATTTCCGCAGAGAGTTCGCCCAGCAGCGGGTCCATCTGCTGGGTGTGGCTGGCGCCCTTGGTCTGCATCTTTCGGGCGAACTTGCCCTCGGCCTCGGCCCGGGCGATGATCGCGTCGACCTGCTCGGGCGGGCCCCCGATCACGGTCTGGGTCGGGGCGGCGTAGACGCACACCTCGAGGCCCGGGAAGTCGGCGAAGACCGTCTTGATCTCTTCAGCCGAGTACTCGACCAACGCCATCAGCCGGATGTAGTCACCGAACAGCATGGCCTCGCCCTCACCCATCAGATGGGCTCGCGAGCAGATGGTCCGCGTGGCGTCGGCCAGCGACAGGCCACCGGAGAAGTACGCCGCGGCGGCTTCGCCGAGCGACTGGCCAACCACCGCAGCGGGTTTCGCGCCGTGTGCCTTCAGCAGCTCACCAAGCGCGATCTGCAGCGCGAAGATCACCGTCTGGACGACCTCGATGGGGTACTCACAGGTCTCGTTGGTGTAGTCGATCGCGTCATCGAGGATCAGCTCGACGACGGAGTAGCCGCGCTCGTCCTGGATGTGCGCGTCGACCTTGTTGATCCACTCGGCGAAAATCGGATCGCTCAGGTACAGGGTCTTGCCCATCTTGCGGTGCTGCGCACCGAAACCGGCCAGCACCCACACCGGGCCGTTGGTGACCGGACCGTCGGCGGCCAGCACCAAGGGGCTCTGCTTGCCCTCTGCGAGCGCCCGCAGACCCTTGACTGCCTCGTCGTGGTCGTGCGCCAAAACGACTGCGCGCGAACGGCCGTGGTTGCGCCGGGACAGCGAGCGTCCGATGGCCTCCAGCGAGTAGGACCGGCCCTGTTCGCTGTCGATCCAGTCCGCGAGTTCTGCCGCAGTAGCCTTCTTCCGCGAGGTCAGGAAGCCCGAAACAGCAAGCGGGACAATGCGCTTTACCGGCTCTGCAGACTCCAGCTCTTCACGGGCCGCCTCGATCAGCTGCAGCGCACGGTCAGTCAGGCCGGGCAGTTCGGGTTCGTCGTCAGACTCGTATCCGTAGAACTCGGCGTCACCGCGCTTGTCGTCTTCGTCATCGTGGATGAACTCGCCGTACTCGTCCATCCGAACGCCGCCGACGTAAACGGCATTGGCATCGTCAGTGGACTTATCCTCGGCCACAACCTCTTTGGGCTCCGGCTCAACCAGGTCACCGGGCAGCACCTGCCGGATCACCACGTGCGCGTTGGCACCACCGAAACCGAAGCCCGAAACGCCGGCGATCGCATGGCCGCTGTACCGCGGCCAATCTGCCACCTCAGCGTTGACCTTGAGGTGCTCCTTGTCGAAGTCTATGTACGGGTTGGGGCCCGCGTAGTTGATCGACGGCGGCAGCTTGTCGTGGTGCAGCGACAGCGCAACCTTGGCCACACTGGCCGCACCGGCGGCCGATTCCAGGTGTCCGACATTGGATTTCACCGCGCCGAGCAGCGCAGGCTTGTCGGCGGCACGACCACGGCCGATTACTCGGCCCAGCGCGTCGGCCTCGATGGGGTCACCCAGGATGGTGCCGGTGCCGTGTGCCTCGATGTAGTCGACGGTCTTCGGATCGATACCGGCGTCCTTGTACGCCTTGCGCAGAACCGCTTCCTGCGCATCGGGATTCGGTGCCAGCAGGCCGTTGGACCGGCCGTCGTGGTTGATCGCGCTACCCGCGATCACCGCAAGAATTTCATCGCCGTCACGGCGGGCGTCGGCGATGCGCTTGAGCACCACCATGCCGCCGCCCTCGGAGCGAGCGTATCCGTCGGCGTCCGAGGAGAACGACTTGATTCGGCCGTCCGGTGCCAGGACGCCGCCGACCTCGTCGAAGCCGACCGTCACCATCGGGGTGACCAGCGCATTGACGCCACCTGCCAGCACCACGTCGGCCTCGCCGGAACGCAACGCCTTCACGCCCTCGTGCACCGCCACCAGCGAGGAGGAACACGCGGTGTCGATGGCCATGGACGGGCCGCGGAAGTCGAAGAAGTACGAAACCCGGTTGGCGATAATGGAACTCGCGGTGCCGGTGATGGCGTACGGGTGGGTGATCGACGGGTCGGAAACCGACAGGAAGCTGTAGTCGTTGGTCGAGCTGCCGACGAACACACCGACCGACTCGCCGCGCAGCGCCGACGCCGGGATACGGGCGTGTTCCAATGCCTCCCAAGTCAATTCGAGCGCCATCCGCTGCTGCGGATCGATGTTGTCGGCTTCCATCTTGGCCAGCGCGAAGAACTCGGCGTCGAAGCCCTTGATGTCGGACAGATAACCGCCGCGGGTGCGAGCCTTGGCGACCCGCTCGGCGATCCGCGGCTCATCCAGGAACTCAGCCCAACGCCCCTCAGGCAGATCGGTGATGGCGTCGCGGCCTTCCAGCAGCGCGGCCCACATCTCGTCTGGGGTGTTCATCTCGCCCGGGAAACGGGTGGCCAGACCCACGATGGCGATGTTCGCCAGGTCGTCGTCGACGTCGCGCGACCAGTCCTCGGCCTCGGCGCCGGCGATATCCTCCTCGGGCTCTCCCTCGACGATGACCTGGGCCAGCGCCTCGATGGTCGGGTGCCGGAAAGCGACCGTGGCGGTCAGCGTGACGCCGGTGAGATCCTCGATGTCGGAGGCCATGGCGACCGCATCGCGCGACGCCAGACCCAGCTCGACCATCGGGACCGACTCATTGATCGAATCCGGCGACTGTCCGGTGGCGTTGGCCACCCAGTTGCGCAGCCACTCGCGCATCTCCGGTACCGACATGCCGTGGGCGGCCGAGTCCCGCGAGCCCTCCTGCGGCGTGACGTCGATTTCGTTCGAATTGTCTTCGGTGTCAGTCATTTTCACTGTTCACTTTCGCCGCCGGTCGGTGGGCCCGGGCCGGGATCAGGGCCAGTCAGTTCAGATCGTCGGGGAAGGCGTTTGCCACCTTGCCGCTGCGCAGGGTGCCGTCCAGATATGCCGAACGGGTTGCGCGGCGGCCGATCTTGCCGCTGGAGGTGCGTGGTATGGCGCCGGCCGCGGTCAGCAGAACGTCGCGGACGGTGACGCCGTGACGCACCGCGATGGCCGCACGGATGTCGTCGATGATCGGCTGGGTCTCCAGCTTGTGTGCACCGGGCGCCCGCTCACCGACGATGACCAACTGCTCGGAGCTGTCGTCAGGATCGCGCTTGAGGCCGACGTGGGCGTCGGCGAAAGCCTCGTCGGGCAGCTGGTTTGCCGGCACTGAGAACGCCGCCACGTAGCCGACGCGCAGCGCCTTGGTGGCCTCCTGCGCCGAGTACTCCAGGTCCTGCGGGTAGTGGTTGCGGCCGTCGACGATTACCAGGTCCTTGACGCGGCCGGTGATGTACAGCTCGCCATCGTGGTAGGCGCCGTAATCGCCGGTGCGCACCCAGGTGGCGCTGTCTTCGGCACCCTCGGCGTGCGACGGGCTGGTGCGCGACTTGAGGGTGTTCTGGAAGGTCTCGATGGACTCTTCGGGCTTGCCCCAGTAGCCGGTGCCCATGTTGGCACCGCTGATCCAGATTTCACCGATCTGACCGTCGGCCAGCTCGGTGGCGGTCTCGGCGTCCACGATGACGGCCCACTCGTCCACGCCGATCCGGCCCGCGCCGGCCTGGGCGACGGCCTTCGGCGAGTCGTCCGGAACCACCACGAAGGTCCCGGTGTTAAGGCAGTCGCGGTCCACCGACACAATGGTCGGCTCCGCGGCGGAGGGGGTCGTCGACACCATCAGCGTGGCCTCGGCCAGGCCGTACGACGGCTTGATGGCCTTGGACGGGAAGCCGAACGGGCCGAACGCCTCGTTGAACCGGCGCACGGTCGCCGCCGAGATCGGCTCGCTGCCATTCAGCACGGCCTTGACGTTGGACAGATCGATGTCACCATCTTTGGGTACACCGCGAGCCGCGGCGTGATCGAAGGCGAAGTTCGGAGCCACCGAGATGACGCCACCGGTGTCGGTGTCCTTGCGGGCCATCTCGCGAATCCAGCGCTCCGGACGGCGCACAAAAGCCGCGGGCGTCATGAAGGTGAAGCTGTGGCCGATCATCGGCGCGATCAGCGCGGTGATCAGACCCATATCGTGGAAGAACGGCAGCCAGGACAGGCCGCGGTCGCCCTCTTCGCCCTCCAGCGAGTCGACGACCTGCACCACGTTGGTGGCCAGGTTGAGGTGGGTGATCTGCACACCGGTCGGGATGCGGGTCGAGCCCGAGGTGTACTGCAGGTACGCGACGGTGTTCTCGTCGACGTCGTCGAACGGGATCCAGGTGACGGCAACCTCGTCCGGGACCGCGTCGACGGCGATGACACGAGGGCGCTCGCTGGCCGGGCGGCTGCGGAAGAACTTGCGCACGCCTTCGGCAGCAGCGGTGGTGGTCAGGATGGCGGCCGGCTTGCAGTCGTCCAGCACCGCATGCAGGCGGCCGACGTGGCCCGGCTCGGACGGGTCGAACAGCGGCACGGCGATGCGGCCTGCGTACATGGCGCCGTACATCGCGACGAGGTAATCCAGGTTCTGCGGGCACAGGATCGCGACCCGGTCGCCGACCTCGGTGACCTGCTGCAGGCGCGCAGCCACCGCTTTGTTGCGGGCACTGAACTGCGCCCAGGTCAGATCGCAGGCGACGCCGTCGCGCTCCGTGGAGAAGTCCAGGAACCGGAATGCCAGCCGGTCGCCGCGCACCTTCGCCCAGCGTTCAACGTGCTTCACGATGCCGGCGCCGTCCGGGAAGGTGATCTTCCCGTTCTTAATGAACGGGTTGTGGAACGCCATCAAACTCTCCTGTCACAGCGCAGCCGCGCGGCCTTCATCCTGCGAAAATCTATTGGCCGAATCCCAGCCAAACGAGATGAATCGTACCGGCCGGTAGCGAGGCGCCATCCGGCGATCCGCTGGCCAGGCGTCAGACCCTACTCTTAGTTATCTCTTAATGTTAGGCGACGGATATTCGCCGGCCAAATCACCGCGCCCACAACGAACGCCCTTATTTAACTCAGCCATGTTTCGGGTGCGGGGCGTTGTTGATCAACCGCTGCGCCCAGTCCAATGTCCACTGCGTCGCGGTCTGTCCATTGAAATTCCAGAACTGTGGCGTGTTGTACAGAGCGTGTACCGGACCGGCCGTGCTGCCGGTCAGCGTCTCCAGGGTGGCGGGCAGGCTTGCCACGTTGAACGCCTCGGCCGGCGCCGCGCAGATCAAGTCTCCAGTACCGCAAATCTCGTTGGTGCGGTCGTTGAGCGCGCCGAATCCGCCCTTGCGCGGACCGGTCATGGTCAGCCCCAGCGGCCCCAGCATCGGCAGCTCATGCAGGGTGACCTCGGCGCCCTGGCCGACCGGGTTCGGACCGAGGTCCTGACCGACATCGGCCTGCCGACGACCGTCGGCAATCAACGTCACCCCGAGGACGAGGTCCTGATCGATGGGCCCGCGGCCGTTGCCGATGTCGCTGGCGATATCCCCGCCGATCACCGCACCCTGCGAGAAGCCCATCAGCACGAAGCTGGTCAGGGGGCAGCGGTTGTTGATGTCGGTGATGGCTTGGACAGCCTTTTTCCTGCCCTCGGCGCGGCTGTCGTTGTACGACATCTGCTGGTCCGCCGCGAACGGGTTATGGAATTCGGCGGTGTACGGCACGGTGTACTGCGCCAGCCGGTCCGAACCGAACTGCTGGCCCAACGGGTTGGTGACGTTGAGCAGCAGTGCACGCGGAAACGCCGGAGTCGGGTTGTTCGGGTCAAGCTCGCGCGATGACTCCCAAGTCCCCGGGATCGAGATCACCTGCACGTCAGGGCAGCTCTCGGACTGATACTCCGGGCGAGGCTTGGACGGCGACGACGGTGCCGACGAACCCGAAGGCGGCACGGCCCCCGGCGGCGCCTGCGTGGTCTGCTTGTTCGGCTGCCGCGTCCACACCACGATCGCGAAGGCGACGACGATCACCAACAGCGCTACTGCGCCGGCCGCGGCTATGGCGAGGATGCGATGGCGCCTGCGCTGACGGGTCTTGGTCATGTGGGGTGAGATTCTCCTGCTAGCAGAGTCGGTCGGTTGCGATCCGGATGTAGTCGGCCGTCGTGGCGTCACCGCCCGCTATTGGGCGCAGCTGCGCACGCCCAGAGGCCTCGCGAACGAGTGGTTCTACAAAGCCGCGCACGGCCTGATCGCTCTGCCCGGCCGCGCGGGCCTGGCAGACGGACGAGCCTATGCGCAGTGCCATCAGATCACTGAATGGGCGCAGACCGGCGGCATGTACGGCATCGAGATAGTCCTGTTGCCGCGGCGAAACCGTGACGGCGACCGGCCGAGTCGCGGCATGACTCACCGGTCGCGCCGCGACAGCGGTCATCTGAACAGCGTCCATACCGGATGAACACCCACTGACCATCAAGGCGGCGCCGCAGAGCGATATCTGAGTGCGCACGCCCCCACGGTACCGGGCCTGCGAGGGCGGCCCCTGTAGCTGACTGACGCTAGCGAATGACGGTGGTGAGCTCGCCGGACATGGCGCCCAACTGCGGAGCCCAGCTGCCCCAGTCGTGCTGCGGGCCATCCGGGAAGTCGAAGTGGCCGTTGTGGCCGCCGACCTGGCGGTAATGCGAATAGAAGGCGCGGTTGCTGCCTGCCGCCTGATCGCAGTAGCCGATCATGGCCGCCGGGTCACTGCAGGTCAGGGTCGAAGGGCTGAAGACCCACAGGCGAGTGTTGTTCTGCGCCAACAGGGATACGTGCACGTCCGGGTCGTGCCACTTCCACCGGCCCAACTGCGGCGCGCCCCACATGCCGTAGCTGTCCACGCCGCCGAACTGCGCCAGGCCGGCGGTGATCGCACCGTTCATGGCCGTCGCAGACGGAGTCAGGAATCCGGACAACGAGCCGGCGTAGCGGAACCGGTCGGGGTGAAACGCCGCCAGCGCCAATGCCGCGGTGCCGCCCTGGGCCGCTCCGACGACGCCATGCCCGCCTGGTGCCAGGCCCTTGTTCGCGGCCAGCCAGTCGGGCAGTTCCTGGGTGAGGAACGTCTCCCACTGCTTGCTGCCGTCGTTCTCCCAGTTGGTGTAGAAGCTGAACGCGCCACCCGCTGGGGCCACCACCGAGATGCCCTTGCCGGCCAGGGTGTTCATCGCGTTGCCTGCAGTCACCCAGTTGCTGACGTCCGGGGCGGCGTTGAACGCGTCCAGCAGGTACACCGCGTGCGGGCCACCGCCCTGGAACGCCACCGGGATGTCGCGGCCCATGGCACCAGACGGCACCATCAGATACTCGACGCCCGCTGCGTGCGCCGTGCCGGTGCCGGTGAGCACCCCCGCCGCGAGCAGTACCGCACTCGCTGCCGTCAGTACCGTCCGGACCATCCCGCGTGCAGATCGCAGCACCATGCCAACCTCACTCGTTCACGTGTCGTCGGAGAGTATTGCCGGGCATCCCCCGCCCGGCTTGTAGTGAACCACATCACGACCGTCGCAGGTGCCGGAAGCCAGTCTGCGAATGGCCGGTCAGACGGCTGACGGCGACAACCCTTGTCGGGTTGTCGCCGTCAGCTTCAAAGCGTTGCCAGAGGCGTTACGCCTGCGGGGTAGCCCCCAGCACGCGTGCCAAGTCAGGCTTCATGGCCTGCAGCTGCTGTCCCCAGTAGCCCCAGTCGTGGGTACCGCTGTTCGGGAAGTTGAACACACCGTTGGTGCCACCGGCAGCCAAGTAGTTCTGCTGGAAGGTGCGGTTGGTGCGGATGGTCAGGCCCTCCAGGAACTTGGCCGGGACGTTGTCGCCACCGATCTCGCTCGGGTTGCCGTCACCGCAGTAGACCCAGATGCGGGTGTTGTTGGCCACCAGCTTGGCGATGTTGACCATCGGGTCGTTGCGCTTCCATGCGCTGTTCGGGTCCTCGGTCTTGCCCCACATGTCCTCGGCCTTGAAGCCACCGGCGTCACCCATGGACATGTTGACCAGCATCGGCCACCAGCCCTCGGACAGGTTCAGGAAGCCGGACATCGAGCTGGCGTAGATGAACTGCTGCGGGTGGTAGATGGCCAGGGTCAGCGCGGCCGAACCGGCCATCGACAGACCAACTGCGGCGCCACCGGTCGTCTTGACCTGACGGTTGGCGGCCAGCCATGCCGGCAGCTCCTGGGTCAGGAAGGTCTCCCACTTGTAGGTCACCGTCGGGCCCTTGTTCCGGGCCGGGGCGTACCAATCGCTGTAGAAGCTGGACTGACCACCGACGGGCATGATCATCGACATGCCGGACTGGTAGTACCACTCGAATGCAGCGGTGTTGATGTCCCAGCCGTTGAAGTCGTCCTGCGCACGCAGACCGTCGAGCATGTAGATGGCCGGCGAGTTCGGGCCACCGCTCTGGAACTGAATCTTGATGTCGCGGCCCATGCCGGCCGACGGCACCTGCAAGTACTCAACCGGCAGACCGGGACGCGAGAATGCGCCTGCAGTCGCCGTTTCACCAACGACGCCGACGAGCCCGGGCAGCGTCACCGCGGCGACAGCGGCAACCGCCATCCGGCGCGGCATGGCCTTCGCCATCTGCCGCATCTTCCCAACGAAACTCATACCGCTCCCTATCCCATATCTGTCATTTGACGGCGTAGACAACCCTCATCACCGCCCAGCCGTTGAGGTGGCGATCAGGCCGGGCGTGTACACCCGAATGGTTATCGCCGCACGAACCGGCGGCGTTACCAACGCTTCAGGCCAGCTCAGCGCACATACGCCGGAGTCACGGCCCGGTAGCCGGTAAGCCAGTGTAAGGGGTGGAGTGCTTCGGAGGCACATCGAGCTTGCAGCGGTACAGCTCATACAGCGGCACCCGATCGATCCGATACCGCGAAAAAGTGAACGCATTGACAAGATTCGATAAGAACCTTCGCACCCCCATCGGAGCTCGTACCGAACTGAGCATCGTCTCAGTCTCCGGGCAGGTCAGCGCCACTTCCGCCTGCGCCACCCAGTCCTCGTCCAGGTACGTCGGAATCCACGGGTACTTGCGCAGGAACGGACCTTCGGCGACAGCCCAATCCGGGAATAGATCCTTGTCGTGGCCGATCCGCGCATCGTCCAAGCGGGCAGTGTGCGCGGCTATCGGGTTTGCCAGGCCGATCTGGTCGATCACCCGCACGTCCAGCGGCAGGTTCATGCCCATCATCCCCAGATTGGTGAAAAAGACCGTGTGCGGACCTTTTTCGAACCAGTTCGGTGGCGGCGGCGACTTCGGATCCGGCACCGGCGGCGGCATGGCAGGCACCACGTCCCACTGGTCGTAGTTGCCCGACGGCAGCAGCAGCGCCCCGACCGGGGTGTTGTCGATTGCTTCCAGCACCGACCGCATCCGCGGATAGTCCAGATAATCGGCAGCAGTCAGAGGATGCGCGTGCCCGGTGGCCTGTGAATAGAACCGTCGCTCGTCGACGATGCCGGAGTACGTCACACGGGTGGCGTCGTACCCCAGTCCCGGGGAATTCGCCGCCCACAGCGACCATCCCACGATGGCCAGCCATAACGCTGTCGTCGTGCCGGCCAGTGCGTAACCGACTTCGCGGGCGATGTTCTTACCGTCGGGCAGCACGATCGGGATCACCGCGACCGGCGTCATCAGGCACATCAACGGGACCAGGAGCACCCGGCCATGCATGAAGTCGCCGCCCTGGCGCAACCAGTAGAGCCCCTGCACCAAACCGCTTACCACCATGAAAATGACTACGGCCGTTGGGCTTTGGACACGTCGAGCTATGAGGCTGTAGCCGCGCGGAGCGTTCTGCCCCCACCACGGCCGACTGTGCGAGACGAACAACAGGATGGCCAGGGCCGCGGTGAGCATCAACGGAACCCACAGCAGATACGGGCGGTTGAAGTTGGACAGGTACACCAGTCCCTGCGGCCACTTCGAGCCGGTCGCATCCTTGGCCAGGGCGGTGATCGGCACCAGCAGTCCGTAATAGCCCATTCGGAAAATCTGATAGGCCACCGGAAGCAATCCACCTGCCAGCACGATGATTCCGCGGCGGCGCCTGCCCCGGGCCGCCACCAGCATCATGACCAGCGCGGCACCGCCGATCAGCGCAAGTTCCGGGCGGACCAGCACCGAAATGCCGGCCACAGCGGCCAACGTGGCGTCGAACCGGACAGTGGTGGCGTTGCCTCCGGTCTCACCGGCGCGTTCCGTTGCGAGGCGCGCCGATTCGGTCCGCAACGCCTGCGACCAGCACACCATCATCCACCACAACAGCCCGAGATAAGCCGTCATCAGGCCGTTCTCCAGCCCGGACGTCGCGAAGTCGCGGGCCGGCGGCACTGCCATGTAGACCAATGCGCCGGCCGGCACCACCAGCGCCCGCCGACCGCGCAGCCCCGGCGCGTACAACCGGCCGGTGCCCAGCATCATCAGGACCAGGCCGGTGACGCTGAGGATCAAAGCCAGGGTCAATGCGACGTATTCGAGTTGCACCGAGCCGCCGGCCCAAGAGGCGAATGCGACCAGGTAGGTCCATAGCGTCGAGGTGTTGGATTCGACACGTTCCCCAGCGTTGAACACTGGGCCGTTGCCGGCCAACAGGTTTCGCACAGTGCGCAGCACAATCAGGCCGTCATCGGCAATCCAGCGCCGCTGCCAGGCACCCCAGCCAAATAACACGGCACATACGACCACGCTCAACCACAGGCTCAGCCGGGCCGACCGCCCGTATGGGTAGGCCGGTCCGCGGAGCAACTGCCGGGAGGGCGCGTCGCGTACCGGTTCAGCTGAAGTAGATTGCGGCACCAAGGGTTCCGATCAAGGTCAGCCCCAGCAGTTGGAGCACGCGATCGTTCAGCACGATCTCCTCGGGCTCGCCAGCCGTGCCGCCGTCGACGTCGACCGCGTAGCGCAGGATCGCGATGCTGAAGGGCACCATGGACACCGCGTACCACGGGCCCTTGTCGCCTTCGAAAGCCCACAGGCCGTAGCAGAGCACCACTGCAGTCGCCGACAGCGTCCAGACGAACCGCAGGTAGCTACTTGTGTACGACTCCAACGCCTTACGGATCTTGGCGCCGGTGCGCTCGGCGAGTTGCAGTTCGGCGTACCGCTTTCCAGCAGACATGAATAGCGAACCGAAGGCGAACACCAGCAAGAACCACTTGGACAGTGGGATCCCGGCCGCGACACCACCGGCGATGGCGCGGATCAGGAATCCTGATGAGTTGATGCAGATATCCAGCACCGCTTGATGCTTCAAGCCGAAGCAATAGGCCAGCTGAATGACGATGTAGATGGCCATGACCAGCGCCAGGCTCGGCGTGAGCCACCACGAGATGGCCAGCGAGGCAACCCCGAGCGCGACCGCCAATCCGTAGGCCAACGGCACTGGCACCACGCCCGCGGCGATCGGCCGGTATTGCTTGGTCGGGTGCACTCGGTCGGCTTCAACATCGCGAGCGTCATTGACCAGATAGATACAGGACGCCGCCAGACAGAACACCACGAAAGCAACACCGACGTGCTTGAGCACCTCGGCATAACTGTAGTGGACCTGCGCACCGAGCGATGCCAGCGGTGCGGCCAACACCAGCACGTTCTTGACCCACTGCCGGGGCCGCAGCGCTTTGACGATGCCGGCCGCCAGGTTCTTCGGCGGACCAAGCTGTTCGGTCTGCTCGCTCATGCCCGATCCGCCTTCTTATTGACCCTCTTCGAGACCGCACCGACCGACTCGGCGACTGCTGTTCCGACTGCGACGCCGGTCAGCACGTCGGTGGGGTAGTGCACGCCAAGCACCAACCGGGACAACGCCATCGGCGGGACCAACAGCCACGGCAGCGGCAGTCCGGTGACCCGGCCGATCAGGATGGCAGCCGCGGTTGTCGACGTTGCGTGGGCCGACGGGAAGCTCAGCCGACTCGGCGTCCCGACGTTCACCGCGATCGCCGGATGGTTCGGCCGTTCGCGTTTGACCACCCGCTTGATGACGACAGCCGCCGCGTGGGCCAGCAGGGTGCCGATGCCGGCGGTCAGCCATACGCGCCGGCGCGCGGGCTGCAGCACGGCGCCCAGCGCCGCCACGCCCAGCCAACCGAGGCTGTGCTCACCGAAGTGCGACAGCGTGCGGGCGCCGGCGAGCACGCCGGGCCGACCGGTGAGTACGGACTGCACGGCAACCAGGACTGCGTCCTCACCGCGTGGCGCATCAGATACCGGCGCGACGTTGAGGTCGTCGTTCACTTGGCGCCTGCCGTCTCGGTGTTGGCGGTCAGCAAGACCGTCTCCCATTTCTCCTTGCTGGTCAGCACGGGCAGTGCCCGCCGGTACGTCCGCCGCATACGCTTGAACTTGCGTGCCAGCGCAATGTGGTGCCGCGCCGATTCACGAAGCAGCCCAAACATTTTCGCGCGGTCCCGCTGACGGAAGACCACACCGCGCCCGTCGGCGGTGGTGACCGTTACGCCATCTACCCCGCACAGCAGGAACCATCGTGCATCCTGCGTGGCGACGTTGAGTTGGGGCCGCTCGTGGTGCTCGGGGTTCTCCCGGCGCAACTGGTGCAGCACACCGAGCCCGAGGCGGAATCCGATGGCCGGCAACGACACCGGTGGCTTGTGCACCCGGCGCCGGCCTGTTGGCGCCGGCAGTGCAGTGGCCCCGGGCACCACCACCGCGTCCGGGAAGGACTCCCGCATCGAACGCACTTCCGGCAGCGCCGACTCCAGGATGGAGAAGATGTGTTCCGGCCCGGCCAGGAAGTCCTGGATCGCCTGGTTCTGGATGGCAACCGTCGAATACTCAAGGCACAGAAGGTGTTTGAGCGTCGCCTTGATTGAGCTGGCAAGCAGCCCCTTGACGTCGTCGTCCCAATGCAGGGCCGCCACCACCAACCGGTTGCGCAGGTGGAAGTACGCCTGCCAGTCGATGGCGTCGTCCTTGTCGCTCCACGCCATGTGCCAGATCGCCGTACCCGGCATGGTCACCGTGCGGTAGCCGTGCTCCGCGGCCCGCAGACCGTACTCGCAGTCGTCCCACTTGATGAACAGCGGCAGCGGCTGGCCGAGTTCCTCGGCGACCTGGCGCGGGATCATGCACATCCACCAGCCGTTGAAGTCGACGTCGATGCGGCGGTGCAGCAGCTTGCTGCGGTTCTCCTCGACGTCATCGAGCGCGTACTTGGCGAAGTCGTGGTCGTACTCGGTGTACGGCGCGTTGGTCCACATGAAGTTGTCGCGGTTGACCACCTCGCCCATCACATGCAGATGTGATGGCTCCTGCAGGTTGAGCATCTGGCCACCGATCAGGGTGGGCGACTTGGCAAACCGGTTGAGCGCCAGCGCCCGCAGGATCGAATCCGGCTCGATGCGGATGTCGTCGTCCATGTAGAGGATCTGGTCGCAGTCCGTGTTCTTCAGTGCCTCGAACATGACGCGGCTGTAGCCGCCCGAACCACCCAGGTTGGGCTGGTTGTAGATCGAGAGGCGGTCGCCAAGAGCGGCGGCCGCGGCCTCGAAGCCGGGATGATCCTTGGCTTTCTTGGTGCCCTGATCCGGCACGATTACGGCGCTGATCACCTCGTCCACCAACGGATCCGAAGTAAGTGCGGCAAGCGCGTTGACGCAGTCTGCAGGCCGATTGAAGGTGGGGATGCCGACCGCGATGTTGGCCCGGCCGGGGGCGGGGGTGGCTGCGTACCAGCCGGCGCTGTGGACCGTCACCTTGGTGTCGGTGGTGATGTCGAACCAGATCCACCCGCCGTCCTCGAACGGGGTCAGATCGATCTCGAATTCGATTGCGGCCGGCTCGTCCCCGGTGCTGACGATGGGAGCACCACCGACGGTGATGCGCGCACCGGTGGCCTTGGACCGGTAGACGTCCACTCGCGCCGCGCCGGTCAGCTCGACCCGCAGCACGACCGAGGTCAGCGTCGACCACCGCCGCCAGTAGCTCGCCGGGAACGCGTTGAAGTAGGTGGCGAACGAAACCTCTGATTCCGCACCGATTTCCAGTGTGGTGCGGCTCGACGCGTGGGCCCTACGGGCGTTGGTGGTCGATTCGTCGATGTACAGCTTTCGGACGTCCAGCGGTTCGCCCGGGCGCGGCAAGATGACGCGGGACAGCAAGCTCACGGCACGGGACTGCCCCGCTGCCAGTGCGCCAGAGGGAATGTCGCTCATGGTCAGCTACTTTCTGTACCGGCGTCGCCGAGTGCCGCGCCGTCGCGCAGATGCGGCGTCAGGACGTTGTCGTACATGTTCAGCGCACTGGCGATGGCCATGTGCATGTCGAGGTACTGGTAGGTGCCCAAACGGCCCCCGAACAGCACTCGGTTTTCTTCGGTCTCCGACTTGGCACGCGCCCGGTACGCAGCCAGGATCGCGCGGTCGGTGTCGGTGTTGATCGGGTAATACGGCTCATCGTCGGCGTCGGCGAACCGCGAGAACTCCCGCATGATGACGGTCTTGTCGGTCGGATACTTCCGCTCGGGATGAAAGTGCCGGAACTCGTGGATTCGCGTGAACGGTACGTCCGGGTCGTTGTAATTCATCACCGGAGTACCCTGGAAGTCACCGGTTGGCAATACCTCAACCTCGAAATCGAGGGTGCGCCAACCCAATCGCCCCTCGGAGTAGTCGAAGTAGCGGTCTACTGGCCCGGTGTAGACGACCGGCGCAGTCGGCGATTCAGCGCGCAGGCCATTGCGGACGTCGAACCAGTCGGTGTTCAGCCGCACCTCGATGCGGTCATCGGCTGCCATGTTCTGCAGCCAGGCGGTGTATCCCTCAACCGGCAGACCCTCGTAGGCGTCATTGAAATAGCGGTTGTCGAAGTTGTAGCGCACCGGAAGCCGGCTGATGGTGGAGGCCGGCAGCTCGCGCGGGTCGGTCTGCCACTGCTTAGCGGTGTAGCCCTTGACGAAGGCCTCGTACAGCGGCCGGCCGATCAGCGAGATGGCCTTCTCTTCGAGGTTCTGGGCGTCTTCGGTGTTGATCTCGGCAGCTTGCTCGGCAATCAGCGCCTTGGCCTCGTCCGGGGTGAAGTATTTACCGAAGAACTGCGAGACCAGACCTAGTCCCATGGGGAACTGGTAGGCCTGCCCGTCGTACAGCGCGAAGACGCGGTGCTGGTAGTTGGTGAAGTCGGTGAACTGGCGCACGTAGTCCCACACCCGCTGATTGGATGTATGGAACAGATGTGCACCATACTTGTGCACTTCGATGCCAGTCTGCGGCTCGGGTTCGGAGTAGGCGTTGCCGCCGATGTGTGCGCGCCGCTCAACGACCAGGACTCGTTTGCCCAGTTGAGTGGCTACCCGCTCGGCGATCGTCAGGCCGAAGAATCCGGAGCCGACGACAATCAGGTCATAGGGGCCAGAGGATTGTGTCCCGGCGCCCCGGGGATCAGGGGAGGTCATCGGCACTCAGGGTATCCGACGAGGGCCGCGCGCCCTGAAAACACCCGGTTGGCCCGTTTCGCCCCCGCAGATCGCAATTCGCTCACGATTCTGCATCGCCACTCCGGTCTCAGTAGTCACAGCCGTACCATCGATTGCGTCGGTGATTTGACGACTTGGCCGCCAGTCGAGATGCCGTCACCTACATCAAAACGCGTGAGCAGTCATGCCACACCGTTCGTAGATATTGAGGAGACTTCCGTGCCGAATCGACGTCGACGCAAGCTCTCGACAGCCATGAGCGCAGTCGCCGCAGTGGCCGTCGCAAGTCCGATCGCACTCGTGGCGGTCGCCGAAACCACCCCGGCCGATCCCGCACCACAACACCGGGAATTCGTCCGGGCTGCCCTGGTCACTGACCTGCCCAACGAAGTGATGTCCGCGCTGTCCCAGGGACTGTCCCAGTTCGGGGTCAACCTGCCGAACATCATGGGTGGCGCATCTCAGAGCTCCCCCAACCCACTGGCGGGCATGCCGAGCGCGGGCCTGACCGCACCGGGCGGCCTGACCGCGCCGAACGCTCTGACCCCGACGGCACCGGGCCTGACCTCGCCTGGCCTCACTTCGCCCGGGCTGACCTCGCCGGGTCTGACCTCACCTGGGTTGACCCCTGCGGCCGGACTGCCGAGCACAGGCGGCCTGACCACGCCGTCGACGCCCGGGGTTACCGCTCCCGGAATGACGGCTCCCGGCCTGAGCACACCCGGCACGAGCCCGGCCGGGCTGACCTCGCCAGGTCTGAGCACGCCTCCGGTCGGCACCGGCCTGAGCCCGGCCGGTCTGGGCGGCGCTGACATGCCGATGACGGACCCCAACGCAAGTCTGGGTCTCGGCGCCGGCCAGGGGCTGGGCGGTTCACCCGCTGGCACCTACCCGATCCTGGGTGACCCGTCGGCCGGTCTTGGCGGCGGTCAGGGCCTCGGCGGCAGCAGCGGGGGCGGCGGCTTGGTCAGCGATCTGACCAACGTGGCCAATCAGCTCGGTGCCACCCAGGCCATCGACCTGCTCAAGGGGATGGTCATGCCGGCCATCATGTCCGCAGTGAAGTCCGGTGGCGCAGCAGTCCCGGCAGCGGCAGCCCCGGCGGCAGCGGCAGCTCCGGCCGCGGCAGCAGCGGCGGCCCCGCTCGCCGCACCGGTTGCCTGACCCCGACCTGAAATAACCGCTGAGTCCTGCAACCAAAACGGCACCGCAGAAGCCAACTCTGAAGAGGCTCTGCGGTGCCGTTGCAGGTTGACGGCAGATCAACAGGCAATTAGCCCGTGTCGAAACACTGGTAACACCTGACACATACGTAACATCGGGCCGTGCCACCTCGTCGCCCCGCACCGCCGATACTGCTGTCCGCCGTGGCGGCGACAGCCCTGGTGCTGCCGTTGGCGACTCACGCGATCATCAATGAGACACACGATCCGGCCCCCGCGTCGACCGCGCCGCAATTCAACGAGAAACCGCTGGCCGGCGTCGCCGGCGGGGTTACGGTCCGAGAAATCCACCAGAACACTCCGTTTTCACTGGTGGCGCTCACCGCGTCTGACTTCGACGGCACCTCGGCACAAGTTCGCGCCAAACGGGCCGACGGTTCCTGGGGCCCTTGGTATTCGGTCGAAGCGCCCGACGGAGTTGGCGATCCACACAGCACCACCCACGGCACCGAACCCGTGTTCGTCGGTCGCACCAACACCGTGCAGATCTCGGTGACCCGCCCCGCCGGGGCAGCTCCGATACCGTCCGGCCCTGACAAGCCGTCCGGCCCCGGACTCGGTTATCGACCGGTCGATTCAGAAAAGCCCCTTGGCCCGAGCCTCAAGGCGGTGCTGATCAGTCCACCGCAGGCACCCGCGGACATGCAGTGGCAGCCACCCGCCGCGGTTGCTGCGCCCAACCAGCCACCGAACATCATCAGCCGAGCCCAGTGGGGCGCAAACGAAGGCATGCGCTGCGGGAACCCGGTGTACGACCGAGGAGTTCGCGCCGCCGTGGTGCACCACACCGCCGGCAGCAATGAATACACCCCCGAGGATTCAGCCGGTATCGTGCGATCGATTTACGAGTACCACACCCGCGAATTGGGTTGGTGCGACATCGCTTACAACGCGCTGGTGGACAAGTACGGGCAGGTTTTCGAGGGGCGCTTCGGCGGCATGACGAAACCGGTCGAGGGTTCGCACACCGGTGGCTTCAACGTCAACACCTTCGGCGTAGCCATGCTGGGCGATTTCGATACCGTCCCACCCACGCCCATCCAGTTGCGCACCATCGGACGACTGATCGGTTGGCGGCTCAGCCTGGACCACGTCAACCCCCTTGGCAACGTGACACTGACCTCGACCGGCGGTGAATTCACCCACTTCCCCACCGGCGCCACCCCCACCCTGCCCACCATCTTCACCCACCGCGACGTCGGGAACACCGACTGCCCAGGCAACGCAGCCTATGCCGCGATGGGCGAATTACGGGACATCGCAGCATCTTTCAATGCCGCGCCCGGAACCTTGAGCGCTACCGAGATGCTGCGCGGCGGGGTTATCTACGACAGGTGGCAAGCCATGGGCGCAGCCACCGGCGCCCTGGGTGTGCCGACCTCACCGGAAGCATCCGCCTACGGTGGCACCCGGTACGCGACATTCGAACACGGCGCCATGTACTGGTCCCCGGCCACCGGCGCCCAGCCGCTGACCGGTGCGCTCTACGACGCCTGGGGCACACTGGGTTTCGAGCGCGGAGCGCTGGGCCTGCCAACCAGCGGGGAAATCCAGGAGCCGCTGTGGGTCGTGCAGAACTTCCAGCACGGCACCCTGAACTTCGATCGTGAAAAGGGCACCGTCACCCGAGTCATCGACGGTGTGCCGCTAGAACTTCCACCGCCGACCAAGAACGAGCCGGTGCAACTGGAGCGGTTCCGCCGGATCGACGTGCGCTGACGCTCAGGGCTACTCGTTACCCAACTACAGCCACCAGCGTTCGAGCACCCGGGCCACCCCGTCGTCGTTGTTGCCAGTGGTGACCTCATCGGCGGCGGCCAACGCCTCGGGGTGCGCATGTCCCATCGCCACGCCCAACCCGGCCCAGGCCAACATCGGCACATCGTTGGGCATATCACCGAAAGCCACCACGTCATCGGCGGTAATCCCCAGCGGGGCAATAATTTCCGCAACGCCGGTGGCCTTGCTCAGACCCAGCGGCAACACTTCGATCAGGCCGTTGTTGGTCGAGTAGGTGAGGTCACCGGTCAGCCCTACGTGCGGGGCCAACGCTGCGGCCATGTCCGAACTACGGGCACCGGCCTTACGGATCAACAGCTTCACCGCCGGCACGCTGAGCATGTCTTCGACCGACACCTCCGTGTTGTCCGGGTTGTGCCAGGCGTGCTCATAGCCCGGGGAACTGGCGAACTGCGGTATCGACTCGTCTAATGCGCTGCGGCCCACTCGCTCGACGGCCAACCCCACTCCAGGTATGACCCGCCTGGCGATTTCGGCGAGTTCGGCCAGCGCATCAGGAGCCAGAGTGTGTGCCGACACAATCCGGTCGGTTGCGGCGTCGTAGATGACCGCGCCGTTGGCACACACCGCCAGCGGCGCCATCCCAAGGGCATCAACCACCGGAGGTATCCACCGCGGCGGTCGTCCGGTGGCCAGCACGAACCCGGCGCCGTCACGGACCGCGGTATGTACGGCAGCGCGGGTCCGCGGCGTCACATTCTCCCCGTCGTCGAGCAGTGTGCCGTCGATATCGGTGGCGATCAGAGCGGGCAGCACTACCGGACCTCCCGTCGGGCGAACTCGGCCTGGTCCAGCGCCGCGGCCTCTGTCGGCGCTCCGCCGCCCAACCGGCGGGGCACCCAGTACTCACCCGCCGGGTGCCGGTAGGCATCCTGCATCGCATGCAGTTGCGCGGTCATGGTGTCGCGCAGCACGGCCATCACCTCATCGACGGTACCGACCGGCGGCAAAGGCGCACCAATCCGGACATTTACGGGAAACTTGTTGCGCCCCAGGTCTTTCGGATGATCTTTGGTCCAAAATCGGTGCACGCCCCAGACAATCACCGGAATGATCGGCACGTCTGCGTCCAGCGCCATCCGCGCCACTCCGGTCTTGAAGTCCTTTAGTTCGAAGCTGCGACTGATGGTCGCCTCCGGAAAGTCCACGTAGCCGGTGTGATTGATTGCGATCACAGCTCCACCGGTCGACGGAATATGTTCCAGCCCTTGGTAAGTGATGTGTGCGCCGGTGACGGCAACTGCTGTCTTGGCCGCAATCTCCAGGCTGCGGTAAACCGGTTCCATCGGCTACTCCGGCTGCCCTTCGGCCTCCCGCGCGCGGAGCTCTGCCTTCTGTCGGGCGTCCTCAAGGTCCATCTGATCGGCCTCGGCCAGCGTCGGCGCCGAGCCGCCCAACCGGTGCGGCACCCAGTATTCGCCGGGCGGATACGGCCCGTACGCGTCCTCGACCTCAGCAAGCAGGTGCTGCATGCGGGCGTGCAGCAGCGCAGTCAACTCGGCTGCGGGCAGAGTCGGGTAGATCGGCTCCCCGACCTTGATCGCGATGGGCACCTTGGTGCGCCCGAGGTGTTTCGGATGGCCCTTGGTCCAGATCCGCTGAGCACCCCAGATGATGTGCGGGACGATCGGGACGTCCGCCTCGATCGCCATGCGAGCGGCGCCGGACTTGAACTGCTTGATCTCGAAGCTGCGACTGATGGTCGCCTCCGGATACACCCCCACCAACTCGCCCGCCTTGAGTGCCTCGACGGCCTCGACGAACGATTCGCCACCACTTCCGCGGTCCACCGAGATGTGCCGACAGCCCCGCATGATGGGGCCGGTGATCTTGTTGTCGAACGTCTCCTTCTTGGCCATGAAGCGGACCTTGCGGCCCCGCCCCTGCATCAGCGCGGGCCTTCCGGCAAACGTGAAGTCGAGGTAACCCGTGTGATTGATGGCGATCACGGCGCCCCCGGTGATCGGCAGGTTTTCCACACCTTCGACGGTGAACTTCAGACCCTGCAGTCGCCAGAGAGTGCGCGCGGCCACGATGACGGTGCCGTATACCGGTTCCACATCGGTCAGCCTAGTGCCGCCCACCGGCACACTGCGTGGAAAGGTCGTCGAGGTGACATTTCCCGACGGACCGATGCCGATCCCTGACGTGGTTACCTCGCAGGCCGACGGCCGCACAGTGACTCCAGTGTGGGTCAACGAGTTGGGCGGTGTGACGTTCTCGATCGGCGCGGGCGCTGAGTTCGTCAAAACCTATCCGGCCGAACACGCGGCGCTGCTGACCGCGGAGTCGGTGCGGTTGCGCTGGGCCGGTCTGTTCGTCTCCGCTCCGCGCGTACTTGATGAGGGGCCCGGTTGGTTGCGCACCGCCGGGCTGCGGGGCCGTTCCGCCGTCGATCCGCTGTGGCGTGCCGATCCCGAGACCGCAGCGCGGGCGATCGGCACCGGCCTGCGAATCATGCACGATGCACTGCCGGTGGCGGGCTGCCCGTTCGGGCCACCGTCCTGGGTGACGCCGGGTCCGGTGCCGGACCGGTTGGTCGTCTGTCACGGTGACGCCTGCGCGCCCAACACCCTGATGAACGACGCCGGGCAGTTCGTCGGGCACGTGGATTTGGGCGATCTCGGAATCGCCGACCGCTGGGCGGACCTGGCCATCGCGACCATGTCGCTGGACTGGAACTATCCCGGGAACTACGAGGCCGCGTTGCTCGACGCGTACGGGGTCGCCCGGGACGACGAGCGCATCGCCTACTACCGCTCACTCTGGGACGCGCCGGAATCCGGCTAGACTCGCTCGCGAGCCAACATTGCAATTAGGGGTATTTGTGCAGGTCACAAGCGTCGGACACGCCGGATTCCGGATCGACACCGCGGCGGGCAGCATTCTGTGCGACCCGTGGGTGAACCCGGCCTACTTCGCGTCGTGGTTTCCGTTCCCGGACAACAGCCAACTGGACTGGGATGCCCTCGGCGACTGTGACTACCTCTATGTCAGCCACCTGCACAAGGATCACTTCGACCCCGAGCACCTGCGCGCGCATGTGAACAAAGACGCGACGGTGCTGCTGCCGGACTTCCCGGTTCCGGACCTTCGCCGTGAACTGGAGGCGCTGGGCTTCCACAAGTTCTTCGAGACCACCGATTCGGTCAAACACACCGTCAGCGGGCCCAAGGGCGACCTTGACGTGATGATCATCGCGTTGCGGGCGCCGGCCGACGGTCCGATCGGCGACTCCGGCCTGGTGCTATCGGACGGCGAGACTGTCGCTTTCAACATGAACGACGCCCGGCCGATCGATCTGGACATGCTGGCGACCGAGTTCGGGCATGTCGACGTACACATGCTGCAGTACTCGGGGGCCATCTGGTACCCGATGGTCTACGACATGCCGGCCCGAGCCAAAGAGGCGTTCGGCACCCAGAAACGGCAGCGCCAGATGGACCGATGCCGCCAGTACATCGCGCAGGTGGGGGCCACCTGGGTGGTGCCGTCGGCCGGGCCGCCGTGCTTCCTGGACGACGAATTGCGTTGGCTCAACGACGATCACGACGATCCGGCGAACATCTTCCCCGACCAGATGGTGTTCCTGGACCAGCTGCGCCAGCATGGCCACGATGGCGGATTGCTGATGATCCCGGGAACGGTCGCCGCCTTCAGCGGGTCCTCGCTGGACTCGCTGCAGCACCCAGTCTCGGAGACCGAAGCCGAAGCGATCTTCACCACGGGTAAAGCTGCATACATCGAGGCGTACGCGCAGCGAATGGCGCCGGTGCTTGCCGCTGAAAAAGCCTCGTGGGCACCAGCTTCCGGTGATTCACTGCTGGAGCCGTTGCGCGCCAAGTTCGAACCGATCATGGCGCAGAGCGACCAGATCTGCGACGGCATCGGATACCCGGTGGAGTTGAGGATCGGCAGCGGGAAAAATTCAGAGACCGTGGTACTGGACTTCCCGAAACGTATTGTGCGCTCGGCGATTCCAGATGAGAAGTTCCGCTACGGATTCGGTATCGCGCCGGAATTGGTACGCACCGTGCTGCGCGACGACGAGCCCGACTGGGTGAACACCATCTTCCTGTCCACCCGGTTCGAGGCCTGGCGGGTCGGCGGTTACAACGAGTACCTGTACACGTTCTTCAAGTGCCTGACCGATGAGCGCATCGCCTATGCAGACGGCTGGTTCGCCGAGGCGCACGACACATCGGCGTCAATCGAACTGGACGGCTATGAGATTCAGCGCCGCTGCCCGCACCTGAAGGCCGACCTGTCGAAGTTCGGCGTGGTCGAGGGCACCACGCTGACCTGCAATCTGCATGGCTGGCAATGGAATCTGGAGAACGGACGCTGCTTGACGTCCAAGGGTCATGAACTGCGGAGCACCAAATTGTGAGAGGTCCACAGTACGACGATGGCATGATCCAGTTGGACCGCGAGGCGATCACCTTGCGGCGCTACCACTTTCCCTCCGGGACGTCGAAGATCATTCCGCTACGCTCGGTGCGCGGTTACCGGTCCGAACCGCTGGGGCTGTTCCTGGAGCGGTTCCGCATCTGGGGCAGCACCAACCCGGCGCATTGGATGCCGCTGGACATCTGGCGGCCGATCAAGTCGACGTTGGTGGTGCTGGATGTCGAAGACGGCACCCCGTCGCCGGCTTTTACCCCGCAACGGCCCGGTGAGTTCGTGCGGGTGCTGGACGAGTTGTTGGCGGGCCGGGAGTAAGTCCGGCTTGGAATTCCCGCGATGGCGTGGTCATCGTTGTAAGTTCGGTACAGCGGGTCGGGGTACGAGCCAACGAGGAGGACGTCCAATGACCATCAGTTCAGCGCGTGCACTCTCCCGCCGCAGATTCATCCGCGGGGCCGCTCTGTCCGTGCCTGCCGTCGGTGCTGCGATGGTTGTACCAGTGGCTTTGGCGGCTCCCTCGGAATGCAGCGATCCATCCGGCATGGTCGGCAACTGCGCAGCTCAGCTTCCGCAGCAGTTCACCGCGACGAGCTTCAGTACGACAGCGATTGTGGGTGGCACCAACTACTCAATCCTGTTCAGCACCAACATCCGAAGGGGTCAGGGCGTCCCGTCCGGGTCCACCGGATATCGGATCACCAGCGTCAGCGTGGCGGGCACCAAGCCTGACGGCAGACCGTTCAACCTCACTCCCGGCATCGGTGAAGTGGGTCCACGCATACTCAATGCCAGGTCAGGGTCGTCGCTGGGCTTCGCACTGGATGTGCCTTGGGACGCAAATCAACTCGTGCGTGCCTTCATCTACACCTACGACGTCCAATTCCTCACCGGACTGACCGGAATTCAAACCTGCCGGTATTCAACGGCTATGACGCTCGCCGACAACGGGATGACGCTGGGCGGCGTCGGATCCGTCACGTTCTCCACGCCGACGCTTGCCCAGTGCGGCGCGGAGCCGGCGCCGTAAGTCGGTGCAAGCGCGGCTAACCCGCAGCCCGTACCGTCTGCCGCAATTCGGACACCGCCGATGACGCGGTGTCATACACCCGCACGATGGACTGATCTCCCGGCTTGAGGTAAGTCGATTCACCCAGCTCGGTATAGCGCGTGGAGCCAATGCCGACCAACAGATGCGACGGATGCCCACTGGCCACCATCAGTGCGCCGACGTCCTCCAAAGGCGTATCAGCGGAACCTTTTTGGTTCGCCAGCCGGTCGACGATCCAGTCCAGCAGCTGCTGGCCGTAATACGAGTAGCCCAGCAGTGCGCTGTCCATGCCGTATGCCTGCTCTACGCCGCTGCCGTCGTCCAGGAAGCAGGCCAGCCGCAGCGTTGCCGTCGGTCCGTCGGCCGACAGGTCACTGATCGGGAAGAACTTCGCCGCAACACCTTTGGATGCCGGGCCCCAATTCTTCTTATGACTGATCTTGGGTGCATTCGGCCGCCGGATCGAGCAATCGTTGAATGCCCCGAGCGCAAACGGCTGCAGCCCGACGACCCGGTCCCCGGACCACGAGACCTCGCAAGCCAATGCGACCTCAGGTTCGATCTGCAGGTTCAGCGGCGTGTCACTGACCGGCAGCTGCACGGTGTCCGACGACAACGGGAACTCACCCAGGAAGGTGTCGTTACCCGGCGCATACCACGGAAAAATCCCTTTGGGGGCAACCCCATCGGACTTCACGTTGACGAAATCGACTGCCTCCCCGGCCTGTTCGAGATGGCCGGCGAAGTTGCCCGCCACACCGAAGCCGAACCAGGTACGCAATTCGGCGAAATCAAGTGAAATCATGGAACCAGCACCGACTTTCCGACGTAGGGCACCAGCGCCTCGGGCACCCGGACGCTGCCGTCGGGCTGCTGGTGATTCTCCAGGATTGCGACCAGCCAGCGAGTGGTGGCCAACGTGCCGTTCAGTGTCGCGGCGATCTGCGGCTTGCCGTTCTCGTCGCGGTACCGCGTGGACAGCCTGCGCGCCTGGAACGTGGTGCAGTTCGACGTCGAGGTCAGCTCGCGGTAGGCCCGCTGGGTGGGCACCCACGCCTCACAGTCGTACTTGCGCGCTGCCGAGGAACCCAGATCGCCTGCAGCAACATCGATTACACGGTAGGGCACCTCGATGGCGGCCAGCATCTCGCGCTGCCAACCGAGCAGCTTCTGATGCTCGGCCTCGGCGTCCTCAGGCTTGCAGTAGATGAACGCCTCGACCTTGTCGAACTGGTGCACCCGGATGATGCCGCGGGTGTCCTTGCCGTAACTGCCTGCCTCCCGGCGGAAGCACGACGACCATCCGGCGTAGCGCAGCGGGCCGTCGGACAGGTCCAGAATCTCGTCGGCGTGGTAGCCGGCAAGCGGCACCTCCGAGGTCCCGACCAGATACATGTCGTCGGCTTCGAGCCGGTAGATCTCGTCGGCGTGCGCACCCAGGAATCCGGTGCCGCGCATCACTTCTGGCCGCACCAGGACCGGCGGGATCATCAGGGTGAAGCCGTTCTCGGTGGCCAGCCGCACCGCCAGCTGCAGCAGGCCGAGCTGCAGCAGCGCGCCCACCCCGGTCAGGAAGTAGAAGCGCGATCCGGACACCTTGGCACCGCGCTCCATGTCGAGCACACCGAGCGCTTCGCCGAGTTCCAAGTGGTCGCGCGGGTTCTCGATCTCAGTGGGTGTCCCCACAATGTCGAGCACCTGGAAGTCGCTCTCGCCGCCGGCGGGCACCCCGTCGATGATGACGTTGCCGATCGCCATATGCGCTGCGGTGAAGTCCTTTTCCGCCTCGGCCTGCTGGGCTTCCGCGGCCTTGACCTGTTCGGCCAGCTCCTTGGCCTTGGCCAGCAACGCCGGCCGCTCGTCCGGCGCGGCCGCACCCACCTGCTTGCTGGCTGCTTTCTGCTCCGCGCGCAGATTGTCAGCGGAGGACACGGCAGCACGGCGTTGCGCATCGGCCGCCAGCAACGCGTCGACGAGGACCGGGTCTTCGCCACGGGACCGTTGCGACGCGCGCACCCGGTCAGGATCTTCGCGCAACAACTTGAGGTCGATCACGGCCGTCACACTACTTTCGGCGGCGCTGGCTTGGAATCTCGGGGCGACATGTACCGGCCGCCGAGCACAGCCACATAACATTATAGCTGCAACACTTGTCACAGCTCCCGACACGCCTGTCACAATGGAGGCGATGTTGGACGCACCCACGGCGGTCGAACCGGGCCTCACCACCCAATCGGAGCCGCCGAAGAAAACACCCCCTTGGTGGCAACGATTGCATGCCACCAAGACTCAGCGCACGCTTCTGCTCGCTGCCCTCGGTGGTCTGCTCATCGCAGGCGTCCTGACGTTAACGCCCAGCAACTTCGAAGGACCCGCCGGACTCAATCTGCACACCAACCGGGTCAATACCGCGCGGGTCAGCGAGACTTTCGACCGCGCAAAGCCCGGTGACTGCCTGAACTGGCCGGCCAATTCCCCGGGATCGATCAGCATCGTCGACTGCAAGGACGAGCACCGATTCGAGGTCGCCCAGTCTCTGGACTTGTCGACGTTCCCCGGCAGCGAGTACGGCCATGACGCGCCGCCGCCGTCGGAGGCCCGGACCCACCAGATGGCGCAGGAACAGTGCCAGAACGCCGCACGTCAGTACCTGGGTCCGCGGTTCGACCCGAACGGCAAGTTCAGCGTGAGCTTGGTCATGCCCGGCGAACAGACCTGGAAGCAGAAGGGCGAGCGCCACGTGTTGTGCGGCCTGCAGCTTCTCGGTCCCGAGAACCACCAACTTCCGTACAAGGGCAGGGTCGCTGACGTCGATCAGTCGAAGGTCTGGCCGGCCGGCACCTGCCTGGGCATCGATCCGGCCACCAATCAGCTCACCGACATCCCGGTCGACTGCTCCACTCCGCACTCGATGGAGGTCACCGGAGCGGTCAACCTCGCCGACAAGTACCACGACGCTCTGCCCGCCGAACCTGATCAGCTGGGCTACCTCAAGGACGAGTGCACCAAGATCACCGACGCGTATCTGGCTCCGGTACAGCTGCGCACCACCACCTTGACACCGATTTACAGCTCCATCGCACTGCCGAGCTGGTCGGCCGGCAGCCGGCAGGTCTCGTGCAGCATCGGTTCGGCCATCGGCAACGGCGGCTGGTCGACACTGGTCAACAGCGCCAAGGGCCAACTACTGGTCAACGGACAGCCTCCGGCAGCGCCACCGGCGATTCCCGATGAGCGCCTGAATCTGTCGCCAATTCCGGTGGTCGAGCCGCCGAGCAACTCGTCGAGCTCCTCATCGGGCTCTTCTTCAAGCTCCTCGGGCTCCTCGTCCAACTCATCGAGCTCGTCCGGCTCGTCGCAATCCGGCCAGCAGAGCACGCAGGGCAACCAGCACCTTCCGGGCGGGGCATCGGGCCAAAACGGACCGCCACCGCAGGGCAACACATTCCTCAACGGCCCTCCCCCGGGCGACGGCGCACCGCCACCGCCTGCGGGCGACGACGTGCCGCCACCGCCCGGAGTGGCTCCGCCGGCAGGCGCTCCGCCTGCCGGTGGTCCGCCTGCAGGTGCTCCGCCTGGACCGGCGGAGCCCATAGCACCTCCGGCCCCGGGCCAGTAACCCGAGATGGCCGTGCGGATGCCGGCGCAACGGTTCGACGATCTGGTCTCCGATGCCCTCGACCTGATCCCGCCCGATCTTGCAGCAGCCATCGACAACGTCGTGGTGCTGGTAGAGGCTCGCCATCCGGAGGAGCCCGACATCCTCGGCCTGTACGAGGGCACCGCGTTGACTGAGCGTGACTCCTGGTATTCGGGCGCGTTGCCCGACACCATCACCATCTACCGCGATGCGCTGCTGGACATCTGCGACACCGAACAGGACGTCGTCGAGGAAGTGGTGATCACCGTAATCCACGAGATCGCCCACCATTTCGGCATCGACGACAAGCGGTTACACGAATTAGGCTGGGGCTGAGCGGGTTTCAGCCCATCGGGTCGGTGATGCCCGGCACTTCGTGTCCGGGATAGAACGGCGGGGTTATTGATCCCCACTGCACACAACTCCATCGTCCATCGGTGGTCGGGCTCAGTACCACGGAGCCCGTGTTGGCCAGATGGTTCCCGAGCGCGAAGTCGACATCGACGCCGGACAGGTGTGCGGCAACCAGACGGATCGCCGCCCCATGACTAACCACCGCGATATCGCTTACCCAGTCGTGGTCATCGAGATATCTCATCCGCAGTTGCGACAGCACCGGCAGGTATCGATCCAGAACCTGACCGCCGCTCTCGCCGCCCGGCATCGGCACATCCACTGCGCCCTGCTGCCACTGGCGGTATACCGCGTTGAACTCATCGATAGCCGCCTGGTCGCTGCGGCCTTCTAGGTCGCCCACCTGGACCTCGTGGATGCCCCACGCTTCCACCGGTTCCAGACCAAGTCGGTCCGCGATATCAGTGGCGGTCTGCACGGCGCGCACAGCCACCGAGTGCAACACCAGTCCGACCGGATGCTGCCAGTCCGCTGCGAACTCGCGAGCTTGGCGGTGCCCGAGTTCAGTCAGCCGCGTACCCGGGGGCCGGGTGTCCATCTGCTTGCCGACGTTGGCTTCGGACTGTCCGTGCCGCACAAGAACCAAACGTCCACTCATGCGCGATCCGCCTTCGCTCCTCGCTGCCCACTCATGCGCGATCCGCCTTCGCTCCTCGCTGCCCACTCATGCGCGATCCCCCGCCCTCAAATCCGTCAGCCACCGGGTGCTCTCGTCTGTCGCCGGCGGCACTGCGCCGGCAGCGACCCCGGTCGGCCAGGAACCCAGATAGCGCACCTCGGCAGAGCGACGGTGCAACGCTTTGAGCGCTTCGGCGACCAAGTCGTCCTCGACATGCCCGACACAATCGAGGAAGAAGATGTAGGTGCCCAATCCTGTTCTGGTGGGCCGAGATTCGATCCGGGTGAGATCGATGTCGCGAATCGCGAACTCGGTCAGCGCGGCAACCAGCGCACCAGGTTCGTTGCGCAGCCGCAGCACCACCGACGTGCGGTCGGCACCGGTCCGTGGCGGCGGTGACCCCGGCCGGCCGGCCAGCACGAAGCGCGTACGTGCATTGGGCTCGTCGACGACACCTTCAGCCAGGGTGGCCAGACCCCAAAGCTCCGCGGCAAGTGCCGTACTGACCCCGGCGTCGGCACGCCCTTCGGAAACCTCTTGTGCAGCACCAGCATTGGATATCGCCGGCACGATCGTGGCTGCGGGCAGCTGGTGCGCCAACCACTGCCGCACCTGGGCAGCAGCAACCGGGAACGCCGCCACCGTCGACACGTCTGCTTTATCCGTGCCCGGCCGCACCACGATGCTGAATGCCACGTCCAGGGTGCACTCGGCGTAGATCTGCACCGAAGCGCCCGACGCCAGGCTGTCCATGGTGGGCAGCACCGATCCGTCGATGGAGTTCTCGATCGGCACACAGGCGAAATCCGCGTCGCCGGTGCGCACCGCCTCCAGGGCCGCTCCGGCGCTGTCATACGACACGGCCTCAACATCCGGCCCGCCGGGCACAGCGTCCGCCATCTGCAGCAGGGCCGCTTCGGTGAACGTTCCCCGCGGACCGAGGTAGGCGATGCGTGCCACGCTGCCACCCTAACGGCTGATCCCGCCCGTTACGGGCCAGTCGTATGCGCGTGCCGCGCAGGAAGCCCTTGCGCCGATTTCCATCGATAGTTAACTTAGGCTTACCTCACTAACTGAAGGCGGCATATGAGCACCAGCGCGACAACAACCACAGCACCGACCACGGCGGAACGCGTCCGCAGCGCCTGCGCCCGATCCTGCGGCGCCATGCTTGCCGCAGACGGTGTAGAGCCAACCGCCACGCCCGTTCACCACCTGCTGCCCGACGGTTCACTGGCCGTCACCGTCCCAGCCGACAGCATGCTGGCCGGCGGCGTCGTCGCGTCAGGCGCCAGCGGCATCCCGGCGATGCTGGAACTGACCGACCTGGCGCCGCTGCCGCTGCGCGAGCCGGTGCGGTCGCTGGTCTGGTTCCGGGGCCGACTGCGCGATGTGCCCGCCACCCAGGTGCCCGCACTGCTTGACCTCGTCGCCACCGAAAATCCCAATCCCGCTCTGCTGCAAGTGAACAACGCACCGGACACTGATGACGATGCGCCATACGTCCTGCTCGGGCTGGAGATCGAATCCGTGGTGGTGGCTGACGCCACCGGGGCCGAGTCGGTCGGCGTCGGTGCGTTGCTCAGCGCACAGCCCGACCCGTTCTGCGGAATGGAATCCCACTGGCTACAGCATCTGGAATCGGCGCACCGGGAGGTTGTCGACCGACTCGCCAACCGACTGCCCATGACGCTGCGGCACGGCCGGGTGCGCCCGCTGGGTCTGGACCGGTACGGCATGCAGCTACGGGTGGAGCGCGAAGACGGCGACCACGACGTTCGGCTGCCGTTCCTCAAACCGGTCGATGACGTCCCAGGCCTGAGCCGGGCCATCCGGGTGTTGATGGGCTGCCCGTTCCTCAACGGACTGCGCGCCCGACGCATCTGAGGTCGCGCGCCGGTTACCGTATCTGCGATGACCGATCCGCAGCAGGAGCGCCGCACCCTGCGAATCGAGGTCGCCATTGTGCTGGCGGTGACGTTCGGGCTGTCCGCCTACACCGCGGTGGTCAGCCTCGCCGAGGCTGTGATCCTCGGCCTGTCCGGCCGGAAGGTAGCGCTCAACGAACGCCGCTCTCCGATCGATCTGGTCGACCTGGCACTGAACCTCAGTCCGATCTTCCACCTGGTCGCCTGGGGCTGCCTTGGTCTATATCTGCTGTGGCGCAGTGGCTTTCGGCCTGCGGCAGTCGGCCTGGGACGGCTCGACCCGCGCCGGGACATGCTGGGCGGACTGGGGTTGGCGGCGCTGATCGGACTGCCGGGACTCGGTCTCTATTTCGCCGGACGCGCATTGGGTATCGGGGTCACTGTGGTGCCCAGCACCTTGGGCGACACCTGGTGGCGCATACCGGTTCTGGTGCTCATGGCATTCGCCAACGCTTGGGCCGAAGAGATCATCGTGGTCGCATACCTCCAGACGCGGTTGCGGCAACTGCAGTTCACGCCGGCCAAGACCATGGTCTTTTCGGCGTTGCTGCGCGGCTCGTACCACCTGTACCAGGGCTTCGGCGCCGGCTTGGGCAACGTCGCCATGGGCTTGCTGTTCGGGTACACCTGGCAGCGCACCGGCCGGTTGTGGCCGCTGATCATCGCCCATGGGGTAATCGACGCCGTGGCGTTCGTCGGGTACGCACTGGCCGCCCAGCACCTGACCTGGTTGCACTGAGTACCACACAAAATAGATTCAACTCGGTATAGCCAAGCCTTACCTGAATCACCGATCAGCAATTCGCATTAAACAATGTTGTGGCGGTCACATCGGGTAAGGATACGCTTTCCTGCGTTAGGTAGTCCTTCCATGACAAAGCCGTCTGACCTGCACTATCGTGCTATTCATGACCGATGCAACGCGCCTTGAAACGAAATTTCACCAGCTGTTGCAGGAGCAGATTCGCAGCGAATTCAGTGCCTCCCAGCAATACATTGCAATTGCCGTTTACTTCGACGGAGAAGACCTTCCCCAGCTGGCCAAGCATTTCTATGCCCAGGCCGTCGAAGAACGCAATCACGCCATGATGCTGGTGCACTACTTGCTGGACCGCGACATCGAAGTCGAAATCCCCGGGATCGATCCCGTGCGCAACACCTTCGACTCACCGACCGACGCTCTGAAGATGGCACTCAACCAGGAGCGCGCCGTCACCGAGCAGATCAGCCGGCTTGCCAGCGTCGCTCGCGAGGAGGGCGACTACCTCGGCGAACAGTTCATGCAGTGGTTCCTCAAAGAGCAGGTCGAAGAGGTCTCGACGACCACCACTCTGGTGCGTATCGCCGACCGCGCCGGCGACAACCTGTTCAACCTCGAGGATTTCGTGGCCCGCGAACTCGCTCGCACCGGTGTGGCGGACCCGACTGCCCCCGAAGCCGCCGGCGGCAACCTCTAACGATCCGGCTGGTCCCGGCCCGCTCCGGTCAGTCCGTTCTGCAACCAGTCCTTGGTGCGGCCTGGGTGGTTCGTCGCCACCCAGGCCACTTCCAATTCACGGCAGTACTGCACGTCCTCGTAATGGTCGACAGTCCAGCAGTACAGCGCCCGTCCGTGCGCCGCGGCATGGTCGACGAGTTCAGGGTGCTCCCGCAGCGTCGCAATGGAAGGGCCCACTGCCGTCGCCCCGACCGTGGTGGCGGCGCTGCCGCCCAGGTACCGGGACGTCTCGCCGAGCAGCACGGTAGGAAGCATCGGAGCAGCCCGTCGGATCCGCCAAACCGCAGCCGCTGAGAACGAGATCACCACTGCGCGCGCCAAATCCGCCGATGCCGGCGCTGCGATTCCGTACCGGTGCAATAGCGCCAGCACCTTGCTTTCCACCAGTGCGCCGTAGCGCACCGGGTGTTTGGTCTCGATGAACAGCTTCACCGGGCGATTCCAGTCCAAGACCAGTCGGATCAGTTCGTCAAGGGTAAGCAGCCCGGTGTCGCCTTGTCCGCTGCCCGTCGCTGCGCTCGAATGCCAACTGCCGTAGTCGAATTCCCGCAATTGCGCCAGGGTCATCTCGCTGACCAGCCCGGAACCGTTGGAGGTGCGATCCACCTTCCGGTCGTGCATGCACACCAGATAACCGTCCTGGGTCAGGCGGACGTCGCATTCGAGCCCGTCGGCCCCCTGACTCAGCGCCAGTTCGTAGGCGGCCAGAGTGTGTTCCGGACGCTCAGCGGATGCACCGCGATGCGCCACCACGAACGGGTGGCAATCATTGGTGTGCGAACCGTCCTGACTCATAGGCCTATGCTGCCGGTTCCTCCGTCGTGCCCTCAACCGGAACGACCGAATCGGCGGAAGTCTGTGTCTCCTGGACCGGTTCGGCTGCAGCGTCATCCGTGCTGACGGCCCGTTCGTCACTGATCGGCAGCCAGCGCTGCACCGGCGCGTCGCCCTGCACCTTCTCGAACACCTGGTACACCCGATCGACCGCGGCCAGTGCGCCCATGCCCAACAGATAGGCGATGGTGGTCATCTCGGTGCTGTCGGCGATGCCCTGCGGATCGTCGTAAGGCATGAGCCATGCCGACCACGCGACGGCAAGAGTGGCGGCGGCCCACAGCGACCACCAGATCGTGACCGGTCGACGCAGCACGCGGGCCCGCTGCTCAACAGTGGCCAGCTCCATCACGAAGACCGGCGCCCGGAACAGATTGAACACCGGGAGCAGGCAACCCAGCCAAAGCACCCAACGCCGACGCGGTTCGGATGACCCAGCCCGCAGGTAGTCGGCGGCTCGGCGGGCGATCAGCCAGTTGGTCAGTACCACCGCAACAGCCAGAACCGAGAACAGTGCGACAACACTGGCGACCACCGGCAACCAGGTGCCGGCCAGCGCCACCCATCGGTTCAGCAGCGTGGAACGGTTGATCAGTAGCAGGGCGTAACGCACGACGTGCAACAGCGCCGCCACGCCAAGCGCGATCATCGCGACTCGCACGGAGCCGCGCACCAGCTCCACCGACGGCCCGTTGACCGGTTCCGCCTGATCGAAGTGCTGATCGGGAAATTCCTCGATCAGACCCCAGCGGGGCACATGGTTGTAGTGCGGCGTCGGCCCCAGCTGCGGGGGCTGCCGACGCGGTTTAGGCGCCGGGCCGGGCCGGACCGCGATCCAGCGATACCCGGCCGGCTGCGGCCGCCGAGCGGCCGTCAATTGCCCGCCCGTGGCATCGGCGGTCGGCGCCAACAGCCCTCCGCCGCAGCGTGGGCACCATTCACGCCGGCGATCGCGCACATTCCACCGCGTCGCACAGCGGGAACAGACCTGGATCACCGCACCAGCCTACGGGCCCTCAGGCGCCGCCGGCGTCGGTGACCACGGCGCGTCCGGCACCGACCCAGGCCAGCATGCCGCCGGAGACGTTGATGGGCTCATACCCGTTGCGCGCCAACCACTGGGCTGCTTTCAACGAGCGGCCGCCGGCGTGACAGATGACGTACAGCATTGCATCAGGGTCGATTTCGCCGTGCCGCGCAGGCACCTCGCCCAGCGGAATGTGCTGAGCCCCGGCCGCGTGGCCACGTGCCCACTCGTCAGATTCACGCACATCTAGCAGGATCACAGCCTTGCCGGAGTCACCGGGCCCGCCCAGCACCTCCGGAACCTCTGCTACCTCGACATGGGTTACATCGACATCGTCCATGAGTACATGCTGGCACGTTGCAGTTCAGGCCGTGGCAGCACGCCCGACAGCAATCCTCGAACTATCCACAATTTCCACAGGTTCATCCACAGGGCCGACACGCCTGTCGTAGTGCCTGAACCGCAGAATCTGGTCGCTTCCGAAATTTACTGGGGATAACTCGGGTACCGTGACCGACCCCGATCAACAGGCCTTCTGAGGGCGCGAGCAAATGGGACGGATACCCCCTGCCGTTCTAGTCCGACGTCCTTACAGCCGGTTGCTGGGGACCCGGTGTCGGGCGCTTTGGCAAACCGTTATGATCGGCATCACAAGACGGGGCTGTGACAATCCTCACGTCACCTCCGGATCGGGAACCAGAGATCGTCTATGCAGGTCAGGGAGCATGTGATGACATCGCGTCCGCTGCGGCCAGGGTCGGCCGCATCGTCACCCGAGTGGCACTCGGCGTTCTCCGAACACACCCACGACCAGTTGATGTCGTTGTTCCGCGCCGGCGCCATCGCATTGGTACTGCTCGGCGTCCTGGCGCTGATCGTGCTGATGTAGCCCCGTGGGCCTTCCTGCAGTCGGGCATCCTTGCGGTGGGCACTGCAATGGAGCAATGTTGTCTCGGACATGCGGGCGCGCACACCAGGCCCCGATCCAGCACGCGATCACTTAAGGAAGGAACCCTGTGGCTGAGTACACACTGCCGGACTTGGATTACGACTACGGCGCCCTGGAGCCGCACATCTCCGGTCAGATCAACGAGATCCACCACAGCAAGCACCACGCGGCCTATGTCAAGGGCGTGAACGACGCCGTGGCCAAGCTCGAAGAAGCACGGGCCGGCGACGACCACGCTGCAATCTTCCTGAACGAAAAGAACCTGGCCTTCCACTTGGGCGGGCACGTCAACCACTCCATCTGGTGGAAGAACCTGTCCCCCAACGGCGGCGACAAGCCCACGGGCGATCTGGCCGCCGCCGTCGACGACCAGTTCGGATCGTTCGACAAGTTCCGCGCACAGTTCACCGCCGCCGCCAACGGCTTGCAGGGCTCCGGTTGGGCAGTGCTGGGCTACGACAGCCTCGGTGGCCGTCTGCTCACCTTCCAGCTGTACGACCAGCAGGCCAACGTGCCGCTGGGCATCATCCCGCTGCTCCAGGTCGACATGTGGGAGCACGCCTTCTATCTGCAGTACAAGAACGTCAAGGCGGACTACGTCAAGGCATTCTGGAACGTCGTCAACTGGGAAGACGTACAGAACCGCTTCGCGGCCGCCACGGCCAAGACAAACGGCCTGATCTTCGGCTGACATCAGCTGTCCCGAAACGGGGTGTCGCGCGATTGCGCGGCACCCCGTTTCGCATTCGGCACTTTTGGCACTCGCGTGCTATTGCGTGCTAACGCGTCACTGCCGCATCCTGTGCTGATCGACCCGTCGCCGTGTCACGGCAATGAGTTGAGCACCGGAGGCGACTATGGACAGTGGATCCGTCCCAGCCGTGGCAGTGGCACCGTTTCATTCCCGCGGCGCGCTGAAAGGTTTTGTGGTCTCCGGCCGGTGGCCCAACTCGACCAAGGAGTGGGCACAGCTGCTGACAGTCGCCGTCCGAGTGGCTTCACTACCTGGACTGCTGCCCACCACGACCATATTCGGGGTACGCGAAGAGCTTCCCGATCATCCTCAGCCGGGAACTGTCGGGCTTGTCTTGGCCGAAGGGCCGGTCGTCGGTGAGTCCGCAGTTCCGCCCGGATATTTCGCCGAACATCAGCCGCCCGCGTTGCTGATGCTGCACCCTCCCGCCGAGACGACCCCGTCCCTACCCGAATGCGCGGGTGTCGCGTCAGGTTGCCTCTTACTGCCGGGACTGCCTCACCTCGGCCTGGACCACCGCGCGGCGTGGGTGGAGGCCGAGGCTGACGGAACAATCACCACGATGGTCAGTCGCGTCGGAGTGGATCCCATCAGCCACCCCGACACCGCGATTCTGGCCATGCTGCTCGCCGCGTGAAAACAACTTCACAGATCTGTCACCGGTATTTGGCGTGCCTGCCGCAGATATCGCAGGTCGGCGGTACTGTGGGGCAAAGGCGTGATCCGACGCTGATGGGCCCGCTAGACAGTTGCTACACAGAGCCAATCTGGACGCGCCTCCGACGCGAGGCAGGGCATCGGACCGGCAAAATACTGTATCCGTCAAAATAAGGTTCGCCAGACACGTGATTAGCACCCTGTCCGAGCTACAGAAGCCCAGCTCGGACCATCATCCTGCTAGAAAGAGCGGGGTCCGCCGGACTTTTATGCCGTTTGCACTTGGCTGCCGACGCAACACTCGCTAGGATAATCAGCAAATACTGACATTAATTGCCAATAGATATCGTTACGTGGAGGAATATTCGATGAGCATGACGTTCGCTGCCCGGCTGAACCGGCTGTTTGACACGGTCTACCCGCCAGGACGCGGTCCGCACACCTCTGCTGAGGCCATCGCCGCCTTGAAGGCCGAGGGCGTCACCATGTCGGCTCCGTACCTGTCTCAGCTGCGTTCGGGCAACCGGACCAACCCGTCTGTCGCGACAATGGCGGCGCTTGCCAACTTCTTCCGGATCAAGTCGGCCTACTTCACCGATGACGAGTACTACGAGAAGCTCGACAAGGAACTCACCTGGCTGGCCAGCATGCGGGACGAGGGCATCCGTCGTATCGCGGCGCGCACCGTGGGCCTGTCCCCGGAGGCGAAACAGGACCTCGTTGAGAAGGCCGACGAGCTGCGTCGCAAAGAGAACCTCGACAGCTAGCCGAGTTAGCTCTCTTAGCTAGCCGCTTTTGCGGTGGGTGGGTTGGTTAACTCGCTCACCGAGCCGTTCAGCCTGCGACTCGGACGCTGTTCGGTCCAACTGACGGTACTTGTCTGCGATCGCCAGGATCCACTCGCGATCGGAGTACGTAGTCGGCTGCCGCAGCCAATTCGGCCCCGGGAAATCTGCATCCTCCACGCCTGATGCAAGATCCCGCCCGGCATGAATCCAGCGCGCAACCCGTTCCGCCTGCTCGTCGGGTGTCGCCTCGGCCAGACGCGAGTCCGACGTCCTCACCCCGCCTGCGCCCTTGACCGCCGCGGTGGCTTCCAAGTACAGCGCATCCGATATCAGTGACATCTGTTCAGCGACGCGGAACAGCAGCGGGCCACGCGGACGCACACCGATCCCTATGTTCGGGTGTCGCCGGCTCAGTTCGCTCAGCAGCGGAGCGACCGTACGCAACTCCCGCCGCGCTCCGAACCAGTCCTCGACACTGGGCAGCAGTGATCCACCGGCAACCACCAGCATCGCGCAGCCGAGCAATGTCGCCGCCGCCCCCACACTGACCAGTCTGGTGTTTCCCACGGCCCGCAACGCGAAGAACCCGCTGGCCAAAAGGATCAGCACAATCCCCACGCTGAATACGAACAGGGCGCGACCGCGTCGGGTGCGATTGGAGTTACGCATGCCGGCCCAGGCAACCAGCGTCAGCGCCAGCAGGATGTACAGCAGCGGCAACAGCCACGACAGCGCGTTGCCGCCTGTCCCCAAGGTCTGTCGAAGGTATTCCTGGGGTGCCATCTCAGGGACCTGCGGTTGACGGAAGAACAGCACCAGGGTCACCGCGGCAATCACGGTCGCCACCGTGTACTGGATGACTGCGATGCGACGCACCGTCGCGGGCTTGCGAGTCGAAGATGCCGAGGTGATCATCACGCAGCTGCCGGCGGCACATGCGATGAGCGCGACCTGGCTCAGCACGCTGGATACATTGGGCCAGTGCAGCAAGGTATCGAGCAATAGCGTCAACGGCTGCCAGTTAAATGCGGCCACCAGTCCCAAGCTGCCGAGTGCGACGATCATCGCGGCGCTGACCAACGATTGTTTGTTGACCAGTGCCCAACCGATACGGAGTCCGGTCGCCAGCCCCAGTAGACCGGCGATTACCCAGATGATCAACCAAATGCCTCGCCGAGACGCACCTGAACAATCGAGGACCGGTCCGACGGAAGCCGGCCGAGCCGGTAGATCAACAGCGCCGCGAAGTCTTCAGCTTCTTGTTCGGCCTCTTCGCCGGCCGGTCCCATGCAGCCCGTCCGCTGGTTGAGCATGTAACCGATCAGTTCAGAACTGGCCAGTTCCACGGTGTCGCGTGCGGCGTCGACTACCGAAACGCCGTTGTGTCCGAGCACAAGGTGTCCCAATTCGTGGGCGAGGGTCCGGTCTCCGGCCGGCAGGCCCTTTTGCAGCAGGAACACGTCGCGATCGTTGTACTGGCGCCATTGCCCACACACGCCGGACGGCAGGTCGGCCATCTGCACCTCGATGGGGCGACCACGATCGGTGCTGACGGCCTCGACCAATCGGGCCAGAGAAACTTCGCCGCGGCGCGGGGCCAGATCCAGCACCGAGTTGACAGCGCGCGTGACGCGGCGACTCGCAGGCATTCCGACCCTCTTTCGCCGAGGTTGCAGTGGCCACAATTCGAGACGATTGTTGCACAACCATGGCCCGAGAATCGCTGGTAGTGACGTTGTTGTGGGCACGAGCAGGTAAGTGGTTGGGGACTCGGTCGAAGACCGTTGAACGGACCGCCGATTCAGCCTCAGCCCCGTGCCCGATCCGGTGATCAGGGCGATAAGGTGACGTGACCATCTCGGCGAGATGGTGCACGTGCGCCGCGACGACCGGGAGGCAACCGGAATGGGCCTGTTCAAGCCACGAAAGAGTCGGGCTACCCGGCGCGCCGAAGCAAAGGCGATCAAGGCCAAAGCGAAGCTGGAGGCCCGCCTGTCCGCGCGTAACGAGACTCGTCGGATCAAGGCCGAGGGGCGCCGGCAGACGAAGGCCGACAAAGCCAGCGTCAAGGCCCAACGGGACGGCGACAAGGTGGCACTCAAGATCGCCGAGGCTCAGCTGCAGACGGCGCGTGAAGGTAAGTTCCTGTCGCCCACCAGAATTCGCCGTGGGTTGACGGTATCGCGATTGCTCGCGCCGGTCGTCGTACCGGTTGTCTACCGGGCCGCGATCTCCGCCCGCGGCGCCATCGATCAGCGCCGCGCCGACAAGATGGGCGTTCCGCTGAGTCAGATCGGCCAGTTCTCCGGGCCCGGCGGCGCGCTGTCTGCGCGGATTGCCGGTGCCGAGCATGCCCTGCAGCAGGTGGCGCAGAAGAGCCCCAAGGACCCCGAGACCAAGCAGTTCGTCACGAACATCTCGGATCGCTTGTCCGACCTGTCCGCGGCGGTGACTGCGGCCGAGAACATGCCGGCAGCACAGCGCAGGGCCGCGCATAACTCCATCGGCACCCAACTCGATGGCATTGACGCTGATGTCCTGGCCCGATTGGGCGTGGCTTGAGCAGCTGAGCAGGCTGCGATAATCGAACGGTGATCATCGAACCGCGAGCCACCGCCGATCTGGTTGACGAAATCTACCCCGACGTGCGTAGTTGCGACTTGCAGCTGCAGAACTACGGCAGCCGGACCATGTTCGCAGGTCGGATCACCACGGTGAAGTGCTTCCAGGACAACGCCCTACTGAAGTCCATCTTGTCCACACCCGGCGACGGCGGCGTGCTGGTGGTCGACGGCGACGGATCACTGCATACCGCGTTGGTCGGCGACATCATCGCCGGCCTTGCCCACGAGAACGGCTGGGCCGGCGTGATCGTCAATGGACCGGTGCGTGACGCCGCTACCTTGCGCACTATCGATGTCGGGATCAAGGCGCTGGGCACCAATCCGCGCAAGGGCACCAAGACCGGCGAGGGCGAGCGTGACGTCGAGGTGAGCTTCGGCGGAGTGGTCTTCGTCCCGGGCGATATCGCGTACTGCGACGAGGACGGGATCGTCGTCATCGCCGGAGGCGAGCGATAAGCCTCGGCGCCCCTCAACCGCGATATGGGGTACCTCCCGCTTGCCGGGGGAACGTATCTGTCCCCGCACGCCAAGCGTGCGGGGACAGATATGTTCTTATCGCCGAGTTAGACCGTCACTGCGGCACGGTGTTTGGTGAACTGCAGTGACTGCTCGTCGACCTTGCCGTACCGGATGGTCCGCATGTCGAAGAAGTAGTTCTGCTTGAGCCGCCAAGGTGCCTCCGAGCCCGACTTGGGCAGGCTGTCCATGGCTCGCCGGAAGTAGCCCGGGGTGAAGTCCATGAACGGCAGCTCGTCGACGCTGCCACCGGGATGCTGCGGCTCGACCCGGTCAAATCCGTTGGCGTCCATGTAATTGAGCACCCGGCAGATGTACTCCGAGACCAGGTCGGCCTTCAGAGTCCACGATGCGTTGGTGTAGCCGAAGGTGATGGCCATGTTCGGCACACCCGAGAGCATGAGGCCCTTGTAGGTCATGCACTTGGTCAGGTCGATCGGCTCGCCGTTGCGATTGGCCACCGCGCCGCCGAACAGCTGCATGTTCAGACCGGTTGCGGTGACGATGATGTCGGCCTGCAACTCCTCGCCGGAAGCCAGCTTGATGCCGGTCTCGGTGAAGGTCTCGATGGTGTCGGTGACGACGCCGGCCTTGCCCGACCGGATGGCCTTGAACAGATCACCGTTGGGCGCCAGGCAGACTCGCTCGTCCCACGGGTTGTAGCGTGGGCTGAAGTGCTTGTCGTAGTCGAAGCCCTCGGGCAGTCGGCGCTCGGCCATCTGCCGGAGCGCCTTCTTGAACATGGCCGGGAACTTCCGGGCGATCTGGTACTGGCCGGTGCTGTAGCCGATCTGCTTCCACCGGTTGACGAAGTGCGCCAAGTGTTTCGGGAGGTACTTGTTGGTCCGTGCCGCGACCGGGTCCACCAGCGGGAGTGCGCCGATGTAGGTGGGCGAGCGCTGCAGCATCGTCACGTGGCCGACGCCGCCGGTCACCAGCGACGGGATCAGGGTCACCGCGGTGGCACCGGAGCCGATGACCACGACGTTCTTACCTGCGTATTCCAGGTCCTCAGGCCAGTGCTGCGGATGGATGATCTGGCCCTTGAAGTCCGCCGAGCCCGGGAACTCCGGCGAGTAGCCCTCGTCGTAGTTGTAGTAGCCGCTGCACACCGACAGGAACGACGCGGTGATCTGCTTGGTTTCGCCGTTGTGCTCGACGTCCACGGTCCAGTGGTTGTCGGCGTCGGACCAGTCCACCGATAAGACGCGGTGGCCGGTGCGGATGTGGTTCCTGATGCCGTTCTCGTCGGCGGCCTCGTTGATGTAGTTCCAGATGGACTGGCCGTCTGCGATGGACTTGGCCGATTCCCACGGCTTGAACCGGAAGCCGAGAGTGAACATGTCCGAGTCGGACCGGATGCCGGGGTACTTGAACAAATCCCAGGTGCCGCCGATGTTCTCGCGCCGCTCCAGGATCACGTAGCTCTTGTTGGGGCAGCGGTCCTGCAGGTGCCACGCGGTGCTGATGCCGGAGATGCCGGCGCCGACGATCACGACATCGAAGTGTTCGGTCATAGAACCGACGGTATCAACATCATGTTGAGGTGGTCAACAGTGTGTTGAAAAACTCAACACACTGTTAGGCTGCGGTTATGTCCACGACGAGTACAGCCCGCCCCGCCCGGGGCCGACGCGCGGCGCGACCGTCGGGCGATGACCGCGAAGCCGCCATCCTGGCGACCGCCACACGGCTACTTGAAGACCGACTGTTCAGCGACATCTCCGTCGATGACCTGGCCAAAGGGGCCGGGATATCGCGCCCCACGTTCTACTTCTACTTCCCATCCAAAGAAGCGGTGCTGCTGTCACTGCTCGACCCGCTGATCAAAAGGGCCGACACCGGGTTCGACAAGGTGCTCGACGACATGCCCACCGAGCCTCGGGAAGCGATCCGGCGCGGCATCGAGACCTTCTTCAGCTCATTCGGCTCCCACCCGGCCACCGTGCGAGCCGGTCTCGAAGCCATCAAATCCGTCCCCGAGTTCCGCGATTACTGGGCCGGGCTCATGCAGAAATGGATAGGGCTGACCGCCGCCCTGATCACCAGTGAACGCCAGCGCGGCACCGCACCCGACACCATTCCCGCACTCGATCTCGCGACATCGCTGAACCTGATGAACGAGCGGGCCATGATGGCCACCCTGGCCGGCGAACAAGGCGCCGTCGACCACGGCGATGTCGTTACCACCCTCGCCCACATCTGGCTGACCAGCATCTACGGCGCAACGCCCTAAACATCTGCTACTAGAGCCTGTCGCGTCTTTATGCGAACATATGTTCGTGTCGGACCCTCAGGCTGCCATCCTGCACGCGGACCTCGATTCGTTCTACGCATCAGTCGAGCAACGTGACGATCCGTCGCTGCGAGCGCGGCCGGTCATCGTCGGCGGCGGGGTCGTGCTGGCGGCGAGCTATGAGGCCAAGGCCTACGGGGTCCGGACCGCTATGGGCGGCAGCGAGGCGCGCCGACTGTGCCCTCAAGCCATTGTCGTTCCGCCGCGGATGGCCGCCTACTCGCAGGCGAGCAAGGACGTCTTCGCGGTCTTCCGCGACACCACTCCCGTCGTCGAACCCTTGTCCGTGGACGAGGCCTTCCTCGACGTCAGCGGCCTCGGCCGAGTTTCGGGCACCCCGGTTCAGATCGGTGCGCAGTTGCGAACCGCAGTGCGCGAAAGGGCGGGTCTGCCCATCACCGTCGGGATAGCCCGCACCAAGTTCCTGGCCAAGGTCGCCAGCCAGCAGGCCAAGCCCGACGGATTGCTCTTGGTACCACCCGACCGCGAATTGGCGTTCCTGCACCCGTTACCAGTGCGCCAACTGTGGGGCGTCGGCGCCAAGACCGCGGAAAAACTCCGGGAGCACGGCATCGAGACGGTGGCCGACGTCGCCGATCTGTCCGAATCGGCGCTGGACGCCATGGTCGGTGGCGCGATGGGACGGCAGTTGTTCGCGTTGTCCCGCAACATCGACAGCAGGCGGGTGACGTCCGGCCATCGGCGCCGCTCGGTCGGCGCCCAGCGGGCCGTCGGTCGCCGCGGAAATACCATGTCCGACAACGAAATCGACGTGATGGTGATCAATCTGATCGACCGCATCGCCCGGCGCATGCGGGCCAGCGGGCGGACCGGCCGCACCGTGGTGCTGCGGCTGCGGTTCGACGACTACAGCCGTGTCACCCGTTCGCACACCATGGCCCGCGCCACCGCATCCACCGACGAAATCCTCAGCGTGGCAAGAGGATTAATCACCGATGCGGCGCCGCTTATCGCCGAACGGGGGTTGACTCTCGTCGGGTTCGCCGTATCGAACGTCGACAATGGCGGCTCCGAGCAGCTGGAGTTACCGTTCGACGGCGCGCCCGACACTGCTGCCGTGGACTGCGCGGTGGATCTGGTGCGGCAGCGGTTCGGCAATGCGTGCCTGACTCGCGGGGTACTGGTCGGCAAAGACCCTGGATGGGAGATGCCGATGTTGCCGGATTAGACGTCGGTCAAAACCTTGTCACCCGCTGCGCTCGCAACCGCCCTGTATGCAGATCAGCCAAGTGTCGGCAGTGCTTTAGTCGTCGACGCCGGCCGATTATTCCGAGCGCATGTACTGCCTCATCATCTGCAACGCTGGCGTCCCCAGTGTCCGGCCGTAGACCGTTGTCTATCTTGTTTCCGAGGTGCCTCCGCCCGGCTACCGTCCCGAATAGTTGTCAATACCATAGATTTTCGGACAATTAGTGACGGTCGGCGACTAATGTCGGGTTCCCGGAATCTGATGGCCGGTTTCAGCGTCAGCGACAAACGCCGCGGACATTCCCGGACTATGCCAGGCAGCGGCCCGGCGAACTCGGATTGCCCTTCGGGGTCACAGTTGCGCAGCAATAAATCCCGACAGCAACACCGAAAATCCCCCAACCTCACCGATGATCAATGCCGCCATCCCCGCATGCAGGCCCGGCCCTGGATGCTCGAATTGGTTGGTGGTGTCATGGCGTAGCCCGTGCTGGATGTAAGAGGCGATCGCCACCACGAAGAAGAACACCAAAACCATTGCTGCCGTGAGGTTTACCCACATCGGCCAGGCACTCAACTGGACAAACACCGCAACCAGCAGCGTCGCAAAGGAATACAGCAGCGCCGCGCGGTGCGCAATGTCAACGTAGGGGTGCGCCAAGTGATCCGCAGTCACGGCCATCTGCCGGTACTTCCAAATTCCCAAAATCAGCGCCAGTAGGAAGATCAGCCCGGCCGCGAGCAGAGTGATGACCGTGGCAGTAGACAGGACCATGACGCAGAGGCTACGCGCCCGCCCATGCCTGCAATCGATCCACCGGCCAAGTATTCACGACACGTTCCGTCGGCACCTCGGCATCCAAGGCCCGCTGGGCGCCGTAGCCCAAGAAATCCAGTTGCCCTGGCGCGTGCGCATCGGTGTCAATCGAGAACAGGCATCCCATCTCCAACGCCAGGTTCAGCAGACGGGTCGGCGGATCGCGTCGCTCTGGGCGCGAATTGATCTCCACCGCTACATCATTGACCTGACACGCCGCGAAGACTTGCTCAGCATTGAATTTCGATTCCGGGCGGGTACCGCGCGCTCCTTCGACCAGGCGTCCGGTGCAGTGGCCAAGAACATTGGCCTGTCCACCCGATACCGCACGCACCATTCGACGAGTCATTGCAGCCGAGTCCATCGAGAGTTTGGAATGCACGCTGGCAACGACGATGTCCAGGCGTTCCAAGAGCTCGGGCTCCTGGTCCAACGAACCGTCGTCGAGAATGTCGACCTCAATGCCGGTCAGAATTCGCATGGGCGCAAACCGCTCCCGCATCTCGTCGATGATGTCGAGTTGTTGTCGCAGCCGGTCGGCGGACAGCCCGTTGGCGACGGTAAGCCGAGGCGAGTGATCAGTCAGTGCGCAGTATTCATGGCCCAAACCCTTTGCCGTGGCCATCATTTCACTGATCGGTGCCGAACCGTCCGACCAGTTTGAATGCAGGTGCAGGTCGCCTTTCAAAGCCGTACGAAGCTCGCCGCCACCTAAATCCTCTGCCGCTGAACGTAAATCGATTAGTGCGTCGGGCTCACGACCACCCCATGCTTGGGCTATCACCGCTGCAGTTTTGGGCCCGACGCCAGGCAGAGACCGCCAGCTGTTGGCACGACCTAGCTGCTCGCGCCGTTCGGGATCCAACGCCTCGACCACATCGGCAGCCTTGCGGTAGGCCATGACGCGCCGGGAGTCCTCGCGCGCGCGATCCTTGTAGAACGCGATCTCACGCAGCGCGGCCACTGGGTCCATGCCCCTAGTCTGCCAAGACTGTCGGGCAACTCCCAGGAATTATCCGGCCCCCGAGACTAGTTTCACAAGACGTGCGATTCGCCTTCAAAACCTCACCGCAGAACACCACCTGGTCGGACATGCTTGCCATTTGGCAGGCTGCCGACGCCATCGACGTCTTCGAGTCGGGCTGGACGTTCGATCACTTCTACCCGATCTTCTCCGACTCCTCGGGCCCGTGCCTGGAGGGTTGGGTCACGCTGACGGCGCTGGCCCAGGCCACCAAGCGGCTCCGGGTCGGGGTGCTGGTCACCGGCATTCACTACCGCCATCCGGCGGTCCTGGCCAACATGGCCTCAGCGCTGGACATCGTTTCGAACGGCCGACTCGAGCTCGGCATCGGCGCCGGCTGGAACGAGGAGGAGTCCGGTGCGTACGGCATCGAACTGGGCAGCGTCAAGGAACGGTTCGACCGCTTCGAGGAGGCCTGTGCTGTGCTGAAAGGCCTGCTGACGCAGGACACCACGACTTTCGACGGCAAGTACTACCAACTCAAGGACGCCCGCAACGAGCCCAAGGGCCCGCAGCAGCCGCACCCGCCGTTCTGCATCGGCGGTAGCGGAGAGAAGCGCACCCTGCGCATCACCGCGCAGTACGCCGACCACTGGAATTTCGTCGGCGGCCCGCCCGAGGAGTTCGCCCGCAAACGCGACGTCCTGGCCGCGCATTGCGCCGACGTGGGGCGCGATCCCAAGGAGATCACCTTGTCGGCGCACGTACGGCTGGGTGAGGATCGCGATTATCAGAAGGTCGTCGACGAGGCCGCTGGACTAGGCGCCGAAGGCCTGGACCTCGCGATCATCTACCTGCCGCAGCCGCATGACGTGGCGGTACTTGAGCCGCTGGCGCAGGCGATCCGGGACTCGGGGCTGCAGACCGCGTAGGTCAGTGTTGCCGCCGGCGCGCGTACATCGTTGCGCAGCCGGCGGCGACCAGCAACGGCCCCGCCTGAGCCCAGCAGCGGCGTCTGAAACGAGCCTCGGTATGCCTTACCGCAGTGAATTTGCGTCTGCGCGCCGGGTGCCATTCGCCGCCTCCTGCAGAAATAACAAACCGCCCGGCCCAGATCAATTGGGCGGGCGGTCGACATGGACTGCCAGATCACGTTTGGGTAACGTCCGGCAAATAAGAAAACTCTGTGGTGGGACTTTACAAATCCATCCGAACGTATCGTTAGACGCCGAAGCGGAGCATCTCCGCGGCGGTAACCAGGCGTTCGTTCTTCGCGGGGAACTCACGGCTCTTCACCGGGTGGCGGAGCAGGGACCAGGCAATACGTCCCATGCGTGAGCGCGAAAACGGGTTGTTGTACATGCTGTTCACTCCTGCGGTCTGCGATTTGCCGGACCTCGGGGCCACACTATCGCACGACCCCCGCCGATTCATTAGAACGCCGAGCACCGGCAAACACAGCTAGGCGCGCCGAAGAAAAATCTGATGTTTCTAATGGGGCTATTGTTGCTGATGTGGCGATCTATTGTCTTAATCCACTCTTAAATTAGAGTTTGAGTCACACCGTTAGATGTGACGTATCCAACATGTGAGCTATGCCACTACCGGGATCGGGCCGGTGTCTGGCGTGGCTTACGGAAGACGTCGTCTAGGGTGACCGGCCGCAAGTTCCGGGACTTGAGCAGATCTACCAACAGCCCATACACGTGTGTGACTGGCAAATGGTTCAGATGGCCAATCACTATGGTCTGCGCGGTGAAATACTTGTCGGCCATCTTGAGGATGTAGTCCTTGGTGACCACGTTCTGATCCTCCAGCGAGCCTGTCCACATCAACGGCACCGAGTAACCCAACTCGGTCGCCACCGCGTCGACCAATGGGTTGTGGCTGCCGTACGGCGGCCGGAAGTATGGCCGCGCATCGGCTCCGAATGTCGCCTGCAGGAATTTGTGGTTGCGCTCCAACTGGTCGACGATCTGGTCTTTGGTCAGCGTGGCAAGGTCCGGGTGCGACCAGGTGTGGTTGCCTAGCTGGATCTGACCGGACTCCACCAGCGGGCGGATCAGATCGCGGTGCTGCGTCCAGGACTGGTACCGGCCGTTGACGAAGTAAGTCAGTCGGATACCGGTGTCCTTGGCCAGTTGTGTGTAGCCCCTCACCACATCGGCGTTGACCCCGTCGTCGAGTGTCAACGCCAGGGTGTTGCCCGCGGCTTCGGGAAGGCTGCTCAACTCGCCCCCTCCGGGAAGAGGAAGCTGCAGGCTCGGATGTGCTGGCGGCTCTGAGGGCGGTGAAGCCGCCAAACTGCGCGGATCGTCAATCGCGCAGCGCGCCAGCCCGACCCCGACGACCACCGAGGTGGACAACGCCACCAGGAAATGGCGTCGACTCAGCTCGGAGGCTGCAGGCAGAGCAGGATAACGGTTCTTCATAGGGATTCGGCCCGGGTAGATCGGACCCGAACCGACCAAGTGTCACGACGTGCACCACATCAGCCACATCCGACACGCCCATCGATGCTGAGTTGTTAGCTAAGTAACTCGTGATCGGTGGTCTGAGCCTGGTACTCCGTCGACTCGGTACGCCGCACCGGCCCGCGGCCATCACCAGTTCGACCACTGAATCGACTGAGGCCCGGCGGTACATAAGCACCACCGAGCCTCAGTTCGACTATCTGATCAGCACTGCTCGCTGATCTCTGTCATCTGCTCTTCTCGCAAGGGCTCATCGCTGCGGAGCGGCTGTCGGCCTGATCGGCACCGGCAGCGCCGTCTCACCCATCAGGAAGCGGTCCACGCCAGCGGCCGCGGCACGGCCCTCGGCGATGGCCCACACGATCAGCGACTGTCCACGACCCATGTCGCCGGCCACGAACACGCCGGGCACCGTGGTCTGGAAGTCGTTGTCCCGCGCCACATTTCCGCGGTCAGTCAGCTCGACACCCAGCTCGGTCAGCAGGCCCTCACGCTCGGGACCGACGAAGCCCATAGCCAGGAAGACGATGTCGGCGGGCAGTTCGAAGTCCGAACCCTCGACCTTCTCGAACTTACCGGCCTTCATGACGACCTCGTGCACCTTCAGCGAAGACACCTTGCCGCCGGTTCCGACGAACTCCTCGGTGTTCACCGAGAACACGCGCTCGCCGCCCTCTTCGTGCGCCGAAGACACCCGGAACATCAGCGGGTAAGTCGGCCACGGGGTCGACTCAGCGCGCTCCTCGGGCGGCCGCGGCATGATCTCGAACTGGTGGATGCTCTCGGCACCCTGGCGGTGCGCGGTGCCCAGGCAGTCGGCGCCGGTGTCACCACCGCCGATGATGACGACCTTCTTGCCCTTGGCCGTGATCGGCGGTTCGCCGTCCGGTCCGAGGACGTCGTCACCAAACTGGACCCGGTTGCCCCAAGGCAGGTACTCCATGGCCTGATGGATGCCGTCGAGCTCGCGGCCCGGGATCGGCAGGTCACGCCAGGCGGTGGCACCGCCGGCCAGCACGACGGCGTCGAAGTCTTCCTGCAACTGCTCGACGGTGATGTCGACACCGACATTCACCCCGGCGCGGAACTGAGTGCCTTCAGCCTCCATCTGCGCCAGACGGCGGTCGATGTGCCGCTTCTCCATCTTGAATTCCGGAATGCCGTAGCGCAGCAGACCACCGATGCGGTCGGCCCGCTCGAAGACCGTGACGGTGTGGCCGGCGCGGGTGAGCTGTTGCGCGGCGGCCAAGCCGGCCGGGCCTGAGCCCACCACGGCGACCGTCTTGCCGGTCAGCTCCTCGGGCGGCAGCGGGACGACCCAGCCCTGCTCGAAGGCGTTGTCGATGAGCTCGACCTCAACCTGCTTGATGGTCACCGGGTCCTGGTTGATGCCAAGCACGCACGATGCCTCACAAGGCGCCGGGCACAGCCGCCCGGTGAATTCCGGGAAGTTGTTGGTGGCGTGCAACCGCTCGATGCCGTCGCGCCAGCGGTTCCGGTACACCAGGTCGTTCCACTCGGGGATCAAGTTCCCCAGGGGACAACCGTTGTGGCAGAACGGGATACCGCAGTCCATACAACGCGACGCCTGGTCCTGCAGGGTCTCGTGGTCGAAGTCCTCGTAGACCTCTTTCCAGTCCTTGAGGCGCAGGTCAACCGGACGACGAACTGGGGTCTGACGGTGGGTGTGCTTCAGGAAGCCGTTCGGATCAGCCACGAGCGGCCGCCATGATCGCGTCGCTGACGTCCTCGCCGGCGGCCTCGGCCCCGGCGATAGCCTCCAGCACCCGCTTGTAATCGCGTGGCATCACCTTGATGAACTGCTCCTTCTGAGTCTGCCAATCCGACAGAATTCGCTGCCCCACAGCCGAATCCGTCGCATCGACATGCGCGGTGATCATCTCGTGGAGCCACAGCTCGTCGGTGGCATCCAGCACATCGAGATCGACCATCTCGCCATTGATGTTGTCCGGCAGGACACCCTGCGGGTCGTACACGTAGGCCATGCCGCCGGACATACCCGCGGCGAAGTTGCGGCCGGTGGACCCGAGAATGACCACCTTGCCGCCGGTCATGTACTCGCAGCCGTGGTCGCCGACACCTTCGACGACCGCCTGCGCGCCCGAGTTACGCACTGCGAACCGCTCGCCCACCACACCGCGCAGGAATGCCTGCCCGCTGGTGGCGCCGAACAGGATCACGTTGCCGCCGACGATGTTGTCCTCGGCCACAAAGCCGGCCGGAGCGTTCTTCGACGGGCGCACCACGATGTGTCCACCCGAAAGGCCCTTGCCGACATAGTCATTGGCGTCACCATTGACCCGCAGCGTGATGCCCTTGGGTAGGAAGGCGCCGAAGCTGTTACCAGCCGAACCGTCGAACGTGATGTCGATGGTTCCGTCCGGAAGACCTTGCGCGCCATGCGCCTTGGTGACCTCGTGGCCCAACATGGTGCCCACGGTGCGGTTCACGTTGGTGATCTTCATCGACAGCTGCACCGGAACCTTGGACTCGATGGCCTCCCGGCACTCGGTGATCAGTTGCTGATCGAGCGCCTTGTCCAAGCCGTGGTCCTGACCCGTCGTGCAGTACAGGTCCTGCTTCATGAACGCCGACTCGGGCTCGTGCAGCACAGGGGCCAGGTCCAGCTTGTGGGCCTTCCAGTGGGCAGCCGCCTCGGTGGTGTCCAGCGCGCCGACCTGTCCGACCATCTCGTTGACGGTGCGGAAGCCCAACTGCGCCATGAGTTCCCGGACCTCTTCCGCGATGAACAGGAAGAAGTTCTCGACGAACTCGGGCTGGCCGGTGAACCGCTTACGCAGCACCGGGTTCTGGGTGGCCACACCCACCGGACAGGTATCCAGATGGCAGACGCGCATCATGATGCAGCCCGTCACCACCAAAGGTGCTGTCGCGAAACCGAATTCCTCGGCACCGAGCAGCGCGGCGATCACCACGTCACGGCCGGTCTTGAGCTGACCGTCGACCTGGACCACGATGCGGTCGCGAAGACCGTTGAGCAGCAGGGTCTGCTGCGTCTCGGCCAAACCAAGTTCCCACGGCGCACCCGCGTGCTTCTGCGAAGTCAGCGGCGTGGCACCGGTACCACCGTCGTGTCCGGAGATCAGCACCACGTCGGCGTGCGCCTTGGAGACGCCGGCGGCGACGGTGCCAACGCCGTTCTCCGACACCAGCTTCACGTGGATGCGGGCCTCAGGGTTGGCGTTCTTCAGATCGTGGATCAGCTGCGCCAGGTCCTCGATCGAGTAGATGTCGTGGTGCGGCGGCGGCGAGATCAGGCCGACACCCGGGGTCGAGTGCCGTACCTCGGCCACCCACGGGTACACCTTGTGTCCCGGAAGTTGGCCGCCCTCACCGGGCTTGGCGCCCTGGGCCATCTTGATCTGGATGTCGGTGCAGTTGGTCAGGTAGTGCGACGTGACACCGAAACGCGCCGACGCCACCTGCTTGATGGAGCTGCGCCGCCAGTCGCCGTTGGGGTCCCGGTCGAACCGCTCGACGTTCTCGCCGCCCTCACCCGAGTTCGACCGTCCGCCAAGGCGGTTCATGGCGATGGCCAGTGTCTCGTGGGCTTCCGCCGAGATGGAGCCGTAGCTCATGGCGCCGGTGGAGAACCGCTTGACGATCTCGCTGGCCGGCTCGACCTCGTCGATCGAGATGGGCTCGCGCACACCATCTTTGAACTTGAACAGGCCGCGCAGCGAAGCCATGCGCTCGCTCTGGTCGTCGACCAGCTTGGTGTACTCCTTGAAGATCGAGTACTGCCCGGTGCGGGTCGAGTGTTGCAGCTTGAACACCGTGTCGGGGTTGAACAGGTGGTACTCGCCCTCGCGGCGCCACTGGTACTCACCGCCGACCTCGAGCTCCCGATGGGCCCACTCGTCGGGCCGGTCCAGGTAGGCCAGACTATGCCGGGCGGCGACGTCGGCCGCGATGTCATCGAGGTCGATGCCGCCGGTCGGACAGGAGATTCCGGTGAAGTATTCATCGAGCACCCGCTGGCCCACGCCGACAGCCTGGAACAGCTGAGCGCCGGTGTAGGAGGCCAGGGTCGAGATGCCCATCTTGGACATCACCTTCAGCACGCCCTTGCCGGCTGCCTTGACGTAGTTAGCCTTGGCCTTGTCACTGGACATGCCGGTGATGAAGCCGCGGTCGACCAGGTCCTCGACGGTCTCGAAGGCCATGTACGGGTTGATGGCGGCCGCGCCGAAGCCGACCAGCATCGCCATGTGGTGCACTTCGCGGGCGTCGCCGGACTCAACCACCAGGCCAACCTGGGTGCGGGTGCGATCCCGGACCAGGTGGTGATGCACCGCAGCCACGGTGAGCAGCGACGGGATCGGCGCCAGCCATTCGTTGGACTCGCGGTCCGACAGCACAATGATGCGTGCGCCGTTGCGGATGGCCTGCGAAACCTTGGCCCGCACCTCTTCCAACGCGCGGCGCAGCCCCTGGCCGCCGTCGGCGACCGGGTACAGGCAGCGCACCACTGCCGCGCGCATGCCGTGCTTGCGGCCGCGGATTTCGTGGTCGGGGTCCACGCAGATCAGCTTCGACAGATCGGCGTTGCGCAGGATCGGCTGCGGCAGCACAATCTGCCGGCACGAGTTCTCGTCGGGGTTCAGCAGGTCACCCTCGGGTCCGACGACCGCCTGCAGGCTGGTGACCACCTCTTCACGGATGGCGTCCAGCGGCGGGTTGGTGACCTGGGCGAACAGCTGCTGGAAGTAGTCGAACAGCATCCGCGGCCGCTGCGAGAGCACAGCAATCGGAGTATCGGTACCCATCGAGCCCAGGGCCTCGGCGCCGGTGCGCGCCATCGGCGCGATCAGCTGGGTGACTTCCTCGTTGGTGTAGCCGAACGCCTGCTGACGCAGCACCACTCGGTGGTGCGGCATCTTTACGTAGTCGCCCGGGGGCAGGTCATCGATGTGGAACTGGCCGTTGTCGAGCCACTCCTGGTACGGGTGCGCGGCAGCCAGCTCGGCCTTGATCTCCGAGTCGTCGACGATCCGGCCCTGCGCGGTGTCCACCAGGAACATCCGGCCAGGCTGCAGACGCATCTTCTTGACCACGGTCGACGGGTCGAGGTCCAGCACGCCGGCCTCGGAGGCCATGACGACCAGGCCGTTATCGGTGACCCAGATACGCGACGGACGCAGGCCGTTGCGGTCCAGCACCGCGCCGACCACGGTGCCGTCGGTGAAGCACACCGAGGCCGGGCCGTCCCACGGCTCCATGAGCGAAGAGTGGTACTGGTAGAACGCCCGACGGGCGGGGTCCATGGACTCGCTACGCTCCCAGGCCTCGGGGATCATCATCAGCACCGCGTGGTGCAGCGGACGACCGCCCAGATGCAGCAGCTCAAGCACCTCGTCGAACCGCGCGGTGTCCGAGGCGCCCGGGGTACAGACCGGGAAAATCTTGTTCAGGTCGTTGTGGTACCCGAACACGTCGGTGTGGATTAGCGCCTCACGGGCCCGCATCCAGTTCTCGTTGCCGTTGACGGTGTTGATCTCACCGTTGTGCGCAACCCGGCGGAACGGGTGAGCCAAGGGCCACGACGGGAACGTGTTGGTGGAGAACCGGGAGTGCACGATGCCCAGCGCGCTGGTCATCCGCTCGTCCTGCAGATCCAGGTAGAACGCCCGCAGCTGCGGGGTGGTCAGCATGCCCTTGTAGACGATGGTCTTGCCGGACAGGCTCGGGAAGTAGACGGTCTCGCGACCGGGGCCGTCCTGACCGGGGCCCTTGGTGCCCAGCTCGTGCTCGGCACGCTTGCGGATCACGTAGACGCGGCGTTCCAAGTCCATGCCCGAGGCGCCGCCGATGAAGATCTGGCGCAGCGTCGGCATCGCGTCACGGGCCAGTGCGCCCAGCGAAGAATCGTCGGAAGGCACGTCGCGCCAGCCCAGCACCTGCAGGCCTTCAGCTTCGACGATCTTCTCGACAGCTTCGCAGGCCAGCTTGGCATCGCGCGATGACTGCGGCAGGAAGGCGATGCCAGTGGCGTAACTGCCCTCGGGCGGAAGCTCGAAGCCTTCCTCCTCCTTGCAAACAGCACGCAGGAAGGCATCGGGGACCTGCAGCAGGATGCCTGCGCCGTCACCGGTGTTCGGCTCGGCTCCGGCTGCGCCGCGGTGCTCCAGATTCAGCAGAGCGGTGATCGCCTTGTCGACGATGTCCCGACTACGACGTCCGTGGATATCCGCGACCATGGCGACGCCACATGCGTCGTGCTCGTACGCGGGGTTATAAAGCCCGATCCTGCTGGGCCCGCCGTGCTGCGGCGTCATTCCCACCTAACCCTTCAACATCTTCTTTACGAAGCTTCGCCTGACGGCCGCGACAGCGGCGTCAGCGGACCGAGCGACGGGCATGCCAGCGTGCAGCACTGAACGACGGGCCATCCCACTCGCCACAAGTTGAGACAAAACGATATGACAAACCCGGCCTGACATGCCAACTTAGGCAGACCTAAACGGACGGCCGCGGCAGCGCTGGCCGCCCGTCGAGGGCCGCCGGTTGGTGCAGGCAATTCTATTGCAGCCCTTAAAGTTTCGCCAAACGAACGATGACGCGGATGGACGCTGCCCACCTGAGCCATTCGTCACGACACCTATAGTGTATTTGCTCCGGCCTACTTTTCGCTAGCTAGATGACCAATTCATGATTTGCCGAAAGCCTGCTCAGATTCTTAGAGAATGACCCTGATCACCCTTCCTGCCAGCTAATTCGCTCCTTCAGCAGCCTCCCGCGGGGGTACCCACCAACCGGACGGCGATCCGCGCCCTGGGCGGCCTAATCAAACCCTCACGCACCGTCGTCGCATCAGGTGCACCCAGAGGGATACAACATTGTTCACCAACGACTTTCGCAGCAGGATCGATGCCGTCGCCGACCGAGTCGGGCAGATCGGACCATTGCCTCCCCCGCCTTCGAAGCCCCAACCGCTCGTGCGCTGTCGAACCAGCTTTGAACCCCGCCCGCAAAAACACCCCCGGGGGGTATCTGACGCTATCCCTATTGCCAAGCTGAGAGACGATGCGCCATCCGTTGAACTCCCCGATCGGCCGCTTCGGCATCGACACCCTCGACTTGTCCGACGAGCGGTGCGTGTCAAGCATTGCCGTGCACGGTATGACCAATCCGCTGACGGGCGCGCCCACGCTCGCCGCCCTGACCGTGCTGGTGGACCACGCCTGCGGTCTGGTCAACCACCACCGCCGGGAGCCGGACGAGTGGACGGTGTCCACCGAACTGGCATTGGAGCTGAGCCCCGAGGCCGAGGCGACCATTGCCGCACGCCCTGGTGTCCGGGTGGTCGCCACCGCCCGGCCGACCGGCGAGAAGGGCGACACCGCGCTGGGCCGCTGCCGGCTGAGCCATGGATCCACCGTCATCGGAGTGGGCACAGTGCGGTCGGTGCACCTGCATTCACCCGGCGTCGCCGAGTCTGCCGGCAGCATGACCGCCGACCCCGCGGACTATCCCGCCACAGACATCTCGCCGCGCTCCGGGCTGGCCGACATGATGGCCGTGACCGCCGGCCCCGACGGCGAGCCAACGCTGCTGCAGCACCCAGACCCGGTGCTCAACAACACTTTGGGCATCGTCCACGGCGGCATCGCCTCCGCGGGTCTTGAATTGGTCGCGTCGGCCGCGCTCAACGCCGGACGCTCCGACCCGCTGAGCACCGCCTCCGTCCGCGTCAATTTCCTTCGGCAGTTCTTCGCCGGTGACCAATCCCGTTACACCGCAACGGTGTTACGGGCTGGGAGGCGCAGCGGTGTCGCCGACGCGCAGGCCGTCGGCAACGACGGCAAGGTTGCGCTCATCGCGCGCGTCACCGCGTATCGCTGAATCGTGCAGCATCTCTATTGAGCGAACATTCTGCAACATCGGGCCGGTCCACGCCATCGCAGTGGGATTCTCGAATGGCGTTGTCCCTATCCGAATGGCGTTGTCCCTATCCGATTTTCGCGATTCGAATGGAGATTGAAGCGAATGAGCGCTCCGACAATGGGCCGTCGCTTGACGGCCGAAGCTATCGGCACATTTTGGCTGGTACTCGGCGGTTGCGGCGCCGCGATGGTATCGGCCAACCCCGAAGAGAACACCTCACTCGGTATCGGCTTTCTGGGTGTGGCATTCGCATTCGGCCTGACCGTCTTGACCGGCGTATATGCGTTCGGCCACATTTCCGGTGGCCATTTCAATCCCGCGGTGACCCTGGGGGCTGCGCTGGCCAAGCGCACCGAATGGAATGCGGTGCCCGGCTATTGGATTGCGCAAGTCATCGGTGGCGTTGCTGCCGGCACTCTGATGTACGCCATCGGGTCCGGACGTCCAGGTTGGTCTGCAACGGGCAACATGGCTGCCAACGGCTACGGAGTGCACTCACCGTCGCACTTCAGCCTGACCGCTGTGCTCATCACCGAGGCGGTCCTGACCGCCATGTTTCTGCTGGTCATCCTCGGTTCCACCGATGCCCGGGCACCTAAGGGCTTCGCTGGACTGTCCATCGGCCTGATGCTGACCCTGATCCAACCTCGTCTCCATTCCGATCTCGAACACCTCGGTCAACCCGGCCCGGTCGACCGCGGTGGCGTTCTTCAACGGCGACGGAGCGCCCACTCAGTTGTGGGCGTTTTGGCTGGCACCGCTGGTGGGCGGCGCGGTCGCCGGGGTGTTGTACCCGCTGCTGTTCGGTAAGGCGGAAGCCGACTAAAGTTCTTCCAGGTTCGGAATGGCCTGGCGGGCACCGAATCTCGGGTTGCGCGCCAGGCCGCTTGCTTCCAGCAGTCGGACCGCCCGATGACGGTGTGGCCGCAGCGGCTCGAACAGGTCGATCATTTCCGCATCGTCGATCGGCCGGCCCAGCAGAGTCCACCCGACCAGCTTGGCCAGGTGATAGTCACCCACCGACAATGCGTCAGCGTCACCGAAGACGCGCTGCATGGTCTCGGCCGCCGTCCACTCACCAACACCGGGCAACGACATCAGGCCCGCACGTGCCGACTGTGGGGTCAGCCGCTCAACCGCATCGGCCCGCTGGGCGCAGCCGACAACAGTGCGCGCCCGGCCCGGATCGATGTTGGCGCGGTGAAACTCCCAGGACGGAATGCTGCGCCAGACGTCCGCTGCTGGTGGCACCCGCATTCCGGTTGGCGCCGGCCCTGGGGCGGGCGCGCCGAACCGCCACAGCATTCGCCGCCATGCTGACCAGGCGTCCATGCCCGCGACACGCTGCTCGATGACCGCGGGGATCAGCGACTCCAGCACCCGACCGGTACGGCACAGTCGCAGGTAGGGCGCTCGCCGGACCGCCTCGGCGAGGATCGGGTCCGCTGGATCGAATCCGCTGGCGTCGTCCTCGGCGCCGACCAGTGCCGGCAGTCGGTCGATGAACTCGGCGGCGCCGTCGCCCCAGGCTTCGCATTCAACGATGTTTGCCGCCCCACTCAGCCGGGCGCTGACCGGCCCGGAGGACATCAGACTGGTCCGCCAAATGACCCGGCCCTCAGTCCGGAACGTCGGGTCTTGACTGCCTCGACGCAATGGGGACAGGGTCTGGCCAAGGGCCGCCGGCCCGTCCAGGACCACGCTCGCGGTGAGCACAGGTCCAGCGTAGGTGGACGGCTCAGCCCACGAGGACGTCGGCCTTGTCTGGGTAGAACGCGGCCCTACCAGCTATCTGGGACACGGCCTCGTAGGGTTGTACGTACGTCCAGATCACGTCCGGAACGCCCAGGACATCCAGATATGTGGCGTCGCCCTTGTACGGGCAATAGCTCGTCGTGGTGCTGGGGGCCAGCACCGACGGGTCCACATCGGCCATCGGAATATATTGCACAGCAGGGTAATTGGACTCCTGCAAAGTCAGAGCATCGTCGGTAGTTGCGACGGTGCGGCCGCTCACCGTCACGGTGACACGCTTGCCGGTCGGTGTCACGGTGATGGGGTGTTGCGCCGAAGGTTGCAGCACGGGACGTTCGTTCAAGTCACCAGACATGTTGGTACCAACGCCTGGTCCCCGTGGTCGATTCCCAGATATGACGCTGGGCCTGACACCGACGGTCACCTGCGAGGATGACCGAACGATGCCAGGCCCAGACGTCAGACGGCACTTATTCGATTAGTGCGGGTTTACAGCGGCACCCAGATTCCGAAGAACCAGAAGCCCCAGCCATTGAACCCGGGATCAAAGATCGGCTGAACCGACTGACCCCAGTAATCGAACGCCGGTGGTGGCGGCGCGCCGAAAGGCGGCGGCACCCACGCAAACGGCGGACGAGGCGGCGGCCCGAAGCCCCACGGCGCGGGTCCGCCACCCCACGGCGGAGGACCGCCGCGCCAATGCATGTCACCCGGACCGGGATCGCCCGGTCGAGGGTGCCAATCACCCGGGCCAGGGTGCCAATCACCCGGGCCAGGGTGCCAGTCGCCGGGCCCACCCGGATGCCAGTCGCCGGGCCCACCGGGATGCCAATCGCCTGGGGCTGGGCCACCCGGACCACCGGGATGCCAGTCGCCGGGACCACCCGGATGCCAGTCGCCCGGACCACCCGGACCACCGGGGCCGCCGGGCCCACCTGGGTGCCAGTCTTGGCCACCCGGGCCGCCATGCGGGCCTGCCGGGCCACCGCCCGGACCACCCGGGCCGCCATGCGGGCCTCCCGGGCCGCCGGGACCGCAGGGCGCCCCCGGCGGGCCGCAGGGTCCGGGCTGCGCCTGTGCGACGCCCATACCCAGTCCCGCGAGACTCGCACTCACCGCACCGGTGAGTGCAACCGTCGCGACAATGTTTTTCAAGCTCATACCAACTCAACTCCTTCGCTGGAAGGTGCCGTCATGCGGTCTATCGCATGATGACCCGTTAACCGTTACCGGTGAAGCTATGAATGAGCTGTAGCGCGACTGTGCAGATCTTCTGCCGTGGTTGTACCTCGCTGCCGATTACCAGGTCAGCGGCGAACCGAAGGCCTGCGCAAAATTCATTGCGATTACGCATCGACAGGCAAATACCGACTGGAAAGCCAATTTCGCTCTGCCCTACTATCGCCCCATGACCGGACAGGGCCCCGTCAGCGTCAGTGCTTCGGTAGCGATCGCCGCCGATCCCGCCGCCGTTTACGCGTTGCTGACAGACCTACCGACGCTGGCGGCGCTGGCCGAGGAAGTCGACGCGATGGTGTGGCAGAAAGGCTCGTCGGTCACGCGAGGAGCAGTGTTCAAGGGCCACAACCGCAATGGCGCCAAGACCTGGAACACCAAGTGCACCGTCACCGATGCCGAACCCGGCCGGATTTTCGCCTTCGACGTCACCGCTCTTGCACTGCCTATCGCACATTGGCGCTACGACATCGTCGCCACCGAAAGTGGCTGTCAGGTATCCGAATCCACCTGGGACACCAGGCCAGGGTGGTTCAAGATTTTCGCCGGCGGACTCACCGGAGTGAGCGATCGCGACGCGGTCAACGCCGAGCACATCCGCCTCACCCTGGAACGCCTCAAGGCCCGCGCCGAAAGCTGACCGACCCGTCCGCTAGCAGGGCTGTCCGAACGAATACCTGTGGTACTGCGACATGTAACGCATACCGGGCGCTATCCGCATCAATGCCGACATCAATCGCAACGACGCAGGCAACCGATCGAACCCGTCCGCGTCGAAGGCCGACTCGCAGGACACCAACCGCAGTCCGGGTACCGCTGTCAACACGTCCTCGGGTTTGTCCATGGCCCACCGAAGTTTCGCCCCGGAGCGTCGCACCACCGAGTTGGTCCACTGCAGTTTCACACCAAGCCTGCTGAACGCATCGAATTGGATTTCACCGCAACAGAAATGCTCGACCACGCGGCGTAACAGCGCGTGCCCGTCCGCTTCGCTCAGGTACATGGTCAGGCCTTCGGCGAGCATCAGCACCGGTCGGTCGCCGGGAATGTCGGCCAGCCAAGTCGGGTCCGTCACCGACGCGGCAACGATGTGGCAGTGCTCTCGTGGCGGATACAACTGCCGACGCAGGTCCGCCACCGCCGGGTAATCTACGTCGTACCAGTCGACTTCCGGGCCCGGACTCAGTCGGTAGTATCTACTATCCAGGCCGCATCCCAGATGAAGTACAACAGCTTTCGCATGTACAGCGAGGAAGTCGGCGGCCCATCGGTCGAAATGAGCACTGCGAATGGTCACCCCGGGCGACCTCGCCGCGGTCATCGTGGTGCGCGACCAGTCGTAGTCGATCCGGGACACCACATCACGGGCGTAGGTGTCGTGCAGGATCGACTCCGAAAGGCCCGCGTCCAGGGCCTTGCCGTAGAGCGTGGCCAGCATGGTCTGAGGCGCGCCGGTCAGGTCGACGTGCAACTTGTCCGTCATACCATCGACGTTAGCCCCGGTCGTCATTGGTGGACAACGACTTAACGCGGCACTGCGAGTTGTTCAGCGCTTCGCTGCCCTGCGGGCTTCACGGATGCCGACCCAGAATCGTGCCGCGTCACGCACCGCGTCCTCGACCGATCCTGGCTCCCATCCCAATTCGCGCTTGGCCTTGCTGCAGTCCACCGGAGCCTCGGCGCGCATCAGCCGCAGTGAAGCCAGCGACATGTGCTCGTCAGTGCCCTTGAGCCTGCCCTTCACCGTGCCCATGGTGGCCAGCGCATAGGTCACCGGCAGCGGGATGGACTTGGCCGGCGCCGGCACCCCGGCCTCGGCGGCGGCAATGCGAGCTACCTCGGCATTGCTGATCATCTTGGCCGAGATCAGGTACCGTTCGCCCGGAGTTCCCTTGTCGGCGGCCAGAATCAGGGCGCGGGCTGCATCGTCGACACCTACCGCTTCGAGTTCGATACCGCTCATCACGAACGGCAGCTTGCCGAACGTAGCTCCGGCGATTATCTGACCGTGCGGCGTGCGGCCGAAATCCCGCCCGCCGTAGGTGGTGGACACGCACATCGCGACGGCCGGCAAGCTCCGCTCCCCCGCGTACTGCAGCACCAGTTTCTCCGCCTGCACCCGCGACAGCACATACGGCACCAGCGTGCGCTCGTCGGCGATGTCGTTCTCCGTGGACACCCGGCCGCGCTTGCGCCCAACAGTGGCATAGCTGCTGGTGAAGACGAATTTCTTTAGCCCCGAAAGTATTTCGGGCTCGATTGCGACGTCCAGGACATTGCGGGTGCCCTCGACGTTGGTGCGGAACAGCGGTGACGGGTCACGCAGCCAACCGCGGGTGTCCACCACGCAGTAGTAGACGACGTCGGCCCCGGTCATGGCCGCGCGCAAGGTGTCGTTGTCCCAGATGTCGCCCTCGAACCGGGTGACCTTCAAGTCATCAATACCAACAGTGTTGGCGCCCTTGCGAACCATGACGCGGACATCCTCGCCGGCCTCCACGAGCTGCCGGGTGACGTGCGAACCGAGATAGCCGTTCGCGCCGATGACCAGAGCTGTCACTGCTTGCCCCAACCGCCGAATTTGCGCATCCACTCGTCGGCCTCGTCGGGCAGGGTGCCCAGTTCCTTGGCTTTGTTGCACCATTTGACCGTGGCTGCCACGAAGCGCAGCGGGTTGTAGATGTCTTCCTGCCGGCTCCACAAGCCGTCGCCGGCGTAGGTGACGATCGAGATGTTGGTGGCGCTGATGATGGTGCCGTCACCGGGATCGCGCATCGGGTTGTCCAGTTCGCAGATCACCCGGCCAGTGTCCTCGTCGAACACCTTCCAGAGCGACGGGAACGCCGTCATGTAGCTGCCCGGGAAGGACTCCATGGTGTTCCAGATCCATGGGCGTACTTCTTCACGGCCGTGCATGGTTCCGGCGGCGTGCTCGATGTACAGCACGTCGGGCGTGTAGTGGTCGGTCCACGGATCCCAGTCGCGGGTCCGGGCGGCCCGATCCACCGTCTGCTCGAAGGTTTCGAATGCTGCGACCAATTCATCGCGGCTGAAGGTGTTGCCCGTCACACGGAAAACTAGAACATGTTCTAACGCTGTTGTCGAGGGTCAGCCACTTGCGCGCAGCGGTCAACTCGGCTTCGCTGGACAGCAGGAGGCTCAACATGACCAACACCGCAACCGCGATCCTGGCCGGCGGCTGCTTCTGGGGTATGCAGGACCTGATCCGCAAGCAACCCGGCGTGCTGTCCACCCGGGTCGGCTACACGGGCGGTCGCAACGATCACCCCACGTACAGGAACCACCCCGGTCACGCCGAGGCCATCGAAATCGTCTACGACCCAACGCAAACCGATTTTCGGGCGCTGCTCGAGTTCTTCTTCCAGATCCACGATCCGTCGACCAAGGACCGGCAGGGCAATGACGTCGGGACCAGCTACCGGTCGGCCATCTTTTATCTCGACGACGACCAGAAACGCATCGCCGAGGACACCATCGCCGACGTCGACGCATCCGGGCTGTGGCCGGGCAAGGTGGTCACCGAGGTGACCCCGGCGTCGGACTTCTGGGACGCCGAACCCGAGCACCAGGACTACCTGGAACGGATTCCCAACGGGTACACCTGCCACTTCCCGCGCCCTGGCTGGAAACTGCCTAGGCGCGCGTGATCTGTGTACGATTCACGGCGCTGACCGCACTGAATCGTGCACAAATCACCCGGTGGCGATGCGCTCGAGGATGGCTTGAGCGACGCGGTCTGGGTGTATGTCGGGGAGCCAGTGGTTGGCCCCCTCGACGATCTCGAACGTGTACGGCGCGTGGACGTACTGCTCGGTGAGCAGTGCGCCCTTGCGGACGAGCGCGATGTCGCCATCGCTCCAGATGTAGGTGGTGGGACGGGTCACCGGCTTGAACGCCGACCTCGGTGATGCGAAAGGCATAGCGCGGTACCAGTTGAGCGCGGTGGTCAGCGCCCCGCCGTCGAACACCTCGGCACGCGCGACGGCCAGCGCGTCGGCCGTCATGCCGCTGCGTGGCATGGCCAACCGCGCGAACTGTTCTCCGACCCACGGCAATTGGAAGATGCCCATGTAGTACGAATGCAGAGCCTGGGTGCCGACAACCATTGCTTTGAGGAAGGCACCGGTATGCGGCACCGAGACGGCGGTCAACGTGCGCACCAATTCCGGCCTGTCCGAGGTCAGCGCCCAGGCCACGCCTGCACCCCAGTCGTGGCCGACCAGGTGCACCGGGCCACCGGTCAGCTCGATCAGCACGGCAACGTCATCAGACAGCCTGTCCAACGTGTACTGACGCCGGCCAGCTGGGCGCGCGCCGGCTGAATAGCCCCGCTGGTTCGGTGCCAGAGTTCGGAACCCGTTGCCGTGCAGCAGCTCTGATACCGCTGACCAAGACTGTGCAGTCTGCGGGAACCCGTGCAGCAGCACCACCACGTCACCATCGATCGGTCCGGAATCCACCACGTCGAAGGTCAGCCCGTCGTGGGTGTACTGCGAAATCCGCTCGGCCATGCCCAAAACCTACAGGGGTTTCGCCCGCCGATGCATGACCACCCGTCCGCCGTCCTTCGGCGTGTAGGCGATGCCGCGTGGGTGCACCTTCTCGTCCGGCGCGTCGGTTGTCTCGATGAAGAAGTGACGCAGCACGGTTCGCAGGACGACATCCATCTCGACGTTGGCGAAAACCGCGCCCACACAGCGACGGGTGCCACCACCGTAGGGCAGGAATGCCGCCGACGGGCGCTGTCCGACAAACCGTGAGGGATCAAATCTTTCGGGATCGCTGAATTCCGTGGCACTTTCATGCATGTGGCTCATGGCCACCATGATCGAATATCCGTGGGGTATGGCCCAGTCACCGAGCTGGAAAGTCGGCGCATACACGTGCCGGCCCGCGAAGTCGATGACGGTACGAACACGCTGCACCTCCATGATGGCCGCCTGCCGGTACTCCGAGGCTCCCGTGCCGGCCTCGTCTTCCAGACGACGCAACACGTCGGGGTGCCGGGAAATCCGCTCGAACACCCAGGCCATGGTCGAGGCCGTGGTTTCGTGGCCGGCCGCCAACAGGGTGAGCAGTTCGTCGGCAATGTCGTTGCGGGACATAGCCGTTCCATCTTCGTACGTACTGCGCAGCAGCAATGCCAGCACATCATCTCGGCTATCCAGGTCCGGATCCACCCGGACCTGATCGATCAGCCGACCGACTACCTCGTCGTACTGACGCCGGTACTCGGCCAGCCGCCCCCACGGGCTGTACCGTCCATAGCTACGAGACGGTATGGGCAGCAAGGCAAGTCGCGACCCCAGGGTGACCCATGGCGGGATGATGCGGCGCAGTTCGTCCAGATGCACACCGTCAGCACCGAACACCGCGCGCAGGATGGCGTTCAAGGTGATATGCATCATCGGTTCCAGCGTCGGGAACGGCCGGCCCTCTGGCCAGCGGGCCGACTCGCGCAGAGTCTCCTCTTCGAAGATCGTCTCGTAGTTCTTGACGCTTTTGCCATGGAAGGGCGGGGTCAGCAGCTTCCGGCGAAGCCGGTGCTGGGTCCCGTCCAGCGCGAACACCGATCCGCTGCCGAGCACCCGTGACAGGTTGGGCTGAATGTTGCCCACGTCCTCGGTATTGGCGGCGAAGAGCTGCTTGGCCAGTTGCGGGTCGGTCACCATGACCATGGGGCCGAATACCGGTGCGTCAGTGGTGAATACGCTGCCAAGCCGCGGCGTCATCAAATCGACGAACTTGCGCCGGTTCACGATAAATCCGAGATTCTGCGCGAGTTTCGGCAGTCGCGCACGAGGTGGCAGCTTGACGCCTGGGCGCTGCTGTCCTGCGGCCCGGTCGGCTACCTGCATGGTGCTGCTGTCTGTCACGAAGCGCTCCAAACACTCTCGGCGGTACCACGGTGTACCACTGCACTATGCTGTACGGTACCGGCTAGTACCACACAGGGCAAGGGTTTGGGGAGCCAGATGGAAACTGCATTGGGCGTATCCGACTCGCCTGCACAGACGTTCCGGGCGAGGCTGCTCGATGGCCTCATGTCATCGATAGCTGCGCGCGGCTACCGGGACACCACCGTGGCCGACATCGTCCGCAACGCCAAGACCTCCAAGCGCACGTTCTACGACCAGTTCGCCACCAAGGAAGAGTGTTTCGTCGAACTGCTACGCACCGACAACACCGAACTGATCGCCCGCATTCGCGGCGCCGTCGACCCGGAAGCCCCGTGGGATAAGCAGATTCGCACAGCTGTCGAGGCCTACGTCGCCCACATCTCAGCCCAGCCTGCCATCGCCCTGAGCTGGATCCGAGAAGCGCCCGCACTCGGTGCGGCAGCCCGACCACTGCACCGTGAGGTCATGTCCAGCCTCGTCGACATGGTCGTCGACCTCACCGCGAACCCGGGGTTCCAACGGGCCCGGTTGCCAACGGTCAGCCGCCCGCTGGCGCTGATCCTGCTCGGCGGGCTGCTCGAACTGACGGCCCTGATCGTGGAAGACGGCCGCGACATCCACGAACTCACCGAGCCTGCGGTCACTGCTGCCACCGCGGTGCTGGGGCGGCCTGCGTCAAACGAGGATCAGCCGCGCTGACTTCTCCAGCCGCTCGGCGATCTCCTCATACGAGTTGTAGCCCATACCGGCCCGAACCAGTGCGCCCGAATACAGCATCTCCAACGCTTCGATGACATCCTCGTCGACGTCGGGTCCAAGGGCTGCGGCCAACCGGCCGCGGATGTCCCGGCCGATGCGCTGTCGCAGCACCTCAACGTCCGGATCGCGACCCAGCAGTGCGTTGGTCACCGCGCCGGCGAACTCCGGCTCGTCGGCCACCAGAAGCGCGATGTGCCGCAACACCTCGGTCACCCGAGTGGCTGGGTCGTCGGACTCATGCAGGGCCGGCGGTGATGAGACCAGGCGCCGCCAGAACACCTCGGCCACGAGGTGTTCTTTCGATGAAAAATAGGTGTATGCGGTAGCCGCTCCGACGCCCGCATCGGCGGCGACCCGGCGCACCGTGAGGCCTGCGAATCCCTCGCGTCGCAGCAGGTCGAGCGCAGCGCGACTGAGCTTGTCGACCGTATCGGCCTGCTTGGCCGTAAGACGACGCCGCGTCGGTTCCAGCGCCTGTTCGGACACGTGTCCAGACGCTACTACAACCACGGTTCACCAGCAACGGTATGTTGACCCCCATGAGCATCGCCGAAACCGCCCTGCCGCCCGAGGCTGCGCGTCTCTTCGAACTGGCCGAGAAGGTCACCGGCTTCATGCCCGCCGACGAAGGCCGGGCCCTGTACGACGCCGCCGTGCGCTACCTGGGCGACGGCGCCGGCGTCGAGATCGGCACCTACTGCGGCAAGTCGACGCTCATGCTGGGCGCTGCGGCCCGCCAGACCGGCGGAGTCATCTACACGGTCGATCATCATCACGGTTCCGAGGAGCACCAGGTCGGCTGGGAGTACCACGACAGCTCGATGGTCGATCCCGTCACCGGCCTGTTCGACACGCTGCCCCGGCTGCGGCACACCCTCGATGCCGCCGGACTGGACGAGAACGTGATCGCGGTGGTCGGCAAGTCCGTGGTCGTCGCGCGCTCGTGGCGAACTCCGTTGCGGTTCTTGTTCATTGACGGCGGGCACACCGAGGAGGCGGCGCAGCGCGACTTCGACGGCTGGGCCCGCTGGGTCGAGGTCGGCGGTGCACTGGTGATCCACGACGTCTTCCCCAACCCCGAAGACGGCGGTCAGGCGCCGTTCCACATCTATCAAAAGGCCTTGGCAACAGGAGATTTCACCGAGGTCGGGGCGTACGGTTCGATGCGGATCCTCGAGCGCACCGCCCAAACGGGCAAATGGGCCGAAAAGTCCGAGTGAATGCGGCCAATTCGTCGATCTGGGCGCACGATGGCTAGTTAGCCCCGCGCGCACGCGCAGTCGAACGCGCCCGACAGCCCTTGCGGCAGCTCATCGCCGCGGAAGATGCCGTTACCGGGTGTGGTCCGGGACAGTGCGTCGGCGGCCAGCACCATGGCCGCGCCGGTCCAGGTGCTGCGCTCCACCGGCCAGCGTTTGCCATCGGCGTACACCAGGCCGGTCCAGTACGACCCGTCTGTTTCGCGTAGATGCTGCATGTTGGCGAACTGCTCATGGGCCCTTGCTGATTCGCCCATGACATCCAGTGTCATCGCCAGCTCACAGGTTTCAGCACCGGTGACCCACGGCCGATGATCGACGCATCGGATACCCAGTCCGGGCACCACGAACTCGTCCCACCGGGCCTCTATCCGGTCATGCGCGGCGGCCCCGCGGACCGCACCACCGAGCACCGGGTAGTACCACTCCATAGCATGAGTGTCCTTGGCGTTGAACGCTTCCGGATGCGAGGCGATGACATGCCCCAGCCGGCCCAGCGCTACTTCCCACTCGGGCTGCGCTTCGCCCAGGTGGTTCGCCAGCGCCAGTGCGCAGCGGATGGCGTGGTAGATACTTGCGCAACCGGTCAGCAACGCCTCTTCGAGAATCCCGGCGCTGCTTGCCGCCCAAGCGATTTCACCGTCACCGAACTGCAGCTCCAGCACGCGGTCGATGGCTCTGAACACCGCCGGCCACATCTGCTCGGCGAACCGTCGGTCGCCGGTGATCAGTACGTGATGCCACACTCCGGTGGCAATGTAGGCGCAGAAATTGCTGTCGGTGTTGGCGTCTTCGATCACTCCGCGTCGGATCTGGATCGGCCAGGATCCGTCGGCGCGCTGGGTGTTACGGCACCAGTCGAAGGCCGCCCGCGCGGGTTCGATCAAGCCGGCCACCGTCAATGCCATTGCGTTCTCGACGTGATCCCACGGATCGGTATGGCCGCCATCGAACCACGGCAGGGCGCCGTCCGGCTCCTGGGTCGCGGCGATTGACTTGGCCGTCTGCAAGCACTGTTCCGGCGTCAAAACCCCTGAGACGCCGGGAATTTCATGACGCCGCACCGGTTATACCGCCCGCGTCCGGAAGGCCGGCTTTCGAAAATACAATGCCACACTCTTGCCGATCAGCGGGTTCAGCGCCTCCTCGGCGACGCGGGTCAGCCACGGCCTGGACATCATGTCCCACACCAGCAGCTTGTGATACGCCTCGACCGCCGGGTGTTTCGGCTTATCGACGCCCACAGCGCATTTCAGCCACCAGAACGGCGAATGCAAAGCGTGCGCGTGATGCTGATAGTCGAAACGCATGCCACGCGAGGCGATCTTGTCCAGTAACTCGTTGGCCCGGTAAATGCGGATGTGCCCACCCTCGTTGGCGTGGTACTCGTCGGACAACAGCCAGCAGATTTTCTCCGGCATCCAGCGCGGCACCGTGACCGCGAGCAGCCCGCCGGGCTTGAGCACGCGCACCAGTTCGTCGATGGCCTGATCATCGGCAGGCACGTGCTCCAGGATTTCCGACGCGATCACACAATCGAATTCACCGTCTGCGTACGGCAGCGCCAGTGCATCGCCGGTGACTACTTGGGCTTTGGCCCCAACCGGCGCCTCACCCTGCTCGGCCATGGCCTGCAGAATCGCATCGACATTGTTCAACTCTTCGACATCCTGGTCGAAGGCCACCACGTCGGCGCCGCGACGGAAGGCCTCGAACGAGTGCCGGCCCGCTCCGCATCCGACGTCGATGACGGAAGTGCCGACACCGATGCCGAGGCGGTCAAAATCGACGGTCAGCATATTGCCCTCTCGTACACCGAAACAGTCTGTGCAGCAACTGATTCCCAGCTGAATACGTTCTCGGCGCGACGTCGGCCGTTGATGCCCAACCGCTGCAGCTCCGCCGGCGAGTCGAGGAGTTCGCCGAGCACGCGGGTCAGTTCGTCGATATCGCCCGGTGCCACTAAGCGAGCGCAGTCGCCGTCGGTACCGAGCACCTCCGGCAGCGCTCCGGCCCGGCTTGCCACGATCGGCGTGCCACTGGCCATGGCTTCCACCGCCGGTAGCGAGAACCCCTCGTAAAGCGAAGGAATGCAGGCGATTTCAGCAGACGACAACAATGCCGCCAACTCGGAGTCGCTCAGTCCGCTGGAGATAGTGACCATGTCGGAGATACCGAGTTCGGCGATCAGCTTCTCGGTAGGACCGTTGGGATCCAGCTTGGACACCAACTGCACATCGAGGTCACGTACCGCGCGCAGCTTTGCTACCGCGTGCAACAGGTGGCTGACGCCCTTGAGCGGCACGTCCGCGCTGGCGATGGCGATGATGCGGCCGCGCACTCGGTGTTCCGAGGGCTGGAACAGTTCGGTGTCAACTCCGAGCGGCACCACCTTGATCTGGCTGGGCAGCACCCCGAAATCCGCGGCGATATCGGCTGCCGACGCTGACGACACGGTGAGCAGCTCGGGAATCCGCCGGGCCACCCGCTTCTGCATCTCGGCGAAGCCATACCACCTGTGCACCAACGGCTTTCGCCACCACTTGGCGGCAGCGATCTCCAGTACCCGGTCCCGGGTGATGGGGTGGTGCACGGTGGCCACCACCGGCAGCCCGGCCTGACGCAACGAAAGTAGCGCCGAGCCCAGGCTCTGGTTGTCATGAATGACGTCGAACTCGTCACGGCGCGCACGCAGCATCCGGGCGACCCGCATGCAGAACGTGCGGGGCTCCGGGAATCCGGCACCCCACATGGTGAACAGTTCCAGCAAGTCGATGTGGTCCCGGATTTCCCGGATGTGCGGCACCCGGAACGGATCGGGTTCGCGGTACAGATCCAGGCTGGGAACCTTGGTCAGCTTGACGCGCGGGTCCAGACCCTCGGGGTAGGGCTGACCGGAGAACACCTCGACGTCGTGGCCGGCCTCGACCAGACCCCGGCTGAGATGACGGACATAGACGCCTTGGCCGCCGCAGTGCGTCTTGCTTCGGTAGGACAGCAGGGCGATGCGCATGATCAGTCCACCGTCTACTCAGGCGCGAAGGGTCGACCGACGAATTCTGGACATGTGTCCAGACTATAGTTTGACAGACTATCTTGTGCAACGCGGCCTGGTGACCACCAGATGTGCCGCCAGACGACTACGCTCAGCGGCGTGCGACTGTCCATCCGCAACCAGCTCACCGGCACCATTGTCGGCGTCGACATCGGCGCCGTCATGGCTACCGTCAAAGTCCGCCTCGACGGCAGCGAGCAGATCATCACCTCCTCGATCACCAAGGATGCGGCCGAAGTCCTCGGCCTGCAGCCCGGCATGCCCGCGACGGTGTTCATGAAGTCCACCGACGTCTCCATCGGCGTTGAGTAATCCGGCCCGTCGGGTCGCCGGCCTAGCGCTACCGGCGGCGATGCTGTTGGCCGCATGTGGCGGCACCGCGCCCGAAACCCCGAGCACGCCGACACCCGCGATGTCGGGCGCGCCGCAGATGTCGGATCAGCAGGCGCCGCCGCAGCGGCTGGTCATTCCCGTAACCATCAAGGGCGGTCAGGTCATGCCGACCGGCGAGCAGTTGCAGGCCGCCCTCAAGGAGACCATCGTGGTCCGGATCGGCAGCGACGTGCAGGACGAACTGCGGGTGCACTCCACTCCTGAACACACGTTCAAAGTCGAGGCAACGACCAGTCAGTCGTTCCAGTTCTCCATCGAAAAACCCGGCAAGGTCGACATCACGCTGCACCGATTGAACGCCACTATCGCCACGGTAGACGTGCGGTAATACCGTGGAGTCATGCGGGCACTGATCGTTGTCGACCTGCAGAACGACTTCTGCGAGGGTGGGTCTTTGGCGGTGCCAGGCGGGGCCGCCATAGCGCGCGCAGTGACTGATCTGGTGCGCCGGAACGGCTACGACCACGTGGTGGCCACCGCCGACCATCACATCGACCCCGGCAGCCATTTCGCGGAACACCCCGACTACCAGACATCCTGGCCACCGCACTGCGTCGTCGGCACGTTCGGCGCCCAGTTCCACCCGGACTTCGATACGAGAGCGGTCGGGGCAATCTTTCGCAAGGGTCACCAGTCGGCGGCTTACAGCGGGTTCGAAGGTATCTCCGACGACGGCGCATCGCTGGCGGACTGGCTGCGTGAGCGCGGGGTCGACGAGGTGGATGTGGTCGGCATTGCGACGGATTACTGCGTCCGGGCCACCGCGAGTGACGCTCACCAGGCCGGATTCCAGACCCGGGTACTGCTCGACTATACCGCCGGTGTGGCGCCCGAAAGTACGACCAATGCCGTTGTGGCGCTTCGAGATTCTGGCGTAACGGTCATCTGACGTCCGATCGGCGTCGGCTCAGGCCGTCGGGTCCACCGGCCGTCCCGTCCATGTCGGCCGACGCCGCGCCATGAACGCCCGTACGCCTTCCTTGGCGTCATCGTGCGCCATCAGCACCCGGTGAATCTCGGTCTCCCGCTCTCCCACCTCGGCGCGGGTCAGCTCGAATGAGTCCCACAACAGGCGCTTGCTGGATGCCACCGACATGGGCGCGGTGTTGTCTGCGATGTCGCGTGCCATTTCGAGCGCCGCAGGCAGCACTTCTCTAGCCGGCAGCACCCGACTCCCCAAGCCCAATTCGATGGCCCGATGTCCGTCGAATATCACTCCGGTCAGCAAAATTTCGGCAGCCCGCGCGATGCCGACAACCCGCGGCAGAACCCAATGTGAGTACGCGTCACCGATCACCCCGCGCCGCACCTGCACCACGCCGTACCGGGCGTCGCCCGCGAAAATTCTGATGTCGCACTGCAATGCCAGCGTCAGGCCCAGGCCGATCGCGTGACCGTTGACGGCGGCGATCACCGGCTTGCTCAGCGACCATGCCGGCGTCTCGATTCCGGCAGCGCTGAACTGCTCCCCCGGTTCGGCGAAGGTCTGATCGCCCGCCGCCAGGTCGGCCCCGGCACAGAAAGCGGGCGGTGTGCCGGTCAGCACGACGACCCGGACTTCGTCCGCGGCATCGGCCCGGCGGTATGCATCGCTTAATTCCTCGCGCATGCCGTCGCCGAAGGCGTTGCGCTGGGCCGGTCGGTGCAACGTCAGGGTCAGCACACCACCGTCCAATTCGGTTCGCAGCGTGCGGTAGTCGGGAAACAAGCCGGACATCGTGTGAGTTAATCATGCCGCGAAGTCCATCTCGGCGAAACCGAAACCACGGCAATACCTCTGATTCAGAGGTATTATCGCCTTATGTCGACCCGGTCTGATATCACCGCCGATCTGTTCAACACGGTCGGCCGCTTCCGCCGCCAGCTGCGGCGCACCGCCGGCCGCAGCTTCTCCGGCGTCACCGAATCACAGGCCGAACTTCTCCGCCTGGTTGGCCGCCAGCCCGGCATCTCGGTACGCGAAGCCGCGCAAGAACTAGGCTTGGCGGCCAACACCGCGTCGACCCTGGTGTCCAAGTTGGCTGCCGACGACCTGTTGGTACGCACCGTCGATACCGATGATCGCCGGGTGGGGCGGCTCAAGCTCACCGAGCCTGCCCAGCAACTTGCTGACCAGACCCGCGCCGCCCGCCGGGCCGCGCTGCACACCGTCCTGGACCGGCTCGATGACAGTCAGATCGAGAGTCTGGCAAAAGGATTGCAGGTCCTGGCGGAAATGACCCGGATGCTTCAGGAGGGTCAGTCATGACCACTGCCATTGACTGCCAGCACGTCACCCACCGATACGGCGATTTCACCGCGGTCGACGATCTGTGCCTGACCGTCGAGGTCGGTGAGACCATGGGTCTGCTCGGACCGAACGGCGCCGGCAAAACCACCCTGGTCCGGCTGCTCACCACGTTGACCCCGGTACAGCACGGCACGATCCAGGTGTTCGGCCTGGACACCAGACGTCGGACCATGGACATCCGGCAGAACATCGGCTATGTGCCACAACAGCTTTCAGCCGAATCGGCGCTGAGCGGACGACAGAACGTCGACCTGTTCGCCCGGCTGTATGACGTGCCGCGCCGCGAACGCCGCGCCCGCGTCGACGAGGCACTGGAGGCCATGGACTTGCTCGACGTCGCCGACAAGCCGGCCAAGACCTACTCCGGCGGCATGGTCCGGCGGCTGGAGCTGGCCCAGGCGCTGGTGAACCGGCCCTCGCTGCTGATCCTCGACGAGCCGACCGTCGGCCTGGATCCCATTGCCCGCGATAGTGTTTGGCGCCAGGTCAGCTCCATGCAGCAAGAGTTCGGAATGACGGTGTTGCTCACCACGCACTACATGGAAGAGGCCGATGCGCTGTGCGACCGGGTCGCGCTCATGCACCGCGGCACCCTGCAAACAGTCGGTACCCCAATCGATCTCAAAGCCGCGCTCGGCCCGGCGGCCACCCTGGAAGACGTGTTCCGGCACCATGCGGGCTCCGACCTGTCCGGGGATGAGACGGTGCCGGGACTATCGGAAATCCGTGCGACCAGAAGGACGGCCCGCCGTGTCAGTTGACGTTCAACCAACCCTGGTCCTCGCGCCCCGCGGTGCTGCGCGCATCACCGGCCTGGGCCGCCGGATGGCTGCCTTTGCCCTGGTCGAACTGCAGAAGCTTCGCTATGACCGCACCGAGCTGGTCACCCGGATGGTGCAACCTGCGTTGTGGCTGCTGATCTTCGGCCAGACGTTCTCCCGGCTGCACGTGATCAACACCGGTGATGTGCCGTACCTGGCTTTCTTGGCGCCCGGCATCATCGCCCAATCGGCCCTGTTCATCTCGATCTTCTACGGCATCCAGATTGTGTGGGACCGGGACGCCGGCATCCTGGCCAAGCTGATGGTCACTCCGTCACCGGCGTCAGCGCTGATCACTGGCAAAGCGTTCGCTGCCGGGGTGCGCTCGATGGCCCAGGTGATCGGCGTGCTGGCCATCGCCTACCTGATGCGCATCCACCTGACATTCAACCCGCTGCGAATCCTGGCCGCGATGGCCGTCGTGATGCTCGGGTCTGCGTTCTTCGCTTGCCTGTCAATGACTTTGGCGGGGCTGGTACGCAACCGGGACCGGCTGATGGGAATCGGCCAGGCCATCACCATGCCCTTGTTCTTCGCCTCCAATGCGCTCTACCCGGTGGACATCATGCCGGGCTGGCTGCATGTGCTGTCGGCGGTGAATCCGCTTTCCTACGAGGTCAATGCCCTGCGTGCGTTGATGCTGGGCACGCCCGGCAACCCCGTGCTGGACATCGGAGTACTGGCAGTGGCGGCGCTGCTGGGTATCGCGTCAGCATCGGCTCTGCTGCCCCGCCTGGTCCGCTGATGAGTGATGTGTGCACGAAAATCCGCGCCGAGCATAGGTTTTCGCGCACAAATCGACCTTCTATCTGTCGCTCATCTGACACCTAGCAAAGCGGCGTTGACTCGGTGTCATGAAGAAGAGCATCGTCGCCGTCGTTCTAGACGCCGGCACCGACACGGGCCTGGCCACCGCCCACAGCCTGCTGGCCGACGGCCATCGCGTGGTGGTGACCGCCCGACATGCGGGCGCGCTGGTCCGGATCACTCACGGCTGCCCGGCCGACCGGGTCTACCCGGTCGCCGTCGATACCAGCGACCGAGACCAACTGGACCAGCTTCTGGCCCGGATCCGCGCCCGCTTCGGCCGGGTGGACATGATCGTCAACCCCGACCTGTACAGCGCAGTCATGCCGGTGTCGGCCTGAGACCTAGCTGTACTCGGCGGTCAGGTTGGTGACAGTCGGCTGATCGGAGGTTGGTCTCCGATGGCTGAGTGGCGGCGTTGATTGTTGTAGTACTCGAG
>NZ_JARXVD010000009.1 GCF_029892685.1 Mycobacterium sp. OTB74 | reverse complement strand
ACCTCCGAGTGTGTGAAGACGTCAGACATCTCCACTAAGCCCGGAGGTCCTCCCTTCTCACAGCCGAATCGTCAACAACGTCCCTGCCGAGTACAGCTAGCCCGCGATTTGTGCACGAAAACCGGCGGCTAGCGCGGGTTTTCGTGTACAAATCCCCCTCTTACCCCTTGACCCTGTGTCAGCTCAACTGCTAAGCAAGTGCCCAGGATTTACCGGACCGGCAGGAGAAACCCTTGTCCAACTACGATGTCGCCTCGACCGCGTCCATCGAATCGGACCTGTACTACGACCCGTACAGTATCGCCCTGAACATGGACCCGTACGCGGTGTTCGCCCGCCTGCGGGAAGAGGCCCCGCTCTACTACAACGAGCAGCACGACTTCTACGCACTGAGCCGCTATGAGGACGTCAACAAAGGCGTCATCGACCACGAGACCTTCATCTCAGGCCGCGGAGCCGTTCTCGAGATCATCAAGTCCGGCATGGAAATCCCGCCGGGCACACTGATTTTCGAAGATCCGCCGATCCACAACATTCACCGCAATCTGCTGTCGCGGATGTTCACCCCACGCAAGGTGTTGGCGCTTGAGCCGCAGATCCGCGAGTTCACCGCGCGTTGCCTCGATCCCCTGGTCGGGTCGGACCGGTTCGACTTCGTCAACGACCTGGGCGAGCAGATGCCGATGCGCGTCATCGGCATGCTGCTGGGTATCCCCGAGGACAGGCAACGCGCGATCACCGAACACGGCGAGGAAACGCTGCAAGGCCAGAAGCTCGAAGGGCTGGCCACCGGCGAGGTGTTCGCCGAGTTCATCGACTGGCGCACCGAGCACCCGTCCGACGACATCATGACCGACCTGCTGAACGCCGAGTTCGAGGACGAGACCGGAACCGTCCGCAAGCTGCGCCGAGACGAACTGCTGCTGTACTTGACCGTCATCGCAACCGCAGGATCGGAGACCACCACCCGCCTGATCGGTTGGGCGGGAAAGACGTTGGCGGACTACCCCGATCAACGCCGTGAGCTGGTGGAGAACCCGGCGCTGATTCCCCAGGCCATCGAGGAGATCCTGCGCTGGGAGCCACCGGCCCTGCAGATCGCCCGCTACGTGACCCGCGACGTCGAGTACTACGGCCAGACCGTGCCGCAGGGCTCAGCGATGCTCATGCTGGTCGGTGCCGCCAACCGCGACCACCGCAGGTTCGCCCCGAACGGGGACGTCTTCGACATCCACCGGGAACAGCACTCGCACATGACCTTTGGCGCTGGGACACACTTCTGCATGGGCAATGCACTGGCCCGGTTGGAAGGCCGCATCGCACTGGAGGAAATCCTCAAGCGCTTCCCGCAATGGGAGGTCGACTGGCCCAACGCCGTGCCGTCGGAGACCGCCGCAGTCCGCGGCTGGGCCTCGATGCCGACGTTCATCTCCTGAGCTGACGCCCTCGGACGAGAGTTACCCCAAGCAAAGGGCCCGGCGCGCCGACCGGCGTCACGACTCCTTCGGCGGGTAGAAGTACTCGCGCCAAGCGATGATCTTGTCGTCCTGCACTTCGTAGGCCCCCATGACCGGCCAGCTCATCTGCTTTCCGTTCACTATCCAGTGGTCGTGGCGCTCCATCAACACGACGTTCCCGTCGACGGCGAGGTAGCGGACCTCCAGATCGACGCACGTCCCGCCGGCGAAGAACACCTTCATCATCTCGTAGATCGCTTCGTGCCCAGCCAGTTTCGGCCAATCAGGGCCGATGTCGAAGGTTGCGTCCTCGGCGAAGTGGCTCATGACTTCGTCGACGTCGTTGCGGCTCCATGCGGCAATCTCGGCGCGCACAATCTCCTCAGCGGTCATTGTCTTCCCATCGGCCTGTGGCGACGCCACGTTTACAACATCTCGAATAATCGTAAATCCGGACAACGATTCAGGGCAGCTTGATGGCCGACATGTACATCTCCACAATCGGCCGGTAGAGGTCCATGTCGTCCAGCTCGCTGCCCAGCACGACGGAGTCGCTGGTCGCGATGAGCACATGTGCAAATGCCCGAGGCGGCATCAACAGGGTGGCCCCGAGCCGGTCCATGCCTTTGACCACGAATGCAGCCAACGCGTCGACCACCTCGGCCCGCTTGGCCGCCACCCGCTCCCGGGCATCGGGATTGCGAAGCAGATAGAGGGTGAACTCGTGTCCGAGCGCCGCCTGCTCAGCTCCTCGATCCTGGCTCAACTGACGCCATCGAGCAGCGATCTCGTCGAGTTCGTGAGGCCCGACATGCGTCGCCGCCGACATCACCTCGGCGAAGTTGTCGAAGTAGCGACGCCAGTAGCGGTCGCTGACCGCCAGAAAGAGGTCTTCTTTGGCGGTGAAGTGCTTATAGATCGCGCCCTTGGTGTAGCCGGCCGCATGTGCGATGTCGTCGAGTGTGGCTGCAGTGAAACCTTTTTCGGCGAACACCTCTTCCGCGGCATCGAGGAGCAGCGAACGAGTGCGCTCAAGACGGCGTTCCCGCGTCCAACGCTCAGGCATACCGCTAATTCTGACACGGAATCTCAGATACCCATTCCACTCTTAGATACCAGTTGGTATATTTTCGCCCGAACGACCCCGGCGCGGACCTTGATGCGTCGGGCAGCATGCGCGTCTGACCATGGACGCGGGCCTGTGACTACCCATCCAGGAGGGCACCGTCGATGAGCGAGTCGTCGAGCAGATCAACCATTTCCGAACCGCTGCCCAGTGCCAGTTCGCTTGACGCTCAGCGGGACCCGAAGGTCAAGCCCGTCCAGATCTGGGCGGCCATCGGTGGCGCACTCTTCATCCTGCAGATGTACGTTTGGACCCGATGGATCACGGGTCCCTACTTCCACGCGGTGGCCAGCGGTCCGAACGACCCGCCGATGTACATGAAAGTGCCCCTGATCGCGAACGCGGTGTTCGCCTGGATCGGGCTGCCCATCGCAGTGTGGTGGTTCCTCATCCGGCCCTGGCTCCGGGAACGTCGGATCACGCTCGACGGAATGCTCATGGTGTCAATGGGTTTGATGTTCTTCCAGGATCCACTGCTGAACTATTTGAACACCTGGTGCACGTACAACACCTGGATGCCCAACCGAGGCTCGTGGTCGTCGAACATTCCGGGGTGGGTCTCGCCGGAGGTCCCGGGGCACCAAGTCGTGGAGCCACTGCTGACCAACGTGCCCGGCTATTCCTTCGGCAACCTGCTGATGGTCATCCTCGGATGCTGGGTGATGCGCCGGGTCAAGACCCGCTGGCCGCACCTTAGCAATGCACAATTGATCGGCGTCACATACGTGTTCAACATCCTGCTCGACTTCGTCATGGAGGGCTTGATCTTTCTGCCGATCGGGTTCTACGTGTACCCCGGTGCCATTCGCGCGGTGTCCGTCAATGCCGGCACCTACTACCAGTGGCCCATCTATGAAGGGCTGATGTGGGGCGGCGTCCTGACTGCGCTGTGCTGCCTGCGCTTCTTCACCGACGACCGCGGACGCACCATCGTCGAGCGCGGATTGGACCGTGTCCGAGGCGGTTTCGCCAAAGTTCAGGGCACCCGGTTCTTGGCGATCTTCGCTGCCGTCAGCGCCTGCTTCTTCATCTTCTACAACCTCCCCGCACAATGGCTTGCCATGCATGCCGACCCCTGGCCTGACGACGTTCAGAAGCGCTCATACCTCAATGGCGGCATCTGCGGTGACGGTACCGACACCCCCTGCCCCAACCCTGTGCTGCCGATGCCGACCAAACGGTCCGGCTTCGTCAACACCGACGGTGTGCTCGTGCTCCCTGAGGGCTCGCACCTGCCCACAGTCGTGCCATTCCTGCCGGGCAAGTAATGGTGTTGTCCCCCAATCACTTCGACACCGAACCCGCCTACACAGAGGCGCCGTTCTACCGGCCGGTGAGCGACGAAGTCGACGTTTTCAGCGCGGCGGCCCGCCGCGGTCTACCCGTACTTCTCAAAGGCCCCACCGGCTGCGGCAAGACGCGGTTCGTCGAGGCCATGGCCCACCAGTTCGGGCGCGACCTGGTCACGGTGGCGGGCCACGAAGACATGACCTCGGCGGATCTGGTCGGCCGCTTCCTGCTCAAAGGCGGCGAGACCGTCTGGGTGGACGGGCCGCTGACGCGGGCAGTACGCAGCGGCGCCATCTGCTACCTCGATGAGATCGTCGAAGCGCGCCAAGACACCACCGTCGTCATACATCCACTGGCCGATCACCGCCGCGAACTGCCGCTGGACCGCCTGGGCACCACATTGCGCGCCGCACCCGGATTCCAGTTGGTCATCTCCTACAACCCGGGCTATCAAAGCGTTCTGAAGAACATCAAAGAGTCCACCCGCCAACGCTTTGTGGCCATCGAGCTCGACTTCCCGCCTGCCGACATCGAAACCGACGTGGTCGCGCATGAAGCCGGGGTCGACACCGAAACCGCATCGCAACTGGTGCGGCTCGGCAACGCCATCCGCAACCTGGACGGGTCACCGCTACGAGAAGCGTCCTCCACCCGGATGTTGATCCTCGCCGGAGGCCTTGTCGCCGAAGGCTTGTCGCTGCGCAGTGCCGTCCGCTCCGCGATCGTCTGCGCGCTGTCCGACGACCCCGACGTGGTCCGGGCCCTGGGCGAACTTGCTGATGCCGTCCTGAATCTGACGTGACAGACCTCCCGCGGGACGCCGGGCAGTTCCAGCTCCTGGCAACGTTCATCGCCGGCCATGCCGTCGAGGTGACGCACGCGCCGCCCGGCCACAGCGCCCACACCGATGGGCAGGTCATCTTCGTCACCGCGGCCGCAACATCGGCCGAGCAACGCCGTGAAGTGGTGGTACAAAGCGCGCTTCTGGCTGCGGGAAGCCTGCAGCCACAGGTGACACGAGCCTTGCAGGCACGACCGCGGCTGGCGCGTCGCTACCTCTGGCTGGAAGGCCAGCGGGCCCTCAGCGCAGTCGCAGACCGCGTTCCGCTGGCTGCCACACTGTGTCCCGAACACCAACCGGCCAGTACCGGTGCGGCCGAATCCCTGGCAATCGCCAAGAGCCGCAGGCACATTCCTGATCCGCCGGACTGGTTCGGTGTCATCAAACCACCTCGACTTCTGGCCCGCACCCGCGGCCCACGCGCACCCGCCGACAATGATCTGCACTTCGATCCACCCGATCCCGCCGGCCCCGATGCCGAAGCCGACGACAGCCAATCCGGCGAAAGCAAGATCCTCAAGCTGTTCGAAGCCCCCGCCTTCACGTCGCGAACACTGTCTGAGTTCCTTCGCAAACTCCTCGGTAGTTCACCGTCATACAGCGAAGACTCCGGCGGTGTCGAATTGCAGCTGGGCACTGTCCGGCGCGGGCGCGGTGCTGGACCCGATGCCCGGCCCGTTCCCCTCCCCATCCAGTTCACCGGTGCCGAAAAACCCGGTGCTGCAATGGGTGTCGGCGGGGCGCTGTATCCCGAATGGGACGCCCACAACAATCACTACCGGCCGGAGTGGTGCCGCGTCATCGACTTTCCGTTGCCTGCCTCACGCGTTACACCCACCGGCGCCATCTCCGATAGCGTGCTCCGCCAGCGACTTTCGCGTGTCGGACTGGGCCCCAAGGCGGTGCGTGGCCGACCGGATGGCGACGAACTGGACACCGATGCCCTCGTCGACCTGTTCATCGATCTGCGTTCGGGGTATTCACCGCCCGAACACATCTATACCGAACGCCGCAAACTCAGGCGCGACCTTGGCGTCCTGATCCTGCTGGACACCTCCGGATCGGCCACCGACACCGACGCCAAGGGCCACGCTGTGCACGAACACCAACGACAGGCTGCCGCAACGTTGGCCACAACCCTGGATGAACTCGGTGACCGCGTCGCGGTCTACGGATTCCGATCCGAAGGTCGACATGCGGTGCACCTGCCGGCCGTCAAAAGCTTCCAACACCGCTTCGGCGCCGCCGAAAGAGCACGTCTCGACCAACTCCAACCGTCCGGCTATACCCGCCTGGGCGCCGGCATCCGTGGCGCCGGTGAAATCCTGAAAACCCAAGCAGGAACGCCGAACCGGCTACTTCTCGTGCTTTCCGACGGATTCCCCTACGACGACGGCTATGAGGGGCGTTACGCCCAGGCAGACTCCGCCAAAGCCCTCGAAGAGCTGCGCCTCGACGGTGTCGCGTGCCTGTGCCTGAGCATCGGCGCACAGTGCGATTCCGACGTCCTCCAACGCGTCTTCGGACCCGCCAGCCATGCCAGCGCGGCCACACTTTCGGAATTGAGCCCTGTGATGGATCAGCTGTTCATGTCAGCCCTGCGGGATCTCGCAGCGCCCATGAGTCGACGGGCATGAAACGGCTCAGTCCTCGGAGTCCACCGCAGCGGCCGCCATCAACGCCGCGAAGTCCGGCATGGGCAGCGGGTCACCCTCAAGCCGACGCAGCCAGGTGTCGACCATAGCCAAGGTCTCTTCATGGCCGGAAGACATGCCGATTTCCTGCTCCATCACCAGCACCCGCGAGAGGCTGGTGGCGAATACCGCCCACACCACCGGCGGCACATCTTCTTGGGCAAAACCGTTGTGCTCCAACGCCGCGGTGAAGGCCTTGGTCTCCTGCTCGCGGAATCGCTCTGCGTAGTAGGCAATTTCGGAGCGCAAGCCCTTCCGGTGGTTGGCCAGACCCATGATCTCCATGGTCAAGCGAGTACCGGCCGGGTCAGTGTTGAACCGCCACAGATTCCACAGCGGCTGGTCGGACTGCAGTGCCAACTGCTGCGCTACCAGACCCTGTTCAGCCCGGCGCCGGAAGATTGCCTGGAACAGATCGTCCATGGTCCGGAAGTAGTAGTGCACCAGTTGGGGTTTCAACCCGGCCTTGTCCGCGACCCGGCGTGAGGTCACCGCGGCGTAGCCCTCGTCGAGCATCAGTTGCTCGGCGGCGTCCAGCAGGACGCCACGGTTCTTCGCGTCGGGAGCCCCGATGCGTCGCGCCGATGCCATGCCCCTCCTCACTTTGTCGAATTCCACCCCAAAACACCAGGCTGGACCGGAAAATCTTACCGTCGGGCCTGCCGTGTGACCTTGACCACGACCATAGCCCCATGCTAAGCAGGTGCACAGCATTTCGCTTAGTTCACGTGTACCGTATGGCAGCCCGCCCGCTCGGAGGATTCCCGCAGATGACCGACTTCGACACCGTCGACTACTTCACCGACCAGTCGCTGGTGCCCGATCCGCACCCCTACTTCGACCACCTGCGCAGCAAGTGCCCGGTGGTCAAGGAACCGCACTACGGAGTGATGGCGGTGACCGGTTTTGAAGAGGCCACCACTATCCTCAAGGACTCCGACACCTTCTCGTCGTGCATCGCCGTCGCCGGCCCGTTCCCGCCGCTGCCGTTCACCCCCGAGGGCGACGACATCAGCGATCAGATCGCCGAGCACCGGGTGCAGATGCCGATGTTCGAGCACATGGTGACCATGGATCCGCCCGACCACACCGACGCCCGCTCCCTGCTCAACCGGCTGCTCACGCCCAGCCGGTTGAAGGAGAACGAGGACTTCATGTGGCGCCTCGCCGACGAGGTTCTCGACGACTTCGTCGCCGACGGTAAGTGTGAGTTCCTCAGTGCGTATGCCAAGCCCTTCTCACTGCTGGTGATCGCCGACCTGCTCGGCGTCCCCGAGGAGGACCACGAAGAGTTCCGCACTGTCCTGGGCGCACCTCGCCCGGGTGCCAATGTCGGCTCACTTGATCACACCGACCTGGTGGGCGCGAACCCACTGGAGTGGCTCGACGAGAAGTTCATCGGGTACCTCGAAGACCGGCGCAAAGAGCCCCGCGACGACGTGCTCACCGCACTCGCCACCGCCAAGTACCCGGACGGATCGACGCCGCCGGTCATCGAGGTGGTCCGCTCGGCGACCTTCCTCTTTGCCGCCGGCCAGGAGACCACCACCAAGCTGCTGTCCGCGTCGCTGCGAGTGCTCGGCGATCGCCCGGACATCCAGGAGGCGCTGCGCAAGGACCGCTCGCGCGTCCCGGTGTTCGTCGAGGAGGCATTGCGGATGGATGCCCCGGTCAAGAGCCAGTTCCGCCTGGCCAAGAGAAGCACCGTGGTCGGCGACACCGAGGTGGCCCCCGGCACCATCATGATGGTGTGCCCCGGTGCGGTGAACCGCGATCCGGTGCGCTTCGAGGACCCGCACACCTTCAGCCTGGACCGCAAGAACGTGCGCGAGCACATCGCGTTCGGCCGCGGCGTGCACTCCTGCCCCGGCGGCCCCCTGGCCCGCGTCGAAGGTCGCGTTTCCATCGAGCGAATCCTCGATCGGTTGTCCGACATCACCATTGACGCCGAGAAGCACGGCCCGGCCGACAACCGCAGCTACAACTACGAGCCGACGTTCATCCTGCGCGGACTCACCGAACTGAACATCAAGTTCAAGGAGGCCTAAAGGCCGTCATCGAGACGGGTATCGGCAGCAGTACTGCCGATACCCGTTTCGTCTTTTAGTGGGGCCGGAGATGTTATTCTCCGCCGTGGAGAATGCCAATCTCACTGGTCGTGCTACGTGGCGTTCGCCGAAACGGGGTCTAGCATCGACCCTGCGGCACGGAGCTGTGGAGGAACCTGATGAAGTTTTCAGCGGCTATTGCCGCGTTGAGGCCGACCGCGGCGGGGGTCGCGTTGAAGACGACCGCGGCAGCCGCCGCGGTAATCTCCGTGGCAGCAATGACTTTCGCTCCTCCCGCGTCGGCGACGATGTGGCTGGGCAACTACAAAGTGAACATGCCGGACCGCAGGGACTTTCACACCTGGATCTTCTCGGCGCTGACGCCGTGCTACAAGCCCGATGGCAATCAGAAGAGTCTCGACGACTGTATCCACGTCATGACCATCCCGCAGCCGGTCGCCAAGGCTGACAGCAACCCGGCCGATGCGTACCTGGTCAACGGCCAGTACACCATGGCCATCGATGAGTTCTTCGGTCTGCGTTGCGGTGACATCTACTATGGCCCGACCGTCCCGACGCATGACGTATACACCTGGGACGCAAACACTCTCAGCGGCCAGATGACCTCGACCTTCGATGCCGGGTGCGACGGAGCGCCCGGTGGCACGCTGACCTACCCGTTCAGCCTGAGCAGGATGTGACCATGCGCGTTTCTCTGACCGTCACCGCCGCTGTCGCATTGCTGGGTTGCACGTTGTGGTCGGCCGTCCCAGCACTGGCCGACGACGATGCCGCCCCGCCTCCCCCGCCACCGGCCGCTCATCATGTCCGGTACACCGTGAGTGCGACCGGCCCGATCTTCTCGCACATCTACTACCGGGACGTCGACCCACCGACCTGGTCGGATTACAGCCACAACCCATACGAATACAGCCCGCGTGCCGATGTCACCGTCGGCCCCAACCAGCCGTGGGTTCTCGATGCCACCTTGAACGACCCCAACCTCTGGGCAACCGTCATGGTGCAGTCCGGTGAAGCCCCGAACTTCAAGACGCCGGCGTTCAATTGCAAACTCGAGGTCGATGGCCAGGTAGTCAAGCAGGACAGCGGCCCGCACGGCGCGCTCTGTTCGATCCGCAACTGGTAGACCCTCCTTACAGCGAAAACGCCAGTGCCCCGGATGAATTCATCCGGGGCACTGGTGTTTCAGGCGGGTATGGGGTCAGTGACTCAGGTGTCGCCGCGCATCCACCGACTGACGCCGTTCATCGCGACACAGCTGAGAAACAGCCCATCCGGCGCCTGCGCGACCATGTTCTGCTCGCTGATGCAGTCACTGTTCTCATCGCGGATACCGGCCATCGGTGGTGAGCGGAACCAGCGCGGCTCGTAACGCCGCGGAGAGCCGCAGAACATCAAGCGACCCCAGTCGGTGGTCGCGAATACGTAGTAGGTGGTGTTGTCGCAGGGCGCACCCAACACCCGGTGCGGGATGATGCCCGGAACGCAGAACGCGTCGTTACAAGTCACACCATCGGCATGCGCCTGCGGCGCAGCTCCATCCCACGCCTGCGGCGCGGCGGTCATCATGGCCGCCACCAGCGCCGAAGCTGCCACCACGGTCAAACGCACGTCGTCAACTTTCGCATAGGCGGAAACGAAATTCTCTGTTTCAGAGAAGATTATTACTATGGATTGGTCGGATGCCAACCCCGGGGCCCCGGGCGACTAGCCTGGGCGAACATCGACTGACCATAAGGAAGTTTCCACCATGTCACCTTCGGCCGTTGACGGTTCGGCAAACTCTGCCGACGCAGACGACGCGGCCGCGGCCGAAGCCGAAGCCGCACGCGCTGAAGAGCGGGCCAAGGCGGCCCGCGCCCGGGCCGCCGAACTGCGCCGCAAGGCCGATGAGCTTGCCCCGTCCGGCGTTCCCGCGACCGCTGCCGAAGCCGAACCGGCTGTCGCAGATCACCGTCGCACGCTGAGCCTGCGCCACCTCACGCTCGGGCTGGCGGCGCTGCTGTTCTGCGCTATCCTCGGGGTGATCGCGGCGATGTCCTGGACGCACCACGTAGCCCAAACCCAGCGCCAGCGGGCAGCCGATGCCGCAGCGGTGGCACGCCAGGGCGTAATCGATCTGATGTCGTTGAACTTCATCAATGCCGACGAGGACATGCAGCGGGTGATGGACAACGCCACGGGCAAATTCAAGGAGGAGTTCCAAGGCCAGCAGTACACGTTGGTCAAGCAGCTGGAGAAGTCCAAGGTGGTGACCCACGTCGACGTGACCGCGGTGGCCACTGAGTCGGCCTCCGCTGACTCCGCGGTAGTTCTGGTCGCGGCGACGTCACAGGCCACGAACCTCACCAACGCCCGGCAGCCGCCGAAGCGATTCCGGGTTGTTGTGACGCTCGCCAAAGATCAGGGCCGGTTGAAGATTTCACAGGTTGCCTTCGTCTGACCCTCGTTCGGTGAATACTGCAGTTGCCGCCTGCGCGAGCAGGCGGCAGTGATATTCTCCGGAAACGAGAATGGGACTATCACCTGCAGAGGAGCGCACCCATGCCGGCCCTTACGTTGCGCGCCGCGTCGAGCATCGGCGCAATTCTTGCCGGCTTGACCGCGACGACTGTATTAGTCAGCGCCACACCGGCTTTGGCCGATGAGGACCCCAGCAGCTGGGGTCTCAACGGCACCTTCGCCACATCGTCCAACGGGGTGTACGCAAAGCTCAACGAGCGGTACGAGGCGCAACCCGGAGAGCAGTCCACCTGGACCATCTCGACCAATTGTGTGTCCAACACCGAGTGCACCGGCACGGTGAAGAGCAGCGCAGGCTGGACCGCGCCCATCTACACCACCAACGGCTTGTACTACGTCAAGCGGGTCCTGCCCAATTGGCGCTTCTGCGACGACGGCACTCCGGTCCAGGGGCTGCAGGAGATCAAGATCTATCCGGTCGGCCCTGACGCGCACTACCTCAACCCGTCCAATGAATTCACCGGCGAGGACCACACCACCGGCCCCAGCGGCTCCTGCGGTCGCAATCAGTGGCCGGTGGTCCGGATGCCGTTCTACATGAAGAAGATTGGCTAGCCGACCTCAGCGCGCCACCACGGCACCGCCCAGGCACCAGGGCGCGTCAGTGCATCAGCAGGCCACCGTCAATGGGAATCAGCTGGCCGGTGATGAAGCGTGCACCGGCACTGGACAGGAACACCAGAATCGGCCCGATGTCGTCGCGGGGGTTTCCCAACTTGCCGCCCAACGGGATGGTGATGCGCAGCTGCTGGTCAATGATCGGCGCCGCGGCCGGCCCCAGGAAGTCTCGAAACCGTTGGGCCCCAGGGGTGTCCACCGCAGGTGCGAGGGCGTTCGCGGTGATGCCCTGTGACCCCCAGGCCTTGGCGATAGACCGGGTCCATGCGGTGACAGCCGCCTTGGCGGCCGCGTACCCGGCCGAAACCGGGCTGCCCATTACGCCCTCAGCCGAGCCGAAATTGATGATCTGCCCACCGTTCTGGCACATCAGCCGGTAGGCGGCCTGATTGGTCAGCACCGTCGACGTGAAGTTGGTCTTCATCGTCGCGTCCAGGTCGGCAGTGGCGACCTGTCCGGGAATGCCGGGAGTCCACAGCCCCGCAGCATGGATCAGTACGTCCAGTCGGCCAAATCGATCCTCCACCGACGAAAATGCTTGCGCCACACTGTCTTCGTCAGTGACGTCGCAGCGCAGCCAGTCAACCTCGACGTCAGTCTGCGGTTCGGTGCGGTGGTAAGTCGCCACCACTTGGGCCCCAGCTGCCGTCAACGCCTCGACGGCAGCTGCCCCGATTCCGCCGGCCGCTCCGGTCACCAGGACCCGACGGCCGGTCAGTTCACCACTCACCGAACTCAGCTCGGCATCATCTGCTGCCACGAGCCCGCCGGCTTGACCAGATCGGTCTGCTTATAAAGCTTCCCGTCCGGGCTCATGTACTGCCCGCTGTGCGGGTCGTATCGGGCGATCGCCACTGACGGGCCACCCGATGGCCCCTTGAAGGCACTCGGTGCCGCCTGCGGCGCTGAATTATTGCCTGGCGCAGCACCATCCGCAGCCGGTGGCCCTGGCGCGACTGTCGGCACGTCGGTCGCCCGCGGCAAATCCCCCGGGCGTTCCGGAACCATCGGACCCTGCTGCTGGGCCGGTGGCGCAGGTACCGGCGGCTCGAGGTGCAGCGGCGGGTACGGCATCAGCGGACCCGGCGGCATACCCGGGAAACTGGCCGGCGGCGGTGGCGGCGGTGGCGGAGCCTGCGGCCGCTCGGCTACCCCCGGCGGCAGCCCTGAACCCTCGATCGGACCGTAGATGTTGTTGTCCGGCAACGACCGATCATCCGGGCGCACGCCCTGGGCGATCAGGTTCGGGTCGATCGGGTACGGACCCAATGCGTGCTGACGCTGGGCCAGCGGTTGGAAACCGTTGGGGTCGTTACACAATTCGACGGTCGGCGCCCGCTTGCCAGGATGATCCAGGCATGGGTAGTTGCGCGCACCGCGAACTGCGATCGGTGAATCCTGCGGCAATTTGCAGTACAGGTTGTCGGGCGTGTCGACGTCGCTGAGGTCGGCCGGTGAGCGCCACGCCGACGGCGGCAGGAAGCCGACCGTGCAGGACGGTGGGTCACCCAGGCCGAGCGAGAACTCACCGTTGGGCAGACCCGTTGGGTTGTTGACCGGTGCATAGGTCTCGATCTGAGACACGAACGGCGGCAACAACACCAGCAACTGCTCAACTGAGGCATGCCAGGTGACAGCGATCTGGCCGATGGTGCTCAGGTTTGCGAGCAGAATCGGCAGGGTCGGCTTGATCTGGTTGAGCAGCATGGTGGTTTCCTGGGCGAAACCCGGGCCGTCGTGCAGAATCCGGCGGAATTGGGAGTCGTTGTTGGCCATGGTGCCAGTGATGCCGGCCAGGCTGGACGCCCAGGACCGCGTCGCATCGGTGGTCTGTGCCTGCGCATCCAGGAACGGCCCGGAATTGTCGACCAGCTTGCGCATCTGATCAGACACCCCGTTGGCGTCGTGGGTCAGCTTGGAGGCCGAGTCCAGCAGCGAACCGAAGTCGTAGCCGGTGCCGTTGAACGCGGTGTACGACTCGTCCAGCAACTTGCTCAGTTGGTCACCTGGAATGGTATCGACCAGTGCGCCGAGCTTGTCCAGCATCGGGCCGACCGGCTGCGGAATGCTGGTGTTGGCAGCCGGGATCACCGCGCCGTTCTGCAGGTACGGACCGGAGTTGTTCTTGGGCAACAGATCCACATACTGCTCACCCACCGCGGACATGCTGCGGACCTCGGCCCTCAGATCGGCCGGGACCTTGGGCGAGGTGTCCAGTGACAAGGTGGCCTCTGCCCCGTTGGGCGTCAGCTTGACGTCGGTAACCCGGCCGATCTGCGACCCCCGGTAGGTGACATTGCTGAACCGGTAGAGGCCGCCGGTGGCCGGCAGCTGCAGCTTCACCGTGAGGCGGTCGAGGCCGAGCAGGGTCGGCACCTGCATGTAGGTGAACACCATCACCGCCACCCCGATGATCGAGGCGATGGTGAAGATGATCAGCTGAGTCCGTACGAAACGGGTGAGCATCAGTGTCCTCCGTCTGGAGCCGGCGGTGCTGCAGGTGCCGAATTGCCGTACGGCCCAGCGAATATCGGACTTGACCCACCCTGCTGGGTGACCGATGCAGGTCCACCCGACAGACCCGTCGCCGGCGGTACCACCGGCAGGATCGGTCCGACGTTGGTCGCTACCGGCGGCGGAGCCCACGGCGGCTGCGGCGAGCTCGGCACAAACGTCCCCGGTGGCGGTGGGTTGACCCCGGTCTTGAGCGGGTCGTAGGTGTAGTTCAGGTACGCCGGGTCGCCCGGCGCCGGCACCAGTTGGGTGCCCTCCTGCCCCCACCGGGTGCCCAGGAACAGGCTGTGCTTGAGGCGTGGGACAGTGAAGTCGACGATGGCGAACAGGTTGTAGTAGTCGCCGCGGATGGCCCGGTCGATGAAGCTGGTGGTGAACGGGAAGTGCGGCAGGTACTCCAGCACCGTGTCAACGTCCGGACCGAGCGCGGTGAACGCCTCCAGCGCCGGGGTGAGGTTCTGCAGGTTGCTCACCAGGTCGGCCTTGGAGTCCTGCACCAACTGAGTCGCGACGTTGCTGAACTTGCCCAGCTTCTCCAGAGCGGTGGTCAGCTGTGGCCGTTCCTTGACCAGCACATCGATGGCAGGCGGGATCTTGTTCAGAGCCACGGTCAGCACGTCGCGCTGGCCGGCGAAGGTCGACGCCAACCGGTTCAGCGACTGGATCGAGTTGACGATGTCGTCCCGCTGATCGTCCAGGATGCCCACAAAATCGTTCAAACGTGTTAGCAGATCGCGGAATTGGGCTTCGTGACCGTTCAGTGCAGTACTGAAGTTGTGGATCACATCACCGATCTGCCCCAGTCCGCCGCCATTGACCACGGCTGCCAGCGACGACAATGTCCGCTCGGTGGTCGGGTAGGTCGACGCATTGTTCAGTGAGATCGTTCCGCCAGGCGGCAGTGCCCCACTGGGAGCCTGCCCAAGTGGCGGGTCCAACGCCAGGTGCATCGACCCGAGCAAACTGGTCTGTCCCACCCGGGCAATGGCATTGGCGGGCACCACAACTCCCGGCTTCACCGAGAATTCGATGTCGGCGTGCCAATTCTTTGCGGTCATGTTGCGCACGCTGCCCACCACCACGTCATTCATCATGACCGGCGAATTCGGCTCCAGCGTGGCCACATTCGCGATCTCGACGTGGTAGACCGTCGAACCCGAGCCGCGGCCCACCGCACCGGGCAACGGCAGCGAGTTCACACCCTGAAATGCACACCCTGTTGAGGTCAGCAGTACGCACGAACCGGCCGCGAGCCCGGTCACCACCGCGCGGGCAGTCCGCTCTCTGCGTGAACGACGTTTCACCCCAACGTTTTTCGCTGCCCTCATGCTGGTGGCGTCCCTTCTGCCGGTGCCGGTCCTGCCGGAGCAGGAGCTGGCGCCTGTACTTCCGCAGCCAGCGGTGGTGTCTGCGCGGGTGCCGGACCCGGTGCCGGGCCGGCCGGGTTCAGCATGGACCACACCGAAGGTGGCATGTTGGTCCCCGGGTTGGGCGGCGCACCCGGCAACAGCTGGTCGGCTCCTGGCGGTGTCTCACCCGGCGCGCGTCCGGTGAACGGCGGCGGGGGTATGGGTCCCGGGTTGTACGCCGACAGCGACGGCGAAGTCTCGGCCGGCCTGGGAGACCCGCCACCGCCGCCCGGAGCCAGACCCGGCTCAGAGTAAATGATGTCCTCGGGGTTGGCCGACGGCATCAGGTACGGATCGATACCGAATGGCAGGTGGTTGAAGTTCGTCAGTCGCAGTGCCGGCCCCAGGTACTGCGAGCACAGCTTTGCGGTCTCCGGCGCGGTGGTGTTTTCGATCGCACCGATTGCGCCGCAGATGAAATCGACCGGCGACGACAGATTGTGCAACACGAACTGGCCCACCGCACTACCGGTGCTCGGGTTGTAGATGTTGTACGCGTTGATGAATTCGTTGGGTGCGATGTGCAGGATGTTCTTGAGCTGCATCTGGTTATCCACCAGATTCTGCGTCACGTTCCCCAACCGCTGAATCTGTTCGGCGGTCTGATCCCGGCTTCCGGCGACGAATCGCTGCACCTCGCTGATCGAGGTCGACAGGTCCTTCAGCGCGGCATCGAGATCGGACTTGCTGCTGTCCACCACACCACTGAGCGTGACCAACCGGTTCTGGAAGGAGACCACCTGAGTGTTGCTGTCTTTCAGCGCGGTGACGAAGGTCTGCAGGCCTTTGATGATGTCGACCATATTGCCGCTGCCGTTCGCCAACACCCGCGCCGCACCGGCCATCTGGGTAATGGTGTCGTGCAGCTTCTGGCCGTTGCCGTCCAAGGCATTTGCCGCACTGTCGATGATCCGGGACACCGAGGTACCCGAGACTCCACTGCGAGGACCAAGCTCGGTCGCCAACCGGGTCAGCTGGGTCTTGACCTCGTCCCACTCCACCGGAACCGCGGTGCGGTCCAACGGAATCACGGCGTTGTCGGCCAGCTTGGCCCCACTGTGCTTGAAGGCCGGGGTCAGCTGCACGTACCGCGCCGCCACCAGGTTCTGCGCCACGATCAACGCCTTGGCGTCAGCGGGGATCGGTACGTCCCGGTCGACCTTGAGGGTCAGCCTGCTCTGAGCGCCCTCCGGCGTGATCGAGTCGATGGAGCCGACCTTCACCCCGGCCACCCGGACGTCGTCGCCCGGGTAGACGCCGGTGGCCGAGGTGAACAACGCCGAGAAGGTCTGCGGCGCGAAGTACAGCTTCCGCACCAAGAATCCGGCGCCGATCACCAGCAGTGCGGCGATGGCGACTGCGAGCAGTGTGGTCATCCGTTTGCGCGTCATCAGCGCGAACCTCCGGGAATCCCGTTGTAGGGGATGGGGAATTCAGCACGAGGCCCGGCATTGTCCGGCGGCTGACCGGCGTTGACACCGCGTCGGAAGCCGAACGCGTAGTCCAGGAACGGCTGAATGGTCTCCATCGGGTTCAGGTTCGGCACGTAGGCGTTGTAGTACGGGCCGTTGGCCAGCGTCTCGCCCTGCGCCAGCATGAACTTGCGCAGGTCAGGCAGCAACTTCGTGATGTTGTCCCGGTTCTTCTCCAGAACCTCGGTCACCGAGTTGAGCCGCTTCAGGGTCGGCGCCAGTTTGTCCTCGTTGTCCTTCACCAAACCGCTGAGCTGCTTGGACACCGCAGAGGTGTTGGCCAACAGCGCGACGATCGCCTCACGGCGGTCGTTGAGCACGCCGAGCAGGTCGTTGGCGTCCAGGATCAACGTGTTCAGCTGCTGACTACGCTGCGACAGCACCCCGGTGACGTTGGCTGCGCTCTTGAGCAGCCCGCCCAGGTTATCGTTGCGGCTGTTGAGCGATCGGGCCAGCCGGCTCAATCCATCGAAGGTGGGCCCCAGCTTCGGCGCGATCTGATCCAGCGTCGCTGACAAAGTGTCCAGCGACTGGTTCAGCGACGCGGTGTCGGTGCCCGCCGTATTGGTGGTCAAGTCACTGATCGCATCGGTCAGCGAGTACGGCGACGAGGTCCGGGTTGCCGGGATGAGGTCGTTGGGGCGCATGGTTCCGCTGCCCGCCGACTCCAGCGTCAGCACACGCTCACCGAGCAGTGAACCGGTGCGGATGTGCGCGGTGGTCTGCGACCCCAGCGGGAACTTCCCCTTCGTGCTGAAGGTGACAAGCGCATTGCCGTCACGCAGCGCGATGGCGCTGACCGTGCCGACCTTGATGCCCGACATGGTCACCTGGTTTCCGACCGACAGGCCACCGGCCTCGGCGAACTCGGCCTTGTACCGAACAGAGGTCGCCCATTGGGTGATCCGCTCGGGCTGCAGACCGATCGCGATGACCAGAATGATCAGCACGATTCCGAAGAATCCAGCCTTGACCAGTTGTGCCCCACGATATTTCAACATCAGGGCTCACCACACCTTCCGCCTTCTTGCTGCAGCCACGGGAACACCGCGGTGCGGCCCTGCAGGTCAGTTACTCGGAGCGACAGACCACAGATGTAGTACATGATCCAGCTGCCGTACGAGCCGAGCCGGGCCAACTTGCGGTAGTAACCCACGTCCTTCTGCAGGCCACGGTCAAGGGTCGTCTTGTCGTTATTGAGGAACGGCGCCAGCCGGCTCAGTTCGTCGACAGTGTTCTTCAGCGGCTCCCGCGCCTGGGTCAGCAGGCTGGTGATCGACGCAGTGCCCTGGTCGAGTTGCGTGATGGCGGTGCCGATCGGATCCCGATCCTTGGACAAGCCACTGATCAACTGCTGCATCTTGTCGATGGCTCCGGAGAACTTGTCCCCGTCCTTGGACAGCGTGCCCACCACCGTATTCAGGTTGTCGATCAGTTGCGCGATGGTTTGCTCGTTGTCCGCCAAGTCATTTGAGAACGACGAGGTCTTACCCAGTAGCGAATCCAGGTTGTCGCCCTGGCCCTGGAAAATCTGCACCAGCGACGAGGTCAACGCATTCACGTCTTGCGGGTTGAGGCCTCGAACCACCGGGCGCAGCCCGTTGAGCAGCAGATCCAAGTCCAGGGCACCGGAGGTGCGGTCCTCCGGGATGGTCGAACCGGCCGGGAGGATCCGACTGGACCCCGGACCATCCATCAACTCCAGGAACCGGTCACCGACCAGGTTCAAGTAGCGGACCGCGACTTTGGTCCCGGTAGTCAGCACCACGTCCTTGTCCGCATCAAAGGTAACCAACACCTTGTGATCCTGTTGCAGCTCAACATCATTGACGGTGCCGACCCGGACGCCGGCGACCCGGACCGAGTCCCCGCCCTTGAGCCGGGAGGCATCGCCGAACACCGCGGTGTACTGCGATGTGGAGCCGCTGCGGTATTGACCGAACGCCATGAACAGGAAGGCGGTCAGCACGATCATCACCACGGCGAACGTCGAGAACTTGAGCAGTGTGGAGTTTGAGCGTTTCATCCGGGCATTCCCGCCTGAGTGGTATTGCGTGGCGGACCGTCGATCGGTCCGAACAGCAGTTGCTTTAGGCCGTCGGAGTTGAGCAGGATGCCCTGGTTCCCGTAGGCCCACGGGTTGGCGCCGGTGTCGGTCACCAGGTACTTGGACCGGTTACCGAACCCGATGTACGGCAAGCCCATGCACTGGGGACCGCCCTTGGCCGCCACCTTGGGCAAGTTGGCCGGATACCGGTAGCGGTCGATACCAAGAGTGAAGGCCACGTTCACCACCACACCCGGATTCATCTGCGGCGGCTGGTGCGCCATGAAGTTCATGCCGGCCAGCGCACATTTGAGACCCGGTGCGTATTCACGCAGCAGATCGGTGGTCGGGGTCAGCAAGTGCAGCACATTGCTGAGCTGTTCCCGATTGCCGCCCAGCACGTCGTTGCCGGTATCAGCCAGGCCGGTCAAGTTGACCAGGAAGTTGTCCAGGCTCTTCTGCTGGCTGACCAGGGTGTCACTGATCCTGTTGGTGTTCTTGACGGTCTGCAGCAGTTCCGGCGCGGCGTCCGCGTAGGCGCGAGACACTGGTGCCAACTGCTTCATGTCGTGACCGAAGTTCTGCAGGCTCGGATTGAGCTTGGCCAGCAGTGCGTCGAAATCGACCATGGTCTGGCCGAATTGCTCACCGCGGCCGGATACCGCCGTCGACATGGCGGCCAGGGTCTGGTTCAGCTTGGCCGGGTCGAGCTTGTTCAGCACATCGGTCAGCTGCTGGAAGACGGTGTTCATCTCGACGGTGACGTGATCACCCTGCAGCACCTTGCCGGCCTGTATGGGAGTCGACGACGGCTGTTCGGGCACCCGCAGTTCGACGTACTTGGCGCCGAACACGGTCGACGAGGCGATGTCGGCGCGGACGTTGTCCGGGATCAAGTGCATCTGATCGGGGTCCATGGCCAGATGCAGCACAGCCATGCCGTCGGGTCGTTGCTCGATGGAGTCGACCTTGCCGACCTGCACGCCGCGCATCTTGACCTTGGCGTCGGTGTTCATCACCAACCCAGCGCGCTGCGAAATGAGCGTCACCGGAACGGTTTTGGTGAACGCGCTGGAGAACAGCGCGACTGCCAACCCGACAACCGCCGCGATGGCCACAATGGTGACCAACCCGGCGATCGGGCGGGCCAGATTGGTCGCACCGAAATCGCCGCCACCTTTGGCGGCTACCGGAGCCGCCGAGCTGGAGGTCTCCGAGCGATAAATGGGCCCTGGGCCCAAATGTTCTGTCACAGCCGGATTCCCCTAGCCCGAGAGGTTGAAGTTGCCGTTGGAGCCGTAGATCGACAGCGACACCAACAGCGTCACCGACACCACCACGACCAAGGACGTCCGCACCGCGTTACCCACGGCCACTCCCACACCCGACGGGCCGCCGGTGGCGAAATACCCGAAGTAGGTGTGGATGAACAAGATGGTCAGCGCCATCAAGATGGCTTGCAGAAACGACCACAGCAAATCCACGGGGTTCAGGAACGTGTTGAAGTAGTGGTCGTACAGACCGGCGGACTGACCGAACAGCACCACCGTGACAAACCGCGACGCGATGAACGACAGGATCACCGCGATGGAGTACAGCGGCGTGATGGCGATCATGCCCGCCAGGATGCGGGTCGAGACCAGGTACGAGATGGGCCGGATCGCCATCGACTCCAACGCGTCGATCTCCTCGTTGATGCGCATGGCGCCCAGCTGCGCGGTCACGCCGGCTCCGAAGGTGGCGGCCAGGCCGATGCCTGCCACGATCGGCGCAGCGATGCGCACGTTGATGAACGCGGACAAGAATCCCGTCAGGGCCTCGATGCCGATGTTGCCCAGTGAGCTGTAGCCCTGGACGGCCAGCGTGCCACCGGTGGCCAGGGTCAAGAACCCGACGATGGCCACCGTGCCGCCGATCATCGCCAGCGTCCCAGCGCCCATGGAAATCTCGGCGATCAGCCGGATGATCTCTTTGCGGTAGTGCCTTCCAGCGAACGGCACCCCGGCCAACGCCTTGCCGTAGAACAAGGTGTGGTCACCGATCCGGCTCAAGAACGAGACCGGCCGGCTCAACTCCCGCGCCAACCGCGGATAGGTCTGCTTCAACGCCATCAGTACGCCCCCCGCGCCTTACCGAGCTGTCATCCGGATACCGATGGCGGTGACCACGACGTTGATCACGAACAACGCCATGAACGCGTACACCACCGTCTCATTGACCGCGTTGCCCACGGCCTTGGCGCCACCACCGGAAATGGTCAGCCCGCGGTAGCAGGCCACCAGGCCGGCGATCAGCCCGAACAGCGCCGCCTTGACGCACGAGATGATCACCTCGGGCACCCCGGTCAACAGCGTGATGCCAGCAGCAAACGCGCCCGGGTTCACGTCCTGGACGAACACCGAGAAGATGTAGCCGCCTAGGATGCCGATGATCACGACCAACGAATTGAGCAGCAAAGCGACCAGCCCTGAAGCAAGCATTCTGGGCGTCACCAACCGCGCCACCGGGTTGATCCCGAGCACCTCCATGGCGTCGATCTCCTCGCGGATGGTGCGCGACCCCAAGTCCGCACACATCGCGGTCGCGCCGGCACCGGCCACGATCAACACCGTCACCATCGGGCCCACCTGGGTCACCGCACCGAACGCCGCACCCGCACCGGACAGGTCGGCCGCACCCAGTTCCCGCAGCAGGATGTTCAAGGTGAACGACACCAACACCGTGAAAGGAATGGCCACCAACAACGTCGGCGCCAACGACACTCGCGCCACGAACCACGACTGCTCCAAGAACTCCCGCATCTGGAACGGCCGCTGAAACGCGTACTTCACCGCATCGGCAGACATGGCAAACAACCCACCGATGGCCTGCATCGGCCCGGACGCGCTACGCCCAAACGAAATACCCGGCGACCACCGGTCCGGCCCTTTACCTGCCATCAGCGCCAGGTCCTTCCAGAATCGTGACGGCCGACACTGCTGTCGGACCGCCAATATTGTGCGCCAACGCCAGGCGGGCTCCATCCACCTGGTTGTTGGCCGTGCCACGCAGCTGCTGAAACAACTCGACGCACTGTGCCACACCGGTAGCCCCCGGCGGGTGGCCTTTGGACTTCAACCCACCACTCGGATTGACCGGCAGGGATCCGCCGACCGTGGTGGCCTCCGTCTCGACCAGTTTGTGTCCGCCGAACCTGTCGACGAAACCCAAATCTTCATAGCTGATCAGTTCGATGCCCGTGAAGAAATCGTGAACTTCGGCCACATCAATTTCCCCAGGCGTCAACCCTGCCATGCCGAATGCCTGCTTGGCCGCCCGGACTGTCGCCGGGAAGGTCGTCATGTCGGATTTGTGTTGGTGCATAACCGAATCCAGGCCCAGACCCACCCCGCGGATCCACACCGGCCGGTCGGTGAACCGGTCCACCACGTCTTCGGCAGCCAGCACAAGGGCGGCCGCGCCGTCACTCTGGGGCGCGCAGTCGTAGATCCCGAACGGGGTCACCACGGTGGGCGCGCTGAGCGCTTGCTCAACAGTGATCTCGAATCGCAGTCGGGCCTTGGGGTTGTTGACGCCGTGTCGGTGGTTCTTCACAGCGATCATGGCCAGGTGTTCCCGGGTGGCCGGTGACTCGTGCAGGTACCGCCCGACGTGCAGGGCAAACCCCGCCGGCGACACCAGGCCCAGCGGGTAGTCCCAGGCCATGTCCCGGGCCATGGCCTCCCATTGCCAGAGCATGTCTTTGCTGGTGGTGTCGCGCAGCTTGTCCGCACCCATCACCAGAGCAATGTCGAAAGCTCCCGAAGCCACTCCGAACAACGCGTTGCGCACTGCGTCATTGCCGGTGGCACAGGAGTTCTCGACCCTGGTGACCGGCAGGTCCGGCAGCCCAAGGGTGTCTGCGAGGTTGCCCGACGGGAACCCGTCGGTGGTGCCCATGGCACCCAGCCAGGCGGCGTGCAACTCATGCTTGTCGATGCCCTTGTCGACGCTGGCCGCACAGTCGGCAAACGCCATCGGCAGTAAGTCCTTGAGCCCCAAGGCAAAATGCTCGCCGAACGCGGTCATCCCGGCACCGACGATCGCCACCCGCCTCACGCCGCCGCCTCGGGCTCGAACATGTACCCATAGTCGGGCACCCCGGACCGCACCGCTACCCGACGGAGGGTGAGCCGGCCGCGGTCGCCGATGCCGACCGAGCCGGGTTGTGCGCCAGTGACCTTCACCAGCGCGCGGATGCCGACCTCATCGAGTTCGACGATGACCAGTGAATAGGGGGTACGCAGACCCGGCACCGGCATGTGGACGGTGGTCTCGGTGTAGATGCTGCCGGTCCGTGGCAACGGCACCATCTCGTAATCGGTGGCCAGGGCTCCGTCGTCGGCGACCCGGTAGCGCGGCGGGAAGTCCAGATCGTCGGAGCCGGTGAACCGCCCGGCCTCCCAACGGGTCTTGGCCTCGAAGGCCCGCTCGTAGGCGGCCAGCGAAATCGGGATGTCTCCACCGGCCACCTGGGTGCCGGCCGGCATGGCCTGTGCGACCGGTTCCTGCCGGTACACCCTGGCCGCACCGCCGCTGACCGTCATACCCGACAAGCTGGCCTGTTCGACGGCGACCAGCGGGCCGGTCCGGCCGTTCTCGGCCATCCCGGCCAGCGCGAAAATGCTTGAACTGGCGCCGAAAGTCGGCAGTGCCGGCGGGTCGCCGACACACAGGTCGGCTGTCCGGTGGTGGTCGACCCCGGCGATGGCGGCCGGGGTGTCCAGCCACGCCGCTTCCAACGACGCGATCAGTCCGCGTTCGTGCAGCAACCGCGGATCACCGTAATCGCTAACGGTCCCAACGTCATTACGGGTCCGCACCGGCAGGCTGCGAGCCACTCGCGCGGCGGTCCGCACCTGCAGCCCGGTGACCTGCTGGCCTTCGGCGGTGATCAGCGCAGCCGCCCCAGCCGGCTCCAGGTCGACGCCGATGATCAGCGTTCGCGGCCGGGCTGAGCTGACCGCGTCCAACGTCGCCGGCGCACCACCGAGCCGCTCGTCGACCTCAAGCTCGGGGTCGAGGCCCAGACCCGCCAAAAGCACCGCCGCGTTGCTGCTTTCGGTCAGCGGCAGATTACGGCTGACCAACACAACGCGCTCGACACCGGCACCGGAGCCCAGGGCGGCCCGGCCGGCCTCGACGGCCATGGTGATGGCGTCCTCGTCATCACCGGCGATCCGGCGCAGGGAGGTACCCCAGCACGGTAGGTAAGTGCCGATGGCGACGACTGTGGGCATGGACGATCTGCGCCTAGGTGACGGCGCCGGCCGTCTTGAGCTCGATGATGCGGTCCCAGTCCAGGCCCAGCTCCTGCAGGATCTCGTCGGTCTGCTCGGCGAAGGCGGGTGCTCCCCCGGTCTGCGGAGCCTCGACGTCGAACTGCACGGGATTGGCCACCAGCTCCAATTCCCCGGCCTGCACGATGTATTCGTTGGCCCGGACTTGCGCGTCCTGCGCGACCTGCAGGGTGTCCTGTACCGGCGCCCACGGCCCGGCCAGGGTGGCGAACCGCTCGCTCCACTCCGGCAGTGACCGCTTGATCATCGTCTCCCGCAGGATCTCCACGGCGGCCGGAGTGTTCTCGGCGAACGACTCGGCCGTCGCGAAGCGCGGATCGTCGATGTAGTCGTCCAACTCCATGTGCTTGCACACGTCGGCCCAGAACTTGGTGGGCTGCATCATGACAAATGAGATGTAGCGCTCATCGGCTGTCGCGTAGACACCCACCAGCGGGTTGATCGGTGACCCGTGCACACCCGGCGGCTGGGCGACCAGACGCTGGTCGAGGTGGCTGGTCAGTGCGATGGTGTGGCCCATCGCCCACAGGCCGCTGCCCAGCAGCGAGACGTCGACCACCGACGGTTCACCGGAGCGCTCGCGCTTGAACAGCGCCGCGGCGATGCCGCCGGCCAGGTTGGTGCCGGAGATGGTGTCGCCGTAGGCCGGGCCGGGCGGGCCGACCATGCCGTCCATCCCGGGCGGGGTGATGGTGGCCGCCGTACCGGCGCGACACCAGAAGGCGGTCATGTCGTACCCGCCCTTTTCCGACTCAAGGCCGCGCGGGCCCAGCGCGCTACCGCGCGCGTAGATGATCTTCGGGTTGACCGCACGGATGTCGTCGACATCCATACCGAAGTTCTTGCGGTGTCCGGGCAGGAAGCTGGTCAGGAAAACGTCTGCGCGCTTTGCCAATTCGAGCAGCACCTCGCGGCCCTCTGGCACCGAGACATCCAGGCCGATGCTGCGCTTGCCACGGTTGGCGTGCTCGATGTTCGGGTTGGGGTCGCCCTCGACCCGCAGCGGACCGGTCTGGCGCAGGCCGCGCTGCGGATCGCCGGTGACGGCATGCTCGACCTTGATCACCTCAGCACCCCACTCGGCCAGCACTGCGCCGGCCGACGGGACGAACCCGTACATGGCGACCTCGAGGACCCGGACTCCCTCCAATGGCTTACCGGTCAACGTTTCGTTCTCCCTCGCTCGTAGCTGAATGGCGGTCGGTGGTTCAGCCGACGACCGTGGCAAAAGTCTTGCGCTCCAAGAACTCTTCGAGCCCTGCCGCACCCATCTCGCGGCCGATGCCGGACTGCTTGTACCCGCCGAACGGGCTGTCGGGGCTGAAGTAGTTGCCGCCGTTGATGGAGAACGTCCCGGTGCGGATCCGGCGGGCCAGCGCGATGGCTCGGTCCTGGCCACCGAAGACCGCGCCGGATAGGCCGTAGATCGAATTGTTGGCGATCTCGACGGCGTGGTCATCATCGTCGTAGGCGATCACCGCCAGCACCGGTCCGAACACCTCTTCCTGGGCGATCTCGCTGTCCGGGTCGACGTTGGTCAGCAGCGTCGGGGTGTAGAAGTAGCCGGGGCCCTTCTTCTCGCCGCCGGTGACCAGGGTGGCGCCTGCCTCGACCGCCCGCTGCACCATGGCGTCGACCTTGTCGCGCTGCTTCTCACTGATCAGCGGACCCATGTACGTCTTGGGGTCAGTCGGGTCGCCCCAGCGCACGTGCGAGAAGTTGGTCTTGATCATCTCGACGATCTCGTCGTGGTGCTTGCGCGGCACCAGTAACCGGCTGGTCAGCGCACAGCCCTGGCCCGCGTGGGTGACCATGCTGAACGCAGAAAAGACTGCGGCCATACCGAAGTCGGCGTCGTCGAGCACGATGGCGGCGGACTTACCGCCCAGTTCCAGGAACACCCGCTTGAGGGTGGCGCTGGCCGCGGCCATGATTGCGCGTCCTACGACTGTGGAGCCAGTGAACGTCACGGCATCGACGTCGGGGCTGGTCGTCAGCGCGACACCGACCTGCGCGTCGGACGAGCTGATGACGTTGACGACGCCGGCCGGGATGTCGGTGTGGTTGGCGATCAGCTCGCCGAGCGCCAGCGTGATCAGCGGGGTGTCCGGCGCAGCCTTGAGCACCACGGTGCAGCCGGCAGCCAGAGCCGGCGCCAGCTTGGCCAGCGCTAACTGGTTCGGGTAGTTGTAGGCGATGATGGCCGACACCACGCCGGCGGCTTCCTTCTCGACCCAGCGGTGGTGCTGGGCGCCGCGGACCTCGACGTTGCCCAGGTCCTCGGTCATCGGGAACGTCTTGAGCAGATCGGCGTAGTACCGCACGATCGCGATGGGCTGGTCCAGCTGCGCACCCTGGGTCAGGGCGGCGGTGGCGCCGACCTCCGCGGTGGTCAACGCCGCGAGTTCGTCGCGGTGGTCGATCAGCGCCTGGTGGAACTGATCGAGGCAGCGGATCCGCAGCTCCACATTGGTGGCCCAGTCGGTTTCGTCGAAGGCCTTTCGGGCGGCAGCGACGGCGGCCTCGGCATCGGCCACAGTGGCCTCAGGGGCGTAGCCCAGCACCTCCTCGGTGGCCGGGTTGATCGAGGGGTAGGTCGTTGCCGTACCGACGAGTTCGCCGTTAATCAGCATGCGACGATCAGCGCCGACTGCCGGCCCGTCGCCCACATTCTTATCTGCGTTGTTGTCAGCGTTCTTATCGACGTCAACCGTCACCTGGGCCATCCATCCTCCTCGGCGTGCAGCACTGTGATGAAAATTTCATTCTCATCACCGGCGAATCATACATTCGGCTCGAGAGAAGACAACTAAGGCTCGACGACCTAGTCACATGGGGTGCCGTCGCGGAACACACCTATGAACTGGCCCTACATCGCACGCCGTCATGTCTTGCGGTGTTACCTAATACGAGAGTACGGTTCTCATAATCGGAAGGGTGATTCTTAGTGACTGAATCTGCGAGGACGGCCGTCGTCACCGGCGGCGGCTCGGGCATCGGTGCGGCCATTGTGGAGCGACTGCGTAAAGACGGCTTGAACGTTGCCATAATCGACCTGAACCCGTCTGACGACGAGTTCTCCTACACCGCAGACGTCACTGACGTCGCGGCTGTGACTGCCGCGTTCGACGCAATCCGCGCGCAACTGGGCCCGATCTCGGTTCTGGTCACCGCCGCCGGACTGGACGCCTTCAAGAAGTTCCACAACACCGACTTCGCGGTCTGGCAGAAGGTCGTCGACGTCAACCTCAACGGCGTGTACCACTGCATCCAGGCCGCGCTGCCGGACATGCGCGCCGCCGGTTGGGGACGCATCGTCAACATCTCGTCGTCCAGCACCCACTCGGGCGCGCAGTTCATGTCGGCCTACGTCGCCGCCAAGTCCGCGGTCAACGGCCTGACCAAGACGTTGGCCCTGGAGTACGGACCCGAGGGCATCACGGTCAACGCGGTGCCGCCGGGCTTCATCGACACCCCGATGCTGCGTGGCGCCGAGCAGCGCGGCTTCGTCCGCGTAGAAGAGACCATCGCCAAGACGCCGGTGCGCCGGATCGGACGGCCCGAAGACATCGCCGCCGCGGTCTCGTTCCTCGCCTCCGAGGATGCCGGCTACATCACCGGCCAAATCCTGGGCGTCAACGGCGGCCAGAACACCTAAGTCAATCCGAAGCCAAACCGAGCAATCACAGATCAGTCGAAGGGACATCACGTGGGACGGGTAGCGGGCAAAGTCGCATTCATCACCGGCGCAGCACGCGGACAGGGCCGCAGCCACGCGGTCCGGCTGGCCGAAGAGGGCGCCGACATCATCGCAGTCGATTTCTGTACCGACTTCGAGACCATCGGTTACAAGATGGCCACTCTTGAGGACCTCGAGGAGACCAAGAACTTCGTCGAGAAGACCGGACAGCGTTGCTTCACCGCGCAGGCCGACGTCCGTGACGCCGCCGCGCTGGCTACCGCCCTGGAAGCCGGCATCGCCGAACTGGGCAAGCTCGACATCGTTGTGGCGCAAGCCGGTATCGCAGGCATGAAGGGCCAGCCGCCGCTTCAAGCCTGGACCGACGTCATCAACGTCAACCTGGTCGGCACCATCAACGCCATCCAGGTCGCACTGCCGCACCTGAAGGAAGGCGCATCGATCGTCGCCACCGCCTCGGCCGCGGCACTGATGGACGCCCACAACAAGCCCAACCCCGGCGCCGACCCGGGCGGCATGGCGTACATGACCTCCAAGCGACTGATCTCGCAGTACGCGCATGACGCGGCAACCGAATTGGCGCCGCGCGGCATCCGGGTCAATGTCATCCACCCGACCAACTGCAACACCAACATGTTGCAGAGCTCGCCGATGTACAAGTCGTTCCGTCCCGACCTGGAAGACCCTCAGCTCAAGGATGCCGAGCCGGTCTTCTACGTCCAGCAGGCCATGAAGGTGCCGTGGGTCGAGCCGGTCGACATCAGCAATGCAGTGCTGTGGCTGGCGTCGGACGAGGCTCGGTTCGTCACCGGCATGCAGCTGCGCGTGGACGCCGGCGGCTACCTCAAGTGGTACGACTACCACATCTGATGACCTGTGATTTCGGCGCGCTCCGTATCGCCGAGAGTGACGGAGCGCGCCGAGATCATCATGAAAAGGAGTGAGACAGTGAAGGTTTCAGTTGACGGGCAGCGCTGCCAGGGTCATACGCTGTGCTCGATGATCGCCCCGGATTCCTTCGTGCTCAGTGACATCGACGGCAGCTCGTCGCCGGTGTCCGAGTTGGTTCCGGTCGATCAGCAGGATGCCGTGCGCGAGGCCGCCCACTCCTGCCCCGAACAAGCCATCCTCATCGAGGAATGAGTAGGGAGAATTCCTTGAGCGTCAACGATTCCATGGCTGATACCAGCCAGGACGATTCAGCTGACGATCGCAAGAAGAACACCTTCTTCTTCGATCGGCACACCCCGGAATATCGCGACCAGTTCGTCGAGATCACCAGCGAGATGCAGGCCAAGTGCCCGATGGCGTGGAGCCCCACGTACAACGGTCACTGGGTGGCCGCCGACAGCAAGCACGTGTTCGAGCTGGCCCGCTGCCCCGTGGTGTCCAACCACCACGACTTGACCGGCGAAACCCCGTATCAGGGCATCACCATTCCAAAAGCCCAGCGCGCCACCGTCGTTCGCGGCGGTATCCTGGAAATGGACGAGCCCGAACACAGCACCTACCGCGGCGCGTTGAACCCGTACCTGTCCCCCGCGGCGATCAAGCGCTGGAAGCCCTTCGTCGATGAGATCGTGCGTGCCTCCATCGACGAGAAGATCGAAAGCGGCCGTATCGATTTCGTCGATGACCTGGCCAATATCGTGCCGGCGGTGCTGACCCTGGCGATGATGGGTATCAAGCTCGAACGGTGGATGATCTACAGCGAGCCCGCCCACCTTTCGGTGTCAACGCCAGAGCACTCGCCCGATGCCGCACGCGTCGCCGAGATGAACCGGCAGATGGGCATCGACATGATCAACACCATGATGGAGGTCCGGGAGAACCCGCGGCCCGGTCTGGTGAATGCCTTGCTGCAGTTACGGATTAACGGCGAGCCGGCTCCTGATCTGGAGATCCTGGGCAATCTCGGCCTCATCATCGGTGGCGGTTTCGACACCACCACCGCGCTCACCTCACACGCTCTGGAGTGGCTGTCGCAGAACCCGGCCGAGCGCGAACGACTCAGCCGAGAGCGCGATACCCTGCTCGACCCGGCGACCGAGGAATTTCTGCGCTTCTTCACCCCGGCGCCTGGCGATGGCCGCACCTTCTCCGGCGATGTCGAGTTCGAGGGCACGAAGTTCAAAGAGGGCGAACGACTCTGGATCTCGTGGGCCATGGCCAACCGGGACCCCTCGGTGTTCGAAAGCCCCAACGAGGTCATCTTGGACCGAAAGGGCAACCGGCACTTCAGCTTCGGCCTCGGCGTACACCGCTGTGTCGGATCGAATGTGGCCCGCACGGTGTTCAAGTCGATGGTTACCGCGGTGCTCGACCGTATGCCCGACTACGTCTGCGATCCGGCGGGCGCCGAGCACTACGAGTCCATCGGCGTCATCCAGGGCATGAAGCACCTGCCGGCGACGTTCACGCCGGGCAAGCCGCTCGGACCCGGTTTGGATGAGACGCTCAAGAACCTGCAGCGGATTTGCGATGAGCAGCTGCCGGCGCGGCCGATCACCGAGCACAAGGCGGAGGTCGTCATCGACTAAGGCGGTTCAGTCGCCAACGAAAAGGAGGGCGACTGAGAGGGCTCATTCGTCATCGACTGATGGGGTGAGGGCGTGACGTCACTTGCCGGCAGGCTGACTGCATCCGGGCAATCGGTGACTTGTGGATGGATCGCGCTGTGCGCCATCACCTTTGCCTCATGGCGGCTGGCGCCCGAGTACACCGGACATGCCGCAGAACCCAGCAGAGTCATCCCCGTCGCGGTGATCCTGCTGGGATTCATCAAGGGCCGCTCGGTGATACGTAACTTCATGGAGGTCCACAGCGCCCCACGATGGTTCCGGATGTTCACCGATGCGTGGCTGACCGTGCTGTGGTGCGCGATTCTGCTGATCTATCTGACGTAGTCGGCCGCCCCACCGCACCCGCCACCGCTTCGAGCGTGGCACTGAGCCCTGGGACGTCATATAGCGCGCTTTCGCCTGCCGCCAACCTGATGAACACGCCCGCCATGAACGTCATCACTGCGGTGGTCTGGGCATCGAGCAACTCCGCGTCCACCGAGGGCCGTAGGTGCGCGATGGCCTCACGGCACATCGCGCCGATTCGCCTGACAGCCAATTTCGACGCCTCGGCCAGATCGGGATCGCGCGAGGCGCACAACAACAACTCGTGGCGGGCACGGTTCAACGCCAACCCCGAACCATCTGACTGGTCCAAGGTCAACTGCGCCAAACGGTCGAACGGATGCCGAGCGTCAATCGGTGTGTCGGTCACGGATAGCATGTTGGCCGAATCGATTTCGGCCACCCGGTTGCCGACGCCGCGCAGCAGTGCGTCGCGGGTCCGGTAGTAGTACGACGTCGTACCATCGGGCACACCTGCGTAGCGATCGACCTGGGCATGGGTCAAGCCTCGCGAACCGTTTTCGGCCAGCACCCTGATTCCGGCGTCACAGAGTTCTCGACGTCGTTGGTCGCCGTCTCGGCGGCGGGGCGTGGAAGTGGTCATCTCAGCGCAGGACGGTGCCACCGTCGATGTTGATGATCTGCCCATTGATCCACTCGCTCTCGTCCGACAGCAGGAAGGCCACCAGTGACGCGACGTCATCAGGTTCGCCAACCCGGGTGCCGCGGATTCGCTTGAGCGCCGAGGCCTCCAGATCCGGCCACTGCGGCGCGGATCGGATGGCATCAGTGGCGGTGAATCCCGGCGCGACGGCATTGCACCGAATACCGTCTTTGCCCCATCGAGATGCCACATGCCTTGTCAGGGCGCCGATTCCGGCCTTGGCGGTGGCATACGCCGGCCGAGCCGGTTCACCTTGAAAGGCAGCGGCCGACGACATGTTTACGATGACCCCGCCGCCCCGGGTGAGTAGGTGCGGTATGGCGTATTTCATGGCCGAGACATAACCTCGCAGACTGACCGTCATCACCCGGTCCCACACGTCCAGATCAATTGAGACGACGTCGGTATCCAGACGGATGGTCGACATGTCGGCCCCAACGTTGAACATCCCGTCCAGGCCGCCGTAGGTCTGCACGGCAGCGTCGACCAACGCCTTCACCGAGCTCGGATCGGCAAGGTCGAACTCGACCGCAGTGGCGGTGCCACCCGCGGCCACAATCGCCTCCGCAGTGCGTTGTGCCCCATCAAAGGCGATGTCCCCCAACACAACCCGGGCGCCCTCGGTACCCAGCCTGGCGGCGGTGGCCGCTCCAAGACCGGTGGCACCACCGACGACGATGACCACACGGTCGGCCAACCCTCGCAATGACATTCCGAAGACCTCTTCTCGCCGAAACGCTCTTGACATCAACTCTAGAGGCCTAGAGTATCAACTCTAGGTTTCTAGAGGTAGAGCTAACCACCACGTTCCGCACCGCTCGGAAGGGATACATGGCCGGCATACATCGCGATCGCCCCGGCGCCGCTGATCTCGCGGCAGCAACGGACACTCCTGCCATCGACATCGACGACGGCCTCTGGATGTCACCTGGGGTGTCGAACGCCTACGCGGTGGCCACCGATGAAGGCCGGGTGATCATCAATGCCGGGCTGATCTTCGAAGGACCGCTGCGCCAGAAGGCTTTTCAGGACGTCCCCGGCCCCACCCGGGCGATCATCCTGACCCAGGGACACCCTGATCACTGGGGCGCGGTAACCATGTTGCGGGACACCGACACCGACGTCGTGATGCACCGCAACTATCGCTACTGGCGCGACGACAATGCCCGACTCGCCGGTTACCGGGTGCCCCGAACCAATTTTGCGTTCAAGAAGTTCAGCGACGCCATCGCCGAACATCTCAAAGACATGGACCCGTCGACAATCGACTTCTCCTTCCCCGAGCCGTCCACCACATTCGATACCACCCACCGCCTCAGCGTCGGCAGACGCGACTTCGAGTTGGCCTGGACGCCTGGGGGCGAAACCACCGACGCCCTGGTCGTGTGGCTGCCGCAGGATCGAATCCTGTTCACCGGCAATCTGTTCGGCCCGCTGTTCGGGCATGTGCCCAACCTGGTCACCATCCGCGGTGACCGCTACCGCGACCCGATTCAGTACATCGAGTCGCTGAACACAGTCCTGGAATACGGCCCGTGCCGGCTCATCACCGGTCATTTCGACCCGATCGAAGGTGCCGACCGGATCGCCGAGGAGGTCACCGCGATGCGCGATGCCATGCAATCGGTGCACGACCAGACCATCGAGCTGATGAACTCCGGGGCCGATGTGTACACGGCAATGAGCCGCGTGCGCATCCCCGAGCATCTCGATGTCGGCGAGGGCTACGGCAAGACGTCGTGGAATGTGCGGGCCATCTGGGAGATGTACACCGGGTGGTTCCACCAGCGCTCCACCACCGAACTGTATGGCGTCGCACCGGATTCGGTGGCTGCAGATGTGCTGGCCGCAGCCGGCGCCGATCGACTCATCGACACCGCCCGGGCACACCTGAGCGAAGGAAGTCCCCTTCGGGCTCAGCAGCTGCTGGACCTGGTGCTGGCCGCCGAGCCCAACAACAAGGCGGCCCGCGCCGCCGCCGTCGAGGCTCACAAAGCCCTCCAGGCTAACGCTCAAAACTTCTGGGAGAAGGCCTGGTTGACCAAATGCATCAACGAATTGAGGACCGAGCAGTGAATACCCTGAGCTTCGACTACACCGGCGCCAAGGTGCTGGTGACGGGCGGCACCAGCGGGATCGGTTACGCGATCGCGAACGATTTCGCCAGGGCCGGCGCGGCCGTCACCGTCACCGGCACCCGTGAGTCGGCTGCCGTCTATCCGGAAACCGACCTGAGCGCGTTCACTTTCCGGCAGTGCAACCTGTCGGACACCGTAGCCCTCGACGCGCTACCCGGATCACTCGACGGCCTCGACATCCTGGTCAACAATGCCGGCGGCCCGTACGCCGGCGGCAAGGACGAATGGGACCCCGACGGCTACGCCGCATCGGTGGCGGTCAACATGGCCGCCCATATGCGACTGACCATGGGCTGTCATGAGCTCCTCAAAGCCAGTGGTGCACAGGGCGGTTCGAGCGTGATCACCATTGTGTCGATGTCTGCATTCGTGTCCGCGGTCAACGTTCCGGCATATAGCTCATCCAAGGCCGGGATGGTGGCCTTCACCAAGAACCTGGCCCGTCGCTGGGTCCACGACGGCATCCGGGTCAATGCCGTGGCACCCGGGCTGATCGATACCCGGATGACCCACCCGGTGCTCGACATCCCGGCGCTGCTCGAACCGGAGATGCGGCACACGCCGATGGCGAGAATGGGCCAGCCCGAAGAGATTTCGCCCGCAGTGCTGTTCCTCTGCAGCAGTTCCGCCGGCTACATCACCGGTACCACGCTGGCCGTCGACGGCGGCTACCTCACTGTATAGGAGCGCCCAGATGAACACCTACGACAACGTCAGCACTGCCGTCGACGTATTCGAACTGGCGTCACAACAGACCGGGCTCAGCGACATCGATTCCGACTCCTGGCACGAGGGCCTGGCGATCATCGTCGATGAGCTGAACACCTCATCGGCATTCTCGCCGGGCGGCAGGCACAAGATACTCACGGACTCGGTCGACGCGCTCGCGCGCCGGCTGCAGGTCAACGACTACATCAAGACCCACCCCGAGGTGCTCGAAGCGCCGGTCGAGCGGCCGCTGATCGTGCTCGGCATGCCTCGTACCGGGACCACCGTGGTCAGCTATCTGCTCGACCAGGACGCCGGCCGCCGCTCGCTGTTGCATTGGGAATGCGTGCATCCCATTCCGCCGGCCACCACCGACACCCTGCGCACCGACCCGCGATGCGTGGCCCTGCTCGAGCAGCAGCAGCACATCCTCAATGCGGTCCGTAGTGCAAACATGTCGTTGCCGCACTGGGAGGACGCCGACGGGCCGACCGAGGACATGTTCATCCACAACCAGGACTTCAAGGGCTTGTCCTGGGACGCTTTCCTGGCCACCCCGCGCTATTCGCAGTGGCTGTTGGAAAAAGCTGACATGACAAGCGCTTACGAGTACCAAAAGCGATATCTGCAGGTGCTGCAGTCGCAGGCACCGGGCACCTGGAGCCTGAAGATGCCGTCGCATTCGGTGCATATCGAGCCATTGTTGAAGGTATTCCCGGACGCCCGACTGATCTGGGCACACCGCGACCCGTACAAGGCGACCGGTTCGTTGGCCAACATGTGGCGGTTGCCCAAGGGAATGTGCCTCAACCCTGATGCTGTCGACCTACACGCGCTGGGCCGGGATGCGGCGTACCAGATGGCCTACCACGTGAACCGTCCGCTACAGGCGCGCAAGCGAATCGGCGATGACCGCTTCTTCGACATGCATTACCACGAGCTGATGCGCGACCCCATCGACGTGATGCGCCGCATCTACGACTGGGCCGGCGATCCGCTGACCCCGGAGACCGAGAGCCGAATGATGCAGTGGCTCAAGGAACATCCGCAGGACACCTACGGTGTCAACCGGTACGCGCTGGACGAGTACGGGCTGACCATCGCAGACTTGGAACCGGTGTTCGCCGAGTACCTGGACACCTTTGACATCGAATTGGACGTCGAATTGAACATCGAAAAGAGTGTGGCTGAATGACTCCACTGTCCCCCGCTGACTGCTACCACGTTGGCCTGATTGTGCCGGACCTGGACACCGCAATCGCTCAGATGACCGCCGCCGGTGGCTACACCTGGACCAAGCCGGTCGAGGCCACTCTGAAGATCACCACCGATGACGGCGACGTCGATGTGCCGTTCAAGTTCGTCTATTCCATCGAGGCACCACATCTGGAGCTGATCCAGGAGGTACCCGGCACGATCTGGGCCGCTCCCAAAGACGGTGCGGCACACCACCTCGGCTACTGGGCCGACGACCTGGCCGCGGCCGCGGCAGGCCTACAGGACGCCGGCTACCGGTTGGAAGCACGGCCCGCGGGTGAGCAATTGTCGTCATTCGGGTACTTCCTCAGCCCCACCGGTATCCGGGTCGAACTCGTTGACCGCGCGCTGTTTCCCGACTTCCCCGGCTTCCTGGCCATGATGAAGGCCGAATCATGAAGTCGACGCTGGTAACCGGTCCCGGCCAGAGTGCAGTGATTGATACCCCAGAGCCGACCATCGGCGACGACGACGTGCTGGTCCGGATGCGCGCCTGCGGCATCTGCGGATCCGACGCCTTCTACGTCGCCATCGGCGGCATCCCCCCGCGGCAGGGCTGCACTCCGCTCGGGCATGAGCCCGCAGGAGAGGTCTGCGCCGTCGGCACCGGGGTTAGCGGCATTGCGGTGGGTGATCACGTGGTGATCAACCCGATGGCTGCCCCCGACGGCATCATCGGAAACGGTGGGCCGCAGGGCGCGTTGGCCGACTACCTGCTGATCAAGGACGCCCGTCGCGGCGTCAATCTGGAAGTCATCCCCGACCGCATCCCCTGGCAGGTAGCCGCACTCAACGAGCCGATGGCCGTTGCCAGGCACGGCGCCAACCAGTGCAAGCCCACACCGGGCGCCAAGGTCGTGGTGTTCGGCGCCGGGCCCGTCGGCCTGGGTGCAGTGCTGGCCTTCAAATCCCTTGGGGCGGGCCATATTGTGGTCGTCGACCTGATCGCATCCCGGCTGGACAAGGCGATCCAGGTTGGCGCCGACGCCGTGATCAACTCGACCGAAGAGGACGTCGTCGCCCGACTGATCGACCTGCACGGTCCGGGCGAGGCAATGTTCCCTGGCAAGGCCGGCACGGACATCTATCTCGACGCCGCGGGCGCACCGGCGGTGGTGACCACGGCGCTGACCGCAGCGAAAAAGGGTGCGACGCTGGGCATCGTCGGCGTGCACAAGGAGCCGGTACCGATCGAGTTGACCAACGTGATGAGCAACGAGATCACCATCGTGGGATCGATGGGCTACCCCGACGAGTTCTTCCAGGTGACCGCCGACCTCGTCGACAACTGGGAGAAGTACGCGCTGATCGTCAGCCACACTGTGCCGTTCGCCGAGGTGTCACGCGCCCTCGACCTTGCCGCGACACCTGGTGCGGCCGACAAGGTTGTGGTCACCTTCGGGTGACCACAACCCAGCCCAGCCTCAGCCGCGCGGCAGTCCCAGCACCGCTGTGGCGATGATGTTGCGCTGAATCTCCGACGTGCCGCCGGCAATCGTCCCGGAGAAGCTGCGGGCGTAGCGCTCGAACCACGACGCGAAATAGTGGTCCAGGTTCATGTGCTCGTACGGACCGGTGGTCGACGGATGCACCAGTCCCTCAATGCCCGCTGCGTCCAAAGCCCGCTCCATGGCGTGCATTTCAGCTTCAGAACCGAGCAGCTTCAGCACCGACACCGAGGCGGTATCACGCTCACCGCGGGCCGCGCGCGCCAAAGAGATTGAGCCCAAGGCGCGCAACGCCTGGTAATCCATGATGGTGGAGGCGTACTGGTCGCGCTCCAGTGGCGTACGCGGCGTGAAGTCGGCGATCAGATTGTCGATCCGGTCGGCGAAACCCAGCCACATCATGGTGCGTTCGTGGCCGAGCGAACCGTTGGCCACGCCCCAGCCACCGTTCAGCGGTCCCACCAGATTCTCTGCCGGCACCACTGCGTCGGTGAAGAAGACCTCGTTGAAGTCCTTGTTTTCCTCACCGCACAGATCGGCGAACGGACGGCGGACCACGCCCGGAGTATCGGTCGGGATCACCAGCACCGAAATGCCCTTGTGTTTCGGGGCATCGGGATCGGTTCGCACGAAGGTCAGCAGGAAGTCGGCGTCATGAGCGCCTGACGTCCACACCTTCTGGCCGTTGACCACGAAGTGATCACCCTCGAGTACCGCCCGGGTACGCAGCGAGGCCAGGTCCGAGCCGGCACTGGGCTCGCTCATGCCCAGCGACGCGGTCATCTCGCCACGCAGCACCGGCACCGCCCAGCGATGCTTCTGCTCATCGGTGCCGAACGAAAGCAGCGACGCCGCAATGATATTGACGCCCTGCGGGTTGAAGCTGTGGTAGATGCGCCGCTTGCAGAGCTCTTCGAGGTGTACATACTGCTGCAGCACCGAGGCGTTGCGTCCGCCGAACTCGGGCGGCTGGGCCGGCAGCAGCCATCCGTTGTCGAACAGCTTGCGCTGCCAGTCGCGGGCCCACTGCGGCATGTGCGACACCGATCGCGGCCGCTCCAAAGTCTCTGCGGCACTGGGCAGATTCGCTTCCAGGAAGGCCACGAACTCGGCCCGGAACTCCTCGACGTCAGAGTCAAAAGTCAGCTGCATCTCAAACCCTCCCATACTCCGAAACAACCACCGCGCGATGTTCTGCGGCGCCACCGAGCAACAGCTCGCCGGCCTTGGCTCGCTTCAGCGCAAACTGCAGGTCGTTCTCCCAGGTGAAGCCCATGGCACCGAACAGCTGCAGTCCATGCCGGAACACCAGCGACTGGCATTCACCGGCCGAGGCCTTTGCCATCGCGGCAGCCAGCTTCCGGCGCGGATCATCGGCAGCGATGGTCAACGCGGCGAAGTAGGACAGCGCTCGTGCTCGCTCGATAGCCACATGCATGTCGGCGGCCTTGTGCTGCACGGCCTGGAACGATCCGATCGGCACGCCAAACTGGTAGCGGCTCTTCACATGTTCCAGCGCCAAATCCAGAATCCGTTGGCAGGCACCAACCATGTGAACTGCCATGCCGGTCAGCGCGATGTGGTGGGCCTTCTCGGTGTCCACCTCGACGCGGTCGGCATCGGGCACCCGAACGCCGGCGAAACTCAGGTCGGCGATATGCAGCACCGGATCGAACACCGACGCTTCGCGCACCGAGATCGAGTTGTGCGCAGTCGGGTCGACCACGAACACTCCGGCCGCGGTGACCACGGCCAGGCTCTCGGCGCGGTCGCCGTCGAGCACGAAGCGCGCGGTCCCGTCGAGCACCCAGCCCGTCTCGTCGCGAACGGCGGTGATGCCGGAGTAGATCGCGGCGCCGGACTGCTGCGGGTTGAAACGGTCACCAACCAGCGGGGCGTACTGGCTCATGGTCGCCAGGAATGGCGTCGGGTCGGTGGCCCGGCCCAGCTCTTCCAGCGCGATGGCCAGTTCGACGGCGTTCTCCGAATCCGTCAGTTCGGTCCAACCGGCATCCAGGTAGGTCTGCCACAGCGGCGTGGGGTCCACTCCGTCTTCGGCAATGCTGCGGATCAGCGTGGCCGGACACTGTTTGGTGACGGCATCGCGCACCGTTTCCTGCCATAGCCGCTGATCAGCGTCGAACTCCAGTAGCATCCGCGCCTCCTCCTAGGGGACCATGCGAGACCTCGCCGAGTCGCGACGAGAATAGCATTCTCTTAAACCGATCAACAGCCTCTCCCGGGCGGGTTATCCACTTCCGAAACCGTGGCGCTACGCGACTGACCAGCACACACGTCTACCAGCACAATCATCCACATAAGAATCGGAGAACAATATTCTTGCCATTGAAGAACAACGATCTACACTGAGGTTCAGGCACAGGCCCAAAGGACGGTTTAGTGAAACAACACAGTGACGGGACGACGACGCCCGTCATCGACGCCAGCGTGCACGTCTTCTGCAAGAACAACCAAGACCTGCGCGAGAACTTCATGCAGGAACCGTTCCGCAGCCGTGGCTTCCCCGATTACGAGATGGACTGGTACGGCGCGCCCGGCGGCGAATACGCGAAGGGCACAAAGGGCCCCGACGGCCAGTACCCGGGTTCGGACGTCGACATCGTGGCGCAGCATCTGTTCGTCGACCGCGGCGTGGACATCGCCGTGCTGCACCCGATGACCCGTGGCATCATGCCCGACCGCCACCTGGGCACCGCCATCGCCGCCGCGCACAACCAGATGCTGGTCACCCGCTGGCTTGAGCACGATGAGCACGGCGAGAAGTTCCGCGGCACCATTCGCGTCAACCCCGACGACATTCCTGGCGCGCTGCGCGAAATCGACAAATACAAGGACCACCCGCGTGTGGTTCAGCTCGGCATCCCGCTGCAGTCCCGCGAACTGTTCGGCAAGCCGCAGTTCTGGCCGCTCTGGGAGGCCGCTGTGTCCGCTGGCCTACCGGTGGCAGCCCATATCGAGGTCGGTTCCGGAATCGCCTTCCCGCCAACACCTTCCGGCAAGACACTCACCTATGAGCAGTACCTCTCGTTCATGAGCCTGAACTACCTGTATCACCTGATGAACATGATCGCCGAGGGCGTGTTCGAACGCTTCGACGGCCTGAAGTTCATCTGGTCGGACGGTGCCGGTGACATGCTGACCCCGTTCATCTGGCGGATGGACTGCTTCGGCCGCCCGCATCTGGAACAGACTCCGTGGGCGCCCAAGATGCCCAGCGACTATCTGCCCGGCCACGTCTTCTTCGTCCAGGGTGAGTTCGACGGACCGGGCGACGCCGAATTCGCCGGTGAGTGGTTCGGTTTCACCGGCAAGGACGACATGACCATGTACGGGTCCAGCTACCCGCACTGGAACCTGAACGAGCTGACGGTACCGAGCGCGTTCAGCGCCGAACAGCGCGACAAGTTCTGCTGGCGCAACGCCGCCGAGCTCTACGGCATCACGGTGCCCGGCCTGGTCACGCAGTAAGGAGGATTGCGAAATGACCGTCACAGCAACAACACGCGTCACTGATCGGACGGCTCCGGCCGAACGTATCCCGGTGCGCTGCGTCGACTCCGATGTGCATCCCACGCCCCGGCGCGGTGAGCTGGTGGGTTACATCCCCGAACCCTGGCGTACTAAGTACTTCCTGAACCACAAGGTCGGCGAGACGATCTTCTACGATGCTCCCGACTATGCGCACTCTAAAGCCATGCGGGTCGACTCGTTCCCGCCGGACGGCAACTTCGCTTGCAGCGATCCCGATTTCGCGTTCAAGCAGCTGATCATGGCGGCCGGCTCGGATATCGCGATCCTGGAACCGACCCACGGCGAGATGCGCCTGCCCGGCGCTACCGCCGCGTTCTGCACCGCCACCAACCACTGGCTGGCCGATCACTGGCTGGACAGCCACAACAATTGGCATGAGCGCTGGCGCGGATCCATCACCGTCGCCATCGAGGAGCCGGACTCTGCGGTGGCCGAGATCGAGAAGTGGGCCGAGCACCCGTACATGGCGCAGGTGTTGATCAAGGCCGAGCCGCGGCCGTCCTGGGGCAACCCGATCTACGACCCAATCTGGGCGGCGGCCACCAAGCACGACATCACGGTGTCCTGCCACCTGGCGCGCGGGCAGTTCGAGACGCTACCGATGACCCCGGTCGGATTCCCCAGCTACAACCACGATTTGATGGTCACCTACTCACTGCTGGCGGCCAACCAGGTCATGAGCCTGATATTCGACGGCGTCTTCGACCGCTTCCCCACCCTGCGCATCGTGTTCGTCGAACACGCCTTCACCTGGATCCTGCCGTTGATGTGGCGCATGGACGCCATTTACGAGAAGCGCAAGAACTGGGTCGACATCAAACGCAAGCCCTCCGAATACGTCAAAGACCACATCAAGTTCACCACCCAGCCACTGGACTACCCCGAAGACAAGACCGAACTGACCCGGGCCTTCGAGTGGATGGAATGCGAGAAAATCCTGCTCTACTCCAGCGACTACCCGCACTGGACCTTCGACGACCCCCGCTGGCTGGTCAAGCACCTGCCCGAACACGCACGCGAAAGCATCATGTTCCGCAACGGAATCGAGACCTACAAACTCCCCGAGAGCGTTCCGGCGCTCGAGGGCCAGGTGCGGGTGTTCTGACCTTGACTGAAGACAAGCAGCCCCGCCTCGCGCAGGGGCGCGAACACATCGTGGCCACCGTCGACGAAATACCGCCCGGCACAAACAAATTGGTTCCGATCGGTCGCCACGGTGTAGGCGTCTACAACGTCAACGGCACCTTCTACGCCATCGCCAATTATTGCCCGCACGAGGGCGGTCCGTTGTGCTCGGGCCGGGCCCGCGGACGCAACGTCGTCGATGAGAGCGTGCCCGGCGACGCGGTGATGGTGCGCGACATGGAGTACATCTTCTGTCCTTGGCACCAATGGGGTTTCGAACTGGCCACCGGCACCACGGCGGTCAAACCCGAGTGGAGCATTCGCACCTATCCGGTCCGGGTCGTCGGTAACGACGTCCTGGTTCAGGCCTGACCACACTGGAGGAATCAGCCGGCATGACAGTCAGCAGTGGCGAGCAGTCCATCGAAATCAACGGTGGCAATGTAGTCTATGAAATCCTCGGTGACAGTGGCGATTACATCGTCCTGACCCCGGGTGGCCGATTCAGCAAGGACATTCCGGGCCTGCGTCCGCTGGCCGAAGCTCTGGTCGAGGGCGGCTACCGGGTAGTGCTGTGGGACCGGCCAAACTGCGGCAAATCGGACGTGCAGTTCTACGGCCAGAGCGAATCACACATGCGGGCGCAGACACTGGCCGCATTGATCACCAAGCTCGACATCGGGCCATGCATTCTGGCCGGCGGTTCCGGCGGCGCGCGCGACTCGATGCTGACCACCATGCTCTACCCGGAACTGGTCACCAAGCTGGTGGTGTGGAACATCGTCGGCGGGGTGTACGGACAGTTCGTGCTGGGGTCGTACTACATCGTGCCGAGCATCCTGGCGGTCCGCGGAACCGGCATGAAAGCCGTTGCGGCCATTGCCGAGTGGAAAGAGCGCGCCTCAGAAAATCCAGCGAATCTCGATAGAATCCTGTCCCAGGACCCGGACGAGTTCCTCAAGCTGATGATGCGCTGGCTGAACGCCTTCGTACCCAAGCCCGGTCAGACCATCCCCGGCGTCGAGGACGAGATGTTCGACAACATCAAGATCCCGACCCTGATCATCCGCGGCGGCGAGAACGATCTGGACCACCCCAAGCGCACCTCGCTGGAGGTCAGCTGCCTGATCAAGGGTTCCAAGCTGATCGACCCGCCCTGGCCGGAGGACGCCTGGGAGCGGGCTGCCGAGGACCGGGCCGCCGGGAAAGTCAAGCACTTCAACATGTTCGACACGTGGGTGCAGGCCGCGCCGCCGATCCTGGACTTCCTCGGCCGATGAGCGCTTGCGCGAAGAGGAGACAACACCGATGAGCGCTTGCGCGAAGAGCAGACAACACCGATGAACGGCACTACGCACTCACACCGTACGGATGTGCACCTCGCAGTTGGTCGAGGCCTCCAATGCGGTGTGGATTCGGCTCTCCGGGATGCGCGCAAGGTCGTCCTTGCGCAGCGTCACGTGAATGATGTCCCAGCCGTCAGGGCTCTCGACACGGTCGATCTGGCCGGACAGTCCGAATCCGGCCAGTACGCCGTGCGCGTCGTCGTCGGTGCCGTGGCTGACGAAGGTCAGCACCCCGGCTTCGGGGTTACTGCCAAAAGCCTGGGCACACCAGGTGATAGCCGTCGCCTGCAGCTGCACCGCGTCGGTTCCGTCCATCAGGATCTCGACTTCGCGTCGACTCGGCGGCAGGGCCGCCAAGTTGTTCTCGATCAGCTGAGCCTCCCCGATCAGTCCGGCCAGCTCGGCCATCCCGGCCGTCAGTTGATCGGCCGTCAGCTGACCCGACGGGTCCACCTTGATTCGCACCACTGCCGTCCGCATGGGCGCAAGCGTAGCGCCGTCCACCACCAGCGCAGGAGCCAGCCATGAACGCCCCCGCCCGCACCGATCTCACTGTATCGGCGTGGCCCGAGCTGACGCCCCGGCTACTCCGTACTGGCCCGGAAACCCTTGCGGATTACCATAGTTGCGGTGGCTACCAGAAATTGGCCGACGCCGATGCGCTACTGGAGCAGATCGAGCAGTCGGGGCTGGTCGGCCGCGGCGGTGCGGCGTTCCCCATGGCGGTCAAGCTGCGTTCGGTACGCGACGCTGGACGCAGCGGCCGCGACACGGTGGCCGTGGCCAACGGCGAGGAGGGCGAGCCGGCGTCGGTGAAAGACCGTTGGCTGCTACGTAATCGACCGCACTTGGTGCTCGACGGCCTGCGTTTGGCCGCCCGCATCGTCGGTGCCGCACATGCGCATGTCTACGTGTCCGATCCAGTCTCAGCTCGAAGCGTCGAGACGGCCCTGGCCGAGGTCGGCCCAGAAGGCCTCGGCGGGTTGACCGTCAGCGTGCACAAAGTCGATGCCGGCTACGTCGCCGGCGAGGAAAGCGCTGCCGTGCGGGCCATCAATGGCGGGCCGGCCAAACCCACCGACAAGCCACCGCGGGTGTTCGAAGAGGGCGTTGGCGGCCTGCCCACCCTGGTGAGCAACGTGGAGACCCTGGCGAACCTGCCGTACATCCAGCGTCACGGCGCGGCCGACTACCGCACCCAGGGCACCGAAGGCTCTCCCGGGACATTCCTGGCCACCATCACCGGTGGCGGCCGCCCTGCTGGTCTGTACGAGCTCCCTTTCGGTGTCTCTGTCACCGAACTGCTTTCCCTGCACGGTGTTTCGTCTGATCGGGTACGTGGCGCCCTGATGGGCGGGTACTTCGCCGGGCTGCTCAACGCCGACGTATTGACGGCGACCCTGGATCACGAGACGCTCCGCAGCGTAGGCAGCGGACTGGGCTGTGGAGCTGTCTCGGTCATCACCGATGAATGTCCGGTAGCGGTAGCTGCTGCGGTGCTGGCCTATTTCGACGCCGAGAACGCCGGCCAGTGCGGTTCGTGCTTCAACGGCACTGCCGCGATGGCGGCGGCAGCCCTGGCACTGCGCGACGGCACGGCTGACGCCGATGATCTGGCCCGGCTGGAGCGTTGGTCAGTGGTGCTACGCGGCCGGGGTGCCTGCGCCACGCTGGACGCCGCGACCAACATCGCGGCGAGCCTGCTGGCGAAATTCCCCGACCAGGTCCAGCTGCACTTGGCGGGCAACTGTTCCGAATGTACTGCTGGTGTTTTCACCGCTGACCGGCCGTTTGAGGTGGAGGCATCGTGAGTTCCGAGGACCAGATGAGGGTCAAACTCGACCGCACACTGTGCGACGGATTCGGTATCTGCGCCAAGCATGCGCCGGAGTATTTCTCGCTGGACGACTGGGGCTATGCCGTGCTGGTCGGTGACGGCAACATTCCGCCGCAGGACCAGCCAGCGGTGCTGCGGGCGCTCCTGGACTGCCCGGTGCACGCCATCATCGAACTCAGCGACCGTAAATCGGACTCCAAGCCGGAGGTCGACAATGAGCCCATGACCAACGAAGCAGAATGGGGATTTACCCGGTGAGTCGACTTCCGCTGCCGCAGCTGACCTTTGACAACGAGTTCTTCTGGGTATCAGGAGAAGACGGCAAGCTGCGCATCCAGGGTTGCGACGACTGTAAGTCGCTGATCCACCCACCTCAGCCGGTGTGCCGCTACTGCAAGAGCCACAACGTGTCCCCGCACGAGGTGTCCGGTCGAGCCGTGTTGTCGGCATTCACCGTCAACCACCGGTTCTCCATGCCCGGGTTGCCCGCGCCGTATGTCATAGCCCAGGTTGCCATCGAGGAAGACCCTCGGGTTCGCCTGACCACCAACATCATTGATTGCGACCCCGAGGAACTGGAGTTGGGTCGCGTCGTCGAGGTCACCTTCGAGCAGAACGACGATGTGTGGCTGCCGCTGTTCAAGCTCACCGACGAGCCTGAGACCGCACCCCTGCCCGAGGACGAGATCGCCCCGCAGGATTTCGGCAAATTTGTTCGACCGATGTTGACCACCAACAAGTTCGAGGACCATTCGGCCATCACCGGTATCGGTGCGTCGAAGATGGGCCGGCGCCTCATGGTCAATCCGCTGGCGCTGACCATCGAGGCCTGCGAGGCCGCGATCGCCGACGCCGGTCTGACCCTGGACGACATCGACGGGCTCTCGACATATCCGGCGATCGATGCCGTCGGCATGGGCGAAGGTGGTTGCACCGCACTGGAGAACGCCCTCGGCATCCGGCCGACCTGGATCAACGGCGGCATGGACACGTTCGGCCCCGGCGGTTCGGTGATCGCCGCGATGATGGCGGTCGCCAACGGGATGGCCCGGCACGTGTTGTGTTTCCGGACGCTGTGGGAGGCCACCTTCCAGCAGTTGATGAAGGAAGGCAAGCTCTCCCCTCCGGGAGGTGTGCGTACCAACAGCTTCCAGATGCCGTTCGGCGCCATGTCGGCCGCGCACACACTGGCACTCAACGCGCAGCGGCACTTTCACCGCTACGGCACCACCCGGGAGACCCTGGGCTGGATCGCGCTGAACCAGCGGGCCAATGCGGCACTGAATCCCACTGCCATCTACCGCGATCCGCTGACAATGGACGACTACCTGAACGCGCGGATGATCACCACGCCGTTCGGCCTGTATGACTGCGACGTGCCGTGTGACGGTGCCATTGCGGTGATCGTCTCGGCGATCGACGTCGCCAAGGACATGCCGAAGAAGCCGGTGAAGATCGAGGCGGTGGGCACCCAGATCATCGAACGCACCGACTGGGATCAGACCACGTTGACCCATGAGCCGCAGGTGCTCGGCCAGTCTGCACACCTGTGGACCCGAACCTCGTTGCGGCCCAGCGATGTCGACGTCGCGCAGTTGTATGACGGGTTCTCCTTCAACTGTCTGTCCTGGCTCGAGGCGCTCGGGTTCTGTGGCATCGGTGAAGCCAAAGACTTCCTGGACGGTGGCAAAGCCATCGCCCGCGACGGCGTCATCCCGGTGAACACCCACGGTGGTCAGCTGTCGCACGGCCGCACCCACGGCATGGGCCTGATGCACGAGGCCGTCAGTCAGTTGCGCGGCGAAGCCGGTGAGCGTCAGGTGGCCGGTGCCAAGGTTGCGGTGGTCAGCAGCGGCGGCTTGACCCCCAGCGGCGTGCTGCTGCTGCGAACCGACGACTAGATGAGCACCAACGAACCGCGCCGCCGCCTCGTCATGATCGACGCGGTGCCGATGTCGGCACTGGTCGCGACCGCTGCCGAACCTCACGGGATCATCGTCGCAATCCACGGTGGCGCAACGACTTCGGCGTACTTCGACTGCCCTGGACGCCCCGAGTTGTCCCTGCTGAGGCAAGCCGCCGACGCCGGCTACACCGCGATCGCACTGGACCGCCCCGGCTACGGCGCATCTGCGCCGTACCAGGACACCATGGGTGATCCGGCCCAGCGGGTCCACCTGGCCTGGGGTGCAGTACGCAAGATCGTCCCAGACGCGCCGGTCCTGCTGCTGGCACATTCCTTGGGTTGTGAGTTGGCGCTGCGGATGGCGCTGGACTCGCCCGATAGCGTCACCGGCATTTCCCTGGCCGGCACCGGTCTGGTCCACCACCCAGTGGCGGCAGAGCTTCTCAAACAGGCGTCTCTGACCCGTCGACCTGCCGGTCTGCGTGGATTGCTGTGGGAGCCAACCGAGTTGTACCCACCCGAGGTGCCGAGCGTGGCGCTGGCCGCGCCCGGCGTGGTGTACGAAGGCAAGGTCACCGCCAACTGGGCCAGTCGGGATTTCCCGCAGCTTGCCGCCGGCATCACCGCGCCGGTGCAGTTCAGCGCGGCCCAGCACGAAGCAGTGTGGGAGTCCTCCCCCGCCGCGCTGGCTGCCATCACTGCACTGTTCACCTCCTCGCCGCGAGTGGTGACCAACGAGATCGCTGACAGCGGACACAATCTCAGCGTCGGACTTGCCGCCGGCCGGTATCACTGCTCCGTGTTGGATTTTGCGAACGAATGTATGGACATTGAGAACGAAAGGCAGGTTGGCTGATGAGCGCTTGCGCGAAGAGGAGAGTGCACTGATGAGCGCTTGCGCGAAGAGGAGAGTGAGCTGATGCGCGTCGGCTTCATCGGACTGGGCAGTCAAGGGGCGCCGATGGCTCGGCGCATCATCGAGGGTGGCTACGACACCACTCTGTGGGCTCGGCGGCCGGAATCCCTTGAGCCATACGCCGATACCGCTGCAAAGACGGCCGCCACGCCGGCCGAGATGGCTGCCGACAGCGACCTGGTGTGCCTTTGTGTCGTCGGTGACGACGACGTTCGGCAGGTCCTCAGCGGCGATACCGGCGTGCTGGCGGGCCTGGCTCCCGGCGGCATCATCGCTATCCATTCCACAATTCACCCGGACACCTGCCGCGAGGTCTCCGAACTCGCTGCCGCCAAGGGCATTTCGGTGATCGATGCCCCGGTGTCAGGCGGCTCGCCAGCCGCTGAGGCCGGCACTCTGCTGGTCATGGTCGGCGGCGAGGAGGACGTCGTCGAGAAGTGCCGTCCGGTGTTCGAGACCTACGCCAACCCGGTGGTGCACCTGGGACCGATCGGCAGCGGCCAGGTCACCAAGATCCTGAACAACCTGATGTTCAGCGCCAACCTGGGCGCCGCGATGAGCACGCTGGCGCTCGGCGAAGCACTCGGTGTGCCACGGGACCGGCTGAGCCAGGTACTCACCCAGGGTTCGGCCAACAGCAAGGCGCTGGGCAGCATCGCGATGTTCGGCGGCACTCTGGACACGTTGGCGCCCATCGCCGGTGCGCTGTTGCAGAAAGACTGCAGGCACGCAGAGTCCCTCGCCAAGACCGATTCGGTGGACATCTCCCCCGGCACCATTCCGGGTGCGGTGTTCGGGACAGCGGATGCGGCCCTGACGCTCATGAACCACCCTCGCTGATGAAAGTAGGGTTCATCGGTGCCGGCCGGATGGGCGCACCTATGGTGCGCCGTCTGGTCGCGGCCGGCCACCAGGTGCGCGCACTCGGCCGCACCGATGAAAAGCGCGCCGCCATTGCTGAATTGGGCGCTGAGCCGGCATCTGACATCGCGACAGTCGCAGCGGACGCCGAGGCCGTCGTGGTGTGCGTGTTCACCGACGAGCAGGTCCAGCAGGTCTGCCAGGTGCTCCCCGATGCCATGGTCGCCGGCGCCGTCCTGATCCTGCACACCACCGGTAGCCCGCGCACCGCGCAGACCGTCGCCGAGCAGCACCCGCATCTGGACGTGCTCGACGCCCCGGTCAGTGGTGGCCCGCACGACATCGCGGCGGGCCACGTGACATTGTTCGTCGGCGGCACCGACGAGGCGTTCGCAAAAGCCCGACCGGCACTGGACGCTTACGGCGATCCTGTGCTGCACGTCGGCCCACGCGGCGCTGGTCAGACCGTGAAGCTGATCAACAACGCGTTGTTCGCCGCGCAGATCGGGGTGGTCGCCGAGGGGGCCAGGATCGGCAAATCCCTCGGCGTTGCTGAGGCTGATCTGCTGGCCGCCCTCGGGCACGGCAGTTCGTCGAGCAAGGTGCTGGACATGGTGGCCCGGACTGGTTCGGCCGACGGATTCATCGCCGCGGTCGGGGAGTTCGTAGGCAAAGACGTAGCGGTGGTTCGCGAAACCGCAGGCGGTCTGGACACCGATCTCGGACTGCTCGATCCCCTGCTCAACCGCGTCACCGGGATGGGCGTAGCTTGAAAAAAGCCGGTTACAACAGACCTCGTTTCGGCCTTGCGACGGGCGTCTACGAGGCATACTGTCACCGTTACAGTTTGATAGTTTTCCGTAATGCCTGGGGCGGCAATCCAGTCCCGAAGGAGGACCAGGAATGACAACGGCCGAACTCGTTTTCGATCCCTTCTCCGAGGAGTACTTCAACAACCCGTTCGAGATCTACCGGCGTATGCGCAACGAAGCCCCGCTGTACTACAGCGCCGATCAGGACTTCTACGCGCTGACCCGGCATGCTGACGTCGCCGCGGCGCTCAAGGACCACGACGCGTTCTCCTCGTCACGCGGGTGCGACCTGGCCATGGTGCAGAGCGACGAAGCGCCGCAGAAGTCCATCATCTTCATGGATCCGCCGGACCACCGGCACATGCGCAGCCTGCTCAACAAGGCCTTCACCCCGCGCGCCGTCCAGGCCCAGCGGGACACCATCATCGAGCAGATCGACCGCTACCTCGGCCAGATCGACTCCGATGAGTTCGACGTGGTACACGATTTCTCCGGCCCCTTCCCGGTCGAGGTGATCACCCGGATGGCCGGTGTCGAGCCCGAGTACCGGCAGATGGTGCGGCACTGGATCGACACCAGCCTGTCCCGGGAGCCTGGCCAGATCGGCTACTCCGAAGCCGGGATGCAGGCCAACATCGACACCGGGATCTACTACTACTCACTGGTGCAGAAGCGCCGCGAGAACCCGCAGGACGACATGATCAGCCGGCTGATTGCCGCGGAGATCCCCCGCGAGGACGGCCAGCTGCACAAGCTCGACGACATCGAGATCACCGGCTTCGCGACCCTGCTCGGCGGGGCTGGGGCTGAGACCGTCACCAAACTCATCGGCACCGCGGTGGTGTTGTTCGCCAAGCACCCCGACCAATGGCAAAAGCTGCTCGACAACCGCGAACTGATCCCCGCCGCGGTGGAAGAGCTGCTCCGGTTCGAGGGGCCCGTGCAGTACAACGTGCGTTACACCCTCAAAGAGGCCCACGTCCCGAGCGGGGTCATCCCAGCGGGCAAGCCGGTGTTCCTCATCAGCGCCGCCGCCAACCGTGACCCCGATGCGTTCACCGATGCCGACACGTTCGATATCGAGCGGGACCGCACCGAGTCGCAGAACCTGGGGCTGGGGTACGGAATTCACAGCTGTTTGGGTGCGGCACTGGCGCGGATGGAGAGCGTCATCGCGCTGGAGAAGCTGCTCGATTTCATGCCGCGCTACGAGGTCGACTTCGCCGGGTTGGAGCGAGTCCGCATGCAGAACGTCGCAGGCTATGCCCGCGTGCCGGTGAGGATTCTCAAGTGAGCAAGAAAATCGTGGTGGACTTCGAGTTGTGTGAGAGCAACGCGGTCTGCATGGGGCTGGCCCCTGATGTGTTCGAGGTGGACGAGCAGGACTACCTGAACCTGCTTACCGACGAGGTGACCCCGGAGAACGAGCACGCGGTGCGCGAGGCCGTCCGGCAGTGCCCGCGCCAGGCCATCTCCATCGAGGAGTAGCCACGTGCGATTTGTCTTCGTACACGGTGGTTTTCACGCGGCCTGGTGCTGGAAGCGGGTGATCACCGAGTTGGAGTCGTTGGGCCATGAGGGCATTGCGGTCGATCTGCCCGGGCACGGGGCGTTGGCAGAACAGGAGTCCACGCTGGCCAACCGGCGTGATGCCACCGTCTCGGTCCTGGAGCCTGGGGATGTACTGGTTGGCCATTCCGGTGGCGGGTTCGACGCAACCCTGGCCGCGGACGCTGCACCCGAAAAGGTAAGCCACATAGCCTATTTGGCGGCGGCGCTACCCAGGGAGGGGCGCACCTACCCCGAGGCCATGGCCATGCGCGACGACTCCGAGTTGGACGAAGGCTTCGACGCCGATGTCGGAGAGATGCTCGCGTACCTACATTTTGACGAGGCCGGCGCCATGACGTTCGCCGACTTCGAGGGTGCGTGGAAGTACTTCTACCACGACTGCGACGAGGCGACGGCCCGCTGGGCCTTCGACCGGCTGGGCCCCGAGCGATTCGGCGATACCACGGTTACGCCGGTGTCGGTGCCGGCCTTCTGGGCGGCCGATTTGCCGCGCAGTTTCATCGTGTGCGAGCAGGACCGCTCAATGCCGCGCTGGTTGGCCGATACCGTGGCGCGCCGGCTCGGGGTCGAGCAACTGAGCATCGACACGTCGCACTCACCGTTCCTCAGCCAGCCGCGCGAGCTGGCTGAGTTGCTGGTGCACGCGACCACCACCACGCCCATCGGCCCGCTCATCCCGCATTAGCGCTTCTCTCGCGAAGCGAGACGAGCCAGCGGGCAGCGAGGTCCAGCACGAAACCGAGTGCGCCGATCACCACGATCACCGCTACTACCTGGTCGTAGGCGAGCTGATCTCGGGCGTTGAGCACCTGGTAGCCCAAACCCGAACGCACACCGAGCATTTCCGCCGGCACCAGGACCACCCAGGCGATACCGAGCGCGACCCGGATACCGGTCTGCACCTGCCCGCGAATCGCCGGCAGCACCACGGCAGTCACACCTTCCTGGGAGATGTGTGGCGCGACCATGCATGCTGGACCGGTGAGTTCGGAAGCGCCGACGGTGGCAGCGTCGATATCCGCTGGGCCAGAGCCGAACTCGGCCACGATGAACGCCCGGTGCTGTCCTGTCACCTGGGCCTCGATGAGTTCTCCGCCAGCCCGGTGCACTTCGGCGTCGACCGTCTTGATGGCTTGGTCGACCTCGGGCCGGCCCGGCAGTCCGGCGATTTCGTAGAGGTACAGAGTCACGGTGTGTTCCTGTCTTCGGCGGCAGTGACACCCGTGACACTCGCACGGACAGACCGGTCTGTCTACCGATGCCACCTCGGTTAGGGTGCAGATATGAGCGCGACTCAGACCCGACCGCACGACCAGCCGACGACCCGACCTGACAGCACCGGGCCGGCTCAGCGACTCCTCGCGACTGCCTCGAATCTGTTTGCAGCCCAAGGGATTAGGGCTGTCGGTATCGATCAGATCCTGCGCGAGGCCGGGGTTGCGAAGGCCAGTTTGTACAGCTCGTACGGATCCAAGGACGCTTTGGTGATCGCCTACCTGAATGAATTGGATCAGGCTGATCGCAAGCGCTGGGAAGCGCGGACTTCAGGGCTCGATGATCCGGTGGACAAGCTGCTGGCGTTCTTCGACCTCGCCGACGCCGCTGCGCGCAAGCGCCAATTCCGCGGCTGTCTGTACGCCAATGCGGCCACCGAATTTCCGGACGACACCCTGGAACCGGTTCGGGCCCATCGCGTATGGGTGCTCACCCAGCTGAGCACGCTGCTGCGGGAAGCCGAAGTATCCAACCCCAATGCCGCGGCCCAACAAGTCCAACTGATCTACGACGGCGCGCTGACCGCATCGAAGCTGGAGCGCTCCACCGCACCGATCACCTTGGCCCGCGCGATGGTGGCCGAATTGATCGCCAGCACCCGGCGATGATGCGGCCGATGGCGGACTACCCGGCCACCTGCGCGGTGCGACGACTGGCCTTCTCCTCGTAATACCGTGCGCGCTCGTCGAGCAGGTCAAGGAACCCCGCCACCTCTTCGCGAGCTTTCTCGCCTTGCGGGCCGAAATCGTTGCGCTCGAAGATGTTCCAGAATCGCAGGACCGGGATCAGCACCTCGTCATGATGGATGCGCAGATCGTAGATGCCGGCCTTGGCGATCGTTATCGCGTTCTGTGCAAAATCACTCATCCCCTGGCCGGGCATCGCGAAGTTGATCACCTCGTCGCGAACCGCCGCCATCGCGGCATCCGGCATGATGTCCAGCGCCGCGGCCATCAGGTTTCGGTAGAACACCATGTGCAGGTTTTCATCGGCCGCGATTCGGGCCAGCAACTGGTCGGCAATCGGGCAGCCCGAGGCACGCCCGGTATTGCGGTGCGAGACGCGAGTGGCCAGTTCCTGGAAGGACACGTAGGCCAGCACCGCCAACGGGGTCTTGTCGCCCGAGTCGTAGCCGGCCACCGTGTGCTCCATCCGAAGGCGTTCCAGCGCAACGGGATCTACGCCGCGAGTCACCACCAGGTAGTCGCGGAGGGCGATGCTGTGGCGACCTTCCTCGGCGGTCCACTGCCCGACCCAGGCACCCCAGGCGCCGTCACGGGAGAAGCGCGTGGCGATCTCCCGGTGATACGAGGGCAGGTTGTCCTCGGTGAGCAGGTTGACCGTCATGGCCACCTTCGCGACCGGGTCCAATGGCGAGTCCTCGGGATTCCAGTCCTCGCCGCCGAGGAAGGCGAAATCACGCCCGCGACTCCACGGAACGTAATCGTGGGGGAACCACTCCCGCGCCATCGACAGATGGCGGTCCAGGTTCTGCGCGACGACAGGTTCCAGTTCGTGCAGCACGGCTACTTGCTTGTCCATGGGTCAACCCCCTCGACGATCGCCGGGCCTCCGGCCCGACATAAAGACCAACCTACGATTCCGTAAGTTACGGTACCGTAGGTTAGTCGGCAATGGCTAGACCCAGGCGCAGCACACAGCTCGCCGAGTGCGCTAACCAGCAGAAATACGGACGACGCCGATGGCCGACCCGCGACCATGGGCGTCAAAGAGCCTGCGCTGCGCTCCTACCGAGCCACGCGGTCCGGCTCGATGCCTGCCGCCGCCAGCCGCCGATCGGACGCTTGCTGGCGGATGACCTGCGGCCACCAGAACCACTTGCCCAACAACGCAGCCAGTGCCGGCGTCATGAACGACCGCACGATCAGAGTATCGAACATCAGGCCGAGCGCGATGGTGCTGCCGACCTGCGCCATGACCTTCAGATCACTGAAGGTGAATGACGCCATGGTGAAGGCGAACACCAGCCCGGCCGAGGTGACCACCGACCCGGTTCCCGCCATGGCACGGATGATCCCGGTCTTCAACCCACCGTGAAGCTCTTCCTTGAAGCGGGACACGAGCAGCAGGTTGTAGTCGGAACCGACCGCCAACAGCAGGATGACCGACATGGCCAGCACCATCCAGTGCAGCTCAAGACCGAGCAGGTGCTGCCAGAGCAGAACCGACATGCCGAAGGACGCGCCCAACGACAGCAGCACCGTGCCGACGATCACCCCAGCTGCCACCAGGCTTCGGGTGATGAGCAGCATGATGACGAATATCAGTGACACCGCGGCGATTCCGGCAATCATGAGGTCGTATTGCGAACCGTCGTGCATGTCTTTGTAGGTGGCAGCGGTCCCGGCCAGATAGATCTTGGAACCCTCGAGCGGGGTGCCCTTGATGGCTTCCTTGGCTGCCTGTTTGATCGGCTCGACGTGGGCGATGCCTTCGGGTGTCGCCGGGTCGCCTTCATGCTGAATGATGAACCGCACCGACTTACCGTCCGGCGAGATGAAGTTCTTCATGCCGCGCTTGAAGTCCTTGTTGTCGAAGGCTTCTGGCGGCATGTAGAAGGAATCGTCATTGAGCGCGTTGTCGAATGCCTCACCCATGGCCGACGCGTTGTCCTGCGCAGCCGATCGTTGGTCCTGCTGACCTTTCTGGGTCTGGTACATGGTCAGCATGTACTGCTTCATCTTGGTCATGGTCGCGATCATGTCGGGCATCAGAGCGACCATCTGCGGCATCAGCTTGTCCAGCTTGAGCATGTCCGGCATCAGGTTCTGAATGTCGTCACTCATCGTGTCGATGCCGTCCAAGGTGTCGAACACCGAGCGGATGGACCAGCAGACCGGGATGTCGTAGCAGTGCGGTTCCCAGTACAGGTAGTTGCGGATCGGCCGGAAGAAGTCGTCGAAATCCGCGATGTGATCACGCAGATCGCCGATATCGGCGGTCGTGACCACCATCTTGGTCACCAAGTCGTGTGTCGTGGCGGCCATCTGCGTGGTGATGCTCTGCATCTTGGTCATCGAGTCGATGCTGACCTGCATGTCATTGGCCTGCGTCAGCATGTTGGCCATCATGTCCTGCATGTACTTCTCGTTCATCTTCTGAGTCACGCCCTGCATGCCCATGATGAACGGAATGGTCGTGTGCTTGATGGGCTTGCCATCGGGCCGGGTGATGGTCTGCACCCGCGCGACTCCGGGCGTACGCACAATGGCCTTGGCGATCTTGTTGATCACCAGGAAGTCCGCCGAGTTACGCAGGTCGTGGTCAGTTTCGATCATCAACAGCTCGGGATTCATCCGCGAGGCGTTGAAATGGCGTTCGGCGGCGGCATATCCGACGTTGGCGGACAGGTCGGCCGGCAGGTAGCGACGGGCGTCGTAGTTGGTCTTGTAGCCCGGCAGGGTCACCAGCCCGATGAGCGCCAGCGCAATGGTGCCGACGAGCACCGGTGCGGGCCAGCGCACGACGACGACGCCGACTCGACGCCAACCACGAGAGCGGATCGCCCGCTTGGGTTCGAATCGGCCGAACCGGCTACCGATGGTGATGACGGCCGGGCCCAGCGTCAGTGCCGCGATGACCGCAACCAACGTACCGATCGCGCATGGCACGCCCATGGTCTGGAAGTACGGCAGCCGGGTGAAGCTCAGGCAGAGCATGGCGCCGGCGATGGTCAGGCCCGATCCGAGCACCACGTGTGCGGTGCCGCGGAACATGGTGTAGTACGCGGTTTCCCGGTCCTCGCCGGCACCGCGAGCCTCCTGGTAACGACCGATCGCGAAGATCGCGTAGTCGGTACCCGCCGCAATGACCATCAAGGTCAGCAGGTTCACCGCGAATGTCGACAACCCGATGATGTTGGTGTTGGCCAGGAACGCTACGACGCCGCGGGCAGCGCCGAGTTCGAGGAACACCATCAACAAAATCAGGATCATGGTGACCACGGACCGGTAGACGAGTAGCAGCATCGCGGCGATCACGATCAGGGTGATGGCGGTGACCTTGGCGATGCTCTTGTCACCCGCATGGTGCTGGTCCGAGACGATCGGGGCGCCGCCGGCGACGAAGACCTTGAGTCCGGCGGGCGGATTCGAGTGCGCGATGGTGTCGCGCACCGCGGCGACGGAGTCGTTGGCGAGGGTCTCGCCCTGGTTACCGTGTAGGTAGACCTGGACGTAGGCGGATTTGCCGTCGCTGCTCTGCGAGCCGACGGCGGTCAGCGGGTCGCTCCAGAAGTCAGCGACGTGCTCGACGTGTGCGGTGTCCGCACCCAGTTTCGCGACCAGACCGTCGTAGTAGTGGTGCGCGTCGGCGCCGAGTGGCTGGTCCCCCTCCAGCACGATCATGGCGTTGCTGTCGGAGTCGAACTCACCGAAATTTGCGCCGATCCGCTTCATGGCGATCATGGCCGGCGCATCCTTGGCGCTGAGGCCGACAGTATGCGCCTCGCCAACCTTCTCCAGCGGCGGCACCAGCGTGCTGGTGCCGATATTGAGCGCAAACCAGCCCAGCACAATGGGCAGCGCCAGCACCCGGATGAGGTGGCCGATCTTGGATCGCCCAGCGTTGGTGGCACTCATCGACGGCACCCTCCGATCAAGCCCGACATGCCAATGGAGAGCGAGCTCGTCGGCATTACATATGTACTTTCATGCGTAATATACCTAGCTGGTCAAACTTTTGGGTAATCCGCATCACAAATGGTGCGATTATCGCACGCAATCACAGCGGACGGGGCAATCGTTCCTAAAGGGCGAACGAGTAACCACCGTTGATGGGGATAGTCTGCCCCGTGATCCAGGACCCCGCATCGCTGGCCAGCAGCACAGCAAGGTGAGTGACATCCTCCGGAAGCCCCGGCCTGCGGATCGCGTAAGGCTGCAGGATCGCCTTGGCCTGCGGCGAATCGGCCATCTGCGCCCACAGCGGCTCTGTCAGTGGGGTCCGCATGGTCCCGAGCGCAATATTGTTGGCGGTGATCCCGTAGCGCCCCACCTCGAGCGCAATCGAGCGCATCAAGCCCGCGGCACCGGCTTTCGCCGCTCCGTAGACGGCGCCGTTGGCGTCGCCCGTCCGGCCGGCGTCCGAGACGATCGTCACGAGGCGGCCCCATTTCTGGTCGACCATCGCCGGTAGCACCGCACGTGTGCAATTCAGGACGCCGTAGAGGTTCACCTGAAGGAACGGCGCCCAGTCGGCGGGCGAGGTCTGCGCGAACGGAGTCCTGGTGGAAAAGCCTTCGGCACCCGCATTGCCGGCGTTGTTGACGAGGATGTCGACGGCGCCGACGCCGGAGATCGCCGCAGTGACCGCGTGGTACTCGGTGACGTCGAAGGCCAGCGGTTGCGCGCGACCGCCGCCGGTCTGGATCTCCTGGACGACCTCAGTCGCGCGTTCCGACCGTAGATCGTTGACCAGAACCTCTGCGCCCGCGGCAGCGAACGCCAGCGCCAGCCCCCTACCGACACCCTGTCCGGCGCCGGTGATCAGCACCCGTCGTGACGACAGATCAAAATGCAAACTCATTGGGCCCCTTCGGATTCACGGCAGGTGTTAGCAATGCCACTACCATCAACATCAGACCGCCGGCCGTATAGAAGTCGTATGGAACCTCGGCACGACGCCCACACCGTAGTAGACCTGAATGTATGGGCGATACCGATTCCTCGCCGAGGTGGTTGCAGCTGCTCGACCGCGGACCCAGTTGGGGGTCGATGAGCACCTGCCTTACCCGGTACGGGGTCACCCGCTACACGCTCGTGGTGTATGCGCCGGGTATCTCGCGTGACGAGCGGGTGCTGCTGCGGCTGTACCGATTGTGGCCCCTGTGGGGTATCACCGGCTGGCTGCTCATCCAACTACCGCTGGCGCCCGGCACCTCACCTGGCATGGCGGTGGCTATGGCCACCGGGACATGCCTGGCGGCCATAGCCGCCGTCGCAGCGTTGGCCGGCGCCAATCGTGGCCGGGTCCGAGTCCTCACCGTATTCCAGATGCCAGGTGTCGAGGACCCGATCGGCGAGCGGCAACTCACCGAAATACGTTGCCTGGCCACCAAACTCGTGATGGCAGACCGAGCGCTCGCAGCTGGACGGATCGACGCGACCGAGCACGAAGCGATCGTCTGGTCGGTCTATGACCGCATGGTGCCGCAGAAACCGCACGGTGCCATGCGAGGCTGACCGGCGCTGTACGTCCGCCCCGCGAATTGGATCAGAACCCCGACAGGATGACCCCGTTGCAGTCAGCGGCGGCCTGACGCAACTTGGCCGCAGCCTGATAGGCGTCCGAGTAGTACCAATCCTTGGCTGCCTGAACAGATTCGAACTCCAGCAGTACGGTCTGGGTGCACTCCCAGGAACCTTCGAGCACCGTCGGCGTCTGATCCACCGACAGCACGGTGGCGCCGCCCATGGCCTGGCTGGCCAGCTTGCCGTATTCCTTCATCCCCTCAGGATCGGTGATGGTCTCGGTGATGACGATGTAGCCTTTGGCCACTTCTATTCTCCTTCGGTGCTGATGGCTTGCTCGGGACAACAACTGACGGCTTCGGCCACTGCCGCAACATGTTCGGCAGGTACCTCGTCGACCAGAACCTCGGCGTAGCCACCGTCGCCGATGGTGAACACCTCGGGGCAGATCGTCAGGCACATGCCATGGCCGCGGCAACGGTCCTCGTCAACAACAGCTTTCATGACCTCACGCCCTGTCGAACTCGAGATGCAGGTCGATCAGGCCGCGCAGGATGAACGTCGGGATGTATCGGTAGTTCCGATTGTCCGGGGAGCCATGCTTGGCTTCAGAGATCCGGATATCGGTGGTGCGGTCCAGCAGCCGCTCCAGGGCGACCTTGGTCTCGGCGCGGGCCAGCGGCGCACCCGGGCAGCTGTGGATACCCCGGCCGAAGGCCAGGTGCTGACGGGCGTTCTTGCGGGCGGGATCGAAGGTATCGGGATCCTCGAAGCGGCGCGGGTCGCGGTTGGCGGCGCCGTTGAGCACCATCACCGTGGTGCCTTCGCTCAGCTCGGTCTCACCGACGGTCACCGGGCAACGGGACAGCCGGAAGTCGCCCTTCACCGGGCTCTCGATGCGCAGGCACTCTTCGATGAAGTTCGGGATCAGGCTGCGGTCTTCGCGCAGCCGCTGCTGAATCTCGGGATGCTCACCGATCACCTTCAGCGCCGTGCCGAGCAGTCGGACCGTGGTCTCCTGACCGGCCGAAAACACGTTGGTGGCAACGCGCGCAACGTCCCCGACGTCCGGAGTGGAACCATCGGGGAAGGTGGCCTGGGCCATCCCGGTCATCACGTCGTCACGGGGGTGATCGCGCCGGTCCTGAACGTACGAGGCGAACAGGTCATAGAGGAATTCCAACGGGCTGTGTGCCAGTGCCTCTTCGCCGGTACCACCCACGCCACCGCCGGCGTTGTGGCTGATGCCGTTGATGAAGCTGTCCCGATCCTCCCCGGGGATGCCGAGCAGGTCGGCGATCACCAGCAGGGTGAACGGGCTGGCGAAGCCCTTGATGAACTCCCCCTCACCCGTCTCCAGGAAGGTGTCGAGCACCTCGTCGGCCAGCTTCCACATCGCGTCCTCGTTTTCCTTGAGGCGCTTGGGCGTGATCAGCCGCATCAGCAGGGCACGGTGGTTGGTGTGGGTCGGCGGGTCCAGCGTGGGCAGCTGGTCGCTGAAAGGCACTTCGGGACGGTGCTTTTCGATCAGCTCGTTGATCTCGTCCTTGCTCTTGCCCTCCAGCGGCACCGGGAAGCCGGGGAACGGGCCGGTCACCGAGGTGACCGAGGAGAAGGTGTCGGCATCGTTGTAGATGGCCACGGCCTCGTCCCAGCCGCTGACCATGGTGACGCCGTGGTGGTTCTCCGGAGACACCGGGCACTTGCTGCGCAGCGCCTCGAAGTACGGGTACGGATCGGCAACCAGCCGGTCGTCCCGGAAGAAATCCATGTCGGTCAGGCTGTCCGCCATCTGCGCTCCGTTTCAGCGATCTCGCAATAGGAGAACACGACTCTCACTATTGAACATCAGATTTTCACAGCCGCTGGGTCCTCGTCAACGCCCCCGGCCTCCGGGTCCACCGAACCCGTTGACACCGGGCGAATAGTTGACCCTGGTCAAATTCTAAAAATCGCGATACGGTGCGACTATGCAAAGCAACGATGCCGCTATGACCGCTGACCGTGGTCAGCGTCGGGCATCGCTGAGCCAGACCCGCTCAAAGGAAACCAAGCGGATGCTGGTACAGGCCGCGATGGCACTGTGGCGCACCAACGGCTACGCCAACACCACCGTCGCCGACATCTGCCGCGCTGCCGGCGTTTCCAAAGCGCTGTTCTACTTCTACTTCCCGCGCAAAGAGGACGTGCTGTTCGAGGTCGGCATCATGTCGACCCGCTCGGCCCAGCGCGCCATCGCCAACCAGCTGGCCGGGCCCGACTACGACATCGCAGACGTAATCACCGCGGCACTGCACAGCATGGAGAAATCCATGACCCGCAACCCACGCGAACTGGTCATCGAGACCATCCTTGAGGGCTACCGCCACGAGCACCGCATCCTCGCCGCCGGCCGAGCCGGCACATCCGACACAGACGGCCGAGCCGGCAAATCCGACACAGCCGGCCGAGCCGGCAAATCCGACACAGCCGGCCGAGCCGGCAAATCCGATACAGACGGCGCTCCTGCCGACCTCGACGGTGGCATGTTCACCGAGCTGTTCACCCGCGCCCGCGACGACGGCAAGCTACCGGCCTCCGTCGATGTCAACCACCTGACATATCTGGCGATGACTTTCGTCAGCGAGGGCGCTCGGCACTGGGCTGCCGGCTCATTCGGCGCCAGATCATTCGCCGACGTGGTCAGCGCCGACATCGCCACCCTGATCACCGGTATCCAGACCAACCCCAACTGAAGGAGGCCGCATGGCTTGGGATTTCGAAACCGACCCAGAATTTCAGGAACTTCTGGACTGGGCTGACGCGTTCGTGCGCGACGAGGTCGAGCCGCTCGACCTGATCTGGCCGCACCTGCAGTTCACCCCACTCGATGAGACACGCCGCAAGGTGATCGACCCGCTCAAGGATCGAGTGCGCGCAAAAGGCTTGTGGGCCACCCATCTTGGCCCCGAACTCGGCGGACAGGGCCACGGCCAGCTGAAGTTGGCGCTGCTCAACGAGATTCTGGGCCGCTGCCAGTGGGCACCGATCGTCTTCGGCTGCCAGGCACCCGACACCGGTAACGCCGAGATCATCGCGCACTACGGCACCGCGGAGCAGAAGGAGCAGTACCTACGCCCGCTGCTCGACGGTGAGGTTTTCTCCTGCTACTCCATGACCGAGCCTCAGGGCGGTGCCGACCCGACCCAGTTCACAACCTCCGCAGTGCGCGACGGTGACGACTGGGTGATCAACGGCTACAAGTTCTTCTCCTCCAACGCTTCCACCGCGTCGTTCCTGATCGTCATGGTGGTGACCAACCCGGAAGTCAGTGCCTACCAAGGCATGTCGATGTTCATGGTGCCGACCGACACCCCCGGGGTGAACATCGTGCGCAATTCGGCGCTGTATGGCGAGTCCGACGGGCACGGTTCGCACGCGCTGATCCACTACGACAATGTGCGGGTACCGAGCTCGGCATTGCTCGGCGGCGAAGGCCAGGCTTTCGTCATCGCACAGACCCGACTGGGCGGCGGCCGCATTCACCACGCCATGCGCACCATCGGGCTGGCGCAGAAGGCCCTCGACATGATGTGCGAGCGGGCACTGTCGCGGCACACCGCGGGCAGTCTGCTGGCCGACAAGCAGGCCATCCAGGGCTACATTGCCGATTCCTGGGCACAGCTGCAGCAGTTCCGGCTGTTCGTGCTGCACACCGCCTGGAAGATCGACAAGTACAACGACTACAAGAAGGTCCGCAAGGACATCGCCGCGGTCAAGGTCGTCATGCCGACGGTGTTGCACGATATCGCCTGGCGGGCAATGCAAGTGCACGGTGCCCTGGGTGTCACCAACGAACTGCCGCTGCTAGGTATGGTCACCGGCGCCGCCGTCATGGGGCTGGCCGACGGACCCACCGAGGTGCACAAGACCACTGTGGCCAAGCAGGTGCTGCGTGACTACCACGGCACCGAAGGGCAGTGGCCCACCGAATGGCTGCCCGGCAAACGCGAAGCGGCGCAAGCAAAGTACGCCGAATACCTCGGCCTGATCGCCGGCTCAGCCGGCAGCGAACTTGAGGTAGGAAACCTGTGAGCGAGACCCTGACCGCCGAAAGCCTCACCCGGCTCACCGCCTGGATGGACGGCGCCGGCCTGCCTGGTAAAGGCGAAGTGACCGAAGCCAAGTTCCTCTCCGGCGGCACCCAGAACGTCATCTACTTGATCACCCGCGGAGAGCACCACAGTGTGATCCGGCTCCCACCCCCGGGCGCCCCGGCCGACCGGGACAAGGGCATCCTGCGTGAATGGCGGATCATCGAGGCTCTCGACGATACCGAGGTTCCGCACACCAAAGCCATCGGAGTCTGTTCGGATGCTTCGGTTTTAGGGCGGCCGTTTTATGTCATGGGCTTCGTAGACGGCTGGTCACCGATGGACCACCGCACCTGGCCCGAGCCGTTCGATTCCGATCATGAGCTGCGCGCCGGGCTGAGTTATCAACTGGCCGAGGGCATCGCGCTGCTGTCCAAGGTGGACTGGCAGGCCAAGGGACTGCAGGATCTGGGTCGCCCGGAAGGTTTCCACGAACGCCAGGTCCAGCGTTGGACCGGCTTCTTCGACCGCATCAAGGGCCGCAACATCGAGGGTATGGACGAGGCTACCGATTGGTTACGCCACCACGCGCCAATGGATTTCATTCCCGGCCTCATGCATGGCGACTACCAGTTCGCCAACGTGATGTACCGGCACGGCGGTCCGGCGCAGTTGGCGGCACTGGTCGATTGGGAGATGGGTACCGTCGGCGACCCGAAGCTGGACCTGGCCTGGATGGTCCAGAGCTGGCCCGAGGACCCTTCTGCCGCAGAGGCTTCCGATACCGGCTACGTCGACATGCGCTACATGCCGACCCGCGATCAGGTGGTGGCGCACTACTCCGCGGTGTCGGGGCGTCAGGTCGATGACCTTGACTACTACCTGATCCTGGCCAAGTGGAAGCTGGCCATCGTGCTGGAGCAGGGCTTCCAGCGGGCCGGCGATGACATCAAGCTGCAGGCATTCGGTCCGATCGTGCCCGAGTTGATGGCGTCTGCGGCTGAGCTGGCTGCCTCGACCGACTACCGGGGTTAGCCGTGCGCGCAGCGGTGTGTCAGAAGTACGGCCCGCCCGAAGTGGTGCAGGTCTGCGAGCTTGACTCCCCCACACCGGAGCCCGGCCAGGTCAGCGTGCAGGTGGCGGTCGCGGCGGTGAACTTTCCGGACGTGCTGCTGGTGGCCGGCCAGTACCAGGTCAGTGTGCCGCCACCTTTCGTGCCGGGCAGCGAGTTCGCCGGCGTTGTCACCGCATTAGGTGACGGTGCAACGGGTTTCGCCATCGGCGACCGGGTGACCGGTACCGCGATGTACGGGGCGTTCGCCGAGCATGTGTGTGTTCCAGTTGCGGCGCTGGCACCGATCCCAGCTGGGCTGGACGACGCCACCGCGGCTGCCTGCGGGGTGGCGTTCCGCACCGCGTATCACTGCCTGCGTTCGATGGCCCGGGTCTGCGCCGGCGACGATGTCGTGGTGCTCGGCGCCGGTGGCGGCGTCGGCCTGGCCACCGTGGCCCTGGCCACCGCCCTGGGCGCCCGGGTCACCGCGGTGGCGTCGTCGGACGAAAAGCTGGACGCGGCAATCCAACACGGGGCCGGCACCACGATCAATTACCGCAACGTCGATCTGCGAGCTGCTTTGAAGGAGGCCCTGCCCGGTGGTGCCGCCGCCGTGATCGATCCTGTCGGCGGTGAGTTGTCCGAACCGGCACTGCGGGCGCTGGGCCGCGGTGGACGGTTCGTGACGGTGGGTTATGCGTCCGGGACCATTCCTCGGATTCCACTGAACCTGGTGCTGGTCAAAGGAATTCACGTCCTGGGCTTCCAGTTCCAGGACGTCCCGTCCGCGGAGTTCACCCGCAACGAGACCGAATTGCAGGTACTGCTGACATCCGGAGTGGTGACACCTCACATCGGAAAGCAGTACTCCCTTTCGGACACCGCCGCCGCACTGCGACACGTGGCCGACGGCGAGGCGATCGGCAAGGTTCTGGTCACCATCTAGCTCACCGACCGTGCGCTTGGGTGCGAACTTTCACGAGTTCTTCGCACCCGAGCGCACGTTCGGCGCGTACCAATCCTAGCTGGCCGGCACCAGGTCGGCGGCCACCGACGGACACGCCATGACGCCGCAGCGGAACACCTCGACACCGTCCACGGCCCCGCCTGCCCCGATGGCAGTCATCGCCTGGGTTTTGAAAGCCCGTGCCGCAGCGCTCAATTCGTGTTGCACGACGTCAACGGTGGCATCCAGCTCAGCCGGCCAGCTCTCGCCCCACAGCGTCACCTCGGTCAGCCCCTGCTCCAACGCGCCGAGCACGCCGTCGCGCACCCGCTCGTCGCTGGCGAACAGGTCGGCGGCCACCGCAACGGTCTGCGGGTGCGGCCGCTCTTCCCACACCTGCATTGCGGATTCCAAATCTCCGATCTCGACGCCGAGGATCTGCAACGGACGCAGGTCGTCGGCGGAGCGCTCGCTGGGGATCAACACGGTCACGTCCCAGCCGGCCATGACCCGGTCGACCAACCAGCCGCCGGCGGCACTGACCACGTCGGCCACACTGGGCGCCACCACGTCGAGGCGGTACCGCATGTCGGCCTCCGGTACCGCGGTCACGCGATCACCTGCTCCACGGCGAAGTCGCGAGCTAGGCAGTCGGCGTACCCCTTGAACACCGCGACCAGTGGAATCGAAGGGTCGAGTAGCCATGCGGTCTCCATTCCGTTGATAAATGCCAGGATTTCCACGGCCTTGACGGCCGCGTCGATGTCTGTGCGGTAGCGGCCATCGTCCTGGCCGGTGCGGATGATGTCGGCGACGATGCTGCTGGCCATGCGCTGACGGCCAAGCAGTCGGTCGTGCAACGGCGCGTCGGCGGCGATGTTCTCGATCAGCAGCACTGTGAAGGTGCCCACCAGCTCCGGCGCGCGGACGAAGCGTTCGGCCACCCGCCCGATCTCGTGGGGCAGATCGCCCGACAGATTGGCGTGCGCGTTGTCGTCGTCGTCGCGCAGATCCAGCACGGCGTCCAGCAGCGCTTCCTTGGACTCGAAGTGATGCAGCAGGCCGGCCGGACTCACGCCGGCTTCCCGCGCAATCTGCGCCAACGAGGTGCTGCGCCAGCCATTGCGGGCGAGCATGCGCTCCGCGACCTCGAGAATCCGCTGCTTGCGGTCCTCACCCTTGGCCAGCAGCGAGGCGTAAGGCCTCGGAGCATCCGGCTCAGTCAAAGCAAAATCCCTCGTTCGAACCAACCAACCGAACACACAGTAGGTTGGTTTGACGAATGTGGCAAGCCTCACTTTTTCAGCCCAGTGGGTTTGCTTTCACATCACGCCCGTGCGCATTTGCCCGGCGACATGTCCACCTGGTCATATCGGGGCGGCCGCCCACCACCGCCGGAGTAACTCAGAACTCCCGCAGCTACGGCGTCATGAGCCGGGCCACCCCGCGCATCACCAGCCGACTGGCCGTGTGGCGGACCTGCTCGATCAGTGACGGCTCCGGCAGCGTCGGCGCTGTGCCCAACCTCGGGAACAAACGCAGCGCATTGGCCCGGTCGATGGCGTCCTGCTCGGTCGCCGACAATCCGCCGTAGTTCTCCAACCCGGCAGCGAAAAGTTTGCTCACCCCGACCGGCGCGAACGGGAAGTCCGAACCGAATGTGACGTGACCGGGCTTGGCGAACGCCAGTAGCGAGGGCAGCGCCGCCGCGCTGGACGACAGCGCGGTGTCGAAATAGAAGCCGGCCAGATCATCGAGATGGTCGGCCGGACTGCCACCGACATCACCGGTGATGGACACCGCCATCCGGTGCGACGCATAGGGCACGAAGCCGCCGGCATGGCTCAGGATGAACTTGATGTTCGGGTACCGCCGCCTGATGCCATTCCGCACCAGCAGGTAGGCAGCTCGGGTGGTGTCGAGTAAAAAGTCGGCGGCGAACGGTTGCACGCCGGGCACCGCGGGGCCGGAAAGCTCGGCGGGGTGGATGAACACCACGGCTCCCCGCTGGTCGAGCGCGGCGAACAGCGCGTCCTGGCCGTCGGCCCCCACGTAGGTGCCGCTGCTGTTGGCCAGCAGCGTCACCCCATCGGCGCCCAGGTCGTCGAGTACACGCACCGTCTCGGTGACCGCTTCGTCCAGGTGCGGCATTGGCACGGTGGCGAAGAACCCGAACCGACCGTGCTGGGCGGCAACCAGTTCAGAGCTGTAGTCGTTGAGGTCACGGGCCAGCGCGGCGGCATCGGCGGCCGCGGGCAGGATGGTGGTACCTGGAGTCGACACCGACAGGATCGCCGTTGCGACGCCGAGCTCGTCCATGGTCTGCAGCGATTCCTCTGGACTCCACCGCGGTAGCGCCCGGTCACCCGTGTCGTCAATACCTGCTTGCTGCAACACCTTTCGGTAGTCCGCCGGAATCATGTGATGGTGGGTGTCAATCCGGTTCACAGTGCCTCCTTGTAGTGATTGGTGCACGAAAACGTGTGCTGAGCGCCCAAAATCGTGCACAAATCGCGGGGTCAGTCGGGTATGCCCGCGCCGGCCAGCGCGGGGACGGTGTCTTCGTGGTGCCGCAGGGACCGCGCAACGATCTTCACTTGTTCGAGCTTGTCGCCAATGCTCTGCCGACGGGGAGTATGTCCCCAGATGCTGATGCCCTGATGGGTCGTTGACTGCCAGGTCGATTCGTCGACGACGAGCGGATTCCACCCCACTTCCCATTCGAAGCCCGACGGCGTGACCGCGTAGAACGACAGCTCTTTGTCGTTGGTGTGCTGCCCCATGTCCAGTGCCAGGTCGAACCCGAGTTCGCGGACCTGTCGATAACTCGCCGTCAGATCCTCCAGCTCGGCGACCTGGATGTTGAGGTGCTGTACCCGGGTCCGGATCGGATTGATCGGCAGCCGATTAACCGCGGCGATGGCCACCGAGTGGTGACGCCGGTTGACCCGCAGGAACCGAATCTTGACCTTGACGCCGCTCATGGTTTCGTCGATGAAGTCGCTGAGTCTGGCGTCGAACAGCGTGTCGTAGTATCCGCGCACTTGGTGTGGCTTGGTGGTGGCGACGGCGACGTGGCCGAGACCGAACTCACCAGTGACGAAACCGCGTCCGGCGATCTCGAATTCACCGCCGGCATGGGCCCGGGTGAACAGCTCCTGTGTCAGGCCGTTGGGGCCGGGCAGGCGCACCAACCGCTCGACGCCGCGCAGCGCGGCCTCCTCGTCAGAACCGTTGGTGACGGGCACCCCGCCGCGGCGCACCCGGCGCAGTATTTCGTCCAAGGTCTCGTGGTCTTCGATCTGCCAGCCCAGCGTGGTGACGTCCTCGGCAGGCCCGCGCAGCAGCAGGAAGCGGCATTGCTGTTCGTCGAGCCGGAAGCGCGCGGCATCGGCGCCCAGGTCTTCGACATGCATGCCAATGGCGTCACGACCGAACCGCCGCCAGTCGGCGAATTTCTGGGTCTCGACCACCAGATAGCCGAGGTGAACGTTACCGAATACGGTCATCGCTGGGGAATACCGTTCTGTCCGAGAGGAATTCAACGACCAGCTGGTTGAAGAGCTCGGCACGTTCCCATTGCATCCAGTGCCCGGTTCGACTGGTCATCACCAGTTCGGCGTTGGGCATGATGTTCTGCAGCATGGGTCCGCCGGCCGGTCGGTTGACCTTGTCGTCGCGTCCCCACAGCACCAGGGTCGGTGACTGCAGCGACGCCAGTCGCGGGTCGCGGGTCAGGTCCATGCGCCACAAGATGCGCAGCGCCTGCGGACCGGAAGGGCGGGTCAGCGGAGGGTTTGCGACTACCTCGGGGTCGATGGATGCGGCATATCGGATGTCGACCAGCTCGTCAGGAACCGAATCACCATCGTAAACAAGGTAATTCCGGATGAAAGCGGCCAACTTGTCGCGACTGGGACCGTCGCCGCCGTAGTAGGCCAGGAGGGCTGTTAAGACCGGCGGTCGGCAGGGCGCGGGTGGTGCCGATACCGCCGGGGCCCATCAGCACCAGCTTGCCGACCCGGTGTGGGGTGTCCAGCGCCAATCGCAGCGCCGCGGCGCCGCCGTACGAGTTGCCGACCAGATGCGCAGTCTCGATACCCAGCGCATCGAGCAGACCGCGCATGGCATCGGCCAGGCAGCCGAAGGGGTCGGACTTGTCAATCCCTTTGGTGGAACGCCCGTAGCCGGGCATATCGGGCACCAGGACGCGGTAATGCTCGGCGAGGGCATCGATATTGCGGGAGTAATTGGTAACGCCGGAGGCACCAGGCCCACCGCCGTGCAACAACAGCACCGCAGGGCCCGCACCCGCTTCGGCGACAAAGACCTCCCGGCCTCCGACGGCGACCGTGTGCTCGGTCAGACTGATGGTCATGCGTAGGTTCCTGTCAGCGTGGTGACGTCCAGCCCGACCGGCGGCGCTGGTATCGGTCTTCCGGATGAGGTTGCGGCATAGATGAATCCGTCGGGTCGGAGCACCACGGCGTCGGCACTACGGCGGCGCAGCCACCGCGCCAAGCTGGGTTCGGTGACGTACAGGCTCTGCACGCCGATGTCGGACCAGGCCCCGGCACCCGGCGGCACCGCGCCGGTGTGCAAAAGCACCCAGCGACCACCGATCAGGTCGTCGAGGGGCATGCCACCGACACTCGGTTGCGGTATCTGCCAACCCACCGCAGGGTGTGCCGCTGCGAAGAAGCCGTCGGCGTAGCGGGCGTCGGGAATCCAGATCATCCGCTGCCCCGCATGATCCGCGCCCGGTAGCCGGGTCACTGCACGCAGCACATGGTTGCGGACAGCGGCAAGCCGCGGACGCCGTTCGGTGATCAGCCGACCGACCCGTACCGCGCGTCGGGTTACCTCTGTAACATGCGGTTTGCGTTCTGCCACATAGGAATCCAGCAGGGTCTCCGGCGTCTGTCCACGCAGTACCGCAGCCAGCTTCCAACACAGGTTGGCCGCATCGCGGACTCCGGCAGACATCCCTTGGCCGATCCACGGCGGCATGGCGTGCGCGGCGTCACCGGCCAGGAACACGCGGCCGACCCGCCACCGGTCGGCGATACGGACATGGTGGCTGTAGACCACGGCACGCAGAATCTTGACGTTCTCGGCGGTTATCCCCTGGTCCCGCAGCACCTGCCACACTGCTTCATCGCTGACGAGGTGCTTCTCATCCTCCCCCGGCATTGCCGGGTACTCCCATCGGTGATGGCCCAGCGGGGTCGGGCAGTCAACCGTAGGACGGTGTGGGTTGCAGTGAAACCGCAAGCGGTCGTGCGCATCCCATTCCTTGAGCACATTGGTGTCGACGACCACCCACCGTTCGCTGTATGTGCGTCCGCTGTAACCGACGCCGAGCAGCCCACGGGTAGCCGACGACCCCCCGTCTGCGGCAATGACGTAGCGGGCACTCAAACGTTTGAAGGTGTCGGTGCGCAGATCCGCGAGCATCAGTTCGACATCGCTGCCACGATTGACCACTCGTAGGCATTCGTGTTCCAGCAGCACATCGACGTTCGCGAAGCGGGCCACGCCATCGCGGAGGACCGCGTCCACTGCCGGCTGGTACAGGAACTGCTGGGGCGGATGCCCGGAGCCGCGGCCCGTGACCACTGTTTCGATGAATGGCCTGCCAGCGGCGTCGACAAATGCGAGCGGTCGGTCAGGGAGCATGTCGCGCTGCAACCGCTCGGCCAGCCCGATCGACTGCCAGATCCGCAGCACTTCCTCATCGGTCGAGATAGCCCGGGCCCGGTTGTAGACATCCGGATCCCGTTCGAGCACTACAACTTTCAAGCCGAGCTGACCAAGCAGGTTGGCCGCGGTGGCACCGGTCGGGCCGTAGCCGATGACCGCTACGTCGTAAGTCTCCTGAGTGCTCACCGCGCCTCCGCTTGTCCTGTAGTGATCGCTACGGTAATGTAGCGATCACTACAGCGTCAAGAGCTGGGAGTGGACATGACCGAAGCACCCAAGGCTCGCCGCAAGCGCGCCGACGGCGAACAGTCCCGCGAGCGAATTCTGGACGCCGCCACCGAGATTGCCTCCGAACGCGGTTATGAGGGCACCAGCATCGGGCTGGTCAGCAAGAAGTGCGGGCTGCCCGCCAGCTCCATCTACTGGCATTTCAAAGACAAGGACGACCTCCTCGCTGCCGTCATCGAGCGCAGCTTCGGCGCCTGGCTGCAGGCCTGGCAGCTCCCCGCGGGCGTCGAGCCACGCGAACGCGTCATCACTCTCGCCATGCAGCTCGCGAAAGCGTTGCTGGACAACCCCGACTTCTTGCGTCTCGGCCTCATGCTGGCGTTGGAGCGCCGACCGGTCGAGCCCCGGGCCCGCGAGATGTTTCTGTCGACGCGCGAACAGGCGGCGGAGTCCTTGCACGAGGCGCTTGCAGATATGACCGTTGGGCTTGACGCCGCGCAGGTCAAGCAGCTGGTGACCTATGCGATCGCCGGTGCCGACGGACTTTTCATCGCCAAGGAAATCGGCGGTGACTCAGTGGATCTGTTGGCGCTGTTCGAGATTCACGCACTGGCGGTGTATGACACGGCGCTCCGAATGATCGCTGGGAACAGCGAATGACGGGAACCGATTGGCCCGTCGCCATCATCGGTTCGGGCAGCATCGGTTCGGAGCACCTCACCCGTCACTATGGCCCCTCCCCCAGATGAATCGCACTTTGCCCGCCTCTGTGCGACAAATCCGCAGATTCATCCGCACCTACCGACCACCAACCACGTTGTCGCATAGAGGCGGGCACAACGTACAGGCCCCGGACGAGGGACTGATGTGACTCTTGAGGCAGCGACGCCAATGCCCGCTACAACCCCAGGTCTTTGGCGATGATCACCTTCATCACTTCGCTGGTCCCGGCGTAGATGCGGGCGACCCGGGCGTCGGTGTACAACCGGGCGATCGGGTACTCCATCATGTAGCCGTACCCGCCGAACAGCTGCAGGCAGCGGTCGATCACCCGGGCCTGCATCTCGGTGCAGAACAGCTTGACCCGGGCGGCATCCGGCGCGGACAACTCACCGTCGACGTGCAGTGCGACCGCCCGGTCCAGCATCATCTGGGCCGCTTCGACTTCCGTTGAGCAGGCGGCCAATTCGAACTTGGTGTTCTGAAAGGACGCCACCGGCGTGCCGAACGCCTTGCGGTCCCGGGTGTAGTCGATGGCCGCGCCAATTGCGGAGCGGGCCTGGGCTACCGAACCGACAGCGACGGTGAGCCGCTCCTGCGGCAGATTGTGGCCGAGATAGCCGAACGCCTCGTCGACCTCCCCCAGCACATTTCGGGCCGGCACCCGCACATCGACGAACGACAGCTCGGCGGTGTCCTGCACCTTGCAGCCCATCTTCTCCAGCTCGCGGCCGCGAGTGAAGCCCGGCATGCCCGCCTCCACCACGAAAAGGGTCAGACCGCGACGGCGATTGGACGGGTCGGTCGAGGTGCGGGCCACCACGATCACCAGGTCGGCCTGCATGCCCCCGGTGATAAAAGTCTTGGCGCCGTTGATAATCCAGTCGTCGCCGTCGCGCACCGCAGTGGTCTTCATGCCCGCCAGGTCTGAGCCGGTGCCCGGTTCGGTCATCGCCACAGCAGTCAGCAACTTGCCCGATACCATGCCCGGGAACCAGCGATCACGCTGCTCGGCGTTCGCGTAGTGCAGGAAGTACGGCAGGATCACTTCCAGTTGCGTGCGCACCGTCGACAGGGTCACCAGCGCCCGCGCCGCCTCCTCCTGCAGCACCACGTTGTACCGGTAGTCGGGCTGTCCCCCGCCGCCGTACTCCTCCGGGATGGCCATGCCGAGCATGCCGAGCGAGCCCATCTTCTCGAATACCTCGCGAGGCATCCGCCCGCCCTTTTCCCAGGAGGGGTAGGCCGGAACGACCTCCTTCTCGACGAAATCCCGGGCCAGCGACCGGAAGGCCTCGTGGTCCTCGTCAAACAGATTGCGTTGCATCGACACTCCTACGCGACCAGCTCGACCAACGTGGCGTTGGCAGTGCCGCCGCCCTCGCACATGGACTGCAGGCCATAACGAATTCCGTTGTCCCGCATGTGATTGATCATGCGGGTCATCAGCACCGCGCCCGACGCACCGAGCGGGTGCCCCAGCGCGATGGCGCCGCCCAGCGGATTCAGCCGGGCCTCGTCGGCACCGGTCTCGGCCAGCCAAGCCAGCGGCACCGGGGCGAACGCCTCGTTGATCTCGAACACGCCGACCTCGTCGATGCCGACACCGGCCTTGTGCAGCACTTTCTCGGTAGCCGGGATGGGGCCGGTCAGCATCAGCACCGGGTCGGCGCCGGTGACTACGCCGGCGACGTAGCGCACCAGCGGGGTCAGCCCGAGTTGCACCGCGTTCTCGGTGGTCATCACCAAAAGTGCTGCGGCACCATCGGATATCTGCGACGAGTTGCCGGCGTGGATCACGCCGTCCTCTTGGAACGCCGGCTTGAGCCCCGCCAGTTTCTCGGGCGTGGTGCCGCGGCGGATGCCCTCGTCTTCGTGCACCACCCCACCGTCTTCGGTGAACACCGGGACGATCTGCGTGGTGAATGCCCCGGCGTCCTGGGCTGCCGCGGCAAGTTCATGCGAGCGCGCCGAGTACTCGTCCAGTCGGGTGCGCGACAGGTTCCACTTCTGCGAGATCAGCTCGGCCGAGATTCCCTGGTTGAACCCGAAACCGTCATAGCGGGCAAGGGCTTTCGGCCCGTACGGTTCACCAGTGGACCTGGCCGCACCGAGCGGTACCCGGCTCATCACCTCGACGCCACCGGCGACCACGACGTCCTGCTGGCCCGACATGACCGCCTGCACCGCGAAATCCAAAGCCTGCTGTGACGATCCGCAGGCGCGGTTGATCGTGGTGCCCGGGATGTGTTCCGGCCAGCCCGCGGCCAGCACCGAATAGCGGCCGATGTTGCTCGACTGGTCGCCCACCTGGGACACGCAACCCCACACCACGTCGTCGACCAGATCCGGTGCCACCCCGGCCCGTTCCATCAGCTCATTGAGCACTACCGCCGACAGGTCGGCGGCGTGCTGCCCGGACAACCCACCATTGCGCTTGCCGACGGCGGTACGTACAGCTTCGACGATGACAACTTCGCGCATGTGCACTCCTATCCAATGACGCCGTCGGCTCGCAGCCCGGCGATTTCCAAAGTCTTGTAACCCAATTCGGCCAGAACCGCATCGGTGTGCTCGCCCAGCCCCGGTACCGCGCCCATGCCCATCTCGAAATCGCTGATCACCGGCGGCGGCAACAACGCGTCGATGGGGCCCGCAGGCGTACCGATCTGCCGCCACCGGTCGCGGGCCTTCAGGTGTGGATGAGCGACGACTTCACTGGGCAGGTTGTACCGGGAGTTGCCGATGCCGGCCTCATCGGCCACCTTTTGAATCTCATCGAGATCATGTAGGGCGCACCAGGATTCAATCGCTGCATTGAGCTCGTCACGGTGCGCACAGCGGTCCGGGTTGGTGGCGAACCGCGCATCGTCAGCCAGGTCGGGACGCTCGATGATCTCCCGGGCCAGCCGCTGCCATTCCCGGTCGTTGGTGGTGCCCAGCACCACGGTCTGCCCGTCCCGGGTGGCGAAGGCACCGTAGGGCGCGACCGCGGGTGAGCTCATGCCGAGGGGCTGCTGGTCAACGCCGGAATGCTGGGTGTAGGTCAGTTGGTAACCCATGATGTCGGTCATGGTGTCGAACAGGCTGACGGCCACCGAGGGCATGGCGCCGGAGGATACCCCACGGGCACGCCCCAACAGCAGTGCCATGATCGACAGCGCCGAGTACAGCCCTGTGGTGATGTCAGCAACGGGTGCACCCGGTTTGGCCGGCATACCCGGGTAGCCGGTGGACGCGCACGAACCTGATTCGGCCTGCACCAGCAGGTCGTACGCCCGCTTGGCCGACAAGGGTCCACCCGGTCCGTAACCGTCGATTTCCAGCGGGATCACCTGCGGATGACGTTCGCGCAGATCTGCCGACGAGAGCCCCAGCCGGGCAGTTGCGCCCGGCGCCAGGTTCGAGACGAACGCGTCGGCGTCGTCCAACATCCGGTGCAGCACCTCCATGCCCTTGTCGGACTTGAGGTTCAGCGTGACCGACTGCTTGCCCCGGTTGGCCCAGACGAAGTGCGCGGCCTGCCCCAGCACCACATCGTCGTAGTCGCGGGCGAAATCACCACCGTTGGGGTTCTCGATCTTTATCACCCGGGCACCGAAATCGGCCAGCACGCGGGTGCACATCGGCGCGGACACCGCCTGCTCCATGGCAACGACGGTGATCCCGGCCAGCGGCAGACACGATGAGCTGCTCGGGTCCATGGTTCGCTCGTAAACTTCGCTCACAAGGTCACATAACCATGCCGCCATCGACCGGCAGTACCTGCCCGGTGATGTACGACGCGGCATCAGAGGCCAGGAACACGAACGGCCCGGCGACTTCCTCGGCCTCGGCCCAGCGCTTCAACGGAATACGGTTCATCATGTTGGCCGCGAATTTCTCGTTGGTGCGAATGGTTTCGGTCATCGGGGTGGCGGCCAACGGCGCCAGCGCGTTCACCAGGATGTTCTTGCTGGCCATCTCCCGGGCCAGTGATTTGGTGATGCCGATGATGCCGGCCTTGGCCGCCGAGTAGTTGACCTGCCCGAGGGTTCCGGTGATACCCGCCGAGGAGGTCACGTTGATGATGCGGCCGGTGCCGTCGGTCGGCATGTACGGCAGCGCGGCCTGGGCGCAGTGGAAGGTGCCCATCACGTGGACGTCGAACGTCAGCCGGAAGGTTTCGTCGGTCAGCTTGGGGAACATGGCCGGCGCGGTGACGCCGGCGTTGTTGACCAGGATGTGCAGGGCACCGTCGGCCAGCCCGGAGGCCCGCAAGGCCGCGGCGTTGGCGGCGTCGCGGGAACTGACATCCAGCGCCATGCTGTCGGCCTTCCCGCCGGCGGCGACAATGCGTTCTGCCACTGCGGCAGCCGATTCCGGCTTGATGTCGGTCACCAGCACTGCGGCCCCGGCCTGCGCCAGGGCCGTTGCCACCGCCGCGCCGATACCGCAACCGGCACCAGTCACCAGCGCCGAGCGGCCGGTCAGATCGAACAGTGAAGTTGAAGCGGTTGTCACGTCATTCCCCTCAGTAGCTCTTCGGCAAGCCGAGAACGTTGGCGCCCAGGAAGTTCAGGATCATCTCCTGGCTCACCGGGGCGATCTTCATCAGTCGAGACTCGCGGAAGAACCGCGAGATGTTGTACTCCTCCGAGTAGCCCATGCCGCCATGGGTCTGCAGCGCGCGGTCCGCAGCATCGAAACCGGCATCGGCACACAGGTATTTGGCCATGTTGGCCTCCCGGCCGCAGGGCTTGCCGCTGTCGTACAGCCAGGTTGCCTTGCGCAGGATCAGTTCGGCGGCGTCCAGCCGGGCCAACGAGTCGGCCAGTGGGAACTGGATGCCCTGGTTCATGCCGATCGGCCGGTCGAACACCACCCGCTCGTTGGCGTACTTGACCGCTCGGTCCAGCGCCACGCGGCCGATGCCCAGGGCCTCGGCGGCGATCAGCATCCGCTCCGGGTTGAGTCCGTGCAGGATGTAGGAGAAACCCTTGCCCTCCTCGCCAATGCGGTGTTCCGCCGGCACCCGCAGGTCATCGATGAACAATTCGTTGGAGGACACCGCATTTCGACCCATCTTGGTGATGGGCCGGATGTCGACGTGGTTGCGGTCCAGGTCGGTGAGGAAGAGGGTGAGTCCTTCGGTGGGCTTGCCGCCCCGTTTTTCTACGTCCTCGCGGCTCTCGGTGCGGGTCAGCAGCAGGATCTTCTCGGACTCAAGAGCTTTGGAGATCCACACCTTGCGGCCGTTGACGACGTAATGGTCACCGTCTCGCTTGGCGAACGTGGTTATCCGCGAAGTATCCAGGCCCGCAGTCGGTTCGGTGACACCGAAACACACGTGCAGGTCGCCGTTGACGATCCGCGGCAGGGTCTCGGCCTTCATCTCGTCGGAGCCGAAGACCACGACAGGCTGCATGCCGAAGATCGACATGTGAATGGAGCTGGCAGCGTTCATGCCACCACCGGAGCGGGCGACCTCTTCAGCCAGGATGGTGGCTTCGGTGATGCCCAGACCATGACCGCCGTACTCCTCGGGGATGGTCATGCCCAGCCAACCACCGCCGGCGATGGCGTCGTAGAACTCCTGCGGGAATTCGTGTGCCTGATCCTTCTGCATCCAGTAGTGGTCGTCGAACTTGGCGGCAAGCTCGGCCACGGATTTGCGGATCAGCTGCTGGTCTTCGGTCAGTTCGAAGTTCATGCCGCTGGACGCGTTGGACACGATGCGCTCCTTCATTTCATCTCATGCACAACCGAGGGCGCCGGTGCGGGCATCGCCGCACCGGCGCATCGGTCTGGTCGGACGGCTAGTCCTTGTTGCCGGTCAATTCCTTCGCGTTGGCCGCGAACGACGCCAGGTCGGCGTGGCCGTGCACGTGCTTGCTCAGCGCCTGAATCGACACGTCGTGTCCTTCGGCAGCCTTGCGCAGCGCACCGACTGTGGCCTGCTCCTTGGACATGTGGCTGAACGGGTCGAAGTGGTACCACTTCAAGGCGTTCTCGTAGGTCATCTTGTTGATCTCGTCGTCGGGCACATTGTTGGCCTTGAGCACCTCGTCGAGCTGCTCGGGGGCACCGGGCCACATCGAGTCGCTGTGTGGGTAGTCCGCTTCCCAGCAGATGTTGTCCACACCGATGTGACCGCGGGTGGCCACGCCGACCGGGTCGGCGATGAAGCAGGTCAGGAAGTGCTCGCGGAACACCTCGCTGGGCAGCTTGCCCTTGAAGTCCTGTCCGGTCCAGGTCGAGTGCATCTCGTAGGTACGGTCAACGCGCTCAAGGAAATACGGAATCCAGCCGGTGCCACCCTCGGACAGGGCGATCTTCAGCGTCGGGTACTCCTTGATCGGCCGCGACCACAGCAGGTCCGCGGCGGCCTGCACGATGTTCATGGGCTGCAGGGTGATCATTACGTCCATCGGGGCGTCCGGGGCGGTGATGGCCAGCCGGCCCGACGAGCCGATGTGCACGTTCAGCACGGTCTCGGTGTCAACCAGGGCATCCCACACGGGCTTCCAGTAGTCGAAGTCGTGGAAGCTGGGGTAGCCCATGGCGGCCGGGTTCTCGGTGAAGGTCAACGAGTGCACACCGCGGGCGGCGTTCCGACGGATTTCGGCGGCGCAGGCCACCGGGTCCCAGATCACCGGGAGGGTCATCGGGATGAAGCGGGCCGGGTAGGCGCCACACCATTCCTCAACGTGCCAGTCGTTGTAGGCCTGCACCAGGGCCAGCGAGAAGTCGTGGTCTTCGGTGGCGAAGAGGCGGCCGGCGAAGCCGGGGAACGACGGGAAGCACATCGAGCCGAGGATGCCGCCGGCGTTCATGTCCTTGATCCGCTCATCGACGTTGTAACAGCCGGGGCGGATCTCATCGAGGCCCTGGGGTTCGAGGCCGTACTCCTCCTTGGGCCGGCCGGCGACCGCGTTCAGCGCGACGTTGGGGATGACCACATCGCGGAACTGCCAGGTATCGCTGCCGTCCGGGTTGTGCACCAGTCGCGGCGCCTCGTCCAGGTACTTCTTGGCCAAATGGTTCCTGAACATGTCAGGCGGTTCGACGATGTGGTCGTCCACGCTGACCAGGATCATGTCGTCTTTGTTCACAACAGCTCCTTCTCCACAACCGGTTCTCTACTTTAGGAAACTAGACTCTCACCAGACGAGAATCAACATCCCAACCCTGGAACCCCAACCCGATACCTGCAGTTTTGGGCCCCTACCGGGCAATCTCATCGAACCAGAAGACCACCGCAACGTTGACGTTTTGGGTAAAAGGTGGAAATCTATTGGTCAAATATGAGAATGTGATTCTCGCAAGTGAGAGTCAAGAGAGGGGATCGCCCGATGCGGGTAGCGCCGCTACTCCCAGAAGAGTGGGACGACAACGTGATCAAGGCGCTGTCTGGCTTCGTTGCCCCGGAACGGATGGAGCGCAGAGAAGCCGGCACCGCACTTGCCACGATGGCCCGCAACCCCAAGTTGACCCGATCCTTCTTGCGGTTCAACGGCTATCTGCTGTTCAGCTCCACGCTGCCGGCAGACGTGCGCGAACTCGCCATCCTCCGAGTGGCCCACCGTCGGGGTTGCGAGTACGAGTGGGTGCACCACGTGGAGATGGCGCAGCGCGAGGGCATCACCCTCGAGGCCATCGAGCAGGTGCAACGCGGCGAGGCCGACGACGCATTGGGACGCGCCATCATCGCGGCCGTCGACGAACTCGAGACGGATTCCAACGTCTCCGACGCCACCTGGGCGGCACTGTCGGAGCACCTAGACGAGCAACAGCGGATGGACCTCGTCTTCACGATCGGTTGCTACGGCCTTCTGGCCATGGCATTCAACACTTTTGGCGTCGTACCGGAACAGGAGAACTGACAGATGGCGTTTTTCAAAAAGCCCGACGTGGGCAGCTGGACCGAGAACTGGCCCGAATTGGGCACTGCACCGGTCAACTACGAGGACTCGATTGATCCGGAGCACTGGAAGCTGGAGCAGCAGGCCATTTTCCGCAAGACCTGGTTGCAAATGGGCCGCGTGGAGTTGATTCCGAAGAAGGGCAGCTACATCACCCGTGAGCTGCCGTCGGTCGGCCCGGGCACGTCGATCGTCATCGTCAACGACGGCGAGCAGATCCGCGCCTTCTATAACCTGTGCCGCCATCGCGGCAACAAGCTGGTGTGGAGCGACTACCCCGGCGAAGAAGTTTCCGGCACCTGCCGCCAGTTCGTCTGCAAGTACCACGCCTGGCGCTACAACCTCCAGGGCGACCTGACCTTCATCCAGCAGGAGCAGGAGTTCTTCGACGTCGACAAGGCCGACTACCCGCTCAAGCCGGTGCGCTGCGAGGTCTGGGAAGGCTTCATCTTCGTCAACTTCGACAACGACGCGGTCTCGCTGGAGGAGTATCTGGGCGAGTTCGGCCAGGGCCTGAAGGGTTATCCCTTCCACGAGATGACCGAGCACTACAGCTACCGCTCGGAAGTCGGTTCGAACTGGAAGCTGTTCATCGACGCGTTTGTCGAGTTCTACCACGCGCCGATCCTGCACATGAAGCAGGCGGAGAAGGAAGAGGCCGAGAAGCTGGCCAAGTTCGGCTTCGAGGCGCTGCACTACGACATCAAGGGCGACCATTCGATGATCTCGTCCTGGGGTGGCATGAGCCCGCCGAAGGACCTGAAGATGGTCAAGCCCATCGAGCGCATCCTGCACAGCGGCCTGTTCGGGCCGTGGGACCGCCCCGATATCAAGGGCATCCTGCCCGACGAGCTGCCACCGGCCATCAACCCTGGTCGCCACAGCACTTGGGGCCAGGACTCGTTCGAGTTCTTCCCGAACTTCACCCTGCTGTTCTGGGCGCCGGGTTGGTACCTGACGTACAACTACTGGCCTACCGGTGTGGACAGCCATATATTTGAGGCCGACCTGTACTTCGTGCCGCCGAAGAACCTGCGTGAACGCCTCTCGCAGGAACTGGCCGCCGTCACGTTCAAGGAGTACGCGTTCCAGGACGCCAACACGTTGGAGGCCACGCAGACGCAGATCGGCACCCGGGCCGTGCTCGACTTCCCGCTCTGCGACCAGGAAATCTTGCTGCGCCACCTGCACCACACCGCGCACAAGTACGTGGACCGGTACAAGGAAGCCCAGGCCAACGGCAACGGTTCGACCAACCGCAAGCAGGCCGCAACGAAGGATGAAGTCAATGTCTAAGCTGCCCGAAGAATTCGCCGACCTGGAGCGGTTCAGCGACTGGTGCCTGCCCACCGAGGAAGAGCGTTACCAGAAGCGACTCAGCTCGACGATGGACGAGATGCAGGCACTCTACGACGCCGGCTTGGCGCGCCTCGAGGACATCATGGTCTACGTCGACGCCCGTTTCCCGCTCGCCAGCATGCCGGATGACGCCAAAGCGCTTGTGCACCTGGGTCAGTCGATCGTCCAGGTCAGCTTCCCGGTCGAGGTGTGGAAGCAACCGCGGGTCCTCGACAGTGGGGCGGCCTACATCAACCTCATCAAGGAGCCGGTGGTCTGATCGTGCTGACCCTCAAAGCCGCGGGTCTGGTCGATGTCGATGCCGGGACGATCATTCGTCCCGGCATTGTCCGTATCGACGGAGACCGCATAGTCGGCATAGGCGGCCCGATTCCTGACGATTCTGAGGTCATAGATCTCGGCGATTCGATCCTGCTGCCCGGCCTGATGGACATGGAAGTCAACCTGCTCATGGGTGGCCGCGGTGAGAACCCGGGGCTGTCCCAGGTGCAGGACGATCCCCCGACCCGCGTCTTGCGCGCGGTGGGCAATGCCCGGCGCACCCTGCGTGCGGGGTTCACCACGGTGCGAAACCTCGGTCTGTTCGTCAAGACCGGTGGTTATCTGCTCGACGTGGCGCTGGGCAAGGCCATCGATTCGGGCTGGATCGAGGGCCCGCGCATAGTGCCTGCGGGCCACGCCATTACGCCCACCGGCGGACATCTGGACCCGACCATGTTCGCAGCATTCATGCCCGGCGTGCTGGAGCTGACCATCGAAGAAGGCATCGCCAACGGGGTCGACGAGATCCGCAAGGCGGTGCGCTACCAGATCAAACACGGTGCCCAGCTGATCAAGGTGTGCTGCTCGGGCGGCGTCATGTCACTCACGGGTGAGGCCGGCGCGCAACACTATTCGGACGAGGAACTGCGTGTCATCGTCGACGAGGCACACCGGCGCGGACTGCGAGTAGCGGCCCACACCCATGGCGCCGAGGCCGTCAAGCATGCCGTGGCCTGCGGGATCGACTGCATCGAGCACGGCTTCCTGATGGACGACGAGGCCATCCAGGCATTGGTCGCGGGCGACCGCTTCCTGGTCACCACTCGCCGGCTGGCTCAGGCCATGGACGTCTCACACGCACCGAAGGTGTTGCAGGACAAGGCCGCTGAGATGTTCCCGAAGGCCGAGACGTCTATCAAGGCGGCGTACGAGGCGGGCGTGAAGATCGCGGTAGGCACCGATGCGCCGGCCATCCCGCACGGCAAGAACGCCGACGAGTTGGTCACCCTGGTCGAGTGGGGTATGCCGCCGGCCGCAGTGCTGCGATCGGCCACCACCATCGCGGCTGATCTGATCAACGCGACGGACCGAGGACGGTTGGCCGAGGGACTGCTGGCCGACATCATCGCGGTCCCAGGTGACCCACTACAGGACATAACCGTTACACAACACGTGAATTTTGTAATGAAGGGCGGTAAGGTCTACAAGAATGAGTACGCCAACAAGAACTGACGATCTGGTCGAGATCCAGCAACTGCTCGCCAAATATGCGGTGACCATCACCCAGGGCGACATCGACGGTCTGGTCAGTGTTTTCACCCCGGACGGTACCTACAGCGCCTTCGGCGATACCTACGTTCTGGATCGCTTTCCGGTATTGGTCGACGCCGCACCCAAGGGTCTGTTCATGACCGGCACTCCGCTGGTCGAGTTCGACGCCGACGATCCGAATGCCGCCACCGGCACCCAGACGCTGTGCTTCATCGAGCACTCGGCACATGACATGCGGATCGGCTACTACCGCGACACCTACCTGCGCACAGAGGCGGGCTGGCGGCTGAAAACCCGCGCCATGACGTTCATCCGGCGCAGCGGAGCGCACGATCACGGCAAGCCGCATGCAATCGGCCGGCCTGCCGGCCAGGCAGCCGCAGACAAATGACCGACCTGCATGACCCCGCCACCTTCCGTACCGCGCTTCGGGATTGGCTCGCCGAAAATGATCTGACGCCCCCGGAAGATCATTCGTTGGAAGGGCACATGCGTCAGTTCGCGCGGGCACAGAAGGCGTTATACGACGCCGGCTGGAGCCGCTACGGCTGGCCTGAGCACGCCGGCGGACTCGGTGGCCCGGACGTGCTTCGGGCCATCGTCGGCGAGGAAGTGGTGGGCCGCAGGCTGGCTGAGCCGGGGCCCTACTCGATGCTCGAGGTGCTGGCGCCCACCATGATCGACTACGCCAGTCCCGAACTGGCTGCCGAGATGGTGCCCAAACTGCTGAGCGGCGAAGAGCAGTGGTGCCAAGGGTTTTCCGAACCCGGCTCGGGTAGCGACCTGGCGTCCATCACCACGCGCGCGGTTCAGCAGGGCGACAAGTGGATCATCAACGGCCAGAAGGTGTGGACCAGCTTCGCCCAGTTCTCCCACCGGTGCATCCTGCTGACGCGTACCGGTGACTCGTCGACGCCGAACCACGAGGCGATCACCGCCTTCTTCGTCGATATGGACTCGCCCGGCATCACCGTGCGGCCGCTGCACACCATGCACGACGTCGATGAGTTCTGCGAGGTGTACTTCGACAACGTCGAGGTCGATTCCTCCAGAATGCTCGGAAAGCCCGGCGACGGCTGGAAATTGGCCATGGACCTGCTGCCCTACGAGCGGTCCACGTGCTTCTGGCAGCGCATCGCCTACCTGTATTCCCGTTTCGACGCGCTGATCGGCGAGGTGCGCGGCGACGGCCAGGTGATCGACGATGAACTGGGCGAGGCGTTCCTGGCTCTGCACACCCTGCGCTGCCGGTCCCGGATCACCCAGAATCGGCTCGCTGAAGGCCAGAAGCTGGGTCCGGATACCTCGATCGACAAAGTGCTGCTGGCTACCGCCGAGCAACGGCTGTACGACACTGCTCGAGATCTGTTGCCCGCCATCATCGAATTCGAAGACGGCGACTGGCGAACCGAGTTCCTGTATTCGCGGGCGGCCACCATCTACGGCGGCACCGCGGAGGTACAGCGCAACATCATCGCCCGTCGACTGCTCGATCTGGGGAAGGAGTGACCATGGAGGCGCTGGACAACCAGTCACTCGAGTTGCTCGAGGACACGCTGCGCAAGACCATGCTGTCGACGTCGGGTGCCGAACTCGAAGCGGCACTGGCCGACCTCGGCTGGGCCGACATGCTGTCCGAGCTGCCCGACGTCGCCATCCCAATGGTGTTCCGGTTGTTGGGCGAAACCGGTTCGCACGCTTCGGTCATAAACGACGTGTTGCTGGAGACCATCGGTGGTCTGCCCGGTGGCACTCCCCCGATGCCGTATGCCGGTGGTGGCTGGGTCATTTGGGAACGCAGCACTACTCAGTCAAGCGCCGTACTGGGCGGGCTACCGCTGCGGCAGGTGCCTGACGGCGAGTTGATGCGGATGGGCGAGGCCCGTCGCGCACTGGGCTGGTGGCTGGTCGGGTCGGCGCGGGCGATGCTGGCGCTGGCACGGCAACATGCGCTGGACCGGGTGCAGTTCGGTAAGCCCATCGCGTCGTTCCAGGCCATCCGGCACCGCTTGGCCGAGACCCTGGTAGCCATCGAGGGCGCCGAGGCGACGCTCCAGCTGCCCGGTGATGAGAGCCCGGACCTGACTGCCATGCTGGCCAAGGCTGCCGCCGGTAAGGCCGCGCTGACCGCAGCCAAACATTGCCAGCAGGTGCTCGGCGGCATCGGGTTCACCGATGAGCATGAACTGCACGTCCATGTGAAGCGGGCCCTGGTGCTCGACGGATTGCTGGGCAGCTCAAAGGAACTCACTCGCAAGGCCGGCGCCGGCCTGCGGGCCCGCGGCTCAGCCCCACGGTTGGTCCAGCTGTAAACCCTGTTGACTCTGCGGCTACGGTGCACACTTCCGAATGGATGGCGCCGTAGCCGCGGAGTCGGCGCCATCTACTGGCAGCTTCAGCGCGGCAACCCCAGTACCCGCTGGGCGATGATGTTTCGCTGAATCTCAGACGTCCCGCCCGCGATGGTCCCGGCGAAAGTCCGGACGTACCGGTCGAACCAACTGCCCATGTACCCGTCGAAGCTCAACGGCACGTAGGGCGACGTCAGTGCCGGATGTGTCAGGCCGTCAAGACCGGCAGCGTCCAGCGCGTGCTCGGTGGCGGCTTGACCGGCCTCTGAGCCCATCAATTTCAGCACCGATACCGTGCCCGTGTCCTCTTCACCACGGGCGGCAGCGGCCAGTACAGACGAACCCAACGCTCGCAGCGCGTAGGCGTCCATCACCAAGGTCGCGTACTGATCCAGGTGCGTCACCGTCTCCGGTGTCCAGTCGGCGAGCAGGTCGTCCAGCCGGTCGGCGTAGCTGAGCCACAACATGTTTCGCTCATGTCCGAGCGACCCGCTGGCCACCGTCCACCCACCGTTGAGCGGGCCTACCAGGTTCTCTACAGGCACCCGGACATCGGTGAAGAAGACCTCATTGAAGTCAAGGTCGTCACGGTCTGATGCCATCGCAAAAGGCCGTCGTACCACGCCAGGCAGATCGGTCGGGATCAGCAGCACACTGATTCCCTTGTGTTTCGGCGCGTCTGGGTCGGTACGCACGAAGGTCAGGATCACATCGGCGTCGTTAGCGCCGGAGGTCCACACTTTCTGACCGTTGACCACGAAGTGGCCTCCATCCCGCACCGCTCGCGTGCGCAGCGATGCCAGGTCCGAACCGGCACTCGGTTCACTCATGCCGAGGCTGGCGGTCAACTCTGCACGCAGAATCGGCACCGCCCACTTCTGTTGTTGCTCAGGTGTTCCGAACGTGATCAGCGAGGCGGCGATGATGCCGACGCCCTGTGGGTTGAAGCTGTGGCTGATCCGCCGGTTGGCCAACTCCACCTGATACACGTATTGCTGCAGGATGTTTGCGTTGCGACCGCCGAACTCGGGCGGGTATCCCGGCAGCAGCCAACCGTGGTCGAACAATGTGCGCTGCCACTGCCGGGCCCAGCCGGGGATGTGGGCGGTCGATTTGGAACGTTCCACCGCCTCGGCGTCAGCGGGCAGGTGCTCGTCCAGGAAGTCCACGAACTCGGCCCGGAAGGCTTCAACGTCCGCATCGAAGGTGAGTTGCACAGAATCCTCCCGTGGGACGCGCGTACGTGCGGTCGCCCTACCCAGACAGGCAAGCGGTCAGACCGTCCCGATGCGGAAGTTTCCTTATTCGCGCAAACCTTCTGTTATGACGTGAATGAGAATACTATTCTCAGCATGAGAAAGTTACAATCTCAGACACGTTGGTCGCGAGGGGGTCTGGCACACCTATGGCAAGGCGTCCTCCGGTACAGTTCATCCATGCTTTACCCGACCAACCTGCAGCTGAGCCGCTGGTGAGCAACGCCAGCGAAGAGCCCGCCTGGAAGCAGCGCGCGGTCGAACGCTCCATCAAGACCGCCAAGCTGCGCGCCGCGCAGCGGGTGCAGCGATTCCTCGATGCGGCGCAGGCCATCATCATCGAGAAGGGCAGCACGGATTTCACTGTCCAGGAGGTCGTCGACCGCTCCCGGCAGTCACTGCGGAGCTTCTATCTGCAGTTCGACGGCAAACACGAGCTCCTGCTCGCGCTGTTCGAGGATGCGCTCAGTCGCTCGGCCGACCAGATTCGTGCGGCCACCGCCAGCCAGACCGACCCGATCGAACGGCTGAAGGTGGCTATCCAGTTGCTGTTCGAGTCGTCGCGACCAGATCCGATGGCCCGCCGGCCGCTGTTCACCGATTTCGCACCCCGTCTGCTGGTTTCGCACCCCTCCGAGGTCAAGGTGGCTCACGCGCCGCTACTGGCGCTGCTGACCGAGCTGATGGAGGAGGCTTCCGAGGCCGGCGTGCTGCGGCCTGGCATCAACGCAAAGCGCATGGCAGCCATGACCATGCAGACAGTCATGTTCGTCGCGCAGTCCAGCAGCTCTGATGACGCCACTGTCAAGCCGATCACCTCGGACGAAGTGTGGGACTTCTGTGCCCACGGATTTGCCGACAGCTAACTCGAGAATCGCGTTCTCGTCAGCGAGAATTTTAATTACACTGGGCGAGTGACCGGTCTCATACCCGTCGAACAAGTCCGACCGCTGCGCGTCGTCCAGTGGTCCACCGGAACCATCGGCACCCGCTCGCTACGTGCCGTCATCGAGAATTCAGCGCTGCAGCTGGCCGGTGTGTACGTACACGGAGACGCAAAGGTCGGCCGCGATGCCGGTTCGATCTGCGACGTCGCCGACACGGGCACCCTCGCCACCAACCGCGTCGAAGGCATCCTGGCTGCGGCCGCAGACTGCATCCTGTACATGCCGGCTGCCCCGGACATCGACCAGATTTGCGCGTTCTTGCAGTCCGGCAGCAACGTCGTGACCACCTGTGGACTGTTCCACCATCCCGCTTCGATGGACCCGTCAGTACGCGATCGGGTCGAGGCGGCCTGCCGGGCCGGGGGCACCTCGGTGCACAGCACCGGCAGCAGCCCTGGCTTCATCACCGAGGCCGTGCCGCTGGTACTCACCTCCGTACAGCGGCGCCTGGACGCCCTGTTCATCGACGAGTACGCCGATCTGTCCCAACGTAATTCGCCCGAGCTACTGTTCGACTTGATGGGATTCGGCAAGCCCGCCGGTCCATTCGAGCAGTTCCGGGCCGACTATCTGCGAGGCAGCTTCGGACCGTCGCTGCAACTGGTCGCCGATGCCGTTGGGCTGCCGCTGGATTCGGTTCAGGCCGGCGGCGAGCTGGGCACCGCAGCCCGCGACACCACCATTGCCGCCGGAACCCTAGCCGCTGGAACTGTTGCTGCACAACGGATAACCATCTCCGGTATACGCGACGGACGCACCCTGATGCGGTTCCGCGCGACCTGGTGCTGCACCCGCGACCTAGAGCAGGACTGGGACCTGCACGACACCGGTTGGCACATCTCGGTGGCCGGAGACGCACCTCTGGAAGTCGACCTGCACATGCCCATCCCGTTGGACCGGATGGCCGAGATATCCCCGGCCTACACGGCCAACCGGGCGGTCAACGCGGTGCCGTACGTATGTGTGGCGGCCCCGGGAATCGTCACCACCATGGATCTGCCGCCGTTCGTCCCTCACCTTCTCTAATTGCGGCGACCGTGTGACGCTCGCTCAAAATTGCACTCGCGGTGCATCTTTCGATAAAAGTCAGCGGACCAGCCCAGACCGCAGGCACTCACCCGATTTCTAAGCGAACAGTACAAACCACCCCAATCGACGGTCGGCATTGACACAATGGACCACCGATGACAGAGTGCTGAGCATGTGCTCAGCGGCACGTGCGTAAGCGTGTGCAACAGCCACATCCATCACCAGCAGGGAGCAAGGGAGTCCACGATGGCAGGACGCGTAGAAGGAAAGGTTGCATTTGTCACGGGCGCGGCCCGCGGACAGGGTCGCAGCCACGCGGTGCGGTTGGCAGAAGAAGGCGCCGACATCATCGCGATCGACATCTGTGGGCCCATCCGCCCGGGTACGGAGACCGCCATTCCGGCTTCCACCCCCGATGATCTCGCCGAGACCGCCAGCCTGGTCAAGAACCTGGGCCGTCGTATCGTCACCGCCGAGGTCGACGTCCGCGACGCCGAAGCCGTGAAGGCCGCCGTCGACGGCGGCGTGGAACAGCTTGGACGGCTTGACATCATCGTTGCCAACGCCGGCATCGGCAACGGTGGCGACGTCCTGCACGAGACCAGCGAGCTGGACTGGGACGAGATGATCGACATCAACCTGTCGGGCGTCTGGAAGTCCGTCAAGGCCGCTGTCCCCCACGTGATCGCCGGCGGCCGCGGCGGCTCCATCATCCTGACCAGCTCGGTCGGCGGCCTCAAGGCCTACCCGCACTGCGGCAACTATGTAGCGGCCAAGCACGGCGTCGTCGGCCTGATGCGCGGTTTCGCAGTTGAGCTGGGCCACCACAACATTCGCTGCAACAGCGTGCACCCGACGCACGTGAGCACCCAGATGCTGCACAACGAGGGCACCTTCAAGATGTTCCGCCCCGACCTGGAGAACCCGGGTCCGGACGACATGGCCCCCATCTGCCAGATGTTCCACACCCTGCCCATCCCGTGGGTGGACGCCATCGACATCAGCAATGCGGTGCTGTTCCTGGCCTCGGACGAGGCCCGCTACGTCACCGGCGTCACGCTGCCGGTCGACGCAGGTAGCTGCCTGAAGTAATTCAATTGGATATCCCTGAACCCCCGCGGAACTTTTCCGCGGGGGTTCAGGCTTTGTAACTCAGGCCTTCCGCCCCGGGGGCACGTTGCGCTCCAACCAATCTGTCTACGCCGTCACACATTTCGAAGAATTCACCGGTGGCAGCACACCCTGGTCGGCGCCGTGCTACCGCCGGTTCGCTAGCGGCATCAGCGCCTGGGTTGGGTGCCGATCACGCCCTTTTCGGCCAGCACGGCGATCTCGTCGTCAGACAGGCCCAGTTCGGCCAGCAGCTCGTGGTTGTGCTCGCCGAGCAACGGTGCGGCCGTCCGGTGGAAGGCACTCGGGCCGTTGGCCAGGTTCACCGGAAGCGTGCTGTGCGACGCGGGGCTGTTGACCGGGTGGCCGACGTGCTCGAAGAATCCACGGTGCTCCAGCTGAGCCAGTTCGGTCTGGCGGTGCGGCTGCATCACCTTGGCCACCGGAACGCCTGCCGGCCAGAGAGTTTCGACGATCTCGTCGCCAGAGCGCGCGCGGCACCAGGCTGCCAAGTTCTCATCGATCAGGTCGTGATTGGCCCGCCGGCTTGCGGCGTCCCATGATGTGACCGCCCACGCTGGATCACCGAGCGCACCGCAGAGCGCGTGCCACTGCGCGTCGGTCTGCACAGCAATGGCCACCCAGCTGTCATCGCGGCCGAACTCGTCGATCTCGTTGGTGCGGTAGATGTTCTGCGGTGCCGCGGTCGGTCCGCGGTTGCCGTCGCGCTGCAGCAGAGCGCCGTACGCGGAGTGCTCGATGACCTGTTCGGCGGCGATGTTGAGCGCCGCATCGACCATCGAGGCCTCCACCAGCACCCCCTCACCGGTCCGGCGCCGGTGTTCCAGCGCCAGCAACAGACCACTGACCGCGTGGATGCCGGCGTTGGGGTCACCCACCGAGTACGGCTCGAAGGGTGTGCGGTCTGGAAACCCGGTGAGCCAGCTCAATCCGGATGCATCCTCGATGACATAGGCGAATGCCGGGTTGTCCCGCCACGGCCCGTCCAACCCGAAACCGGGCATCCGCAGCATGATGATGTCGTCGCGGATCTCGCGCAGTGAGGCGAAGTCCATACCGATCTGATCGATAACCCGCGGGGTGAAATTCTCCACCACCACGTCACTGGTTGCGACCAGGCGCCGCAACACATCCCGTCCCTCGTCGGTCTGGAAGTCGACGGTCAGCCCACGCTTGTTGGTGTTGAGCGCGCTGAAGATCGGCGAGCGTTCCCACCACTGCTCGACCGAAGCCGGAATTCCAGCGATCAGCCGGGTGCCGTCGGGGCGTGGGGTCGACTCGAGGTGGATCACATCGGCACCGAGCATGCCCAGCAGATGGGTGCCGGACGGGCCGGCCCAGAACGTCGTCATGTCCAGCACCCGAAGGCCCGTGAACGGCAACCGATCCTGGTCCGGCTTGCCCTCAGGCTCTGGGCGCGGCTGCGATACCGCGAGGCCGTCTGTGTGCTCGCCGAGCTGGGGCGCAGGTGCCGGTTCCCGAAGGGTGACACCGCTCAGTCGGTACGGGTAGGTCGGCTGGGTGAACCCGTAATGCGGATTTGTGACGAAGGCACCGCGCTCGACGAAATGATCCATCGTCGTGACGTTTTCACCGTTGCCGACCGGCGAGTTGGGAATCCGGAACGCCGAGGCCAGATCCCGGACGTCGTCGACATTCTGGGCCCGCACCCACTCGTAGAGTTCCTCGGCGTGCAGATTGGCCTGCTCGGTGATGGTGAGCTCGGAGGTCTCGTCGATCCACTCGTCATGGCCCGACATGGCACACAGGTCCCACCACTGCTGCGCGGTGCCGCAACCCAATGCGACCAGACCGTCGGCGGCCTCCGCGACGCCGGGCACGGTGGGCTTGCGTTCGGTACGCCACGGCCGACCCAGCATCTCGAAGTAGGTCACCGGGTAGTAGGTCAGACCGAGGACGTCGGCTTCCAGCATGGACAGGTCGATCAGCTCGCCGTGTCCGTCGCGCAGGGCGCGGGTCCGGAACGCCAGCGTCAACGCCGCCGCATAGGCACCGGTCACCCAGTTGCCCACCTGCCCGCCGATGGATACCGGGGCCCGGTCCTGGCAGCCCCGGCCGATGCCGATCACGCCGCCGGACCAGGCCTGCAGGGTCAACTCGGTGGCCGCCCGGTCATGCCACGGCCCGTCCAGGCCGAACGGGGTGATGGCGGTGACGATCAGGTGGGGATGGCGCTCGAACAGCTCGGTCGGCGATACCTGCTGGGCGACAGCAGATTCCGGGGACCACACCACCGCGTCAGCACCGGCGATCAGTTGATCGAGTGACTGGCCGCCAGGTGCCACCACCGACTTCTTACCGCCGGCCAGAAAATTGAACAGCGCACCGTCACCGTCGAAATCGGCACCCGAGGCCGACCACCGCCGCAGCGGATCACCTTCCGGTGCCTCGACTTTGATCACGTCGGCGCCGCCGTCGGCCAGAATCTTGGTGCAGTAGCCGCCAGCGATTCCGCTGGACAAGTCGATGACGGTGTAGCCGTCAAGTGGTGCTGTCATATCCCTATTCAGGTTTCGCCCGGTTCTTCTTGGACAACCGGAAGTCGGGTGGGAACTTGCTGTCGTTGTCGTTGACTGCGGCCGACAGCCCGGAATCGATCGACTCGAACATATCCAGGTCGTCGTCGCTGTCGTTGGCAACACCGTTGCCCATCGACTCGAAGAACGCGGTGAGCAGGCTGCCCATGTACTCGCCCTGCTGCTGTTTGAAGATCTCGAAGAACATCTTCTGCTGAAAGACGGTGTCCACCGGTCGGTTCCGGGCACAAGCCAAAGCGTACTTCTGCACCTCGGCCTCCAGTTGATCCCGGGCCACGACCTTGTTCAGGAAGTTGCTGTCGTACATCTCGGCAGCGGTGAATGGCCGGCCGGTGAAGACCATCTCCTGGAACTTGCGCAGCCCCATCATCTGAACCCAGGTCCACATCCGTGGCCCCCAGCCGTGATACCGGAACGACGGATGCCCGAACAGCGCGTCGTCCGACGAGATCACCAGATCAGCGTCCGCGCACTGGTAGAAGTGCCAGCCGTAGCAGTAGCCCTTGGCCTCCACGATGCTGATCTTCTTGAAGTCCTGCAGCGCCCGGTTTCCGGCCTGGGAGTTGGCGTACCACGCGCTGATGGTCGCGCCGTTACGGAAGGTGCCCTTAGGGGGGTAACTAACCTCGCCAACGCCGTCATCCTCCAGTCGCAGCTCGGCCAGTCGCACCGCCGGATTGTCGTTGCCCTCCATGAACTCCGGCAGATCCGCGCCGCTGCCCAGGTTGTCCCCGACGCCGCGGATGATCACCACCTTGACGTCGTTGTCAGCATTTGCCGCGCGCAATATATCGGCATACCGCAACCGGGCCATCGAAGTCGGCGCGTTGAGGAAATCCGGCCGATTGAACGTGATGGTCGCGATCTTGGTCTTGGGGTCCTTCTCGTAGAGAATGATCTCTTCCGGGGTCGGACGGTCCGCCATCAATCAGCTCCTTTGCAGCAGTGGCGTTCTCGAAAGGAATGGTCAACCGGCGGCAGCGACGACACCACTGCCCGCTGGGGCCTGGGTCAGCACTTCGGGACCACTCGCACCGATGACGACGGCATCTCGGGTGAACACCGCGCCAACGCCCTGCTCCCAGACGTAGCCGGTGACGGCCAGGACCATGCCCTCCTCGAGGGTCTCCGCTTCTGCGGTGGCCCGCAGGTTCTGCGACACCACCGGCGGGTCGAATCCGAGTCCGAGGCCGTGCGCCACCGGCATCGCCGGCAACCGTTCACCCGCCTGCTCGTATGCGTCCAGCAGCGCACTGGTCGGTTTGCCGGGGCGGCAGGCGTCAACCAGCCTGTCCCACAGGTCATCCCGGCGTCGGTACAACGACCGAACGGCGTCCGTCGGCTCGCCGACATAGACCGTGCGCACGACCTCTGCGACATAACCGTCGGCAAGCACACCCGCCGAGAGAGCCACCAGGTCGCCCTCCTGCACTCGGCCGTCGCCTTCGGCTCGCCGCCAAGGATGGTCCTTCGAGGTAACCCAGGCGGCGTCCTGCGTCGCCGGGGTGCTCACCCCTCCAGCAGCTTCGGCCTCGAGGATCGCACCGGCGAGGTTCTTCTCGGTTGTTCCCGGAGTCAGCTCGGCGACGCCCTTTGCCAGCCCCTGCTCGGCAACCGCCAGCGCCCGCCGCAGCGCCGAGATCTCTTCCGGGGTCTTGATCCGGCGGGCCGCGCGCATCGCCAGCTCACCGTCGACCAACTCGGCATTCGGGAAGGCCATGGCCAGCAGCTTGGCGAAAGTCGGTGTCAGAGCATCGGTTCCGACTCGTTTCGCCGTATCGGCACCCTTGATGTTCTGCAGTATGCCCACCAGAGTCATCGGGTTCCAGGCAAAGCCGTAGAGATTCTCGTGCGGGATCTCCTCGGGAATGCCCTCGTCCCATGTGCTGTTCAGGTGTATCTCACCGGTCGCCCGGACGAACGTACAGATCGGCCCGAACGGTCGCGTACCCACCACCCACAGCTGCGGGGCACCGGAGACGTAACGGACGTTGGCCTGCCTGCCGAGAACCAGCAGGTCGAGGTCGTGTTCCTCCATCTGCGCCAGCGCACGCTCCCGGCGGCTGAAGCGCAGTGCCCGGCCGTCGGCCTCGATATCAATTCCCATTGGATACCTCGTAGGGGTCGTACGGATATGAGGTCAGCGGCATCCAGCCGCCCTCGGTGACCACCACGATTTCCTCGCCGCGATAGCCGCCGGTGCCGTCCTCCCATACCACCGGCTCGAACACCAACAACATGCCGGCCGGGAAGACGAAGTTGTCATCCCAGTCCTGACCGAGATCCGTTCCGATCATCGGCATTTCGGCCGCGCTGGTGCCGATGCCGTGACCCAGATAGAAGTGCGGCAGCCACGGCTTCTCTCCGCCGGCGGCCGCGGTCGCGGCGCGACCCAGGTCACCACAGGTCGCACCGGCCTTGGTCACCGCGAGCACCCCGTCGACGACCCGACTCCACTTGTCGAACTGCCGTTGCTGAACCGCCGTCGGGTCTTGCCCGACAATCCAGGTACGCCCGTGGTCGGAGCAGTAGCCGTTATAGGCGATGGACACGTCGGTCCACAGCACATCGCCCTGTTGGAGCTCACGCTCGGAGGTCAGCAGCGGAAGCGCCAAATCCCCGGTGGTGGTCCAGGTGCCCTCCGCCCGCGAGGCGGGCATGACCTGCCAGATCGAGTCGAACATATTGGTCGTCGCGCCGAGTTCGAAAGTGCGGCGGACGAATTCGGCAGACAGATCGATCTGCCGCACGCCTGGTGCCAACGACTTCTGAATCTCGGCAATGGCCTGCTCGGTGATCTGGCAGGCCCGTCGGATGCAGGCGATCTGGTCGATGGTCTTGACCAGTTTCGCCGCACCGATCACCGGGGCGGCATCCACCGGCGCGATGGGGAACAGCGCACTGCCGGCCCGCCGCATCGCCCCGGTCAATTCGTCGGTCGCGATGGTCGCACCGGCCGGCACCAAGCCGGCCAGGATCTTGGCGAATTCAGTGACGCCCTCGTCGAATTCGAGGTAGACGGGCCCGTGCAGGTGATCGTCCGGCAGGTCCGACTCCATAGCCGCGCCCTCACGGAACGGCAGGAACAGATGCGGATGCTCGTCGTCGGCAAGCACAATCGCGATGGGCCGTTCCACGTGCGACAGTCCTGCATCCGCCAGCGGCCAGGCGATGCCCGTGGCGTACATGACGTTGCTGTTGCCCAGCAGCACAAGGGCATCCACGCACTGATCGGCCATCGCGGCGCGCAAGCGCGCACTGACTTCCCGACGCATCCGGCCGAGGTCGGGCTCGGCAGGAATGTCAAGCCACGTATACCCGGTCCGGGCGATCTGGGTGACGCCCGCATCCGTCGACGTGGTCACTCCTTTTCCCCAATTGCTCCTCGCGTGGGCAGCCCCAGGAACCGCTGCACGTTAGTGCTCACGATCTTCACCGCGTCCTCCGGGCCGACCGCTTCGACCACAGTCGCCAGCGACTTCTCCGAGTAGCCGTAGGTGGATTCGTTGTGCGGGTAGTCGCTGGACCACATGACCCGGTCGACGCCGATCTCGTCGATCAGCTTCAGGCCCAGCGGGTCCACCATGAACGAAGCCATCATGTGGTTGTCCCAGTAATGCCGCACCGGGTGGGCCAGCTCGTGGTTGAACATGTGCCGGTAGGAAGCCAGCAGGTGCTGGGCGTCCTGCAGTGCCGTTGGCACCCAGGCGATTCCGCCCTCGAACCAGCCGACCTGCAGCGACGGGTGGCGGTCCAGGATGCCGGAGAAAACGTACTTGGCGAACTGCTCACGGAACGAGTCGACGTTGACCATCATGCCGACCACCACGCTGTTGTTCTCGCAGGGGGTCTTCGGCGGGGTCTCGCCGATGTGATGGGTGACCGGCAGGCCGACCTCCTCGATCACATCCCAGACCGCGTCCATTTCGGCGCTGCCGTAGTCGTAGATGTTGCCCTCGTCGTCCTTGCCCGGGTTCAGCGGCAACAGGAACGTCTTGAGGCCCAACGACTTCAGCTCTTCCAGCGTGCTCCGGCAGCCCTTGGGGTCCCACCAGTTGATCAGGCCGACACCGTAGAAGTGGCCCTTGGACTGTTCCTGCAGGTCGGCCATGACCTCGTTGTAAATCCGGAACACCCGCTCGCGAATACCCTTGTCCGGGTAGTGGAACAGGGCCAGCACCGCGTTCGGGAAGGCCAGCTCCTTGTCGATGCCGTCTTCCGCGAGCTGTCGGATTCGGGCTTCGATGTTGTTGGTGGCCGCGCCGGCGAGGTCGTCGTACTGCATGAGCACGCGGCCGAAATCGCCGCCGACCCAGGTCTTCCCCTTCATGCCCACCATGTAGGCACCGTCCTCGTACCAGATGCGCGGGGCCGCGCCCTTGAGGTCCTCGGGGAACTTGTCGAAGAAGATGTCCTCGGCTACCGAGATGTGGTTGTCAGCCGAGAAGATGGTGGTACCGGCCGGCAACCCGGGGATGCCGTGCGCGTGGCCGCGCCGGTCCTTGGGGGCACCGAAACCTTCGGGCGGGTAGAGCGTTGTTGTCGCGGTGGTCACTTCGACACTCCAATCGGGCTGTGGGGGCTGAGAAAGTCAGGGGTGAGGATCACCAGGTAACGGGAAGTTCGTAGACCCCGTAGGCGAGGCGGTCGTGCTTGAACGGCACCTCGTCGAACGGGATGGCCAGCTTCATGGTCGGGATGCGGCGCAGCAGCGTCTGGAAGACAATCTGCAGTTCCGCGCGGGCCAACTGCTGCCCGACGCACTGGTGCCGACCGTAACCAAAGCCCAACTGCTGCCCGGCATCTCGGCGAAGGTCCAACTTTTCCGGCTCCGGGTACGCGTTGGCGTCCCAGTTGGCCGGAGCCAGGTCGATGATCACGCCGTCGCCGGCCTTGATGGTCTCGCCACTGATCTCGATGTCCTCGGTGGCGATGCGACGCTGGCCGTTCTGGATGATCGACAGGTAGCGCATCAGCTCCTCGACCGCGTTGGCGACTGCCTTCGGGTCATCGGTGTCGCGCAGGAAGTCGGCCTGCTCCGGGTTTTCCAGCAACGCCAGGATGCCGATGCCGATCATGTTGGCAGTGGTCTCGTGGCCGGCGATCAGCAGCCCGGTGCCCAGTTGGGCAGCCTCCTTGACGTCGATCTCACCGGCGGTGACCCGCTCGGCCAGGTCCGACACCGCATCCTCGGACGGGTTGGCCTGCTTTTCCTTCACCAGGTTGATGAGGTACTGATGCAGGCTCATCGCGCCCTTCTGCATGGCGTCCGCAGCTGCGTAGCGGGCCAGGCCGGCGTTGGCGTGCTCCTGAAAGAACTCGTGGTCTTCGTATGGGACACCGAGCATTTCGCTGATCACCACAGTCGGCACCGGCAGCGCCAGCTTGGCTACCAGGTCGGCAGGTTGTGGTCCGGCCAGGATCTCGTCGATGCACTGGTCGGTAACCTGCTGGATGGCCTGACGCAGGCCCTCGACGCGCTTGAAGGTGAACGGCTTGGACAGCATCCGGCGGAATCGGGTGTGCTCCTCAGCGTCGGAGGTGAACACCGAGCGCGGCCGCTTGTCGACGGTGGACAGCATGTGCTCGTTCCAGTGCGGGAAGCCCGGCTTGCGGTCGTCCACGCTGATTCGCGAATCGGCGAACAGTTCGCGAGCTTCGGCGTGGCCGGTGATCAGCCATGGCGTGCTGCCGTTCCAGATCTTCACCCGGAACAGGCCTTTGGCATTGCCCAGCATCTGCGGCGGCGGCGCGAATGGGCAGCGCAGATCGCGCTCCATCGGGTACTCGGGGATCTCGGTGGACACCTCAGGGGCCTGGGTCATGTGCTCACTCCTCGATGTGGATGGCCAGAGCCGGGCAGGCGGCTGCGGCCCGGCGGGTGTTGTCGGCTTGGTCGGGCGTTGGCTCCGCGATCAACAGGACGACCACGCCGTCCTCGTCACGCTGGTCAAAAACCTCGGCGGCGTTGAGTACGCATTGTCCCGAGGACACGCATTTGTCTTGATCGACAGTCACTTTCATGCTGAACCTCACGCGGTGGCGGGTGCCAGCCACAGCCCGACTATGGCGTCGATCAGGCCGGTGGCGCTGGCCTGCCAGGTCTTGCGGGCCACCGGCGCGCCCTGTGCCAGGGCGCGCTCACGATCGGCACTGCTGTGCATCAACAGGTTCCGGGCCATGATGTTGCGCTCCATCCGCACCTCGATGGGCAGATCCGGCAGGCTGTTGTTGATGCCGTTGATGACCTGGACCAGTGACGGGCTGCTCAGCGCGTCCCGCACGACGATGTTGTAGTAGGCCGGATCGGTCATCACCTGCGCGGCGAACCGGGCATACCAGGTCGGGTTGCCGAGTTGGGCCAGGTGCTCGGTGAGCGGCTGCACCAGGCAGGCCACCCAGTCCCGCAGGCCGGCATCGCGGCCGAGCTGCTCGACCATTTGCTCACGCAGCAGTTCCACCGGCGTGCGGTGCTTCTGCTCGATGGCACGGACGAGGTCGGTCTTGGTACCGAAGTGGTACCCGACGGCCGCGTTGTTACCCTGCCCGGCGGCCTCGCTGACCTGCCGGTTGGATACCGCGAACACACCGTGCTCGGCGTAAAGGCGTTCGGCGGCAACGAGAATCGCCTCACGTGTACTACTGGCCCGCTCAGTACGGAGCGGGCGAACTGCTGTCACCATGTCAGTCAACCGCTTTAATCCCTTTAAGTCAAGTGCTTGATTTAATCTGCTGCGCCTGATGTGCGCTTCGTGTTGAACCTGCGCCGAGGGTCATCGCTACCCGCAAATGGTCGCCCTGAACGCGGGATCAGCCCGTCAGTTCTTCGGTTTGCGGACGATTACCTTGCCCGCGACGGTCCCGCCGTCGATTGGCAACACCGTCCCGGTGACGTAGCGGGACCGGTCAGTTGCGAAGTACAACGCGGCCTCGGCGACGTCTTCGACGGTGCCCTCGCGCTTGAGTGGGCGGTCGTTGCGCATCTGCGCACGGATGCCCTCTTCGAACTGCTCCAGCCGCTCAAGCTCCTCGGCCGACGCGGATTTGCGCACGATGGCGGTGCGGATGTTGCCGGGCGCAATGGCATTGACCCGAATCTCATAGTGCGCCAACTCGATCGCTGCCGATTTGGTGAACTGGATGACCGCAGCCTTGGACGCACGGTAGGTCATCACGCCGCCGCCGGCCTGGATACCGCCGATGGACGTGAGGTTCAGGATCGAGCCGCCCCCGTGCTCGGCCATGTGCCGGGCCGCGTCGCGGGTACCGGCCATGACGCCGAGCACGTTGACGCCCATCACTTTGTGGAAGTCGGCCAGGTCGTCGTCCATGAAGCGGCGGTGCATGGTGCCCGAGACGCCTGCGTTGTTCACCATGACGTGCAGACCACCGAACTCGTCGACCGCAGTCGATACCAGCGCGCCGACCTGGTCGATGTCGGACACGTCGGTGCGCACGAAGATCGCCCGGTCACCGAACTCCTTGGCCAGGGCGTTACCGGCGTCGACGTCGACGTCGCCGATGACCACGGACGCGCCCTCAGCGGCGAACCGACGTACCAGGGCCTCCCCCAGACCCGATGATCCACCGGTGACGACCGCGACCTTGCCCGCAAGTTCGCCGTTAGTTCCCATGTCAGCCAACACCTTTCAAGAAGTCGAGGAGGAGTTCGTTGGTGGCGTCGGGCGCTTCGATCTGCGGGCAGTGCCCAGCACGATCGATCACCGCGGACCGCGCGCCGGCGATCTGACCAGCGATCTCGGCGGCCCAGCCAGACGGTAGCAGCTTGTCGCCGCCGCCTTCGACGATCAGCACAGGATCCTTGATCCGGCCATAGGCCCGCTGCGCCGACGGTGTGGAAGGCGCCTCCAACCCTGGGCGACGGAACCTGGCCGCCGCCAACGACTCCCAGGCCCCCGGAGCGATACTGGACTCGTAGCGCCGCCGCACATAGTCCGCGTCACCGGGATAGGCCGGGTCAAGAAACAGCGCAGTGACGATGCGGCGCATGGCCTCGAGGCTGGCGTCGTAGTCGTAAAGCGCGCTGACGTGTTCGTTCTTCTGAATCTCGCCACCGCCACAGATCGCCACCAGCGAGCGCACCGGTAGCACCGGGGTCTCCGAGGTGGTGTCGACCAGCAGGTTGATCGCGCCCATCGAGTTGCCCACGAAATGCGCGGACGTCACGCCCATGACATCGCAGAAGTGGGCGATATGGCGGATGCGCATGCCGCGGCCGTCGTTGAAGTCGATGACCTTGGCGGACTCGCCGAAGCCCAGCATGTCCGGGGCCAGCACCCGAAACTGCGTTGCCAGCGCGGCGATGTTGCGCTCCCAACCGATGTCTGCGCTGGCGCCGAACTCGCCGCCGTGCAGCAGCACCACCGGGTCACCGCTGCCGGCCTCCAGATAGCCGGTGGTCAGGCCGTCGACGAGGACGGACTTTCGTTCGAAGTCCATCACCGTGACGCCCCGGCCAACAACTGCGACGCCAGCATGTCCAACTGACCGCTGACGTTGGTGTCCACCAATTCGCCTGTTTCGCCCCAGATCTTGTCGGCAGAGTTGATCGCCACGCCCAGCGGTGTCGGCCAGGCGCGCAGCGCGTGCCCGATGGTCCGCAGCTGGCTCAGAGTGCCCACCGCGGCCTGCCAGCCGTAGGCGCAGCTGACGCAACCCCAGGGGGTGTTGTCCAGGTAGACGCGTTCGTCGGCACGCATGTCCTCGGTGTAGTCCAGGGCATTCTTGACCAGACCGGAGATCGCCCCGTGGTACCCCGGTGAGCCGACCAGCACGGCGTCGGCTTCCCGCAGCGCGGCCACCAAAGCCTGCGCTTTTTCCGAACGTTCGGCCACGTCAGGGTTGTACATCGGCAGATCGATGTCGGCACCGGCGAACAGCTGGGTCCGCCCACCCTGCCGTTCAACGGCCGAAAGACAGTGCTGCAGCGCCCTTTCGGTGGATGAATTGGGTCGCAACGTGCCACCGATGGCGACGACAAACTTGCTCACAACAAACCTCTCATTTGATCGCAATCGGATTCACCGGCGAACCGACGGCGCCGGTGACCCGAAGCGGCGGCGCGATCAGCTGGAATTCATAAACCCGGTCAGCTGCACAGTCGGCCGACAAGGCAGTCAGATCCCAATACTCGCCGAGCATCAGGCCCATATCGCGCAAGCACAGCATGTGCATTGGCAGGAAGGTGCCTTCGACTCCATTGGCCGGATCGGGGTCTTCGACCATCAAGTTGTCCGCGGCCACCGCCGCGACATCGTGGTCGTGCAGCCAGGACGCGCACGTCCAATGCAGGCCCGAACCCGGTTCCGTACCGTCGCCGGTGGACTGGAAGCGGGTCCACCACCCGGTGTGGACCACGACGATGTCGCCGGGTGTGATGGTCACGCCTTGGGCCGCGACAATGTCGTCGAGTTCGGCTGGGGTGATGGGGTTTCCGGGCTCACAGAACGTCTCGGCGCCGCGGTGGCGAACCACATCGAGCAGCACTCCGCGGGAGGTGATGCCCTTGGTGTCGACCTTGTCGATTCCGCAATGGAACGCTCCGAAGCTGGTCACCGAGTCGGCCGGAAAACCGTTGTACAGCTTGTCGTCGTAATACACGTGCGATAGCGCGTCCCACTGGGTCGCGGCCTGCAGGTGCATGACGATCATGTCGTCGTTGAAGCGAAAAGGATTGTCCACGAAGAACGAACTGAGTTCCCGGGCCACCGGGTTGCGCAGCCACGGCGGTCCGTACCGGGCCAGAGTCTCGGCATCACCACCATCGACGGTCATCACGTGGGTGGGATTCTGCCGGAACTGGAAGGCGCCCTGAGGGCCGGACGAACCGAAGTCGGCACCAAGCGCGAACACCTTGCCGTGCCGGACGGTAGCCGCGGCCTGCGCGACCTTGTCGGCGGTGATCAGGTTGAGGGTGCCGAGTTCATCGTCGTTACCCCAGCGGCCCCAGTTACTGACGTCGGCTGCCACGCGCCGAAAGTCGTTCAGGTTAGCCATGATCCTCCGCCACATTCCCCGTCGCTTCGCTCGCCCCGGACAACTCACCGACTCCACGCTGAGCGAGAATCCCGCCGTCGGCCCAGATCACCTGTCCGGTGATGTACCCGGCAGCCGGGCTGCCCAGGAAGGCCAGTACCGCGGCCTGCTCGTCGGGAGTAGACACCCGGCCCAGCGGCGCCTCGAATGAATCCAGGTAGCCCTGCCCGTAGGCAGACCGCAGCTGGTCCAGGATCGGGGTTTCGGTGACGCCCGGTGCGGTGCAATTGATCCGGATTCCGCGCGGCCCGAGTCGCACGGCTGCCTCCATGCCGTACAGGATGACAGCCTGCTTGGATAGCCGGTAGCCACCGTCGGCCAACGCTTCAGGATGAGCCTGGCACCAGGCGACCCCGTCGGCAAAGTCCTTGGTGCCCAACAACCCGGCAACCACGGGCGCATTGGATACGTACTCCGATGCGGCCAGGGATGCCACGTTGACGATCGACGAACCGGTCGGCATAGCGGCAGTCAGTGCCTCGGTGAGCTGGCGCATACCGAGGAAATTGATCTGCACAACCAGTAGCGGGTCGCCGATTCCCGACGACACCCCGGCCACGTTGAACAGTCCATCAACCTGTCCGACGGCTGCGACTGCAGCGTCGATAGACCCCGGATCAGACAGGTCGACGCGATGAAAAGCGTTGATCGGCACGGCCGGTTCCCGGGTATCCAGGCCAACCACGTCGGCACCGAGCTCGCTGAGCTGGGCGACGAGCGCGGCGCCGATACCGGAGGCGACGCCAGTTACCGCGACCCGACGGCCGCGGTAACTCAGCATCTCCGCGAAGGCGCGCATCGGGTTCAGCTGGCGGCCTCGCGTGCCGCCTTCTCAGCCTGGGCGGCCTTGACGCGACCCTCGTTGATCTCGGCCATGGCCTCAGGGATCTCACCGGCAGTGAACTTTCCGCCCCGGCCGGTGGGCAGGCCACCGAACGAATAGTTCTCGTCGAAAGCTGGTGCGTGCCAAGCCTGACGACGGGCCTCGACCTTCTCGATCACCGGCTCCAGACGCCGCGCCTTGGCGTCCACGGCCTTCTCGTCGCGCTCGATGAACTCGGGCAGGATTTCCTTGCCCATGATCTCGATGGACTCCATGGTGCCTTCGTGGCTGCGCGGGTTGAGCAGCAGGATGATCTCGTCGACGCCGCTGGCCTCGTAGCTGCGCAGGAACTCGCGTACGGTCTCGGGCGAGCCGATGGCGCCGCGGCCGGGGCCGTAAGCCAGGGTCGGATCTTCCTTGACGGCTTCCTGGTAGCGCTCCCAGACCTTGGTACGGCCGGGGGTGTGCATGCCGGTCAGGTAGTAGTGCATGATGCCGAACGAGAAGAAGCCGCCGCCGGTGCCCAGGCGCTTGAGGGCCTCTTCATCGGTGCGCGCCACCATCATCGACAGGTCGCCGCCGATGGCGAGGATGTTCGGGTTGATCATCGGGGTGACCGGCGCGCCGGCCTCCTCGAACTCCTTGTAGTAGCCGTCGACCCGGTCCTTGAGCGCTTCGGGGCCGGTGTAGGCGAAACTCAGTGCACCGATGGCCTTTTGAGCTGCCATCTGAACCGACGCCGGGCGGGTGCAGGCGACCCAGACCGGAGGGTGCGGCTTCTGCAGGGGCTTGGGGATCACGTTGCGGGCGGGCATATCGACGTGCTCACCCTTGAAGCCGGTGAACGGTTCCTCGACCATGCAGCGGATCGAAACCTCAAGGGCCTCTTCCCATTGCGCACGCTTGTCAGCCGGATCGATGTTGAACCCGCCCAGCTCGGCGACGGACGAACCTTCACCGGTACCGAATTCGACGCGGCCGTTGGACAGGTGGTCCAGGGTGGCGATGCGCTCGGCGATACGTGCCGGGTGGTTGATGGGTGGCGGCAGGTGCATCACGCCGAAGCCCAGGCGAATGTCCTTGGTGCGCTGGCTGGCCGCGGCCAGGAACATCTCCGGCGCGGTGGAGTGGCAGTACTCCTCCAGGAAGTGGTGCTCGGTGAGCCAGACGGTGGAGAAGCCGGCCTTGTCCGCGGCCTCGACCTCGGTGAGGCCGTGCTGGAACAGCTGGTGCTCGTCGTCTTCGGACCACGGCCGCGGTAGCGGGAATTCGTAGAACAGGGAAATTTTCACTTGGTTACCTCCTGAGATTGGTGTGCGATGTGTTTGGCTGCCACGTAGCCGAAAGTCATTGCCGGGCCGATGGTTGCGCCGGCCCCGGCATAGCTGCGGCCCATCACGGCAGCGGTGGCGTTACCGGTGGCATACAGGCCGTCGATCACCGTGTCGTCCTCGCGGAGCACCCGGGCGTGCTCGTCGGTCCGCAGGCCACCGGATGTGCCCAGGTCACCAAGGATGATCTGGAACGCGTAGTACGGACCCTTCCCCAGCGGCAGCAGGTTGGGATTGGGCAGGGTCGGGTCCCCGTAATAGTTGTCGTATGCGCTGTCACCCCGATTGAAATCGTCGTCGTGTCCGCCTGCGGCCAACTTGTTGAACCGGTCGGCGGTTGCCCGCAATTGTGCCGGTGGCACCCCGATCTTCGTCGCGAGTTCCTCGAAGCTGTTGGCTTCCTTGACAATTCCGGAGTCAAGCCAGGCCTTCGGCACCTTGCGTCCGGTCGGTACCGGCGCGAACGGGACTTTCGGGATCGGCAGGTGCCCGCCCACCACATACTTGTGGAACGACCGGATATCGGTGATCAACCAGCATGGGATGGTCTCGACACCGGCGCGCTGGCCCTCGATCATGGCGTGCGCGAAATCCATGTACGGCGCGGCTTCGTTGATGAACCGCTTGCCCTCGCCGTTGACCACGAATTGAGCGGGCATCATGCGCTCGTTGAGCATGAACTGGAGCCGGCCGTCCGGCCAGCACATTGCCGGGAACCACCAGGCTTCGTCGAGCAGATCGACTGCAGCGCCGACCTTCTCGCCGGCCCGGATGCCGTCACCCATCGAGGCCGGGTTGCCGAAGCTCCAGTCCTTACCGGAGCCGGCGATCTCCTGCACCCGGTTGAGTTCGGGCAGATGCTCCAGCCGCCAGGTCATGTCGTGATCGAAACCGCCACTGGCGATGACCACTCCGCCGCGGGCGCGGATCCGTATCGGCTTGCCGTCGCGCTCTACCACCGCGCCGACCACCCGGCCGTCGAGGTCGGTGATGAGTTCGGTCATCGGGGCGCTGAGCCACATCGGAACGTTGTGCTCGCCCAACGCCAACCGCATCCGGGCCATCAGCGACTGGCCGATCGCGGCCATCCGGTCGCCGAAAACGTGCGCCCGCACCATCCGCCAGATCAGCTTGAGCAGCACGGCCTTGCCCCGCCAGTTCTGCCGAACCTGGTAGAACAGCCGAAGATCCTTGGGCGCAAACCAAATTCCGCGCGGCGCCAAGGCAAGCGGAGCCAACAGGTTCTGTTCCTCGGGGCCGAGCACCCGCAAGTCGATCTCGGGCACGTTGATGGTGCTGCCCCGTTCGGAGCCACCCGGCAGTTCCGGGTAGTAGTCGGCATAGCCCGGCTTCCAGACGAATTGCATCCACTTGCTGGAACGCTCGAGGAAGTCCATCATCTTCGGCGCTTCGTCGACGTAGGCGTGCAGCCGTGCGTCACTGACCAGCCCGCCGGTGATCTGCTTGAGGTATTCGAAAACCCCGTTCAGATCGATGTGATAGCCGGCGCGGACCTGGGACGGTGCCCCGGGGATCCAGACGCCGCCGCCGGAGAGCGCAGTCGAGCCACCGAACTTCGCCGACTTCTCGACGATCAGTGCGTCCAGTCCGCTGCCCTTGGCTGCCAGCGCTGCGGTCATGCCGCCGCCACCGGAACCGACTACCAGTACATCGACCTCGTGGTCGTACGCTTCGCTACTCAAGTTGGCTTGAATTGCGCGATCCGCTTCGCTACTCACGCCGGCACCGCCACCCGAATCGCAAACCCCGCCAACAGTTCCTCCGCCTCCCGGTAATAGCCGAATGTGCTCCGATAGCCACCCGCTGTCGCCAGGGCTGAATAGGCCGCAACCCACGTACGCACCTCATGCGCCGAGTTGCCCGCGGTTTCAGCGATCCATTCGTTGGTCCAGCCGTCGACCTCGTCGATCCGGCCGGAGTCCAGCAGGTCCAGCAGTGCCCGGTCCCATTCCGGGTTCAGCGGGTGCAATTGGCTGTCGCCATGGGCGAATTCATGTGCGGCCGTCATCACGGTCTGCTGGCGGGCCATGCGGCCCTCGGCACTCATCGGTTCGCCGTGCACGATTCGACCGTGCGCGGCGGGCGGCGCGGTGGCCAGTGTCGGCACCGGCGGATCATGCGACAGCCCACCGGAGCCCACGATCAGCACGCGCTTGCCCAATCCGGAGAGGAACTCCCCGACCGCGGCGCCGAGCGCCCGTACCCGACGAATCGGCCCTAAGGGCGTGGCCACCGAGTTGATGAAGATCGGGATCACCGGCTTGGCGGTGGCGTCACCGAACAGTCCCTGCAGGGGCTGCACGGTGCCGTGGTCGACGTCCATCGCCGCGGACAGCGCGACATCGACCCCTGCCTCCATGACGGACGAAACACATTGGGTGGCAAGCTCACTGGGCACGTTCAGCGGTCCGCTCTGGGTGCCGTAATCGCCGACTCCGGACGCTGCGATCCCGATCGCGAACGGCGGCATGGTGCGGTAGAAGAACCCGTTGTAGTGGTCCGGCGAGAAGATGACGACCAGCTCGGGGTCGAAGGCCCGTACGGCGTCGCGGGCCTGCGCAATGGCTCCGTAGATGTCATCCAGCAGCTCCGGTGATGGTCCCGGCAGATTCAGCAGCGGGCTGTGCGACATGCAGCACAGAGCCAGTTGCGTTTCCATGAGAGCCTCCCGGCGTGAGATGCAGGACCTTGGCCAGCTTGTCGCTGAGTTCGGGTGCCAATTGGGCAATTCCGGCCGCGGCGATGCATCGGTCCGGCCGAAGGAACAGCACCGATTCGGCATGGCCGTCAAACCATGTTTTGAGCGCACCGGTGCGATCGCCGACGATGACGACCTCGGGGTCGTCGTGGCCGGTCCAGTTCAGCTGGGTGCTCGGGCGGACCGCGACGAACGTCGCACCGAAGCTGCGCCACAATGCGAAGGCTTCTTCGCCCAGCAGTTTTCGCGGGTTGTTGTTCCAGCTGAGGATAGCGAAACCCGTACCGAGTACGTCGTCGAGCAAGACGTTCTGCTTATCGCGGGTGTCCACCCGGGGCTGGATGAACAAGGTGCCGGCCGGTGCGGTGTCGGTCGGTTTCGTGAGGTGCACCACCGCGCCCTGCTCGTAGCGCGGCATCGGCTTGAACCGCATCTCCAGGATGTAACGCTTGAGGGTGGGAACCACTGCAGCGGCACGAATCACCGCGTCCCGCAATGCCGCAACACGACGACCCGTCGGTGAGATGACACGACCAACCAGGGTGGAAAGGTCGATCATGGCGCGGGCGTGCTTGCGCCGTTCGATGTCGTAGGTGTCCAACAGTGCGTCACCGGCTTGCCCGTTGACAACTGCGGACAGCTTCCAGCCCAAGTTGAAGGCATCGCGGATGCCGCTGTTGTAGCCCTGGCCCTGCCATACCGGCATCAGATGGGCCGCATCACCGGCCAGCAGCATCCGGTCCTTGCGGAACGTTCCGGCGATCCTCGAGTGGTGGGTGTAGACGCGGTGCCGGATCACCTCGACGCGTTCGGGGTACGGCACGAACGGCTTGAGCATCCGGGCGATGAACTCGGGCTGTTCGACCTGTTCGTCGGATTCGTCGGCATGGATCATGAACTCGAACCGGCGGATACCGTGCGCAATGGAAATGCAGGCATACGGGCGGGAGGGATCGGCACCGACCTCACTGTTGGGATGCCCCAGTGGATCGGTGGCGACATCGATGACCAGCCAACGGGTTTCGGACGTCGTTCCCTCGAAGCTCACACCCATGATGTGCCGGGTGGCGCTGCGCCCACCATCGCATCCGACCACATATTTGGCGCGCACCGGCTCAGCACCGTCGATCTCAACGGTGACCCCGTCGGCGTCCTGAGTGCAGGTCGACATTTGGGTGCCCCAGCGCACATTCACGTGTTCGAAGCGTTCCAGGCCGCGCAGTAACTCGGCGTCGACCATCGGCTGCACGAAGCCGTTACGCCGGGGCCAGCCGTAAAGCGGGTTGGCCGGAGCCATTTCGGCCAGTAGTCGGCGCTTGCCGTCGTAGAACCGCAGGATCTGGTTGGGCACGGTGTGCGGCAACACGTTGTCCACCACGCCGATCGACTGGAATGCCCGCAGCGACTCGTCGTCCAGCCCGACGCCGCGAGGGTAGTCGATCAGGCAGTCGCGCTCCTCGATGAGGAGCGTCCGAATGCCCTGCAGGCCCAGGATGTTCGCCAGTGTCAGCCCCACCGGGCCGGCGCCGACGATCACGACATCCACGGAATCGGTCACGCGTCGCGCCCCAGCAGGAAGTCGATATGGATCTTGTTGAACTCGGTCGGATCTTCGTACTGCGGCCAGTGACCACAGTCGGGCATCACGATGAACCGGGCGCCCGGGATCATCTCGGAGATGCGTCGGCCTTCACTGACGTCTGCAGTCGGGTCGTCGCTGGTCCACAGCACCAGGGTCGGGGCCTTGATGGCACCGTATTCGTTGGGGCCCAGCAGGTTCCGCTGCCGGATGACCGGGTCCTGCAGAGCCATGATGTCGCTCATCGCGGCCACGAAGCCCGGCAGTTGATAGATATGCTGCCGGCTGGCGACGATGTCGTCATAGTCCTTGGACTTGTCGGCCATCAGCCACTTGATCCGGGCCTGCACGGTTTCCCATGACGGGTTCTCCGCAGCCGCCATGGACAGCGTGATGATCCGCTTCATAACCTCGGGGTCGGCCTGCGATCCGCCGGCGGTGTTCAGCACCAGGCGCTCGATGCGGTGGGGATGGTCGGAGGCGGCTCGGGCCGCCACCCAGCCACCAAGCGATTCACCGGACAGGTACACCTTGTCGGCACCGATGGTGTCGAAGAACGCGATCAGGTGATCGACGTAGTGCGAGACCTCAAGCAGATGGCCGGGCTTGTCGGTGTAACCGTGGCCCAGCATGTCGATGGACCAGGTCGAGAAGTGCTCGGCGTGGGCCTCGAGATTGCGCACGTAGGCCTCGGCGTGGCCGCCGGATCCGTGCAGCAGCACCAGGGTTGGCTTGCTCTTGCCACCGGCGTGCAGGTAGCGGGTACGCACCCCCGCGACATCGAGGTAGCCCTGCGAGAACGCGACGCCCTGGAGATCACTCCAGATGCTCTCGAACTTGCGCTCGGACACCTCCATGCGGCCCCGCCTCCTTATAGTTACCCGCTATCTATAGCGGAAATGACATTCTCTTGTTCTGCAATCGATATGTGCTAATATCGCACTATCATGTGCACTATGTATAGAGCATCACTCTCCTGATGGCCGCTGTCAAGGCCGTGGACGGAAACGCCGTAGACAAAGCGGCGGTCGGGTCACAGACCCTGAGCCGGGGACTCAGTGCACTCCAGGCCGTGTCCACGTCCCCCGCCGGAGTGACCGCACAACAGGTTGCCGATCACGTCGGCGTGCACCGGACCATCGCCTACCGACTGCTGTCCACGCTGGTACAGCACCGCTACATCACCAAGGGCGAAGACGGGCGCTACCGGCCCGCCGCGGCACTGGCTGCGCTCGGTGCGTCCTTTGACAACAACCTGCGCCAGTTGTGCGTCCCGACCCTGCGCACGCTGGCCGATGACCTCGGCGCAACAGTCTCGCTGCTGGTGGCCGAAGGCGACCAGCAGGTAGCCATCGCCGTCATCGTGCCGACACTGGTCTTCTACCAACTGACATTTCACGAAGGCAGCCGTGAACCCCTGGATCGGGGCGCCGCCGGCGTTGCGCTACTGTCCAGCATGGCGCCACGCCCGGACGAACGTGAGTTGGTTCCGCAGACCCGCGAACAAGGCTGGGTTATCACCCACGGCGAGATCGAACCAGATACCTTCGGATTGGCCGTTCCGGTCCGCCGGCGTCCTCCGTCACCTCCGACCTGCATCAACGTCATATCGCACCGCGAGGACGTTCTGTTGAAGGGCAGAGACACCGTTATCGCGGCCGCGCAGCGGTTGACGGACATACTGAGCTGATTCGTCTGCTGATCATTCAGCCGACCGAAAGGATTTGGGCCCGTGAGCAATTGGGATCGTGAGGTCGACGTCGTCGTACTCGGCACCGGCGGGGCCGGCTTGACCGCGGCGCTGACGGCGGCGGTCAACGGCGCCGAGGTGGCGGTGTACGAAAAGGCCGCAACGATCGGTGGCACGACGGCGGTGTCCGGTGGTATCGCCTGGATTCCGGCGCACAACCGGGCCGCCGGTGGTGAGCTGACCGTCGAGGATGCCCTCAAGTATCTGGAAGCCCAGTCGCTCGGCGCCATGGACACGGCACTGGTCGAGACCTTCGTCCGCACCGGGCCTCAGATGTTGGACTTCATCGAGGCACACAGCGATCTGAAGTTCGAGGTGGCCGAGGGCTTCCCCGACTACAAGCCCGAACTGCCCGGTGGACAACCCGGCGGTGGTCGCTCCCTGAATGCCAAGCCGTTCAATCTGGCCGAAGTCGGCGACTGGCGCGACCGCATCACCTCATTTCCGGCCGACTTCAGCAATGTCGGTATCGACGCCGAAACCCGCGCTCGCATCCACGCCGTCGTCGATGACGCCGACGTATGCGTGGCCGGCACCGCGCTGATCGCCGGGCTGCTCAAAGGGCTGCTGGACCGCGGCATCGTGCCGGTGACCGAGGCCCGCGCGCTCGAGTTGTATGCCGCCGACGGCCGGATCACCGGCGTGCGGATCAACGTGGGCGGCATGGAGATCCGCGTCGGTGCTCGCCGCGGCGTGGTGCTGGCCACCGGCGGGTTCGAGTGGGATGACGAGCTGGTCGACGCCTATCTTCGGGGCCCCATGCATGGACCGGTGTCCCCGCCCAACAACACCGGCGACGGCCTGCGGATGGCCATGGCGCAGGGTGCCGATCTGGCCAACATGGGCGAGGCCTGGTGGGTGCCCATCGTGCAGATCCCTGGTGACACCTTCGAGGGCAAGCCACGCAGCCGCAGCGTACGCCTGGAGCGCACTCGTCCGCGCAGCATCATCGTCAACCGGGCCGGGCGACGTTTCCTGAACGAAGCCGGCGAATACAACTCGATGGCCGGGCCGTTCCATCACCTCGATCCGCGGTTCGGCTACCTGAACGACCCGGCCTGGATCGTTTTCGACTCACTGCACCTGAAGAAGTACGGATTTCTCGGCGTCGATCCCGAAGGGGCCGGGGCGAGCGGAGCGACGGGGAGCGACGAAGTGCCGGACTGGTTCTGCCAGTCGGCCACCCTCGAAGAGCTGGAGGCCAAGACCGGTATCTCGGCGGCGGGTCTGGCCGCCACCCTCGCGGCGTGGAATGCCAACGTGGCCAACGAGGTTGACCCTGACTTTGGCCGCGGCTCCAGCGCATACGACGGGTACTGGGGCGACGCCGCCGGAGCAACCCCGGCGCTGAAGACCCTCGGTCCCATCGACACCGCCCCGTACTTCGCCGTGCCCGTGACCGTCGGTGCGATGGGCACCAAGGGTGGGCCACGCACCGACCGCGATGGCGCCGTACGCCACGTAAACGGATCGGTGATCCCGGGGCTGTATGCGGCGGGCAATGCAATGGCCGGAGTCACCGGCAAGGCCTACGGCGGCGCCGGCGGAACCCTCGGTCCGGCAATGGTTTTCGGTTACCGCAGCGGATACGCCGCCGCGACCGGCGAGTCAGCGTCCTAGCGGATTCTGTGCGCTCCGCCGGTGCGGCCGCCTCTGGTCACATCTGCCTCATGGGTCCCTACTGGAGAACCAGGTAGATTTGCCCGCCTCGGTGCGACAACTTCGTTGCAGCACAACGGTTGTCGCACAGAGGCGGGCATAACTGACCTCGCGTAACGACGGGACTGATGTGGCCCGTGTGGTTTGCGACCGCAGCCAAAGAACCTACGGCTGGTCTTTGACCGCAGCCTTCGGCGGGCCGGCGGTCTTCCAGTCCTCCAGACCGTCCTCGGCCAATCCGACCGGGAAACTGTTCTCGTGCACCTGCGCCCAGTGGCTGTGATTCAGCTGGTGCATGGTGAAGCAGGCGTGCAGCGAGTTGTAGAAACCCTGGTTGTCCTGCGTCTGGTTCACCGATTCCTTGATCAGCAGCGCGGCCATGGTCGGCACCTTGGCGATCCGGCGGGCGAATTCCAGGGTCTTGTCGGCCAATTCCTCGGCCGGGAAGACCTTGGACACCATGCCCAGGGCGTGCGCCTCTTCCACCGACAGGGTATCGCCGGTGAGCATCAGTTCCTTGGTCTTACGGGGCCCGAATTCCCAAGGGTGCGCGAAGTATTCGACACCGCACATGCCCAGCCGGGTGCCCACCACGTCGGCGAAGCGGGTGTTGTCGGCGGCCACGATCAGGTCACACGACCACATCAGCATCAACGCCGCGGCGTACACGTCACCGTGTACCGAGGCGACGGTGATCTTGCGCAGATTCCGCCAGCGGAGGGTGTTCTCGAAGAAGTAGTGCCATTCCTGAATCATCAGGCTCTCGGCGCCCTGACGGGTGGCGCCGTTACCCCGGAAGCTGGGGTGCTGATCCGGGCCCGGCATGTATTCGCTGCGCTGCTCGGCCGACCCCAGGTCATGGCCGGAGGAGAACATCGGACCGTTGCCGCCCAGGATCACCACGCGGACGGTGTCGTCTTCTTCGGCGCGCAGGAACGCGTCATGCAGATCCACCAGTAGACCGCGGTTCTGCGCGTTGCGCGCCTGCGGCCGGTTCAGCATGATCCGGGCGATGGTGCCCTCGTCCAGGGTTTCGTACGTGACGTACTTGTACTCAACGTTTTCTGCAGCCATGAGGGCACCTTTCCTTAAGTCCATGGGAAGACGCAAATGTCCCGCAACACGCTGTGTTTCGGGACATTTGAGTCTGCTCGCGAGAAAACTACAGCGACAGGATGGTCGCCGATGCGGTGCCCGGCGCGCCGTAGACCTGGGCCAGGCCGACCCGCGGGTTACCAGGTACCTGACGGTCGCCGGCCTCGCCACGCAGCTGACGCACCAACTCGTGCATCTGCCGCAGGCCTGAGGCACCGATCGGCTCGCCGTTGGCGATCAGCCCGCCGTCGGTGTTGATCGGCAGCGAGCCGCCGATCTCGGTGGCGCCGTCGGCCAACAGCTTCTCCTGCTCGCCGTCGGCGCACAGTCCGGTCTCGGCCATGTGGATGACCTCGGCACCGGCGTCGGTGTCCTGCAGCTGTGCGATGTCGACGTCCTCGGGGCCGATGCCGGCTGCCTCGTAAGCCGCACGCGCGGCGTAGACGGTGGGCGCGACGTCCTCGTCCAGCAGAGCCGACGTTGCGTGCACCTCGTACGCGCCGGCGGTCCGAGTGCGAATCTCGCTGGCCCGCACGTAGATCGGCTTGTCGGTGTACTTGTGCGCGATGTCAGCGCGGCACATGATGATTGCCGCGGCGCCCTCGTCAGGCGCACAGAACATGTACTGCCGCAGCGGGTAGTTCAGCACCGGCGAGGCCATGATCTCCTCGACCGAGATCTCCTTGCGCCGGAACGCATTCGGGTTCAGCACACCGTTACGGAAATTCTTGTTGGCCACTCGTGCCAACGTCTCCTCGGAGATGTTGTGCTTGTGGATGTAGTGGTTGGCCTTCATCCCGAAGAACTTGGTGGTGACGAACTGACCGTTGTTGGCGTACCACTGCGGCAGCGCAAGCTTGGCCGGGTCGTCGGTGAAAGCACCGCGCGGGTGCTTGTCCATACCGATCGCAATGCCGATGTCGTACTTGCCCAGACGAATGGTGTCGGCAGTCTGCTGGATGGCACTGGCCGCCGTCGCACACGCGTTGAACACGTTGGTGAACGTGATGCCGGTCAGACCGACCAGGCGGGTCACCGCGTCCGGGTTCGACACCTCATAGCTGCCACCGAAACCGAACTGGATGTCCTTCCACTCCAACTTGGCGTCGGCCAACGCAGCCTGGATGGCCTCGGCGCCCATCTCCATCGCGGTCTTCTCGAACCGGCCGAACGGATGGATTCCGACACCGATGATCGCTACATCGCTAGACACTGTGAAACCTCTCGGAACGTCTCGATTAAACCGGCTGGAACCAGAAGGTCACCAGCTCATTGCCCTCGTCATCGGTGGCGAAGGGAGCCATGGTCAGCTCGACCTCCATGCCGAATTCCAGCTTGGCCGGGTCGTTTTCGGTCAAGCGGCCCTCGACGCGGACCACGTCGCCGAGTTGAACCAGACCGACGCCGAACGGGACGAAGTCCTTGCCGGTCGGGCCGGCATACGGCGCTCCCGGCGGGAAGCCCTGCGTGGTCCAGGCGATCACCTTGCCGCGGCGCGGCAGCAGCAGATCGGCCATCTCGGCCTTGCTGCACTTGGGGCAGTACTGCTGCTTGGGGAAGACCGTCGCCGCGCAGGCACCGCACTGACTGCCGATGAGCTGCGGGTTTTCGTCGGGCCAGGTGGAAATCTCGGGGGCAAGTGGCTTCTGCATGAGGTTCCTCAAATACGCCGGAAGAATACGTTGGCGAAATCGTACAACACCATTACTGGAAACCGGTAACCCCATTCTCATCAGTGTGGTGATTGAGGTTGAGCAGCCGCGCGGTCGCCGTATACACATCGATCTCACCTGTGGCGATCCCCGCCGAGAGCACGTCGAGTTGGGTGTGATTACGCAGCGCGCTCTGCGCCAACGACAGCAGTTGGGCGCGGGCTCGGGCCGCCCGCCGCTCAGGGGTGTCGGCGCGGTGATGGTCGTCGATGGCCTCGACCAACTCGTCGATGCCCTGGTTTTGGGCCGCAACGATTTTCAGGATGGGGGCATCGGTTTCTGCATGCAGGTCGCGCACCGTTTGATCGGCCCCCTCGCGGTCGGCCTTGTTGACCGCGACGATGTCGGCGACCTCGAGCAGTCCGGCCTTGGCGGCCTGGATCGCGTCACCCGCGCCAGGGTTGAGGATCACCACCGCCGGCTCGGCAACCGCCGCGATCTCGATCTCGGACTGCCCGACGCCTACCGTCTCGATGAGAATGACGTCGTAGGCCAGCGCGCCGAGCAATCCGATCGCCGCCGGCACTGCCGCTGCCAGTCCACCCAGGTGACCCCGGGCAGCAACCGATCGAATCAGCACATCGGAGTCATTGATGTGCTGGGCCATCCGGATCCGGTCACCGAGCAGCGCTCCCCCGCTGTACGGCGACGACGGATCGACGGCCAGGACGGCAACCCGTCGCCCGCGCGCCCGGTAGGCCGCCACCAGCACCGCGATGGTCGTCGACTTGCCCGCTCCCGGCGGTCCGGTGATGCCGATGACACGCACCGGCGCGGGCTCGATAGCCTCGAGAACCTCTGCACGCCGATCACTTTCAACCAGACTGAGCAGCCGGCCGGCGGCACGCACCGATCCACCACGTGCCGCGGCAATGAGGTCGGAGACTGACTTTTGTTCGGCCATCTACCGCGAGCCTATGCCGCAGGGTCCGACCGCGTTCACGGCTTTCAGCACTGAGCTTATTCCTCCCGATCTAGCATGAGAATGCTATTCTCTCAAGCTGAGAGTCTGAGTTGCAAGAAGGGAAATGGCATGGAAATCGCAGGTACTTCCGCGATCGTCGTCGGCGGAGCCGGCGGACTCGGTGAAGCCACCGTACGCAGGCTGCACGCGGCGGGCTCCAAGGTCGTCATCGCCGACCTTGCCGACGAGAAGGGCAAGGAGCTCGAAGCCGAGCTCGGCGTGAAGTATGTGCGCACCGATGCCACCTCCGAAGAATCGGTCAACGCCGCAATCGCGGAGGCGCAAGCACTTGCACCGCTGCGTATTTCGGTCGATACCCACGGTGGCCCAGCAGCGGGCGGTCGGTTGATCGGCAAAGACGGCTCGCCGCTGGACCTCGAGGGCTTCGAGAAGACCATCAAGTTCTATCTGACGGCGGTGTTCAACGTGCTGCGCCTGTCGGCCGCGGCCATCGCGCAGACCGAGCCGCTCGAGGAGGGCGCCCGCGGCGTCATCATCAACACGGCCTCGATCGCCGGATACGAAGGTCAGATTGGCCAGCTACCGTACGCGGCAGCCAAGGGCGGTGTGCTGGGCATGACCCTGGTTGCCGCTCGTGACCTGTCCCCCTTGGGGATTCGCGTCGTCACCATTGCGCCAGGCACCATCAACACCCCGGCCTACGGCAAGGCCGCTGACCAGCTTGAGCAGTACTGGGGTCCGCAGGTGCCTTTCCCGAAGCGCATGGGCCGTTCCACCGAGTACGCCCAGCTGGCGCAGAGCATCGCCGAGAACGATTACCTCAACGGCGAGATCATCCGCCTCGACGGCGCACTGCGGTTCCCCCCGCGGTAATGACGCTCGACGGGAAGGTCGCGTTCGTCGCCGGCGCCAGCCGCGGCATCGGGGCGACCATTGCCGCAGCGCTGGCCGCCGAAGGAGCCGCGGTAGCGGTGGCCGCCCGATCCGAGGAGCAGGGTCGTTTGCCCGGCACCATCGGGTCGGTGGCCGCCGGCATTGCCGAAGCGGGCGGCCGCGCGCTGCCGGTGCCGTGCGATGTCACCAGCGAAGAATCGGTGGAAGCGGCTGTCGCAGCGACAGTTTCGGAGTTCGGTGGCATCGACATCCTGGTGGCCAACGCCGGTGTGCTGTGGCTGGGACCCATCGAGTCCACGCCGCTCAAGCGCTGGCAGCGGTGCCTGGATGTCAATCTGACCGGTGTCTTCCTGGTGACCAAGGCGGTAATCCCACACGTACGAGCGCGCGGTGGTGGTTCATTGATGGCCATCACCACCACCGGAGTCGGGATGCCCGGCGCCAACGCCTACTGGGTGTCCAAGGCCGCGGCCGAGCGGTTGTATCTCGGGTTGGCCGCCGACCTCAAAGACGACAACATCGCGGTGAACTGTCTGAGCCCGTCGCGGGTCGTCCTCACCGAAGGCTGGCAGGCCGGCGGTGGCGGCATCGAGGTGCCGCCGGAGTACGTGGAACCGCCCGAGGCGATGGGCCGTGCCGCAGTGCTTTTGGCAGCTCAGGATGGAACGGGCATCACCGGGACGGTGCAGCGTTCCGAAGAGATGTCGTTGTAGCGCCTGCCGCTCAGGAGTCCGACGCGCAGTCGACGTCGACGTAAACGTTGGTGATCACCCGCGAATCGGCGCGCTGCGTCAGGGCATCGGCCGCGTCGGGCAGGCCGTGGACGTCGGTCACCGTACATCCTGACAACGGCCCGCTCGGGGTGCCGTCGACCTGAACGTTGTAGCCCTCGCTACGCAGCGTGCCGATGACGTCCGAAGCATTGTTACCCGACGCGCTCGCGGCCTGCGCCAGACCTGCGCCAGTGAGTGCTGCCGTCGTCAGAGCAGCGGCAGCGGTGGAGACCAAAACAATCTTGCTGAACATGGTGGTTTCCCTTCGTGGGTGGTGCTCATTGACGACTCCAAGCGTCGAATCGGCCGACAAGGGTTCCGCGATGAAACGATGAAGATTCGTTAAAGAAGCCACCTCCGACCACGTCTTTAGATCGACCAGGCCCGAGCGCGGGTGCACTATGAGCAGGTGAACGCCACCGAAGTCACGCAGGGTCTGCGCGCACTGGTCGTTGACGATGAGGCGGCGCTCGCCGACGTAGTCGCCAGCTATCTGCGCCGCGAGCAGTTCGACGTCACGGTGGCGGCCGATGGACTGTCGGCGGTGACTGCGGCGCGGGAAACCGACCCCGACGTCGTCATCCTCGACATCGGTCTGCCGGGCCTCGACGGCATCGAGGTGTGCCGTCAACTGCGTGTCTTCTCCGATGCCTATGTCGTCATGCTGACCGCCCGGGACACCGAAATCGACACCATCGTGGGATTGTCGGTGGGCGCCGACGACTACGTGACCAAGCCGTTCAGCCCGCGCGAGTTGGTGGCCCGCATCCGCGCGATGTTGCGCCGGCCGCGTCGAGAAGCCGAACCTGCAGTCGATGCGACCGGGACACCGCCGCGGGTGTTCGGCGATCTCCACATCGACCTGGAGAGTCGGCAGACGCACCTGGGCGGATCACCGATCATGCTGACCCGCACGGAATTCGACGTGCTGGTTACGCTGTCGTCGCGGCCCCGACAGGTGTGGACCCGGCGCCAACTGCTGGAGGCCGTGTGGGGTGAATCGTGGTTCGGCAACGACAACGTCGTCGACGTTCATGTCGGCCATCTGCGACGCAAACTCGGTGACAACTCCGCCGAGCCACGCTATGTCACCACGGTGCGCGGCGTCGGCTACCGGATGGGAGAAGGCTGATGGCCGTTCCGGACCCGAAACATCCACGCAGCCGGCGCGGAATTCAGACGCGGCTGCTGATCACCAACGCAGTGGTGGTCATCGCGGCGATAGCCACCACGAGCACCGTCGCAATATTGATCGGCCCGCCCATGTTCCGACGTGTGATGCGGGACGTGCTGATCCCCGGACGCACCGGTCCCCACCCCTACGAGCACACCTTCCGGCAGGCAACCGCGGTGGCAGTGGGCATTTCACTGGCCGTCGCGGCCACCACGGCGTTGGCGCTGAGCTGGTACCTCAGCCGCCGAATGCACCGCTCGACCACTGAACTCGCAGCTGCCGCTACCGCAGTCGCCAACGGCGACTACGACATTCGCGTCTCACCACCACACTTGGGCACGGAGTTCGACGCCATCGCGGATGCCTTCAACACGATGGCCGAACAGCTCGGTGCGGTGGAGACGACCCGGCGTCAGCTGCTGGCCGATCTGGCCCACGAACTCCGTACCCCGGTGTCGGTGATCGACGCGTACCTTGAATCAGTCGAGGACGGTATCCATCCCCTCGACCAAACCACGATCGCCGTCTTACGAGACCAGACCCGACGGTTGGCCCGACTCAGCTCCGATGTGCGAGCGCTGACCGAAGCCGAACGCGACGCCGCGCAACTCGATGCGCAGCACGTCTCCCCCGCTGCGCTGATCACCACTGCGGTGGATGCTTTTGCAGCACCGTACCGCACCAAAGGCGTTCTGCTGACGTCGCATAGCGACCCGCACTTGCCCGAGCTGTGGGCCGATCCGCAGCGGCTCGATCAGGTGCTGGCGAACCTGCTGACCAATGCGCTGCGGCACACCGCTGAAGGCGGAACGGTCCGGGTGACGGCGAGCTCAACCGACGGCGTAGTACGCATCCGGGTCGCAGATGACGGCGACGGCATCGCCGCCGAGCATCTGCCCCGTCTGTTCGAACGGTTCTACCGCGCCGATTCCGCCCGCGACCGGGCCCACGGCGGCTCAGGCATCGGGTTGTCGATCGCCAAAGCCCTTGTCGAAGCCCACCATGGCCACATCACAGCGGCAAGTGGCGGCGTCGGCAGTGGCGCCACCTTCACCGTCGAGTTACCCCGCGGCTGATGCGTGGGAACCGCGCTAGTTCTTCGCTATCAGCCCGTCCACGATCCGGTTGAAGTCGGCGGTTCCGAACGACACGTACTCGGCCAAGTTGGCGTAATCCAGCGACGCCATCACCTTCTGCTCGAGCTGGATGTTCATCAGCCGCTTGGTCGCCTCGACGGCCTGCTTGGGCAGCTCCACGAGCTTGCGCGCGCACGCGATTGCCTCAGCCAGCGGATCCTCGACGACGTGGTTGCACAGTCCGAGTTCGAGTGCGCGCTCAGCCTTGATCCGAGTGGCGGTCAGCGCGAACTCCTTGGCCTGCAACAGAGAAATCTGCGAACCCCAGACCAGCGGGCCACCATCAGCAGCGACCAGACCGATCTGCACATGCGGATCGGCGAAGTGCGCGCCCGGCGCCATGTAGACGATGTCCGACAGCGCGGCCAGGCTACAACCCAGGCCCACAGCCGGACCGTTCACCGCGGCGACCACCGGAATCCGGCAGCGCACCATGCCGATGACCAGGTCCCGACCGTGCTTGATGGTCTTCTGCCGCAACGCCTCGTCGCGACGCAGTTCGTCGAGGTAGTTGAAGTCGCCGCCGGCCGAAAAGGCCCGTCCCGCACCGGTGATCACGGCCGCACGTGCCGAGGCATCCTCGTTGAGTTCTTCCCAGATCCTCGCCAGGCCCACGTGCAGATTGTCATTGACGGCGTTGAGCGCATCGGGCCTGTTGAGGGTGATGATGCGCAGGTCGCCGTCGGCCTTGACATCGATTTCATCTGGCATTCCGTACATTCAGTCTCCTACTGGTCCAAATCGTTCTTCGCGCAAGCGCTCATCTAGTCCGAATGTTCTTCGCGCAAGCGCTCATCACAAACCGAGGATGCGCTGCGCGATAATGTTCTTCTGAATCTGTGACGTGCCACCCATGACGCTCTGGGCGCGGCTGTACAGGTAGGCACTCAGCAATTCGGGATCTCTGGTTCCGGTGACTGCCAACGCGGCATGACCGACAGACTGCTCCACCCAGGTCATCAGCAGCTTGTCCAGAGACCCGTTGGGGCCGTGAGTGATTCCGTCGAGCTGCTCGGAAAGCCGACGACGCACGTGCAGACGCAGCATCTCGGCCTGCACGCCGGCCCAGGCCAGGTCCTCGGGCAGTCGACCCTCGTAACCGGAAGCCATCTGCCGCACCAGTTTTCCGTACCGCGCCGAGTAACCCAGCGTCGAAGGCTCGCGCTCGTGGCTGACTACGGTCATCGCGAGCTTCCAGCCGTCACCCGGTGCACCGACCATGTTGGCCGCAGGCACCCGGGCGCCATCAAAGGCCACCTGGCCGAATTCGGTTGTCACACCGTTGATCATCTGCAGCGGCCGCTGCTCGATGCCGTCCTGGTGCATCGAGACGATGAACGCCGAGATGCCCTTGTGGCGCGGCACGTCCTTGTCGGTGCGGGCCAGCACCAGGCACCAGTCGGCGACATCGGAGTAGCTGGTCCAGATCTTGTGCCCATTGATGACGTAATCGTCACCGTCGCGCACCGCCGTGGTGGTCAGCGACGCCAGGTCAGAACCGGCACCCGGCTCGGAAAACCCTTGGCACCAACGCTCGGTGCCGTTGATCATCCCCGGCAGGAACCTCTGCTGCAGTTCCTTGCTGCCGTGGTGGCCCAGGCCGACCACCAGGTAGCCCAGGGAAGGACGCGGCGGCGCGCCGGCCCGGGCGATCTCCTCGTCGACGATGACGTCGTACACCGGAGCCAGGTCCTGGCCGCCGAACTCCTTGGGCCATGAGGTCCCGAAAAATCCTGCGGCGTAGAGCGCTTGGTGCCACTCACCCATCCGGGACCAGTAGTCGTCGCCAGAAGCCTTGTAGGTCTTGGCGTTATCGGTCAGCCAGCCGCGCAACCGTTCCCGGAATGCGGCTTCCTCCGGCGAATCACGAAAGTCCAAGGTCGCTGACCTCCAAGTCCTCAAGCTTGACGGGCCACGTGTCGGTGGCCACCAACACCCGGCGCAGGTACACGTGCGCCAGGCATTCCCAGGTGTTTCCTATGCCGCCGTGTACCTGAATGGCGGTCTCGCACACGGTTCGAGCGGCCCGCGCGCAGTAGATCTTGGCGATCTTTGCGGCCCGGACAGCTTCTTCTCCGGGCAGTTCGTCGACAGCCCAAGCGGCATGGCGCAGGACGCTGATCGAGCCCTCGATCAACGCCAGACTTTCGGCCAGCAGATGACCGATCGCCTGGTAGGAGCCGATCGCGGCGCCGTACTGCTCGCGCACCTTGGCGTACTCGGATGCCAACGCAAGTGCACCACGAGACGCACCGACAAGGTCGGCCGCGGTCACGGTCAAAGCCAAGGCCTGCCAACGCAATGCGTCCTCAGCAGACAGCGAGGCCAGTTCGGCGGGCGATTCGACAACACCACGGAAGCCGGCGGTCAGGTCGACCCCGGCGCCGACACTGTCGGGCTCCCCGGCGACGGTCGCCGGTGCGGTACCGGTCCGCTGCGCCAGGTCATCGGCCAGGATCGGTCCGACGAACGGGACGTCCACCAGACCCCGGGCGAATTCCTCCGCGACGATGGCCACCTCCACACCGGAGGCGCCATCGGTGCGCAAGGTACGGAAACCTGTTGCATCGACAGCTTTTTCGAGGCGGGCTCGACGGGCCTCATCGTCCAGCTCGGCGACCGAGCCGGGACCGAGCTCGCCGGCCAGACTGGCCGCGGCCTCCCGCAATTGTTGTTGTTCGGCCGTCAGACGGACGTCCACTAGAGCCCTCTGTTCTTCGCGCAGGCGCTCATACTGAGCCTCTGTTCTTCGCATAAGTGCTCATGCTCAGAGCCCTCTGTTCTTCGCGCAAGCGCTCATCACTTGCTCCCTTAACACTCGGCGTAACACCTTTCCGGATGGGAGACGTGGAATCTCCGGGACGAAAACCACATTCGACAGTCGTTTGTAGGGGGCCAGGCGGTCGGCGACCAGCGCGGTCAGTTCGCCCGCATCGACCTGGCCTGAGCAGGCGACCGCAGCGATCACGGCCTCACCGTTGACTTCGTCTGGTACCCCGAACACCGCACAGTCGGCGACCGCCGGATGTCCGAGCAGGACGCCTTCGATTTCGGCTGGGGCAACTTGGAATCCGCGGACCTTGATCATTTCCTTGGAACGGTCAGTGATGCGGAGCCAGCCGTCGGCGTCCAGGTAGCCGATGTCGCCGGTGCGGTACCAGCTGTCCTCGAAGACCGATTCGGTATCGGCGTCAGGCAGATAGCCGGACATCACGGCTTCCGAGCGCACCTGGATTTCGCCGACACCGTCCGGACCGAGCACGTCGTCCGAATCCAGCGCCCTGATGCGAATCTGTACACCCGGCACTGCCTTGCCGACAGTGTCGAGGGTTCCGCCTATTTCGTTGCAGGAGAACAACACCACTTCAGTCGAGCCACTCGCGGTCAACCACTGCACCCCGGTGCGGCGGGTCACCTCCTCGGCGACGCTCGGCGTCACCGGCGTCGCACACCACATGATGTAGCGCAGTGAGGACAGGTCGTAGGACTCGAGGTCCGGGTGGGCGGCAAGCGCCAAAGCGATTGGCGCGACAGCCATCTCGACGGTGATGCGGTCATCCTGAATGTGCCGCAGCATGGCGTCGATGTTGAAACGCGAGTGCAGCCGCAGCCAGACACCGGCGTCCAGGGCTGTGAGGATGTTCAGTAGACCCAGAATGTGCGACGGCGGAGTCATGATCTGCATGCGGTCCGAGTCGCTGAGCCCGAGCACAGTGCGCCATTGCGCGATGGCAGCGGCCAGTCCCCGATGGGTATGCCGAACGGCCTTGGGCATGCCGGTGGTGCCGGAGCTGAACACCAGCACTGCTTCACCATCGGACGGCGCCGGATCGACGTGGCCTTCCGACAGCTGCTCATCAAGGTGAAGCATCGGCATCAGCGCGGCCAGCACCTCGTGGTCACCGACGGCCGCCACCGGACTGGTCAGGGCCAGCGCGTGCCGCACCTCGGCTTGCTTCCATGCCGGGCTGAGCAGGACGACCGAAGCGCCCAGCCGCCAGACAGCCAGCACTGCGACCACGAACTCTGGGCGATTGGAGGACATCAAGGCCACCCGGTTGCCGGCCACCACGCCGCGGCGGCTCAACTCGGCAGCCATAGTGTCGACGAGCGCGTCGAGATCGGCGCGGCTGTACTGCCGGTCGCCGCACACGAGCACGACCCGATCAGCCACGCATCCTCCTCGGCGACTCCGGTTGAGAAGATACTATCATTATCGGAGAATAGTATTCTCGCAATATCAGAATGCCAATGTCAGGAGGGTCAATGACCGCAGATTCGCTGGTAGCGGGCGAAGTCACCATCGTCTTCGATCGCAAGACCACCTCGGTCAGCCAGGTTCCCGGTGAGACCATCCTGGAGACGGCGCGCCGAGCCGGGCTGACCCCGCCGTTTTCCTGCGAGGCAGGCAACTGCGGCACCTGCATGGCCAAGCTGACCGAGGGCGCCGCGAGCATGCGCGTGAACGACGCCCTCACCGAGGACGAGGTCGAAGACGGCTACGTGCTGACCTGCCAGGCCGTTCCCACTACTCCGACAGTGGTCTGCGACTACGAGGACTAGGCGCCGCTCCCCCGTCAACGACCCGCGTTTTGCCTCACCCCGATCCATATCCGCCCATGTCGGACCGAATACGGTTTGATGTAGGTAGGCCGCGGACTGGTCGGCGATGGCAGGAAGGCAGCGATGGGCACCATTTATAGCGATGTCACGGAGTTGGTCGGGCGCACGCCGCTGGTTCGGCTCAACCGCCTGACCGCAGGGCTTGATGCGCAGGTGGTGGCCAAGCTGGAGTTCTACAACCCGGCCAACAGCGTCAAGGACCGGATCGGGGTGTCGATTGTCGACGCGGCCGAGCGCTCCGGAGCTCTCAAGCCAGGCGGCACCATCGTGGAGGCCACCAGCGGTAACACCGGTATTGCGCTGGCGCTGGTGGGCGCCGCCCGTGGTTACAAGGTCATCCTGACCATGCCCGAGACGATGTCAACGGAACGGCGGGTAATGCTGCGGGCCTTTGGTGCCGAAATCGTGTTGACGCCGGGATCGGAGGGAATGGCCGGCGCGGTGGCCAGGGCCAAGCAGATTCTCGCCGAGACGCCGAACTCGGTGGCTGCCGACCAATTCGCCAACCCTGCGAACCCGGCGATCCACGAAACCACCACCGCCGAAGAGATCTGGGCCGACACTGATGGCGCAGTGGATATCTTCGTTGCCGGTATCGGCACCGGTGGCACCCTCACGGGTGTCGGACACGTCCTCAAGGCACGCAAGCCCGGGGTCCAGATCGTGGGCGTGGAGCCGCTGGATTCCCCGATTCTCACCGGCGGCGATGCCGGGCCTCACAAGATTCAAGGCCTGGGCGCCAACTTCATCCCCGAGATTCTTGACCGCCACGTATACGACGAGATCATCGACGTCGCATTCGACGACGCCATCATCACAGCCCGCGCGCTGGGTACCGACGAGGGCATCCTCGGCGGCATTTCGGCCGGGGCGAACGTGTGGGCTGCGCTGGAACTTGCCAAGCGTCCCGAGAACGCCGGCAAACTGATCGTGGTGATCGTGCCCGACTTTGGAGAACGGTACGTCTCCACTGCCCTGTACGAGCACATCAGGGACTGATCAATGTCTTTGTGGTCCTCCGTCCGCGAAGACCTCGCCAATGCCCGCAGTCACGACCCCGCCGCTCGCGGTGATGTCGAGAACGCACTGGTGTACTCAGGTCTGCACGCGATCTGGTCGCACCGGATCGCGCATCGCATGTGGGCACAACCGATACTGCGTGGACCGGCGCGCATCCTGGCGCAACTGACCCGCTTCCTGACCGGCATCGAGATACACCCCGGAGCGACCATCGGTCGTCGGTTCTTCATCGACCACGGCATGGGTGTGGTGATCGGTGAGACGGCCGAGATCGGTGATGACGTGATGCTCTATCACGGTGTGACGCTCGGCGGCCGTAGCCTCCAGCACGGCAAGCGCCACCCCACCATCGGTGACCGGGTCACCGTCGGTGCGGGTGCCAAAATCCTGGGGCCGGTGAGCATTGGTGCCGATTCCGCGATCGGCGCCAATGCTGTTGTGACACGGGATGTTCCGCCGGAATCCATCGCCACGGGCATACCGGCGGTGGTGCGTCACCGCACCGAACGCCAGCGTGAACAGTGCGTCGATCCGACCAGTTACGTCGACCCGGCGATGTTCATCTAGTACCCATCCACGCGCCGAGATCGACGTTTTGGCCGGCTCTACTCGCACTTTGCGGCCCGTTTGTCCGTTTGGGCGCAAAGGTGGGGTCAGGTGTCGGCGCCGAGGACCGGTGGCGGACGGTAGTCCGGGGTGTAGCTGTCGACGCGGATGGAACTGCCCACCAATCGGTATGGCCCGGCCTGCACGACGATTTCAGGCAGTGCCTCCAGAGCTTCCGGCAAGGTACGTACCGCCGCGGCCGGGATGCCCAACGGCTTGAGCCGCGCCTCCCAGTTCAGCGCGGTGTCGGTGGCCAGCGCTGCCGAGACCACGGCTAGTACCTCGTCGCGGTTGGCAGCCCGCTCGGCCATTGTGTCGAAGCCCGAAATGCCGGCCTCGCCGGCGAACGACCGCCAGAAACCGTCGTGGGTGATGAACAGCGCCAGGTAGCCGGAAGCAGTTGGAAACAGTTGTGCCGGAACGTAAAACGAGTGCGCGCCGAATGGCCGGCGCTGCGGTTGCACACCACTGTTCAGATACGCCGACGCGTGGTAATTCAGCTGCGACAGCATGACATCGCGCAGATTGACATCGATCTGGCCGCCGCGCCCGGACACGATCTGCGCCAACAGCCCAAGGGCCGCAGTCAATCCGGTGGAGTTGTCCGCCGAGGAATACCCCGGCAACGTGGGTGGGTCGGACGGGCTCCCGGTCAGCGCGGCAGTGCCGGTCGCCGCCTGCACGATGTAGTCGAATGCCGGGTCGTCACCGTCGTACAACCCGAAGCCCGTGATCGCCACGCAGACGATCTTCTCGTTGTGCTTGCGCAGCGCGTCGTAGGTCAGCCCCAGTTTGTGGATCGCCGACGGCTTCAAATTCACCAGCAGCGCATGGGATTCAGCCACCAGTTCGCCCAGCCGCCGTTGGCCCTCATCGGTCGCCAGCTCCAGTACGACGCTGCGCTTGCCCCGGTTGAGACTGGCGAAATAGTCGTCGCTGACCTGCCGGGAGATATCCCCGGTAGGCGGTTCGAGCTTGGTCACCTCAGCGCCCAGGTCGGCCAGCATCAAGGTGGCGTATGGGCCGGCCAGCATGGTGCCGACCTCGAGAATCTTGATGCCGGCGAGCGGTCCTGTCATTGCGCCGAGACTACGGTTTGTGCCGGGATCCGGCCGGAAACCCCACAGGAACCGTAGTTTCGGCGCGAGGTATCCGTCATCGGACCTGCTTGGCGAGCTCCGCAATCACCTCGCGGGTGCGGTACTTCGACGCAATCAGCTCGTCGCGGTTGTCACCGATCGGCAGCAACCGCACCGACAGATCCGTCACGCCGGCATCGGCGAACTGCTTGAACCGCCGCAAGATTGCATCTTCATCACCGGCTGCGCACAGATCGCCAACGTCACGCGCATCGCCACGCTCCAGCAACCGTTGGTAGTTAGGCGACACCTCGGCCTCACCCAGGATTCGGTTGGCCCGCTCTTTGGCCTCATCGACTTGCGAAGGAGCACAAAGACAGACCGGGATACCGGCGACGATCCGTGGCGCGGGACGCCCAGCACCTTCAGCCGCCCTATTGATCTTCGGAGCAATGTGGTCACCGATCGCCCGCTCATCAGCCATCCACAGCACGGTGCCGTCAGCCAACTCGCCGGCGAGCTGCAGCATGACCGGGCCCAGCGCGGCGACCAACACCGGCATCGGGGTGTCGGCGCCGAGCACCGTCGGGTTGTGCACGGTGAACGTATCGTTCTCCACGTCGACATTACCGGTTCCGGCGATCGCCGCGTTCAGCACCTGCAGGTAGTCGCGTGTGTAGGCAGCGGGCTTGTCGTAGGGCAGGCCCAACATGTCGCGGATGATCCAGTGGTGCGACGGCCCGACGCCCAGCGCCAGTCGACCTTCGGCCACGGCATGGGTCGAAAGTGCTTGGCGGGCAAGAGCGATCGGGTGCTGCGCCTGCAGGGGCACCACTGCCGTCCCCAACTCGATGCGCGACGTGTGCGCCGCCATCAGCGCCACCATGGTCAGGCAGTCGAAGTCGTTGGGCACCTGCGGCATCCACGCGGTATCCATCCCGGCCGATTCGGCCCATTGGATGTCGGATACCAGCTTGGACACCTTGCGCGCCATGTCGCCGCGCTCGGCCCCGATCATCACACCAAGTCTCATGCCTGTGCCTTCTCTGTCAGAGCCCGAACCTCGGTCACCAGCGTGTCCAGGGCGGTTCCGGTCGGAAAGACCGCTGCCGCACCCGCATCCAGGAGTTTCTGCACGTCGCCTTGCGGGATGGTCCCGCCGACCACTACCGCAATGTCGCCGGCGTCGGCCGCCCGCAGCGCATCCACCGTGCGAGTGGTCAGGGCCACGTGCGCGCCGGACAGGATCGAAAGACCCACCAGCGCAACATCTTCCTGCAGTGCAACCGACACGATGTCCTCGATGCGCTGGCGGATGCCGGTGTATATCACTTCAAAGCCGGCGTCGCGCAACGTGCGGGCGACGATCTTCGCACCGCGGTCGTGGCCGTCCAATCCAGGCTTGGCCACCAGAACGCGAACAGGGCTGTCGCTCATCGAATCGCTCCTCGCGTGCGCACCATCAGAACACCACCGGCTGCTGGAACTCGCCCCACACGGACTTCAGCGTCGACACCATCTCTCCCACTGTGCAATACGCATTGGCGCAGTCGATCAGCCGGTGCATCAGGTTGTCATCACCTTCCGCACCCCGGGCCAGTGCCGCCAAAGCCTCTTTCACTGCGACGTCGTCGCGCTCGGCCTTCACCTTGGCCAGCCGTTTGAGCTGCTTGTCGCGCCCTTCGGCGTCGAGTTCGTACGTGGCGAGGTCCGGTGCCGGCTCCTCGACCACGAACTTGTTGACGCCGACCACCGGGCGCTCGCCGGATTCGGTCTCGTGGTGAATCTTGAACGCCTCGTCGGCGATGAGCCCTTGCAGGTAGCCATCTTCGATGCAGCGCACCATGCCGCCGTGTGCGTCGAGGTCCGCCATGATCTCTTTGATGCGCTCTTCTGTGGCATCGGTCAGCGCCTCGACGAAGTACGAACCACCCAGCGGGTCAGCGACTTTGGTCACGCCGGTCTCGTAAGCCAGGATCTGCTGGGTGCGCAGCGCCAGCGTCGCAGATTCCTCGCTGGGCAGCGCGAACGGCTCGTCCCAGGCCGCGGTGAACATCGACTGCACACCGCCGAGCACGGAAGCCATTGCCTCGTAGGCCACGCGCACCAGATTGTTCTGCGCCTGCGGTGCATAGAGCGACGCCCCGCCGGACACGCAGCCGAACCGGAACATCGACGCCTTGTCAGTGGTGGCGCCGTAGCGCTCGCGCACGATGGTGGCCCAACGACGCCGTCCAGCACGGTATTTGGCGATCTCCTCGAAGAAGTCGCCGTGCGTGTAGAAGAAGAACGAGATCTGGGGGGCGAACTTGTCGATGGTCATCCGACCGCGCTCGACGACGGTGTCGCAGTAGGTGACGCCGTCGGCCAGAGTGAAGGCCATCTCCTGCACCGCATTGGCACCGGCGTCCCGGAAGTGCGCTCCGGCAACCGAAATGGCGTTGAACCGCGGCACCTCGGCGGCACAGAACTCGATGGTGTCAGCGATCAGTCGCAGCGACGGCTCGGGAGGCCAGATCCAGGTGCCTCGGGAGGCGTACTCCTTGAGGATGTCGTTCTGGATGGTGCCGGTGAGCTTCTCGCGCGGTACGCCCTTCTTCTCGGCGGCTGCGACGTAGAAGGCGAGCAGGATGGCCGCGGTGCCGTTGATGGTGAAGCTGGTGCTGATCTTGTCCAGTGGGATGCCGTCGAACAAGATCTCCGCGTCGGCCAGCGTGTCCACCGCAACACCCACGCGACCCACTTCTTCGCCGTACTCCGGATCGTCGGAGTCGTAGCCGCACTGGGTGGGCAGGTCCAGTGCGACCGACAGACCCGTGCCACCCTGGCCCAGCAGGTAGCGATACCGCTGATTGGACTCCTCTGCGGTACCGAAACCGGAATACTGCCGGAAGGTCCAGGTCTTGCCGCGATAGCCGGAAGCGAAGTTACCGCGAGTGAACGGGTATTCGCCGGGCGCCGGCGGCTCGGTGGCCCGGTCACTCGGGCCGTATACGGGTTCCAGCGGGATACCCGACGGGGTCTGCACTATCTCGCTCATCACTGGATAACGTACTTGCCAAAAATGAGAATGCCAATACCGGTGCCGGGAAATGTGCACGCAGCACGCTGTTTCTCGGCGTTCAGCACGGCCGACAACCAGGCCGTGCGCGCCCGTCGCCGTCGATCTGCGAATATGCCATTTGCAGAAAATGAGAATGGCAATACCATCAGAGGGATCATCGAGGAGGCTCATGTCCAGCGACAAGCACACTCTTGCCGGCCGCACCCTGGTCGTTTCCGGTGCCAGCCGGGGCATCGGCCTGGCCATTGCGCTCGGCGCAGCCCGTCACGGCGCCAACATCGTGCTGCTGGCCAAGACGGCTGAGCCCCACCCCAAGCTGCCCGGCACTGTGCACACCGCGGTCGCCGAGATCGAGGCGGCCGGCGGCAAGGGCGTCGCTGTGGTGGGGGACGTGCGCAAGGAAGAAGATGTCGCGCGTGCCGTCGACACCGCGGTCGAGCACTTCGGCGGCATCGACATCTGCGTCAACAACGCCAGCGCCATCGCCACCGAGCCCACCGAGGCGCTGGCTGCCAAGAAGTACGACCTGATGATGGACATCAACGTCCGCGGCACCTTCCTGCTGACCAAGGCGTGCCTGCCGCACCTGCGCAAGTCGGACAACGCGCACGTGCTGACCATCTCGCCGCCGATGAACATGAACCCGTACTGGCTCGGCGCACACCCGACCTACACGCTGTCCAAGTACGGCATGACGCTGCTGTCCCTGGGCTGGGCCGAGGAGTACCGCCAGATCGACGGCACCAACATAGGGTTCAGCTGCCTGTGGCCCGAGACCTACATCGCCACCTCGGCGGTGGCGAACTCCCCCGACGGCAAAGAGCAGCTGGAGTCCTCGCGGAGCCCGGAGATCATGGCTGACGCCGCGGTGGCCATCTTCACCCAGGCGGCCGCCAAGGTGAACGCGCAGACGTTCATCGACTCGGACGTCCTGAAGTCCGCCGGGCACTCCGACCTGTCGCGTTACGGTGGAGGTAACAACCCGATCATCGATATCTTCGTAGACAAGTAAGCCGCCTCATGAGCATCTCACTCTTGTTGGAAATGGCCTCGTCGGCCAATCCGGACCGCACTGCCGTGGTGGCCGGTGAAACCCGCTTGACCACTGAGGAACTCAGCGCGCTCGCCGACGGCGGGGCGGGCGTCATCGCCGCATCGGGTGCTCAGCACGTCGCCTATGTCGGCGCCGGTGCATCCATGCTGCCACTGCTGCTTTTCGCGTCGGCGCGAGCCGGAGTTCCGGTGACACCGTTGAACTATCGGTTGTCTGCGGCCGGTCTGGCTGAATTGATCGAGCGGCTTCCCGAGCCGCTGGTGATCGTCGACCCCGAGTACGCCGACGTGGTTTCCGGGATGTCGTCTGCCGACTTTGTCGCCGCAGCCCGCGCTGCCGAGCCGACCGTCGAATTCGCCGACCCGGACTCGGTGGCGGTGGTGTTGTTCACCTCGGGCACCACGTCCAAGCCCAAAGCCGTTGAGCTGACGCACAACAACCTGACCAGCTACATCACCGGCAGTGTCGAGTTCGACTCGGCCGAGCCTGGTGACGCCGCGCTGATCTGCGTGCCGCCGTATCACATCGCCGGCGTCAGTGCCGCGTTGTCGAACCTGTACGCGGGCCGAAAGATGGTCTACCTGCCGCAGTTCGATGCGCGCGAATGGGTCCGACTGGTGCGCGACGAGGGCGTCAGCTCGGCGACCGTGGTACCGACCATGCTGGACCGCATCATCACCGTTATTGAGTCCGAGCCCACCGACCTCGGTCGGCTGCGCACCCTGGCCTACGGCGGCTCGAAGGTCGCCCTGCCGTTGGTACGCAAGGCCCTTGGCCTGCTGCCTGACGTCGGCTTCGTCAACGCATACGGGCTGACCGAGACCAGCTCCACCATCGCCGTGCTGACCCCGGACGATCACCGCGCGGCCTTGGCCTCATCCGACGACGCCGTGGCCCGCCGCCTCAGCTCAGTGGGTCAGCCGGTGCCGGGCGTCGAGGTACAGATCCGCGGCGACGACGGCACGGTACTCGGCGCCGGCGAGACCGGCGAGTTGTTCGTTCGCGGAGAACAGGTTTCGGGTCGTTACACCGGCATCGGCTCGGTGCTCGACGCCGAGGGCTGGTTCCCGACCAAGGATGTCGCGATGCTCGACGACGAGGGCTACCTGTTCATCGGTGGCCGCTCGGACGACACCATCATCCGCGGCGGCGAGAACATCGCGCCCGCCGAGATCGAGGACGTGCTGGTCGAGCATCCGTCGGTACGGGACTGCGCAGTGGTCGGTGTCGAGGATGCCGAGTGGGGCCAGATCATCGTCGCGGTCGTGGTGCCCTCGGGTACCGAGCCTTCGCCTGAAGAGCTCCGCGAGTTCGTCCGCGGCCAGCTACGTGGATCACGCACCCCGGACCGGGTTGTGTTCCGCGGTGAGTTGCCCACCAATGCCACCGGTAAAGTCCTGCGCCGCGACCTCGTTCGCGACCTCACCCCTTCCAAGGAGCCCGCATGATCAAGAACGGCACCCGCCTGCAGAGCCAGGTCTGTGACACCCAGGTGATCGTGGTGCGCAGCGCCGACAGCCTCGACGATCTGTGCGCCGGCGGCGCTCCCATGGTCGCCGTGGGGTCTGATGTCGACAGCTCGTTGTCCCTGGACGCAGCACTGTCCGACGGCAACCTGATGGGCAAGCGCTACGTCGACGACGCCGGCGCCGAGGTACTGGTGACCAAGGCCGGCGCTGGAACGCTGTCGGTCGGGTCAACCCCGCTGGCGATCAAGGAAGCCAAGCCGCTGCCTGCCAGCGACTAGTTTCGCAGGCGGTCCAGCCTGGACCGCCACTACCTGCCTCCCCGCGCCACTGCAGTCACACCCGTACCTGCGCACGACAACAGTTCGTTCTGCCCGCCTCTGTGCGACAAATCCGGTTTGCGCCTTCGCATTACATGCACACCCGCCGTTTGTCGCATAGAGGCGGGCAATTCGGCGCATGGTGCGAAACAGGAACGCATGTGGCCAGTGTGACTGAAGAGCCGAGGCTGCCCGAAAACGTCGGACCCCAGTGCAATCGTTGGTCGCATGCCAAGCGAACCACTGCTTCTCGAGCGAACGAACCTGCGCTACGTCCTGACGATGACGCTGTCCGTCCACGGTACGATGACCGTCAAAGAAATGGCCGCCGTGCTCATGGAACAAGGCTTCACCACCGCGGGCCGGCCGTCGAAATGCATCTCAGACGCGCTGCGTACCGAACGCAAGATGGGCCGGGTTTGGCGCCGGGGCCGCGGCCAATACGGCCCCGGCAGAATGCCGCGCAGTACCGAATACCGTATCCACAAACGCTGGATCGAACTGCGAGCCAGCGCCCGCGAGCGTCAGTCCTCAGCGGCTTAGGCGTGCCGCGAGGTCACCCCGCCATCGACGACGATCTGGGTGCCGGTGATGAACGACGCCTTCGGTGACATCAGGAAGGCCACAGTCGCACCGATCTCGTCGGGCTGGCCCAGTCGGCCCAGGGGTGCGGCCGAGACGAAGGCCGTCTTGACCTCTTCGACTGACAACGCCTCGGCCAGCATCGGCGTCTCGATGAAACCCGGGCACACCGCGTTGACCCGAATTCCCATGGGCCCCAACTGACCTGCCATCGATCGGGTCAGGCCCAGCAGACCGGCCTTGGACGCGCAGTACGCCGGGATGAACGGGTTGCCGACCAAACCCTCGATGCTCGAAATGCCGACGATCGACGGGGCGGCACCGCCGGCCAACGCCTTCTCGAAGTGGGGCAGCAGCATTTGGGACAGCAGCGCCTGCGCGCGCAGGTTGACGTCGACGACGGCATCCCACGACTCCGCGGTGAAAGCGCCGACTGGCTCTGTGGCGACGCGCCCTGCGGCGTGCACCAAGCCATCAATTCCATCCAGAGCGCTCGCGGCCGCTGCGACACCGGCGGCCATGGAGTCGGTGTCGCTGCAATCGACCACCACGCCGTGCGCGCCGATCGATTCGGCCACGGACACGACCTGCGGCGAGATGTCGAACAACGAGACGCGACGGCCGTCCTCGATCAGCGCCTTGGCTGACGCAAGACCGATGCCCGACGCGCCACCGGTAACCACCACACCACTCACGAAAGACCTCCGGTCGTTGGGAACGTGCGCGCATTGAACCGTGGTATCGGCGCGCGCGATAGCGAATATCCCACTAACAGGGATGGTTTGTCGCTACCTTGCCCGCCGGGCCGGCGCCGCACTCACCACGTCGTCGGTGAACCGCTCGAGCAACAAAGATTGGGTAGCGGCCAGGTGCCGACGGGCGATGCGCTCGGCATCATCGGCCCGCCCCGCCTCGATGTCCGCGACCAATCTCCGATGGGTCCGCACCGCGCCGCGGGCCTCGGTGGTCGACGGGTACTCCCCTCGCTTGGTCAACGCCGCGGCCCACTGCTGTTCCTGCGCCGACCAGAGCGCTACCAGCGAGCGCACCACGTGCCGGATGGTCTCGTTGGGTGTGAAAGCGACCACCAGATCATGGAATTCGCGGGATATCCGGGTGAATTCGACCCCGTCATTGACGGCGAGCGCACTGGCGTCGACATTGGCGGTCAACGCAGGCACCACCGCGGTCAACCGGTCAGCGCGACGCGCCACCTCGCCCACGCACAACGGCTCCAAGCGCTGCAGCGCCGACGCCAGATCGCCCAGCGTCACGCCCTCACCCTGCAGCACCAGGCCCAGGTGGTAGGCCGCCGAAGCGCCGTCCGGGCGGTGGACTTCGGCTCCACCGACACTGCCACGCCGGACAGTGATCAGCCCTTCCGTCTCCAGGATGCGCAACGCTTCGCGGACGGACGGAAAGCTCACCCCGAACTCGGTGACCAGCTGGTCCTGGGTGGGCAGATGGTCATGCGCCCGGCCGGCGAGTATGCGCTCACGCAGGTCAGCGGCGATGGTTTCGGCGATGCGCTGCTGCGGTGTGCGTCCTCGCGCCATGAAAATCAATACTAGCAATCCTTATAAGGATTGACATACGATCCGAGCGTGGACTTCGAGATGGGCCCCCAGGCCACCGCCCTGCGCGCGGAACTGCGCGGTCTGGTGAAACAGCATGTGCCAAAGGACTTTCTGGGCGCATTCACCGATGACCCGAATGACTTGGAAACAGCACAAGGATTCTGCCGACTGCTTGCCGAACAGGGCCTGCTCTGCATGTCGTGGCCGGAAGAGTACGGCGGCCGCGGCTCATCGCCGTGGGAGCAGACGGTGGTGCGCGAGGAGATGTGGGCCCACCACGAGCCACGTGGCGCGCAGTACATGGGTGTCAACTGGGTCGGGCCGACGCTGATGCGCCATGGCACGCCGGAACAGCAGGCCAAGCATCTGCCGCCGATCGCCCGGGGCGAGGTGATCTGGTGCCAGGGTTTCAGTGAGCCCGAGGCCGGCTCGGACCTGGCGTCGCTGCGCACCACCGCAACTCGCGACGGTGAGGGCTGGCGGATCAACGGTCAGAAGATCTGGACGTCGTACGCCACCATGGCGCAATGGATCTTCTTGCTTGCTCGCACCACCAAAACCGGTGAGCCGCTGTATGCCAACCCGGACAAGACCGCGACCAAGAAGCAGCAGGGGCTGACCATCTTCTTGGTGCCCATGTCCGATCCGGCGATCACGGTACGGCCCATCCGCTGCATGATGGGCCCGCACCACCTGAACGAAGTGTTCTTTGATGACTTGCGGGTCACCGAGGCTGATGTGCTGGGCACCGTCGACGACGGCTGGTCCATCGTTGGTGACGTGCTGTCATTCGAGCGGGTCGGCATCGCCCGGTATGCACGCTGCGACCGGCTGCTGCGTCTAGCACCAACTGTTTTAGGCGACCGGTGGGCTGAGGTGCCCGATGAGCTGAAGGGCCGCTGGACGCGGATGCTCACCCATTGTCGCCGCGCGCAGTTAATGGCATATCGCATTGTGGCGCTGCAGAGTTCGGGCACCGTGTCACCGAAGGACTCCGCCGGCTATCGGATCGCGGTGACCAAGCTGGACCAGGACAGTGCCGAGGTGTTGATGGAGATCGCGGCATACCTGGACACTTCCGAAGAGGCCGAACTGTTCCGCGCCGAGGTCGAGGACCACTGGCGTTACTCGCAGGCGTCCACGGTGTCGTCGGGAAGCATCGAGATGCAGCGGATTCTGTTGTCCCGCACCATGTTGGCAGCGAAATGAACGGCCTGAAATGAACATCGAACTGAGCGAAGAAGCCGTCGAGTACGGCCACCAGGCCTCGCGGGCTTTCGAAGCCGCGGGCGGCGATGAGCTGGTCCACAAAGCACAGGTCGCTCCGGACACCCGGGCCGCACTGATCACCCCGATCCTCGATGAACTCGGCGCCATGGACCTAGAACCCCGTGCCGACACCGATCAACTCGAGGCAGCGGCCGCCCTGTGCCGCAGCGCCGGCTACTGGGCACTTCCCTACCCCGTTGCCGAACGCCTTTCCCGGCCAACCGATCTGGATGCTGACGGTCTGGTCGTCATCGCGCAGCGCCCACAGGCCGCCATCGGTGGACTGAAAGAGCATTGGGCGGCAGTCGATCTGGATGGTCAGCGCAGCATCGCAACTGCCGGCCCCGCCGGGGCCGCGTTTGTTGCCGACCTCGATCTGGAATCGGTCGATCAGAACGGCACCAAAGACTTGCCGCTGGCCCTGGCTCTGCCGGTGTGGACGCTGCTGGGCATGCTCGACCGGGCGCTGGATCTGGCCATCGCACACGTGAGCATCCGCAAGCAGTTCGGGCAGACCCTGTCGGGCTTCCAGAGCGTTCAGTTCCAGCTGACTGACGGCGAGGTCGAACGCAGCGGCCTGGAAATGCTTGCCCGCCATACCCTCTGGAGCATCGGCGTGGATCGGGCCGACGCCCTGGATGACGCCCTGGCATTGCGGATGGCCGCCCTGGAAGCCGCCGAAGTGGTGTTCCGGGTGACCCACCAACTGCATGGCGCGTCCGGCTTCTGCGACGAGACCACCTTGTCGTGGCTGTCCCGGTACAGCCAGCCGCTACGCCGACTGCCACTGGGACTGTCGGCGACCCGCGATGTGTTGACCCGCCGGATCGGCAGCACCGGACTGGCCGCGCTGTCGTGACCCAGCCGATCGAGGACTTCCGCCACCACGTCCGCCAGTGGTGTCAGCAGAATATTCCGGCGAACTGGCGACGGGAGCAAACCGGCGTCAGCGAAGCCGAATTCGCGAAGTTCCAGAAGGATTGGTTCCAGCAGCTGCACGCGGCCGGTTTCGCCGTTCCGCACTGGCCTGCCGAATGGGGCGGCGGCATGTCGGTGGATCAGCAGGTGGTGCTGTACCAGGAGTTGGCCGCCCATGACGCGCCACGACTTGTGTTGCAGTTCGTCTCGATTCACCATGCCGCGGCAACTCTGCTCGCCGCGGGCACCGAGGAACAGCGTCAACGGCACCTGCCGGCGATTCTCGACGGCGAGATCTGGGTGCAGGGTTTTTCCGAGCCGGAAGCCGGGTCGGATCTGGCATCGCTGCGTACCACTGCTCGCCGAGACGGCGACCACTTCGTGGTCAACGGCCAAAAGCTGTGGGCCAGTGGCGGATTGCACGCCGACTGGTGCCTGCTGCTGGCGCGCACCGACCCGGATGCGCCGAAGCGCAAAGGTATCTCCTACTTTCTGATGGATATGCGCTCGCCGGGTGTCGATGTCCGGCCGATCCGCAACGCCGTCGGCGACTCGCACTTCTGCGAAATCTTCTTGAACGACGTCGTGATACCCGAAGCCAATCTGGTCGGCCCGGAGAACGCCGGTTGGCAGGTGGCGCAGGAGACGCTGGGCACCGAACGGGGCATGACCATGCTGGAACTGTCCGAGCGGCTGGGCAACGCGGGGTTCCGGTGGCTGGTCGAAGAATGCCGCCGCACCGATGCCATGGACAGCAGGGTCCGGGACCGCTTGGCGCAGTTCGAGATCGAGATCACCGGGCTGCGCGGGCTGTGCCGCGACATGGTCTCCGGCACGACGCACAGCCCTGTCGACGCCTCGATCATCAAGTTGTTCTACAGCGAACTGCTGCAACGGATGACCGACTTCGGCGCCGAGATCGCCGGCCTGGACGCACACACCGTGCTGGCCAAGCCGATGTCCAGCGGCTGGGAATCCGGCGCGTGGATGTTGGATTTCATCGGATCCTGGGAGTGGACCATTCCGGGCGGTGCCAGCGAGATTCAGCGGACCATCATCGCCGAGCGCGGCCTCGGACTGCCCAGGGAGCCAGCGTGACCGAACTGCAGGAATTCCACGACGAACTCCGCACGGTCGCTCGCGAACTGCTTGCCACCCAACCCGATTGGCAGCAGATCGTCGACGCCGGCTGGACCGGACTGGAGGTCCCCGAGGACCAGGGCGGTGCTGGGGCGTCATTCGCCGAGACCGCGATCCTGCTCGAAGAGATGGGCCGGGCTGCGGCACACCAGCCGTTCCTCGGTACCGTCCTGGCTGTCGGGGCTGTGACCGATCCCGTTGTGCTGCAGCGAATCGCCCAGGGTGCGACGGCCGCAGTGGCCACCGGGTTCACCGCAGCAGACGGAAAGGTCTCGGGACGCGCCGAATTCGTCCCTGATGCCGCGGCCGAGATTCTGCTACTGGCCACCGACGATGCAGTGGTCACCGCGCAGGTGACCGTGACTCAGCAGCCGGTGCTGGATGAGTCGCGATCGCTGGGCGTCGTCGAGGCCGACGATGCGACCATCACGCAATCCTGGCCACTTGCTGGGTCCCTCCAACAGCGGGCCGAAGTCGCCATCGCGTGCGACAGCCTGGGCATCGCCGAGGCCATGCTCGCCAAGACCGTGGACTATGCGAAAATCCGCAACCAGTTCGGCCGGGCCATCGGCTCGTTCCAGGCGGTCAAGCATGCGTGCGCCGACATGCAGGTCAAGATTTCGGTTGCTCGGCAGTTGGTTTCGGCAGCTGTGGATGCCATCGCCGCCGGCCGGGATGCCGAAGCGCCTGCACACATGGCCAAGTCGTACGCCACCGAGATGGCTGTCGAGGTAGTCGGCAAGGCTATGCAGCTGCACGGAGGAATCGGCTACACCTGGGAAAGCGACGTGCACCGCTACCTCAAACGGGCGGCGCTGAACCGCTCGCTGTACGGCTCCCCTGCCGCCCACCGACAGCAGTTGGCGCAGCGCTTCGGGTAGTGCCGCCGACTCGGCCAACCAGGGCAATCCCACGCACTCCCAGTGGGACATGGTTGGCTCAGAAGGTCATGACGAAACGAATTGCCCTGCTGCTGACGTTCGCACTGCTGGTCAGCGGCTGTTCGCTGCTGAGCAGCCCCAAGCCACAGGACGCCTTCAGCGCGTTCGCCGATGCGCTGCACCGAAAAGATGCCGCTGCTGCGGCGGCGCACACCACCGACGCCGCCGCGGCCGGCCCAGCGCTCTCGGCGATGTTCGACGGGATGGGCAAGGACACCACTCTCGACGTCAAGGCGGCCCCCTCCACCGGTGACAACTCCTCGACTGCCAAGCTGTCCTACACCTGGACGTTCGGCCCGGGTCGCCAATTCAGTTACGACACCACGGCACTCGCCACCAAGGTCGGCGAGGACTGGAAGGTCCGCTGGGCCCCGGCGGTGTTGCATCCCAAGCTGCGTCCTGGCGTCACCTTCGAATTCAGCCTGAACAAGGCGCTTTTGACGCCGGTTGTCGACCGCAACGGCCAGCCTCTGCTGGACTGGCAGACCGTCGGCGTCGTCACGCTGAGCCGAGACCACCTCGATTCGGCCGGCGCGCTTGCGCCGGTGTTGCAGCGGTTCGACGCCAGCATCACACCCGACTCGATCAGCAACCAGTTCAACGGCAATCAGGACGACCGCGAGACCGTCGTCAAGCTGCGCGAACCCGACCTGGCCCAGGTGTCCGACCAGCTGAACCAGATCGCCGGCGTCACCGTCACCAAAGAGGGCGCATTGCTGACCGCCGACCCGAATCTGCACTCGCCCGCCATCTCCGGACTGCCGGATATCTGGCAGAAGGCTATCGATACCACCGCGGGCTGGTCGGTTGATCTGGTCGACGATCGGGGCCGGCCCACCGACGAACTGACCTCGACCCGTGCTGGCGAAACCACGCCGATCCGGACCACGCTCGACCCCAAGCTGCAACTGGCGGCCCAGCAAGCCGTTTCGACCGATCCCCGCCCGACGGTTTTGGTGGCCATCGCGCCCAGCACCGGAGCCATTCTGGCTGCAGCCCAGAACGACGCGGCCAATGCACAGGGACCCGTCTCGTTCACCGGCCTGTACCCACCGGGGTCGACGTTCAAGACCATCACCACCGCCGCAGCACTGCAAGCCGGGCTCGCGACGCCCGACACCCCCGAACCATGCCCGGGCACCGTGACCATCGAAGACCGGACCATCCCGAACGAGGATCAGTTCGATCTGGGCACTGTGCCACTGGCACAAGCGTTTTCGCATTCCTGCAACACCACTATGGCGACGCTTGCCGATCAGCTGCCGGCCGACGCGTTGCCGAACATGGCTCGCACCTTCGGAATTGGCGTCGACTACGTCGTCCCCGGCATCACCACGGTGACAGGGAAAGTACCCAACGCCGATACCCCAGCGCAGCGCGTCGAGAACGGCATCGGGCAGGGCACGGTCACGGTCAGCCCGTTCGGTCTGGCGGTGGCCGAGGCCAGCCTGGCGCACGGCTCCACCGTCACGCCGACCCTGCTGCCCGATCAGAAGAGCATTGCCAGCGCGCCTGCCGCCCCCATCCCCGGACCGGTTGCCGACGCGTTGCGGGGAATGATGCGCGCGACCGTCACCGACGGCACCGCGGCGGCGCTCAAGGACATCGACGGATTGGGCGGCAAGACCGGGACGGCCGAGTTCGGCGACAACACCCATGCGCACGGTTGGTTTGCCGGGATCCTCGGCGACATCGCGTTCGCCACGCTGGTCGTCGGTGGTGATACATCGGCGCCGGCGCTGGCTGTGACCGGGAGTTTCCTGCATGCCTCCGCCTGACGCGATGGTCGCGACGCGGCGTGCCAATTTCGCCAACTGGCGAGGTACTTGGGATTCTGGACCGATGCGGGTTGACGGACGCGAGATCGCGGTCTCAGGCAGCCTGCTGCAACCGATCACTCGACGCACCAACGACATCCTGCGGTTGGTGGCCGCCGCAGCGTTCCTGGTCATCGTCGTCGCCAGTTCGCTGATCACCCGTAATGACTGGATCGCGCTGGAGATGTCGATCTCGCGCGTGGTCGGCGTGCTGTCACCGACCACGTCGAACCTGGTCTACCTCGCCTATGCAGTGGCCATCCTGGCGTTGCCGTTCGTCATCCTGTTGAGCCTGCTGGTGTCGCGGCAATGGAAACTGCTGGGGCCCTACGCGGCCGCGGGCCTGATCGCGGTGCTGGCCCTGTCCATCACGGCCAACGGGCTAGCCGCACCACGTTGGCATTTCGACCTGTCCGACCGGCTCAACACCGTGTTCTCCCAGCTGCTGGACGACCCGCGCTGGATCGCGTTCCTGGCGGCGGTGCTCACGGTGTCCGGGCCCTGGCAGCCGGCCCGGCTACGGCGCTGGTGGTGGACGCTGCTGCTGGCATTCGTGCCGATCCACCTGGTGGTCAGCGCCATCGTGCCGGCCCGAACACTGCTGGGGTTGGGCGTCGGCTGGTTCGTCGGCGCGCTGGTGGTGCTGGTCAGTGGCAGCCCCGCGCTGGAAGTGCCGCTGCCCGGTGCGGTGCAGGCACTGCAGCGCCGCAATTTCGTGGTGTCGGCGCTGACGGTGGTCAGTCCTGCTGGTGCCGGGCCGCTGGTACTCAGCGCCGATTCTGCGGATGGCACTCGCACGGTCGTCGAGCTGTACGGGCCCAACCAGCGGATGGGCGGCGCGGTCAGCCAGTTGTGGCGCAAGCTCACCCTGCGCAATGACGAGACAGCTCCCCTGCAGACCTCGATGCGCCGAGCCGTCGAGCACCGGGCTCTGATGGCGATCGCGGTCGGTGATCTGGACCTGGCGAACACGCGCACGGTCGCGTTGTCGGCACTGGATCGTGGCTGGACCCTGTACGCCCACACCCCTGCGCGCGGGATCCCTTTGACCAATGAAACACCGGTCGAAGCTGTGTGGCGCGCGCTCGGGGTCCTGCACGAACATCAGGTTTCGCATGGTGATTTGCGGGCGTCGCAGATCACCGTGGACGACTCAGTGGTGAAGTTCGGCGGGATGGGTAGTGCCGAGTACGGCGCCTCGGACGTCCAGCTGCAATCCGACGTAGCGCAGTTGTTGGTGACGACGACGGCGTTGTACGGCGCCGAGCCGGCAGTGACGTCCGCCATCGCGCAGTTCGATCAGGACACCGTGCTGACGGCGTCGCGGCGATTGACCAAAGGCGCCATGCCGCAACGGCTGCGCGAGTCGATTCCCGATTCTGGATCGGTGATCTCGGCGGCCCGCGATGAGGTCAAGCATCAGACCGGCGCCGACCGCATCCAGACCGAGACCATCACCCGGTTCACCCGCAACCAGGTGATCCAGCTGGTGTTGCTGGTGGCCCTGGTCTACGTGGCGTACCCGTTCATCAGCACGGTGCCGACCTTCTTCTCCGAACTGCGGACCGCCAACTGGTGGTGGGCGTTGCTAGGGCTGACGGTGTCGGCGCTGACGTATGTCGGTGCAGCCGCGGCGCTTTGGGCCAGCGCGTCCGAGTCGGTGAACTTCAGGAACTTGACCATCATGCAGGTGGCCAACACATTTGCGGCGACTACTACCCCGGCCGGCGTCGGCGGCCTGGCATTGAGCACCCGGTTCCTGCAGAAGGCCGGGTTGGGCGCGTTGCGCGCCACCGCCGCGGTGGCGCTGCAGCAGACCGTCCAGGTGCTCACCCACGTGGCGTTGTTGATCTTCTTCAGCGCGGCGGCCGGAGCGTCGACCAACCTGTCGCATTTCGTGCCGTCATCCACGACGCTGTATCTAATCGCGGGCGCGGCCCTGGGCGTGATCGGCACAGTCATGCTGGTGCCCCGGGCCCGGCATTGGCTGGGTACCGCGGTGCGGCCACGACTCACCGAGGTCTGGGCCGACCTTATCGAACTGGCCCGCGAACCCCAGCGGCTTGCCCTGATCGTGTTGGGCTGTGGCGCAACCACTCTCGGCGCGGCGCTGGCATTGTGGGCGAGTATCGAGGCATTCGGTGGGTCGACATCGTTTGTCACCGTCTGTGTGGTGACGATGATCGGTGGCACGCTGGCGTCAGCGGCGCCGACGCCCGGCGGTGTCGGCGCGGTTGAAGCGGCGCTGATCGGTGGTCTGGCCGCATTCGGCTTGCCTGCGGCCATCGCGGTGCCGTCGGTGCTGCTGTATCGCGTGCTGACATGCTGGCTGCCGGTGTTCATCGGCTGGCCGGTGATGCGTTGGCTGACCAGCAAGGACATGATCTAGCGCTTTACAGACCACACTGGCCACTCCCGCACCGGCGGACCGGACGCAAATGAAACTGCCCGGCTCTGTGCGACAAAACCGTTGGCATACAACGAATATCCTCGTTGTCGCAGAGAGCCGGGCAGAACGATGTGTAGCCGAGCTGCGGGACGCCGCTACAACTGCGCGCCCCGCAACGTGGGCCGCGCCTACATCCCGGCGAGCATGCCCTTCATCTTGTCGATCTCACCCTGCTGGGCCGTGACGATCGCCTGCGCCATCTTCTTGACGTCCGGGTTGGTGCCGTTCTTCAGCTCGTCATCGGACATGGTGATCGCGCCCTGATGGTGGTCGATCATCATCTGCAGCCACATCTTGTCGAATGCCGGACCGGAAAGCCCTTGCAGGTCGGTCATCTGCTGCGGCGTCATCATGCCGGACATCGAGTGGTCCATGGTGGCCGACGGCGCAGGCTTGCCGAAGCTGGCCAGCAACACCGTCATCTGCTGCATCTCGGGAGCCTGCGCGCCCTCGATAGCGCTGGCCAGGTCCTTGACCTGCTGATTCTGCGAACGGGTCGGGACCAGCTTGGCCATGTCGACGGCCTGGGCGTGATGCGGATACATCATCTGCAGGAACATCACGTCGGCATCGTTGAAGTTGGCGGCCGGCGCGATGCTGGTGCCGGGCATGTTGTGATCCGACATACCCGGCATGGCAGACGGGGACGAGGTGGCGGGCATCGTCGAGTCCTGCTGGTTCGGCGGGCTACACGCGGCCAATCCAACGGCGGCAGTGGCAGCAAGGGCGATGGAAGCGGTCTTGAACATGGTTGAACTCCTAGCTAATTGGATGGGTGGATGACGCGGGCGCGGCCCATCAGATTCGCAGTAGAGCCAGTTCAGCCAGCGTCAACACCGTCCAAGGCGGCGCTCTTTGCCTGCGGCGCAACGATTGTCGGATGCGGGTCAGTACCCGCGCGTCCACACTGACACCAACCCAGTACAGCAGCGCCAGCCCGGCAATGGTCAGCAGTGCCGTCATGATGAAGACGCAGGCGTGAAAACCATTGTGGCCGTTGCAATCGCAGGCATCGGCAGAGTTCGCGACGGGTAAGCCGGCGTGCGCCGGCTCCATCGCGGCCGAATAGTGCGTGACCGGCGCTGCGTGCGCCATCGAATGAGCGGGCGCGACGATCAGCGCGTGCATCCCGATGATGCCCGCGATCAAAACGAGCATGCCCACGAAACCCAGGCGGGTGCGGTGGGTGGCCATGGATCTCCCGTTCGGTTTGCGGTCGCGGTGCACCCATAGTACCCCGAGGGGGTATAGGGCCCAGGTTGGCTGCGGTGCACCGCAAAATAGTCCGCCCGGAGACCTGTATCACACCACCCAGGGAACAGTGGCCACTGTCATATTAGCTGGATGCGGGTTGTACTTAGCACTACTACTATTGTTTTCGCATGGGTCGGGAAACCTTCAAAAGCGGTGCCGTAGGTTCGGCGGAATCGATCGAAAACTACGTCCGGCCGGACGGCACGATCGTCATCCCAGACGGCATCACCTTGACGTCATTCCTCGAGCGCAACCGCGCGGCGATGGGCGACAAGCCGTCGTACAGATTCATCGATTACTCGCACAACTCCGACGGCGAGGTCATCGAACTCAGCTGGAACGGGCTGTGGGCTCAGGTCAACGCCGTTGCCGCTCGTCTGCAGCAGGTCACCGCGCCCCGCGACCGGGTGGCTATTCTCGCCCCGCAGGGAGTCGACTATGTCGCCGCGTTCTTCGCCGCAGTACATGCCGGAAATATCGCGGTGCCGCTGTTCGCACCGGCGCTGGCCGGCCACTCTGAACGTTTGGCCGCGGTGCTCTCCGACGCCAAGCCGACGGTGGTGCTGACCACCACTGCCGCTGCCGAGTCGGTGCGCAACTTCACCAAGACGCTGCCGGCGGCCGAGCGCCCCCGAGTGATCGCCGTCGACGCTGTTCCGGACACCCTGGCACAGATGTATGTGAGCCCCGCGATCGGCACCGACGACATCGCCTACCTGCAATACACATCCGGTTCGTTTGTTCGCCGGCCGTACCGCTGGATAAAGAACTTGGCCGAGGAGTCTGCGACCGGTCCCACCATGGCTGCCGCGCCGAACTTCGCATTCGAACTGTGTGCGCAGCGTGGACTTCCGCCGCAAGGCGAGACCATCGATCTGAGCAATGTGGTGACGCTGCTCAACGGCTCTGAGCCGGTGACGCTGCCGTCCATCGCGAAGTTCATGGCGGCGTTCACGCCCTACGGTCTGCCGGAAACGGTGGTGAAGCCGTCATATGGAATGGCCGAGGCGACGCTGTCAGTGGCCAGCATCGGTCCCAACGAGAAGCCTTGCGCCACATACCTGGACCGCGAGCAGTTGGCGGCGGGCCATGCGGTCGTCGTGGATGCTTCTGCCGAAGGCGCGGTCGCACATGTGTCGTGTGGTCGGGCGATTCCGGATCAGTGGGTCGTCATCGCCACACCTGATGGCGATGAGGCCGCCGACGGCACGGTCGGTGAAATCTGGTTGCACGGCAACAACATTGGACGCGGGTACTTCGGTCGGCCAGAAGAATCGGAGCGAGTGTTCGGCAACAAGTTGCAGACTCGTCTGGACATGCGAAGCCATGCCGAGGGCGTCGAGGACAACGGATTGTGGCTGGCCACCGGCGATCTCGGGGTGTACGTCAACGGTGAGTTGTTCGTGACGGGCCGAATCAAAGACATGGTCATCGTCGACGGGCGTAATCACTACCCGCAGGACGTCGAAGCAACGGTGAGTCTTGCGTCGCCGGCGGTGCGGTCGGGTTATGTGACGGCGTTCGCGGTGCCCGGCTCGTCGGGCGAGCAATTGGTTGTGGTGGCCGAGCGCGCTGCCGGTTCGGGTCGCGCCGAGCCGGAGCCGATCGCCGAGGCCATCCGCGCCGCGGTGTCGCGTTACCACCAGGTCCGCGTGGCCGACGTTCGACTGGTGGCGGCCGGCCGCATCCCCCGGACGACGTCGGGCAAGCTGGCCCGCAGTGCGGCCCGGTCCGAGTACCTGGCCGGGCAGTTCGACTAGCGGCTGCCCGTTACTCGGACTCGGTTATCCGACCGCCCACAACAGCGTGGATCCGACCCTGCGGGTACGGCAGATCAATACCGTGCTCGTCGTAGGCCAGCAGAATCTCGCGCCGAAGCCTGCGCTGCACCGCCCACTGTGCGTTCGGCCGCGTCTTCAAGGTGATCCGCAGTTTCAGCAGATCAGCCGACAACTCCTGCACACCAAGCATTTCCGGCTCACCCAGCACCTTGGGGCCGACCGCCGGATCGGCAATGACGGCCTGAGCGGCCTGGATCGCCACCTTCTCAGCACGATCAATGTCAGCGGTCAATGCAACCGGAACCTCAACGCGCGCAACGGCGTAGTCCTGGCTCATGCTCCCGACGCGCTTGATCTCACCGTTGCGGACGTACCACAGAGTCCCGTCGATGTCGCGGACCGTGGTGATCCGCAGGCCGACGCCCTGCACTTCGCCGGACACGTCGCCGAGGTCGACGTTGTCGCCGACGCCGTACTGGTCCTCCAGGAGCATGAATATGCCGCTGACGAAATCGCGCACCAGATTCTGTGCGCCGAAACCGATCGCCAGACCCACCACACCGGCCGACGCGATGAACGGCGCGATGTTGACTCCCAGCACACTCAGAATGGCGAGCACCACCCAGACCAACAGCGCGATCGACACCGTTGATTTGAGGACCGATCCGATGGTCTGGGCGCGCTGCTGGCGTCGCTCGGCGGCCTTCCTGCCATTCGCTGACGACGGCGCACGCTCCCGCAGGTAGCGCAACACAGGCGGCTTCTTGGTTTGTGCCTGGCCGTCCCCGCTACCGGCCTTGCGTGTCTTCCCTGTGGTGGCCCGATCAAGTGCGCGGTGCAGCAAAAATCGTGCGATTAGCGCGACGGCGACGTACCCGACGATCCGGGCTGGGACCTCGATAAGCCAGTGCCGATTGGTATCCGTCCATTCGAAAGCCAAGTGGTACGCATCCATGGGTATGACCCTACGGGTACGTAAATTGTGATGTGGATCGCGCGAACGGGCTGCGGCTAGGGCAAACGCCAGCACCGGCGATTACGGTTTTGCCTCGTCGGCCCAATACCATGCCTAGAGACATGACCGAGACTGCCACTGAATCCGCCTCGCGTACCGGCCCACCTGGCCGGATCGCCACCGAAGCTGCCCGCCGCCGCACCTTTGCCGTCATCAGCCACCCTGACGCCGGTAAATCCACGCTGACCGAGGCGCTGGCGCTGCACGCCCGGGTGATCACCGAGGCCGGCGCCATCCACGGCAAGGCGGGCCGGCGTTCGACGGTGTCGGACTGGATGGAGATGGAGAAGGCCCGCGGCATCTCGATCACCTCGACCGCGCTGCAGTTCCCCTACCGCGACTGCGTCATCAATCTGCTGGATACGCCCGGCCACGCCGACTTCTCCGAAGACACCTATCGGGTGTTGACCGCCGTCGATGCCGCGGTGATGCTGATCGATGCTGCGAAAGGCCTTGAGCCGCAGACGCTGAAGCTGTTCCAGGTGTGTAAGCACCGCGGCATCCCGATCATCACGGTGATCAACAAGTGGGACCGGCCGGGTCGTCATGCCCTGGAGTTGATGGACGAGATCCAGACCCGAATCGGCCTGCGGCCCACACCATTAACGTGGCCGGTCGGCATCGCCGGTGACTTCAAGGGCGTGATGGACCGCCGCAAGGGCCACTACATCCGGTTCACCCGCACCGCCGGCGGCGCCACTGCGGCGCCCGAAGAACACATTCTTGCTGAAGATGCTCACGATGCAGCAGGCACCGACTGGGACACCGCGGTCGAGGAATCCGATCTCCTGTCGATGGACGGATCGGACTACGACCGCGACACCTTCCTGTCCGGCGAGTCCTCGCCGGTGCTGTTCACCTCGGCGGCGCTGAACTTCGGCGTGAACCAGCTGCTCGACGTGCTGGTCGACCTGGCACCCTCGCCCGGCGCGATCGTCGACGTCGCCCGTGAGCCGCGTCCGGTGGATTCGCCGTTCAGCGCGTTCGTGTTCAAGGTGCAGGCCGGGATGGACACCTCGCACCGCGACCGCATCGCGTACGCGCGGGTGTGCTCGGGAACGTTCGAACGCGGTGATGTGCTGACCCACGCTGGGACCGGCAAGCCGTTCGTGACCAAGTACGCGCAGTCGGTGTTCGGGCAGCAGCGCTCGACGCTGGACGATGCGTGGCCCGGTGACGTGATCGGCCTGGCCAACGCGGCCGCGCTGCGCCCCGGCGACACGCTGTATCGCGATGTGCCCGTGGAGTTTCCGCCGATCCCGAGCTTCTCCCCCGAGTACTTCTCAGTGGTCCGCGGCAAGGATCCGAGCAAGCACAAGCAGTTCCGCAAGGGCATCGAGCAGCTCGACCAAGAGGGCGTCGTGCAGGTGCTGCGCTCGGACAAGCGCGGTGAGCAGGCGCCGGTGTTCGCTGCCGTCGGGCCTATGCAGTTCGAAGTGGCCTCGCACCGGATGGAGACCGAGATCGGGGCGGCCATCATGCTGGAGTCGTTGCCGTATCAGGTGGCGCGGATCGTCGAACCCGAAGACGCCGAGTTCATGAGCAAGCAAGTGTCCTGCGAGGTGCTGACCCGCACCGACGGCGTCATGCTGGTGCTGTTCTCGACACCCTGGCGACTTGAGGGCTTCCAGCGGGACAACCCGGACGTCAAGCTTCGGTCATTGGTGGCGGCTGAGGGGTAGTCCAAGGCGGGGTTCCTAGCCATGTGCGAGTTGCGGGCGCAGTCACACCAGCCACTTGCGTTTCCGGCCCGGGATGACACCGTTCTGCCCGCGTCTGTGCGACAAATCGTGCTTGCGCCTTCGCATTACGCGCATATCCACCTTTTGTCGCACAGACGCGGGCACATCGGCCATCACTCGCGCCGGCAACTACTGTGGCCACTGTGACTCACAGGCCCGACACGGGACGACGCGGTCGGTGGATGCACCTAGCGCCCCGAGGTAGCGAAACCTCTTAGTGCGGTGGCAATTTCGCTCAAATCAAGGTCTTGCGTCGCGACATTGTTCATAAGGTCCTCGGCTCGATCGACATCGAAGTCGGGCGCGAGCTCAAAGCTGTTGATGTGCAGGAAGGTCCACGCCGCGGCCCAGGCCGTGCGCTTGTTCCCGTCGACAAGGGCGTGATTGCGCGCGAGCGACTGCAACAGCGCGGCAGCCTTGTCCCAGACTTCCGGGTACGCGTCGACTCCAAAGACCGTCGCCTGGGGCCGGGCAACGGCGGCGTCGAGGAGGCCATAGTCACGGACTTTCAGCTCCCCGCCGAAAGCGATGGACCCTGCGGTCAGGACATCCTCGCGGTCGAGGTATTCGATCACGCCAGACGCCGGTTGAGTTCGGCCGAGCGCTCAGCCACTACGCGCGCCGCCTCGGCAACCCGGCGCTTGTGCATGCTGGCGCGCTCCATGATGGCTGCGTGCGCGAACTTCTTCAGCGACAGCTCGTCAGCTTTAGCGGCTGCCCGAATCTGCTCCATTTCCGCGTCATCGAAATCGACGTTCAGAGAAGGCATAACCCGACGATACCCTCTTTGGTACCAAATCAGGTACCAATTTGGCGCACGCCGCCGAGATTGCAGCCACTGCGCTGCGGCAGTAATTCCCAACCAAGTTGAGCTGTGGGGAGATCGGACGACACGAACGCCGCGGTCGTCGCTCCGCCAAGGGCGGCGACTACACACAGACGTACATCGCATGACATCACGGCGAACAAAGCCGCGCCGACGGGTCAGTCTGCGGACGACCCGACGCATACTAACCACGTGTGCGCCGACGTTCGTCTGGACATCGCCCCATGGGTTCCGCCTACACGCACGGTGTTACTGAAAGCGGCCGAAGAGTACGGCGCAGTCATCGGTAACCGCTACCTTCGCGATCTCGTCGAGCACGCGGCCGGGACCCCGGGAATGCCTCCCACCACGGCGCTCGTCGGCGCGGTCGCCGACCACTGCCTCTCATTGGACGAGCCGATCCTGCCGGCGCTTTGCGCGCTACCCGGTGGTGGCGTCCACGGTGGATACACCGCTTGGGTACACACCACCCTGGGCATCTCCTCGGATGAGAGTGAAGCGCACGCGGCCCGCGAACGCCAACGGTGCTACGCGCACTTCGGGGCCGGCGCTCCGACCGCAAACCCCGCTGTGGTCGACATCGGTGGCCGACTGTGCGCGCAGGCCGGTATCGGAGCGGACGAACGGCGCCACCAAAACGCGTTGAAGCAGCGGCAGGCCGAGCTCGATGCTCGGCATCGACTGATTGTCGGCGGCCAGGCCGAACCCGGTGCGTGGGTGACCGTTTCCTTCAACGGTGATCCCGACGACACTGATGTTTTCGAGCTCGTGCTACCGGCCGATGCCAAGGCGCTCGGCAATACCTGCTCGGTCGACCGCCCGCTCGGCAAAGCGCTTCTCGGTGCACACGTCGGCGAGACACGTTGGTATGAAACGGAATCCGGGCACAATCTGTCCGTGACCATATTGGCGGTGGATAGCGTGGACCCGACGCGCGCAGTCTGACGGAGCTGTCGGCGATCAGGATCGCTGCTGCGCCAATGCCAACACTTCTTCTGCCGACGGTGGACTCGCCGGGTGATACGACAGGCACCATGGCGCCATGACGCGGTGGAAGGCCTCCCCTTCGGTCGCCACATAGAAGTTGCCCGCCCGCAGCCGGCTGATATCAGGAACCAATCCGCCCTTGGCGCGGGCCATTTCGGTGGCGGACTCGATCTGCACCGGAGAGTTCAGCAGACCGTAGAACTGGGTCGCGGCGTTGCCCGGGATCTGGTTGTGCAGTCCTTTGGGTGCCTGGGTGGCGAAGATCAGGCCGAGCCCGTACTTGCGGGCCTGCGATGCCAACGCCAGAGTGCTGCGGGTGCTGGCTGTGACACCGCGGGCCGGCGCCAGGGTCTGGGCCTCGTCCATCACCAGCAGCCCGCCCAGCGGTCGATCGCCAGCCGGGTTGCGTTTGATCCATGCGAACAGCGCCATCTGCAGTTGGTTGACGAAGCTCTGACGTTGTTCGTCCGACCCCAGCCCGATCATGCTGATCACCGATACGCGAGCCCGGAAACCCTCTGCCGGCCTGAGTAATTCACCTGGGTCAAGCGAAGCACCAGCGCCACCGAACAACGGGTCGTTGACCATGGCCGCCCGCAGATCCTGTGCCATGTTGGCGGCGAACTTGCGTGCATCGGCCAGCTTGCTGACACCGTCGGGCAGGTCTGCGAGCATGTCGAGAAATCCGCTCAGCGTCGGCGCGGGTCGACGCCCATACTGCTGCAACGCTTCTCGTAGCACGGCTCGAGATCGGGTGGCTTTGGCGGACTGCCCGGCGATCAGTGCCCGGGGCTCTAACGCGGCGCACGCGGACTCGACCGCGTCGTTGTACTCGTCGTGATCGTCGACCACGCTCGGGAAATCCGGCAGCGGCTGAAACGCCACCGGCCGGCCCGACGAGCGTCGCGGAGTCCAGACGACCACCTCGGTGTTGGTGAGATAGTCGTGGGCGCGCCGGTCGTCGGTGCGGTGCCACCCCGATGGCCGTTCAGGCCACTCGGTACCCAGGCGGGACAGATCGTTGTTGGGGTCCAACACGATTGAGGACACGCCGCGAAGAGCGCATTCCTCGACCAGGCGGCGGATCAGTACCGTCTTGCCCGACCCGGAGCCGGCGAAGATCGCAACGTGCTTGCGCAGCGCGGCCAGATCGATTGCCACCGTCTCCTCCGAGCGGACGTCCATGCCCAGTGGGATCTGCGTCTCCGGGACGTCGATTTCAATCTCGCCCGTGTCAACGTCGTCGTCCGGCAACGGCTCCAACTCCGGCTCCGGCTCCGGTATCGAAGTATGCGCTTCACCGTCGAAGCCGAGAGCCTGCTGCAACAGCGTCAAACTGTGCGCTGGGCGCCGGGCCCGTAACCACGCTGCCAAGCCGGCGGCGTCCTCGTTGATCAGGTCCCGCAGCGCAGTCATGGTGCGGATGTCGGTATCGGACATGGGCAGCGTGCGACCGCCGGCACGTTCGAATTCCTGGACCAGCGCGGCGGTTTTGGGCCCGCTTGGCCAAGCGCTGTTGCGTAGCAGGAACAGGTTGCGCCGGTCCCCGCCGGCGCCCAAACCTGTTGCACTGATGGACTTTTTGATACGGTTCTGGGCCGCGGTGGCATTGGTTGAGCCAATCGCCCGGAATGCCCAGTGCCGCTCGTCGTCGTGGGCCGAGTCCAGGGTCTGGCGCAGCCGGGCGTGCAGTACGACGTGGGAGCCGGGCGGCGGATCGCAGATGTAGGACGGGTCGTCCCCGTTCTCGGCAATCCACGCAGTGAGGGCGGCACCGAGCAGTGCGGGCACTGCGGTGTCCTCGCCGTCGGAGTCAAGCGCGGCCGCGGGAACAGCTCGAGCGCGGTATTCGGCGAATTTCCGGTCTATCGAAGTAGCTTCGGATGCATCCTGAATATTGATGTCCGGCACCGGTTCTGACGCCGCGTCATCAGTAAGACGAGCAAGTTCGGTCACCTCGCCGCGGCGTAAGCGATCTCGCACGTGGGCGTCGGCGCGGATCAGCAGTTGGCGCGGGGTGTAGCCGGCAGCATCCTCGAACGCTGAGGGCAGAATCGGCCAGCTCGGGTACGGCGGGCTGAATCCCACCGAGGCGTAGCTGGCCGCGAACCGGCGTTCCAGAATCGCGCGGCCGATCTCGGGCGTCGGCAGCGGTGCCAGCGGCGCGGTGATGCGGAACCGGTCGTGCACGCTGGCGGTGGCGCGGTCACGGATGCTCTCCCACGCCGACGGCAGACAGGCGACCACAGCCACCGTGCGGCGCATGGTCTGACGCACGGCCATCAAACCGTGCGCAACCTGTTCGAGCGCCCCGTCCCCGGCGTCGTAGGAGGCATCATCGGTACGGGCCGAAGATTGGGCAAGCAACGTGTCGATCTGATCCAGCGCAAGCACGCTCGGCCCCGCCAACGCGGCCAGGCGGGCGATGTCGCGCACGCATTGCTGCGCTGAAGGACTCGTCCCGCGCAGGCGCCATCGCTGACGGTCTTCAGAGCCGTCGTCTTCACTGGCCTGCAGGTAGGCGTCACCGATATCGCGGGCGACAAGGTCGTTGGCGGCCAGCAACACTAGAGCGCGCAGGGTCTGGTGACAGTCGCGCACGTCGCGGCGGGACTTGGCGAGTGTGTTGACGAACTGGTCGAGGATGGCTGGGTCCAGGTCGTCGTCGCCGATGACTGCGCGGCGCTCGGCACGCGACACGTGGGCGATGGAAGACAGCTCCCACAACAGGTCTTTGAGTTGGGTTTCGCGTTGCGCACCAGGGCGACCAAGGCTTTCCAGGACGCCGCTGCGCACCGATTCCCAGAAGCTGGCGGCGTCCAGCAGTTCGACGACGAAGAAGAACCCGCCTTCGGCCTGAACACGTTCGCGGATCTGGCCCAGCAGATGGGTCTTGCCGGAACCCGCCTGACCGCGGATGGCTACGCCGAGCGGAGCGGTGTCAGGGTCGCGCAGCGCGTCGCCGAAGGCTTCCATGACATCGTCGGCGGCTCGTTCATTGAGACCGGTTACGTGGGTGGCGGCCTGCGGCCGCCACAGATCGTCGCTGGTCGGGGCCCAGGTGAGTCGAAGCGCGGCCAGCGCTTCCCGTTGTGTGTCCTGCATCAGGCATCGATCGCTATCAGATGTTTGGCCTGGCCACCGATCTCGATGGCGGCGGCCCGGTCCACAGGCGTGAGGACTTTCTGGTTTTCCTCGGGTATGAGGCTGATAGCGCCGCTCTGGTACAGCTCACGCAGCGCGGTGTCGAGGTCAGCGGTTGACATGTCGGTGAGCTCGTCGCGGAGCGTGGCCAGTCCGAGCCAGGCGCCGGGCCGGGTGGCCAGGGCGGCGTAGCCCTTGCGGATGCGGCCCTCGATGTTGGGCTCTGCTTCGGGTGACCAGAAAACCTCGGCGAGACTGAGGTCTGCCCTGGTGAGGTAGCGGTCGAACGCGGCCAAGAAGGTGTAGTGCGCCTTGACCGCGCCGGTGGAGCGCGGTGGTGGACCGTCGCGCAGGATGTCGCGACATACCCGCCAGCCGCGGTCGGTGAGTTCATGCACGAACCGGCCACCGATGCGCTGCGAGTCCATGAGGCCGAGTTGGTTGAGCTTGTCGCGGCCGGGTTTTTCCAGCTTGGGGCCAAGGACAGCCAGCTCAGGGTTGGGCACCGGGCGCGATTCCGCCATCAGGACCAGGAGGACGGCCCGTTCTGTTCCGGTTAGTTCCACTGGTTTGACGCTCACGCTTATAACGTAGCCGCAAGCCCCGACACGAGGCGGGGTAAGTCGCCGATGAACCGGTCGGGGCGTGCGGGGCGGTCGTCTCACCTGGTCGGGTTTGCCGTCAAAGCGTCGGCCGCGAAACCCGCCCGTTTCTTTGCTGCACGACGAGGTGGAGACCTGTTTGTTTACGGCGTGTCGTATGCGGTTGGTGGGTTCGGCGTGTCGGCTTTGTTGGCACACTTGCGATTTGGACCCGTCAACTTTGGTTGACATCGTCAACGTTGGTTGACGGCGCGGGACGGAAGAGCCCACGAGAGCGCGTCTGGCCAGAATACGACCCCAAACGACGCCGCTCACGCCGAGAGCCCGTTAGCCGACCAACCGCAGGCTGCCGACCTGCGTTGACGCGCTCCCGCCAGCTTGTGTCGGTGCTGCCCTGTACCGTCGGAATCAATAAGCGCATATTCACGTTAAAGTAGTTCCATAGCTCCATCAACCCGAGGAGGACGCCCGTGACTTCACTGAACGACCGCATCGAAGGAGTACTGCTGGGCACCGCGGCCGGCGACGCTCTGGGTGCGCCCTACGAATTCCAGCCGCCGCGAGGACCCGAGCTTCCCGTCGAGATGTGTGGCGGCGGTCCGTGGGAGCCCGGCGAGTGGACCGATGACACCGCCATGGCGATCGCGATCGCCGAGGTCGCCGCGAGCGGAGCCGATCTGCGTGATGCACAAGCACAGGACACTCTGGTCAGGCGGTGGTATGGGTGGTCACGCACATCTAAAGACGTTGGGATTCAGACCAGTTCAGTGTTGTCGGCCGCCAATCGTAGTGGTGGGATCACCGCTGAACGATGCTTGGTCGAATCCCGTGCACTGCACGAGCAGACCGGCCGGACTGCCGGAAACGGGTCGTTGATGCGTACCGCTCCGGTGGCTCTAGCGTATCTCAATGACGAGGATGTCATGGTCGAGGCGGCCCGCGCGATCAGCCAGCTGACCCACTTCGATCCCGACGCCGGCGACGCGGTGGTGTTGTGGTGCAGCGCCATTCGGCACGCGGTCCTGACCGCGCAGCTCGATGTCCGGATCGGGTTGCGGCACATCCCCGCTGAACGTCGTGGACTCTGGCAGGAGCGCCTGGACGCCGCCGAAGCCGGCCGCCCGGCCGACTTCCCGAACAACGGCTGGGTGGTCTCGGCGTTGCAGGCAGCGTGGTCCGCGATCGCGACAACACCTGTCCCCCAGGATGATCCGATTACCGGGACATTCCGGGCGGATCACCTCCGGCTTGCTCTGGACACCGCTGTGCGGGCCGGATTCGACACCGACACCGTGGCCGCCATCGCCGGTGGACTACTCGGCGCCGCATACGGAGCGTCTGCGGTTCCGATCCAGTGGCGCAACCTGCTGCACGGCTGGCCTGGGATCAATACGGACGGCCTGGCGGCTCTGACCCGGGCAACGGGTAGGTGCCCATCGGGGTCTCCGTTGTTCGGTTAAACGCCCGCTGCCCGCACGCTGCGCAGAATGCCCTGGCAACTGACAGGTTCCGGTTGCCCGCGGGTCGCGTCCGATCACCCGCACCACTGCAGTTCAGCGCCTACCGTGTAGACACCGGGTCGCCCGCAGCCTTGAGCGCTGCAACCGAGAGGATGCCGAGTTGGCCGTCGCAAACCCCGCCACCCCGACCCTGCGCGAACTGACCGTCCGCGGGATTCTGCTCGGCGGGGCGATCACCCTGGTGTTCACCGCTGCCAACGTCTACCTGGGCCTCAAAGTCGGGCTGACGTTCGCCACTGCCATTCCGGCCGCAGTGATCTCGATGGCGCTGCTGCGCAACTTCGCCAACCACTCCATCGTGGAGAACAACATCGTGCAAACCGTCGCTTCGGCGGCAGGCACGCTTTCGGCAATCATCTTCGTGCTGCCCGGGCTCATCATGATCGGTTGGTGGACCGGATTCCCGTACTGGACAACGACGGCGGTGTGTGCGGTCGGCGGCATCCTCGGCGTCATGTACTCGGTCCCCCTGCGCCGCGCCCTGGTGACCGGCTCAGATCTGCCCTATCCCGAAGGGGTTGCCGCCGCCGAGGTGCTCAAGGTCGGTGACGGCAGCAGCGGCGACGAGGACAACCGCACGGGCATCAAGGTGATCACGGTCGGATCACTGGTGTCTGCCGGGTTCGGACTGTTGGCAAATATGAAGGTGCTGGCCAATTATGTTGCGGCGTATTTCCGTATCGGACCCGGCGGATCGATGTTCGGGGCCAGCCTGTCGCTGGCGTTGATCGGAGTGGGGCATCTGGTCGGGATGGGCGTGGGGATCGCGATGGTCGTCGGGCTGGTCATCTCGTTCGGGGTGCTGTTGCCGATCCGCACGATCGGTGGATTCGGCAAGGGCGAGTCGGTCACCGACGTCATTGACGGTGTGTTCGTGCACGAGGTGCGGTTCATCGGAGCCGGAGTGATCGCGGTGGCCGCGGTCTGGACGCTGCTGAAGATGTTGCGCCCCATCATCAAAGGCATCACCGATGCGCTCGCCTCAGCGCGCAATCGTCGGCAGGGCCAGCTGGTCGACATCACCGAACGCGACATCCCCTTCCCCATCGTCGCGGGCACCGTGGTGGCGATGCTGATCCCAATTGCCTTGCTGCTCTGGGAATTCAGTCGCAGCACCGTGCTGCACGGCCATGCAGCCGGGATCATCGCGGCGAGCTTGGTGTTCATCTTCATCATCGGCCTGGTGATCGCCGCCGTGTGCGGTTACATGGCCGGCCTGATCGGCTCATCGAACAGCCCCATCTCCGGGGTGGGCATCCTAACGGTGCTTATTGCCGCCGTGCTGATCAAGGTGGTGTTCGGCCATGCCGACGACAAGCAGGGAGCCGCGATGGTGGCCTTCACCCTGTTCGTTGCGGGTATCACGTTTGGCGTGGCCACCATCTCCAACGACAACCTGCAAGACCTCAAGACCGGCCAGCTGGTCGGTGCGACCCCGTGGAAGCAGCAGGCATCGTTGGTGATTGGGGTGCTGTTCGGCTCGGCGATCATCCCGCCGGTGATGAACCTGATGCAGCGCGCGTTCGGGTTTTTGGGGGCGCCGGGTGCCAGTGACCACGCGCTGGCCGCTCCACAGGCCGCGCTGATTTCCTCACTGGCCAAAGGGGTTTTCGGTGGGTCGCTGGACTGGTCGCTGCTCGGCTTGGGCGCGGTGATCGGGGTCGGAGTGATTGTTGCCGACGAAACCCTGAGCCGCACATCACGATTTGTCCTGCCGCCGCTGGCCGTCGGAATGGGCATGTACCTGCCGATGAGCCTGACCTTGATCATTCCGGTCGGCGGGGTGCTCGGGTACGTCTACGACCGGTGGGCCGGTCGCTCCGGGGACTCCGCGGCCGACACCGAACGCAGGAAGCGCCTCGGCGTGCTGGTGGCCACCGGCATGATCGTCGGCGAAAGCCTCTATGGCGTGGTGTTCGCCGGGTTCGTCGCCGGGACGGGCCGTGAGGAGCCGTTGGCTGTGTTTCCGAGGAACGAAGGGACGTTGGCTGAGGTTATCGGGGTGGTGGCGTTCGTGGTTGTTGTTGGGTGGCTGTATAAGTGGACGCAGAGGGTTGCGGGGCGTGAGCCGGTCTCCGGCTGACGTAGTCCGCAGCGACCGCGGGGCGCACGAAAACCCCTGCACGAGTTAACGCATACGATCGCCGCCAGAAGGTGCCCGGCCAGGCAATCTTGCCGATGCGTAGGCGTACGTCTCATGAGGTAACGACAGACAAGCGGGCGTCAGCGGGCCCGCCTCGAGGTGACCAGACGCGTGCCGACCACATGTCCGCCGTAACGTATTCAGGCAACGCGGCGCGGATTCCGCATACACGCACGGTGTTCCCGAGAGCTGCCGAAGAATACGGTGCGGTCATCGGTGACCCTTACCTCCTCGATCTGGTCGACCACACTGCACACTCCGCTGGGATGCCGCCAACTACCGCCCTCGTAAGCGCCGTCGCCGGCCAGTGCCTCGCGCTGAATGAGCCGATACTGCCCGTGGCACGACAGTCGCGTCCACGGCGGTTACGCCGCGTGGATCCTCGACTCCCTGGGCACTCGCCACCGTTGAGTCGAGCAGCCATCCGAGCGAACACTGCACGTCTCGCGACTATTCCCCAGTTCCGTGTCACAAACCCCACACCCGACTAACGGTTACATCAATCAGCTTCAGTGGTTCTATCTCAGTAACGGGGTCGTTAGTCAGAATCGAAAGGAAGAGGACATGACCGATGTAGCAGGCAAGGTGGTTCTGGTCACGGGTGGTCGCCGCGGTTTGGGCGCTGCCCTCGTCGATGAGGTGCTGGCTCGCGGGGCCCGCAAGGTCTACTCCACCGCTCGGACCGCCTTCACCGACGAGCGGCCCGAGGTGGTGACGTACAGCCTTGAGGTCGGTTCGACGGATTCGGTTGCTGCACTGGCTGATACCGCTGGCGACGTCGACATCGTCATCAACAACGCGGGCGTCTCGCACCTGGACGACCTGCTGACCACCAGCTTCGAGAACATCGAGGACACCTTCAACACCAATGTCTATGGGCCGCTGCGGGTGGCGCGCGCTTTCGCGCCGATCCTGGCCGCCAACGGTGGCGGCGCACTGGTCAACGTGCACTCGGTGTTGTCCTGGCTAGGCGGCGCCGGCGCCTATGGCGCCTCGAAGGCCGCGATCTGGTCGATCACCAACTCGCTGCGCCAGGAATTGCAGCCGCAGCGCACCCAGGTGGTGGGCGTGCACGTCGGGTACATCGACACCGATATGACCGAAGGCATCAATGCTCCCAAGCTCGCGCCGGCGGAGGTCGCCCGGCGCATCGTCGACGGGCTGGAAGCCGGTGCTTCTGAAGTGTTGGTCGACGACCTGTCGACACAGGTCAAGGCGGCTCTCTCTGGGCCGGTCGAGAACCTAGCCTTTACCCGGTCGTAGCGAAAGGCATTGACATGTCGACGATTCTCATCACTGGCGCAACCGGAACCACCGGTGCGCCAACCGTCGCGAACCTGCTTGACGCTGGACATCGCGTGCGGGCCTTCGTCCACCGCGCAGATAGACGTTCCGATGCGCTCGCCGCGGCCGGTGCCGAAATCGTGGTCGGTGACCTGCTGGACTTTCATGCCGTCAGTTCGGCCATGGCAGGGGTGGACGCTGCCTACTTCTGCTACCCCATCGCCCCCGGTAGCCTGCTGACCGCCACCGCGATCTTCGCGCAAGCCGCCAGTGAGGCCGGCGTGAGGGCCGTGGTTAACATGTCGCAGATCTCGGCCCGCCGCGACGCGAAAAGCAATTCAGCGCAGCAGCATTGGCTGGCTGAGCGTCTGCTGGACCGGTATGCCTTCATCACCACGCATCTGCGCCCGACGTTCTTCGCCGAGTGGTTCACCTGGCAGTGGAAGCGCGACGGCGACACCGGGGTGTTGCAGCTGCCGTTCGGTGACGGGCGCCACGCCCCGATCGCCGCACGCGACCAGGCCGACGTGATCGCGGCGATCCTGCAGGACCCTGCGCCCCATGACCGCCAGATCTACCCGCTGGTGGGCGCGGTGGAACTGGACCACGGTGGCATCGCCGAGGAGATCGGCAAGACGTTGGGTATTCCGGTGCGCTACGAGCCGATCGAAATCCCCGACTTCGCAGCCGCTTTGACCGCCCAGGGGCGGACCGACTTCTTCGTGCAGCACATCAGCAATGTCGCGCAGGACTACAGCGACGGGGTCTTCGCTGGGGAGAACAACCTCGTCGAGGTGATCACCGGACACAAGCCGATGACGGTGCCGGAGTTTGTCGACTCCAACCGGGCGAAGTTCGACCAGGATGGGCCGCTGGCGTTGCGGGCGGAATTGGTGAGTTGATGTTATGCAATCGACCCGCAAGCTACTAACCACCACGGCTTAATGAACCGCTTGGAGACCGGCGACCTAATCAATATGAGTTTCCGGGCGCAGAAAAGACATCGCCCTACCGACGGCTTCGCGATCACGCCGCTATGCGCTCTCCCTGGGCGTGTCTCACTGCTGTTGGAACTTGCTGAAGTCGCGCGTCCTTAGACAGCTGAGTCAGATCGACGATCCAGTCAGAGTTAGCAGCCTGTTGCCTCAGTGTTCGACGGTTGAAGCTGCGTGAATGACGTCCCACCAGGTCACGACAAGCGGCGCTCCGTTACGAACGTTAGTCGTCAGAAGTTCCAAGTCGATCGAGCCGACCCAAGTCGGCAGGCGTTCAACGAACTCGAGGTCGGCCACGAAGTAAAGTTCACCTTGGGGATTGGGGTAGCCAGTCGCCGTCAAATCAGCTGCCGTTGCTGGCCGCCAGCGCACTAATCGTGCAATGCCAACCACTTGGAGGACCTCATTTCGGTTCTCATACAAGAGAAGTAGCTTGGCGCCCAGCTCTCGGCCGCCGATCTCGACGGCGCCAACTCGGCTTCCCGCACGAATGTTGTACTGCCGCAACTGTTCTATCCATCGGCGCTGCCCGATATTTCGGACGAAACCAAGAAGCACATCCGTATCGGCGGGAGGTTCGTCCAGGAAGTCCGTTGTCAGTGACGACTTGAGCGAGGGCCCACCCAGTCGGTTTACGGTCTCGGTCCAGAAGCGATGCCGCTCGTCACGCGTGACTTGACTGGCGACATGCGTCAGCACATCGCTCAAAAATTGATCGAGGGCTTGCGATGACGAGTGCATGCCATCACTGCTCGGCCTGAGAGGGAAGGCGCCGAGGCCGGGCAACGCCTCTTTGAAACCTTGATGTCGTCGGATGTCCTTGATTTCTGATCCCGGGTACAGCACGTACGCTCCCGCAGTTCGCGCGATCGCATCTCGATATGCGTGCATCTTCAACAGATCGTCGCGCTTAGCACTCCCAGAGGTCGTTGATCCCTCAAACGACTCGTCCGAATCAGGAGCTAATGTCAGCTGCGCGAGGAGGTTGTCCACACGGTACTTCGCATCGAAATGCAGCCAAACCTCGAGATCCTGTGTAGGGACACTCGAAGGAGTGCTGCCTTCTGGTCGAATTCGCACCGAGCAATCGGGGCGCATCGCTTGGCTCCATGATCCCCGTCGATCGTCTCTTCCGGCGAAGGTTCGATTGAAGTAAACGTCGACACAAAGTAGACGGCCTCCTCGGCCGACCATCCACGACAACTTCGACGTGCGACCTGACCGCATTGTCAGGGAGATGCCATCTCCTGCGACGGTGAAGGCGCGCGCCGTCCGGTCTTCCCCGCACACTCGCCCGAGTGAATCCACCACCGCGAGAAAGCACCAGAACTCATAGAGCGTCGCGATGTTGCGCTGCGATGCTGCGAAGACGTCGGCCTTGTCCCCCCGATCAATTCGCACGGTAGGGCCGGATTCAGTCATCGCGAACGTCCGGAACACTTCGCGGTAGCCCACGCGCTTGAGCAGCACCTGGTCCGAAGTTGGCATTCTCCGTAGTGAGCTGACCTCACGGAAGATCGGGTGCGCCAGGTATTCGTCCAGTTGGGCACCAACGTCAGCAGCGATCTGCAGACCGCGACGTAGCGGTCCGGACTCGACATTCTGTGAGGCGTGAGACAGCACGTCGAGCAATTCCAGCGACACAGCTCGCCAACGCTCCAAGGCAAACTTGACGAACTGGTTAGCCGAGTTGTCGACACTCGCTTCGGCCCGATCACGAGTTAGAGCGGTAGGCAAAGAAGCGAGAGTGACCGGGCCGCCCCTCCATGGCACCCGCGGACCCGGCGCACAAACTGCGCGACGAAAAGCGGCCCCGGCTGGAAACGGTGATCCAATCGGACAGATCTCTTGCTCCGACACCCACGTGCGGTGCGGCTGTGCCGTGACACGCGCAATCGCAGCCTCAAATGCTGGATCTTGCAGGTACGCCGCGATCATCGCGAAGCGGAGGTAGAGCAGCTCGGCAGGCAGCTCGCTTGGCGCAAGATCTAGCATGCTTGGCGCGAATCCCTGCAACACCGCCTCGGCTGCGAACGTAGAGATGTCAGCGAGCATCTGGCGATACTCAGTCTCGTGGTCCAACTTGACGGCCAGCACGTCGACATCGGCCGTCCCGGTTAGCCTCGTCGCGCGGTCAACGACTTGGATCCGGAGGCGCCCAACGGATTGACCGGGACGTAGCCGCCCCTGCTTGCAGCTCTCATCGTCGGGATCGAACAACTCGCGCGGCTCGACATCGACATTCGTTGCAACGCTACGTATTCGGTAGCGGTAGATCGCACCTTCACGCAGCGCGACGTCTCCACCCGCAGACAACGCGGTGTCTTGCCGACCCGGCAGATTGGCGACGAACAGCTCGCCGACAACCTGGCCCTCGCCAGTTCGAAGCGCCAACTGCACTGAATTCTGAGACATGGCTACTCAGCGAAACTGACGAACTGATTCGCGCGGACGGACTCGATCATGCGTGCGATCTTGTGGTGGGTGATGGGCAGCCGTGGCGTCGGCGCTACCCCTAGGGCCAGCTCGCCGAGCGCAGCGAGAACCGGCTCGACGCGCCGTCGTGACCCGTGCACCTTGGGCAGAACCTTCTGCATCATCGCCAGATCGAGCGCAGTATGAGCATCGGAGTCTCCCGTTGCTGCGAAAAACGCGCAGAACCGCAGGATCTCGTAGAGCGTTCGGTGCCCAAACTCTTGATTTGCGGCAGCCAAGATCGTGTGCGCCTTTTTAAGCTCTGCCACAATCTCGTCGCGAGCTGGATGAGGATGCTCTCGCTGCCAATCGTCCCTTTCCGACAGCGACGCGAATGCGCGCACCCGCTGATCATCGCCCGCTGGCGCAGCAGTGGGCCGTCGGAGCTCGGCATCGAGCTCATCGGAGGTCACTCGAAACTCAAAGGTGAATGCCCTGTCGAGAACCTTCGGCGAGAACATGTAAGTCGTCTCGTCCACGTTGACTGTGCCCACAACGAAAAGGTTCCGTGGCAACGGGATTCTCTGCGCCTCTGCGTCGCGCAGAACCCACTGACGGGATGGTGGATTGAAGACCAGATCGGGTAAGACCGGACGTCGCGATTCGACCCCGGAGAGAAAGTCTGAGAAATACCGCTCGACGTGGGCCAAATTCATTTCGTCCAGGATCAACAAGTATGGATGCTCGGGATCGTCCGCCGCGCGAAGAACAAACTCGAACGCTTCTGGAACAAACCACACCGGCGCCCCAGTCGCGGACGTACGCAGCGCATCCTCATACCCAAAGATGGATTCCGGGCCGGTCCAGTCAGGCCGCACCGGTACGACGACGTGGCGATGACGCCCGTGTTCATCGGTACCGAACCATTCACCGAGCCTCATCGCCAGTTGAGTCTTGCCCGAACCGGCGAGTCCGGTCAGAATCGCGAAGGGTTTGGCAAGCAGACTGCTCAAGAACGAACGAACCAGGCTCGAGCCTGCTGGGAAGCGGAGTCCGGACGCGTCCACCGCGTCGGCAAAGTCACGAAACAGTTCGTCGGGCATCGGCACCTCCGGCGGTGGGGGCGGTGGGGGCGGTGAGACCGAAGGCAGGTGCGCCGCGAGCTCGGGCGACCGCCTGCCGAGTTCATAAACGAACTCTTCCTGAAGACGGACCAGATAGACCTGCTGGACAGATCCAGTGCTTGTGAAAGGCGAACCCTGTCTGATTCGGGCACTCTCGTCGATTGAGCCAAGTGCGACCGGCTCATTCAGCTCCTGATACTGCGTCTCGACCAGCCGGCCCGCCTCATCCCACGATTGGTTGTCGAGCGGATTCGGCGCCGGCCTTGCGGCTGCGCTTACATGGCTTGCTGCTCGCAACGAGCCGTTGCTGTAATGCACAACAACGTCACCTTCGCGCACCTCATCCATGGTGTCCCAGTGGTATTGAGGACGACCCGCCTTGTTCAGCATCGGAGCCCAAAGGAACCCGCCATCACGCTCCTTCGTGTAACTCCCGCCTTGATTCACCCACCAGACCGAAGCCTGTCGTCCGAGGAAGGTTGCTCCCTGCTCGGTTAGTTCGCCCCTTCTGTCCATTAGCCCACTCTCTATGAGGACTTCTCGGTAGCGAGCACCCTGCGATTCGAAAGTCCGATTCGCTTGCCACTGATCGGATTTCGCGCGCTCCGCTAGTGCGCGCCCTAGATCGTCACTAGAGAAGCCGCCCGGCAGGTCACGAACGACCTCAAGAGCGATTCGGACGTCCGCAGCCAACTCAGCGGTAGCCGACAATCGGCCACGAAGGACGCCGGCCTGAATCTCATTAACTATCCATGGGTTGCTCGGGTCAACGTTGTCGGCGTAGGCGCTACCCGATTCAGTAAGCTTCCACCTGCCGTCGTCCTCCATCACCAGATCAAGCATCCGCGCGAACCGAAGACAATCACTCGCTCGCCTGTCCGGGTTCACGTGCGGGCCGTCGGATTTGAAGTATTGCTCTGGATCGTCGCCGAGGAGTTCCTCGACAGTGGCCGATCCAACCTCACGAAGACGAGCGAGCAGCAGATTGCCATAGCTGAACTTGAGGGTCGGGATGGACTGCACGGTCTCAGGCTAGACGGTGTAAGCGGCTGACCATGCTCAGATGTGAACGTGCTTTGCCGATCAGGGCCACCACTGATGCCCGCGTCTTCGACCAACGGGACCGCATCACCCCACCCCTACCCCGCCCGAAACCTCTCTAAATACGCCGCCCAGTCCCACGCCCCCAGGAACTCCGTCGTGGCCGCATACCCCTTGTCATAGAGCACCTCGGCCTGCGCACGCGTTATGTCGAAGTCGAGCACCCCCACATCGGTCGAATCCACCTGTATCGCACGCACTTTCACCCACGGCTGGTTGAGGTAAGTCTGGTCATGCCCGACCAGCATGGTGGTGAGCAGACTCTCCAACAAACTCGGCGCACGCCCATGCAAGAGCCTGAACGCCGGGATCAAATCCTCGACCGACGGCGCCGGCAGGTACGGCACCACCGTCACTCCGAACGTCGGCCAGCGCGGTGCGCGACCGTCTGGCCGGTCCAATGAGTCGATCGGGAAGTTCGACAGGACCCCGCCGTCAACCAGCGTAGATGCCTGCCCTGCAGCATCATTCAGTGTGACCGGTTGGAACAGGAACGGAATCGCCATCGATGCCCGCACCGCGTCGGCCACCAACTGCTCGTCGGGGTCCAGCCCGTAGACCCGCTCGTAGTCCCACGGCAGCCGCACCAGCTGCCCGGTGGTCAGGTCGGTGACGGTGACCACCAGGCTGTATCGCCGCTCGGGTGGAAGGTGGTCGTCATCGATGGCGAGATCACCAAAGGTGTTGACGCCGAGGTTCTTCAGCTCGCCGCGGATCCAGTCGTACGCGAAATCGCCTCGGTAGAGCCCGGTTTCCCGCAGTAGCCCCCACGCTGCGCCAAGCACCGGAATGCTCTCGATCGGCCCACTGTCCCGGAACTTCGAATACGGCACACTCAGTGCAATCTCCCGCACCTGCTCGCTGTTCAGGTCCCCCTGCCGCCCCGTCGCGGCCACCACCGCACCGACCAGCGAGCCCGCCGAGGTCCCTGACACCCGCTGAACTGAATACCCGGCGTCAGCAAGCGCGCCGACCGCACCAACCAGCCCAATCCCCTTGACCCCGCCGCCGGACAAAACCAGATCCGCACGATGCGGTTGAGCCCGTTTGGTAGTCATCCCTCCACCCTGGCACGGCAGGCTGACATTCGGCCCGCAATCGGCTCCGGCACGGGCACTTGTCGGTTCCAAAGCACGGTGACCCTGGCGCCATAAGTGCACAAGGCCGCCCCGTCATACGACAGGGCGGCCTCGGCGGGGCCGGAAAGCTTATTCGGCGTGGTTGTGCTCGTGGTGGTGATGCGAGGAGGAGCCGGGCTGCGGGAAGTTGTGCTGGTGCGGGAAGGCCGGGTGGCTGACCGACGGGCCGGGGTGGACCTGCGGAGCATCCGCGTAGGCTGGCGCACAGCCGAGGAAGATCACGGCCGGGGCAACGGCGAGGGTAAGTCCGGCGGCGATGCGGCGCGAGATGATCATGTGAACTCCTTTGTCGTCTAAGGATTTTCGGATTCCCATCCGGTGTGTTCCGGCGTTGAAACAACAATGCCGCGAGCAGCTGCCAACCTGTATCCGCCGACCGGCCCATGCACCGGATGAATGCTGTGTCCCCCGATCGGCGGACACGGCGATCGCTGAGATTCCGCTGTGAGACCGCCCCCGTGGTTCTGCCACTCAGTGGACGCCAGGAGGACGGGCGCACCAACTTCCCAAACGCCCATTTCGTCAAGGCGAAGACCGCCCACCGAATACGGCCTACCCTGGAATTGGACAACTTAGGCAAGGCGGTCAATGGTGATCAACGCAGTGACTCGCATGGCGCCCCCGGGTACACCACCAGCCATTCGCGAGCCCCTGCAACCGCTGAATCATTTGGACTACAGGGCATTTCAGCCAGACGGCCGACTCCAGGCCCACAAGTCGCGTCCACAAGCATCCTCACCCCACTACCAGGAGGTATCACAATGACCGACGCATCGTCACTGCAAACCGACATTTCCGGTGTGACCGCAAACGGTGTGCCCGAACCGTGGCGTCTGGTGCTGGCTCGCCACCCCCGCAACATCGGCGACATCGTCAACGACCCCAACCGTGGAGCGTGGAACTCCACCCACAACGGGCAGACTTACCAAGGCACCTACGACGCCTTCGAACAGCAGGTGACCACCGCCGAGCAGCTCGCCTGGGTGCACAAGTTCAGCGACGGCATCACCCGCGACAGCGGCGATGTCCTGATCGAACTGATGGAGTTCGCCATCCAGTGGCGTAAGGCCAACAACCTACCCACGAGCGCGAAATGAGCTGAGCGATGACCACTTTCGGTGATATCGCTGCCAACATCTCCGGGGTGTCCCTGGTACGTCATGCGGTGCTGACCTTCGCCGGCACCTGGGCCGCGCCCGGCACCGGCTACCCGTCCGATGTCGTCAACGGAGCAGATCCCGATCTTGTGTACGAGGTACCCATCCAGGCGCCATGGACCTTCGGCCCGATCCCGCCGGGCGCACCACTGTCGCCGAGCTACGCCGAATCGGTTCAGACCGCAGTCACCAACGCGACTGCGTGGATCAATGCCAACCCGCGGCAGACCTTTGCAATCGGCGGCTACAGCCAGGGCGCCGAGGCGGCATCTCGGGTGCTGGCCGAGATCATGACCGGCTCACTGCAGTCGGTCCGGCCAAACCTGATCGGCGGCTACACTTTCGGCAATCCGTGGCGGCTGACCGGCCACACCTTCCCCGGTGGTACCGACCCGGGCGGTCGCGGCATCGCGGATACCAACCTGACCGCGGCACAGATCCCCAAGGACGCCAACGGAATCGATACCTGGTGGGACTTCGCCAACCCCGGCGACCTGTACACCACAACCCCCAACGACCAGGCCGGCGCCGACATCACCGCCGTCTACAAGGCCGCAGTCCAACTGGGCATCAGCATCAACGCGATCATCGCGCTGATCGCCGGCCTCACCGGCCAGGGCAGCTTGGCCGAGCAGGTGCTGGAGCTGGTCACCGATCCACTGGTGGGCGGTCCCGCACTCGTCGAGGCGATCGACCTTGCGGTGGCCTTCTACGGCACCAACCCACCGACCCTCCCGCACGTCACCTACGAGTACGTCGAGGCGCTCCCCCGGCAGAGCTCGGTGCAGGTGGCGACCAGCCACCTGAATCAGATTGCGGCGGCAACCTCGGCTCGGATGGCGGCGTAGGGGCGTCGTTTAACGTCTAGGGTCGAACACCCGAATATCGGTCGAACCGCCTGTCCACACCCACCGGCCGATACCGCACACTCTGTGTCGTGACGACGCAAGAGCGGCTGGACAAATGGGATCGCTGGGCCGAGTGGATCATGGCCGCGGTGGCACTGGTGTTCCTAGGCGCCTACTCCATCGAAGTGCTGGTTCAACCGCAAGGGCGCGCCGCACGGGCACTCGACCTGGTGACGTTTGCGACCTGGGCGGTGTTCGCGGTCGACTACGTCGCCAGGTTGTATCTGGCCCCGAACCGCCGACGATGGTTCTTCCGGCATCTGGTCGACCTCGCCGTTGTCCTGCTGCCACTACTTCGACCCTTGCGGTTGATCCGGCTGGTGGTGCTTGTCGGCGCGTTGCAGAAAGCCGTCGGCAACGCGATGCGCGGCAAAGTCGTCATCTACACCGTCTCCGGAGCGGTACTGCTGGTGTACGCCGGGGCGTTAGCAGAGCTGCAGACCGAGCGTGGTGTGGTCGGTTCCCACATCAACACATTCGGCGATGCGATCTGGTGGGCGATTACCACGATCACCACCGTCGGCTACGGCGATACCTATCCGGTCACGTCCACCGGCCGATTGATCGCCATCATGATGATGATCGGCGGGATCAGCCTGGTCGGTTCGATCACCGCGACCATCGCCTCCTGGATCGTGCAGGCCGTGGCGATCGAGGACCAAGCGAATGCCACCGCGACCGCGGCACAGATTGAGGAGTTACGCGGCGAAATCACCCAATTGCGGGAGTTGTTGCAGCGCGGAGTGAATGACCCCGCTCAGCCCGGCAGTTTGGCGAGCCAGTCTGTGTCCGTGTCGACCGGCTGATCATTGATCACGACCATCGGAACGCCTGGATCGGGAAACTGATGCAGGACGTTGAGGTTATTGGCTGCGATCGTGTGGGCGTCGTAACCGATCGGCAGGCCGATCCTGATGAGGTCCCGGGCGCTCTGCGGTGCGCCGACGCGGTCCGCTAGGTCGGCCAGCTGATTGTTGTCAAGATCGTTGGGCCCCTTCTCTTTCGGCTGGTTATCGGCCGAGAAGATCTGCTGGACGAAGCGCCAGGTGATGTCGCTCGATTGCGACTGGCCGGCGACGACGTAGGCCGCGTAGATGGCCCGGGCGTCGTATGTGCCACTGGCCGAAAGCTTTTCGAGGAAGTTCACGAATCGCAGGTTGACGTGAAGCGTGCCGGCCTCAATCCGCTTACCAATGTCGTCGCCCTGGGCCCGAATCAGCTTCCCGCTGAACGGGCACATCGGGTCCACGTAGAGATCGATCTGCCCGACCGCGTTCGGGTCACCTATGGAGATGGCATCTCCGGCCGGTGCCGAAGACGCCGCGTACGCCAGGCCAGCGGTCGGTCCGCACATCAGCAGCGCCGCGATCACACCGAATATCACCACAAAGGCGCGAGCCAGCCCGTTCATCTTGGTCCCATCCATGACTCCATCATGGCGTGTCGCCCGATGGCAGTGATCAGTGCACCCGTGGCGGGCCGCGCGGCGGCCTTGGGGCGCCTCGGTCACGACCGCGGACTGGCGGTGCCCGGCGTTCGCAAGGGTGCGCGCGTTTGCCCGCCTCTGTGCGACAAAACTCTGTCGCACAACCGTTGTCGCACAGAGGCGGGCAAAACGTCGTGCCCGTTCCGGGACGCGCGGCCCCATACAAGCCACCCGCCGGTCAAGCGCCCGAGACAGTTCCGCGCCATATTGCGCGTTCATGGACCAGACTGAGACCATGACGGACACCGCCGGCACCCGCGTCGCGGTCTACCTCGACTTCGACAACATCGTCATCTCGCGCTACGACCAGGTCAACGGCCGCAACTCATTTCAGAAGGACAAGGCCAAGGGTCTCGACGCCGACCGCTTGGCCAAGGCCACGGTCGACGTCGGTGCGGTGCTGGACTTCGCCTCATCTTTCGGAACCCTGGTGCTCACCCGCGCATATGCCGACTGGTCCGCCGATGTCAACGCCGGATACCGTCAGCAACTCGTCGGCCGCGCCGTCGACCTGGTGCAGCTCTTCCCAGCCGCAGCCTACGGAAAGAACGGCGCTGACATCCGGCTCGCGGTGGACGCCGTCGAAGACATGTTCCGGCTGCCCGACCTCACCCACGTGGTCATCGCCGCCGGCGATTCCGACTACATCCCGCTGGCCCAACGGTGTAAGCGCCTCGGCCGTTATGTAGTGGGCATCGGGGTTGCCGGCGCGTCGAGCCGAGCGCTCGCGGCGGCCTGCGACGAATTCGTCAGCTACGACGCGCTGCCCGGCGTCCCGGCAATCGAACCTACCGCCGAGGAACCTCCGAAACGCCAGCGGCGCAACGACAAAGCCGAGCCAGAACCACCAGATCCGCAGACAACAGCCACTGCCCTACTGACTCGCGCGCTGCAGATCGGGCTGGAGAAGGACGATGTCGAATGGCTGCACAATTCCGCGGTCAAGGCGCAGATGAAGCGAATGGATCCGTCGTTCAGCGAAAAATCGCTGGGCTTCCGGTCTTTCAGCGATTTCCTACGCTCCCGCACTGACGTGGTGGAGTTGGACGAGAGCTCGACTACGCGAATGGTGCGGTTGCAAGGCGCCCACTAGCGAGCGACGGCGGTGTCCTTACCCGCTGCCCAGTACCGTAGATAGCCGATCCATCCCTGGTATCCCCGGCATCCCGGGAAACCCCGCCATAGCGGGAATGGCCGGCGCCGGTGCAGCGGGAGCCGGCGGCGCAGCTGAGTCTGGAGCGGCTGTTCCTGGGGCAGCCGCCGGCTGAGCCGGAGCTGCCGGCCCGGGACAGTACGCGCCCTTCGCGGCGTCCACAAACTCACCGACTTGCCCCATATTCAGGTGCAACGTGGTGATGACGTAGCCCATCGGCAGCATTTTGCCTAGTCCGGACGACACCGTCGAGCTCTCCTCGTTACTCGTGGTGCAAACCATATGTGCGGTGGTGACCAGCTTGGCCGGATCTCCGGTAATGCCTTGTCCGGCAAGGTTGTTCACGAAATCGTCATCGTGAGCGTCGGCATGTGCGACGGCAGGACCCGCCAGCGCGATCACCGCCGTGGCAAACAGTACCGGTATACAGGCCCGCATCCTGACCTCCTCACGAAGTCGCATCGCATGAACCCGGCGACTATCGCCGGCCGTTTCGACGCTGCCGATGCCGTCAGACGCTATAGCACCCGAACGTGGCGTGCAGTGCGAGAACTTGTTGTCGCATCGAGAACGCAGAGGGTGTGCCGAATGAACAGCGTCCGGGTCGACCAGGGGCTATCGGGCTACCCACTGCCGACCCAAGGCGAAAAGAGTGCGGGCGGTGGGACTCGAACCCACAAACTCTCACGAGCACCGGCACCTAAAGCCGGCATGTTTGCCAATTTCATCACGCCCGCAACGCGATGATCGTACCTGGCACTGGAGTCTCCAAACTTGTCGGATGGTTGTCATAGATTCAGTACAACCAACGCGGGGAGGGGTCATGCGGGGCAGCGATGAATACGACATTGTCCGGAAGCTCGTCGCGAGTGGCTTAAATGACTGCGCTATAGCGCGCAAGACCGGCATCCCGCGATCAACCGTTCGCGGCTGGCGATTACGTCCACCAACAAGCCTGGTGGAGCACGATCGGTCCTCGTCATGCGGAATTCGTCACGAACTCGCCGCACTACCCGCCGGACCGTACGCCTATCTACTCGGGCTCTATCTCGGCGATGGTCATATCTCGCGCGCCAGGCAAGTGTGGCGGCTCCGAATCACACTCGACAAAAGATATCCGTCGATCATCGACCGCTGCCGCGACGCTATTGGCACAGTGATGCCTGGCCAACACGCGGGAATAGTGCAGAAGCAGGGTTGCGTCGATGTTTCGTTGTACTCAATACATTGGCCGTGTCTCTTCCCTCAACAGGGACCCGGGCGAAAACACAACCGGCGCATAGCGCTTGAACCATGGCAACAGAATTTCGTCGACCAAGCCACCGAAGAATTCATTCTCGGTCTGATCCACAGTGACGGCTGCCGCGTGGTCGCCAATGATCGGGGCGTCAAAAGCGTCCGCTATCACTTCACAAATGCATCAGAGGACATCTTGAACCTATTCACTGGCGCGCTCGACCGCCTCGAAATACCGTGGCGACGCTCGACGCAACGCACCGTGTCCATCTACCGCAAAACTGCGACTGCTCGACTTGACGAGTTCATCGGACCAAAGTCTCGAACTGTGCCCTGGCCGTGCACGCAACGCACTCCCACATCGACCGCCCAATAGGTGGGAATTGACGCACAGCAGCCGGGCGTCGTGTGGTTGCCTCACGTCAAGAACAGGCGGGCTTCGGGCCCGCCCTATCGATGCACAGTGGAAGGTCCTGACATGCAAGCAAACTCGGCCAACCTGGCAGACGTCGTCGCCATCGTCACCGGCGGCGCCCGTGGACTCGGCGCATCCTTCGCGCGACACATCGTCGCCGGTGGCGGCAAGGTCGTCATCGCCGATGTCCTCGATGACGAAGGCCAGGAGCTGGCGACCGAGCTCGGCGCCGCGGCACGTTTCGCCCACCTCGACGTGACCGACGCGGCGCAGTGGGATTCCGCGGTCAAGCTCACTCTCCACGAGTTCGGCAGCCTCACCGGCCTGGTGAACAACGCCGGCATCTCCACCGGCCAGTTCATCGAGCACGAGCCACTCGACCACTTCCGCACCGTGCTCGAGGTCAACCTGGTCGGCGTCTTCAACGGCTTGCAGGCGGTGATCGCCCCCATGCGCGCCGCCGGCGGAGGCTCGGTCGTCAACATCTCCTCGGCCGCCGGACTGATGGGCCTGGCCCTCACCGCCGGTTACGGCGCCTCCAAGTGGGGCGTGCGTGGCCTGACCAAGATCGCCGCCGTGGAACTCGGTCCCGACCGCATTCGGGTCAACTCCGTGCACCCGGGCATGACCTACACCCCGATGACGGCGCAGATCGGGATCGTCCCGGGCGAAGGCAACTACCCCAACACCCCGATGGGCCGGGTCGGCGAGGCTGACGAGATCGCCGGAGCGGTCAGCTACCTGCTGTCCAGCGCCGCCACCTACGTCACCGGTGCAGAAATCGCCGTCGACGGCGGCTGGACCGCTGGGCCGACGGTGAAATACGTCATGGGTCAGTAGACCGACGACCGTTGGTCTGACCAGGCAGTGTTCGTCGGCACGGGGCCACGCGCGGTACCGTTGCGGTATTTTGCCTAGCTGTCTAGCGGCTTAGCCAGTTTACCAGGGAAAACAGTAGATTTGGCGAATCCGGCCCCACGTACACAGGTGGTATGGCAACATACCAAGGTGAACCCAAAATTTGCTAGGCACGCCCCCTCCGCCCTGAACCAGGCCCCCGCCCTGCACCAGCCCGACCTGGCCGAGCTGGTGCCCGAGTGGGGGCGGGCGCTGAAGGCGGAGCGCCGGGCACCGGCCACCATCTCGCTGTATGCCACCGGCGTCCGCGCCTTCCTGCATTGGTGCCAGGACACCGGGGCGCCCGCGCAGCTGGACAAACCCACCGTGCAGGCGTGGGTGGGTGACCTCTTGGACGGCGGGGCGGAGGGGGCCACCGCGCACGCCCGGCTCAAGGGCGTGCGCCGCTTCTCGGCCTGGCTGGAGGAAGAAGGCATGCTGGCCACCAACCCGCTGGAGGGCATGCACTCCCCCAAGCTGGACCGCAAGGTGGTGCAGGCGCTGGACGAGGACCAGCTGCGGGCGCTGGTGAAGGCGTGCGCCGGGCGGGAGTTTGCGGACCGGCGGGACGAGGCCATGGTGCGGCTGATGATCGACACCGGGGCACGGGCGGCGGAGGTGCTGGGGGTGGAGTGCGGCGACCTGGACCTGGACCGGGAGAAGGTGGTGATCCGGCGCGGCAAGGGTGGCAAGGGCCGGGTGGTGCCGATCGGGCCGCAGACGGTGCAGGCCATCGACCGGTACCTGCGGCTGCGCCGGGGCCACAGCCTGGCGTCCTCCCCCGCGCTGTGGCTGGGGGCGCGCCAAGGCAGGACGTTTGGGTACACCGGGCTGGACCGGGCGCTGAAGGCGCGGGCGCAGGCAGCGGGTATCGAAGGGTTTCACGTGCACCTGCTGCGTCACACCTTTGCCACCCGGTGGAAGGCGGCACACGGCAGCGACGACGGGTTGATGGCGGTGGCTGGCTGGTCCAGCCGCTCGATGATCGACCGGTATGCCGGGGCCGCCGCCGCGCACCGGGCTGCCGACGAGGCCAAGCGGCTGGGTCTCGGGGACCTGTAGGGCGGCCTAGAACAGGGCGAGCTGCGTGGTGGTCCAGTGGTGCCACTTCTGCACATTGCAATTGCGGTGCGTCAGCTGGGTATTGGCGTAGGTGTGCGGGCCGCCGTCGCACAGCGGGATGGTGTGGTCCAGGGTCGCGGCGCGGGGATGCGGTGAGCGCAGGGCCGGGTTCACCGGGCGGTGGCAGTAGCGGCAGGTCCAGCCGTCCCGCTCGAACACTCGCCGGCTGCTCACAAACTCCACGTGCACGCCCCGCTTGCGCGCCCGGTACATCCGGGCGTAGTCGGCCTTGGCGTGCGGATCCTTACGGCGGCACTCCACGCACACATGGTCGGCGGTGCGCCCGTAGCTGCGCCAGCACAGCGCGCCGCAGCGCACGCACCGGGCGGTCTTGCTGGTGTTGTTCTCGGTCTTGCGGGTGCGTTCGCGGGCACGCTCCCGGGCAAGATACTCCGGGTGTAATTCTCGGTACACGGCCTGGTAGCTGCAGTCCAGCAGGGCACCGATGGTGCGGTAACTCAGGCCCGCCGCGTGCAGGGCCGCGCACGCCTCCCCACGGGTGGCGGTGGCCGGGATCAGTTGATGCACCACCACTAGCGCGCCGCCTGCCCCCGGCCCAGTCCCCCGGCGGCGATCCGCTGCAGCGCCCGGCGCACGCCGGACTCCGACATCCCCACCTGCCCGCCGATCCGGGCGTGCGTCCAGCCCCGGCGGCGCAGCGCCACGATCACCTCGTCGCGCTGCGGCGCGGGCAGCGCGTAGAACCGGCCGGGCTGGTCGTCCATGCGCCCATTGTCGCGCATTCCCCAGGGCACAAGGCGGCCATGCCGCCCTCCTGCCGCTGGCGCCGGGATGCGCGCTGATCTGCGCATATTCGCGCACATCGGCGTAATTACCGGGAAATTCCGCTTTGTTCTCCACCGGCGGGGGGGTAAAGCGCCACCTCTGGCAACGTCTGTTGTCCGCGAAGCGCACGTTTTGAGTGGCTACCCGGTGAAGTGGCGAATCGGCTGCCCGCCCGCGCACGGCGCCGTCAGCAAACTCAAAACTGACCATCGTCAGCCCCTCTCATCTCACAGAACATGCAGGTCAACGCCTATAAAATGGGGGTGTGAGGGCGGCAACGGGCCGCGCGCTACCACGGAAGAGCAAACATGAACGAGAAAACCCCGGCACGGAAGGCAGCAGCCAAGAAGGCAGCCGTGAAAGCACCGGCCAAGAAAGCCGCACCGGCCACGAAAGCCGCACCGGCCACGAAGGCCGCGCCCAAGCCGGTGCGGGTGAGGTGGCACCACCAGGGGGAGCCGGTGGGGGGCGGCATTGAGATGGATGGCGTGTACCTCGGGCACACCTGGCGCGTTCGGCATACCGACGACGGGTGGGTCATCACCCAGGTAGCGCCGGATGGGGCCGAGGCGGTGGTGACCACCGAGCCGTTGCCCAGGTTCGGGCAGGCGTATACCGCCGTTCGGGCAGCGGCCATGACGGTGGGGCAGCAGAAATGAGCGGGCACGGGTGCCAGCACAGCAGCGACGAGCACGCGGCGACGGCGCGGCTGACCACCGCCACCTGGATTCTGATCGTGGCCACCGTGGCCCTGTGCATCCTCACCGGCATGCTGACCGATGCCACATTGCTGGAGAAGGAGAAAACCGGGCACGAGACGGTGCAGACCGGGCCGGTGCCCGAATGAGCACCCAGGACGATCGGGAGCACGAGGAGCTGATCGACGAGCTGCGGCGCCTGCAGGAGCCAGGGCCGGTGGACCAGATCGCCACCGGGCTGGTCGTCGGCTACCTCGGGTTCTGGCTGCTGTGGTGGCGGCTGCTGATGTGCGCGGTGCGGGTGGCGGTGCTGGGGCTTCTCGTGCTGGCCGTCGTGGCCCTGGCGGCGCGCCTGGTGCAGCTGCTGTAAGGGAGGTTGCCTACCAACACTCCCGCGCCCGGCAGGTGGGCGCGGGAGTGTTGGGTGAGGGGCGGGAGCACCGGCCAGCGGGGTGTGGGCACGGTGCGCGAGGCGGTGGGTGGGTACGGACCTCTCCACAAAATGTGGAGAGGTTCACAAGCGGGTACGCGGTCAGGGTGGGCGAACCAGGGAGGCCAGATGGGGCTGGGGCATGTCCGGCCACGCCTGTACCTCGTCCCATCGCGTGTAGCGCAGGCCGCTGGCGGGCGTGACGATGCTCCAATCGTGCGCGCCGCTCGGGTCGGCGACGCTGGTCCGCACGGCCACCGCCTGGGTGACCGTGTTCCGCTTCAGGCTGCCGGACACGTAGTGCGCCGGGGTGGTGGTCATCCGGGGGCCTTTCTCCAGGCGGTTGCTGAGCCGGAGCCGCCTGTCAGGTCTCGCACGGGCCTCCCGCGCATCGGCATGTGTGGTGAGAAAACGCGGGAGGCCGGCGAGCCGCTGGAGCGAGAAGCCAGCGGCCGTTCAGGGGTGTCCCCCGCCCGTGCACGGCCAACCAAGGAGCCGGGCGGGGGACGGGTGACGCCGGTGAGGACGGCGCCACGTTCCTGTGGGGGTGAGAGGCGTGGGGTGACCGACTGTCACACGCGGCCACGCGCCCACGCCTCTCGTTCCGGCGACCGTCACTGCGCCGGAAGCCTGGGCCAGTGCGTCTGGCCCGTCGCACGAGATCCAGAACAGGGGCGCTGGCCGCGTCCGCACCCTGCACCGTCGCGCGGTGCCCACCCGGTGTCGTTGGCATGGTCTGCCCGCTCAGAACGACGGCGCCGACAGGCCGGTGATGCAGCAAACACTTTGCGGATACCGGGAGGCGGCAAAAGCCACGTAGCTATACACCTGGAGGATGACCCCCAGCGTCGATGCCTTGGGCTCTGGCAATACCCTGGCCCTGATCCCGCTTTCCCATAACACTAGGTCAGAGGCCCGCATCACGTAGATGACGTCATCGGTGCCGACGCTGGTGCCGCCGGTGCTGCCCTGCGTGGTGGAGATGTTGGGGTCGGTCACGATCGGCAGCCCAGCAACCTGTCCGACGACCTGCTGGCTGTCCACATCGGTCAAAATGCCCGCCGCGTTCCACGGCCCACCGGCCTGCGGGATGAACAACGGCCGGTTGTTCTGATCCAGCAGCGAGAGCAGCCACGCCCATCTCCGGGGATGCATCACCACCACCTCCGGCGGCTGGTACCGGGTGGTCAAAATCAGTTGGATGCTGTTCGCGATCGCGGAGTAGATGCCCTGGATGGTCATCGCGGAGATCGGGATCGTCTGGATGCCGGGCGTTTGGTTGACGCCGAGCACCTGGCCGCTGCTGCCGGTGCCGTAGAGGCACTGGGCGTCCAGCACCGCGGCATGGGCGGCCACCAGATCCCGGAACACGACATCGTCGAAGGCAATGGGCGACTGGTCGATCAGCTGGATGGCCACCGACTGCTGGCCCGCAATCGTCCGCACGGGAGCGGTGATGAAGGTGTCGCTGAGGTCGACCTCGGTGACCGTGGTGTTGTCGGCGGTCTGGATGCCCACCGCCGTACCGGTCAGCAGCTTGGGGATGTTGATGCTGTCGGTGCCGCCCGGCAACGGCTGGCGCTGGCAGAGGTTGGCGAAGGCGCGGCCGGGCCGGGCCAGGTCCACGTACTGGTTCATCAGCCAGGCGGGCGGCACCGCGTAACCACCGGATCCATCCACGCGGGAGAGGTCGCGCTGCTCGTACCCGCTGAAGTTGGCCACATCCTCGGCATGCCGGGCCAGTCTCTGGCGACTCTCGCCGGACTCGTCGCGGTTGGTCTGCACCCGGCACAGGTCCCTGATCCAGGACGGGCCGTTATGCGCGCGGTAAACAGTGGACTCGTTCCTCATCGGAGGTGGCCTTTCGGGGTCAGTCCCCACGCAGGCCAACCGGGCCGGTAGCTGTCCGATCCGGGCGAGTTCGCTGCGCGTTTCCTCGATCCGCTCATCGAGGGTCTCCAGGTCGGCGTGAGCGTGGCGGAGGCGCTGCGCCTCGCCTTCGGATAAATACGACCGGCCCTGGCTGCGCGCATCGAGCACCATCGCCTCAGCGGCGGCATGAATCTGGCCTCGCCGTTCGAGCATGCGCTTGAGCATCGAAGAGGTGACATCGCCCACGGCACGGAATCCTTTGGGGACATGGATATTGACCGGAATGCTCGCGAGACCGTGCCGGTTGATGGGGTCCTTGCAGTTGCGTCGCGAAGAACGGTGCTGACCTACTCATCACATTCGTGAGAAGTCTCCGGCCATGTGACAGCTGCGCCTAGAACATCGTTCGGCGCGGCGTGCTGGGCCGCCACGCGCTGCCGCGCTGCCTCCTCGCGCTGCGTCTGCACCCGCTGGCCATTGGTCACCCGCTCCGGCATCGAGGACGGGGGCGGCCTGGCCTCCAATGGTTCGTTGAACGCGGTCGGCGCTGGCCAGTCCTCCGGCGGGTACCCGCCCACCTTCCGCGGATACAGCGCCAGTAACTCCACGGCCAGTGGCGCGGGCCGCCGATCGTGAGCGCTGCGGGCGGTGCGCACGGTGTCGCCGTCCCACCAGATCAGGAGATGCTGGCGGTGGCACCCGCGGCCGCAGCCATAAATGTCGTCCAGCAACTCGCGGTCCACTTCGGCCAGCTCGGCGGCCGAGCCCCACCCGGTCCACACGTCGAAGTGCGAGACGCGGCCGTTGCCCCGTCCGGCCGGGTAGAGCTTGTTGCCCGGTGTGCGCAGGCACACCAGCCACGCGGGGACGCGCTGGCGACTCACCGGGGCCTCGCCGGCGACCACTGGAGCGCACGGATCCGGGCCGCCACCATGCGGCGGCGCTCAGCCCGGCACGGGTCCGCTAAACGGCCCGTAGGGCAGGCGCACAGCCCGGTTGGCCCCATGGTGCAGGGTGGCGTGAGATCGCCCGGCAGCGGGGCAATGGGCGGGCACCACGGCGCATCGTCCGGTGGTTGTGGCACGGCCAACCTCCTCGGGAGGGTTGGCCGGGTCTAGCCTGCCTCGTCGGGGCCGGATGCGCTCTGGTTCAGCACCGCCAGATCGAGGAAGGCTTGCAGGCTCAGCGGGCCGTCCTCATCGCGCAGCAGCCCGGCACTGGCGCAGGAGGCGAAGGCTTCGAGCCCCAGCTGCACCGAGGCCAGCAGTACCGCCGCGCCCCGGCCGGAGGCGGCCAGCTCGTTCAGCACCGCGGCCACGGCCTCCTGGTCGGCAGCGCTGAGCGCGGCGTAGAGCGCCCGGGCCGTGGCGACATCGTGGGCAATGGCAGCAAGGTCATCGGGGTCGGGGGTGGTCATTGGTCCTCCTGGGCTAATTCATCGAGTAGTCGGGCCAGTTCGGGCTCGATTTCGGCGCTCACCTCCTCCGCGTCTCCCAGGCGTTCCATCAACCGGGCTACGGCGGTGGTGGTGATCCAGATCAGCGATGCCAGGCACTCGTAGCAGGTGCCCACCTCGGCCATCACCCTCTGGTACGCATCGGTGTCGTCGTTGACGATCGCCAGGAGAAGCCGCGCGGCGCGGGCGGCGTCGACGTTGGCGTTGCGGTCACCGTGGCTCATGGGTCCATCGACCCGTCAGCGACCAGCGGGGCAAGGTCGCGCTGGAAGTCGAGGATCGCGCCGCACTGACGCATGTAGTCCTGCCAGGTGTTGCGAATACGGGATTCCGTATTCTCAGCCCCGATCACGCTGTTGGGCTTCCACTGCCGACCACCGCTCTTGGTGTCGATGCGCCGCCCAGCGGCCTCCAGTGCCATCGACCCGTCAGCGACCAGGGCGGCGAGGTCGCGCTGGTAGTCGAGGATGACACCGCACTGGCGCAATGCTTCGGCCTGCGCTTCAGATAACCCAAGGTCTTGGGTTATCCCACCCTTCGACTTCCGAGTCCACCGTCCGTTCTCCCGGCGCCCGTCGGCTTCCAGCACCAGCGCGGTGCACATCGCCCGCTGGCCGGTGGACATGTTGCGGCGGGCCACGTTCGCACCGATCACGCCCGCGCTCATCGCGCACCCCCGCGCGCTACGTAAGGTCCCCGACTTACCGCACCGGTTGTGCGGCAGGTCTTTCAGCGCAACGTCTGTGCGCCATACGCAACTGCGACGGAGGAGCAGTTGCGTATGGGTGGCGAAGCCTGCGGTTGAGCCCGGCGCTTCGCGGCTTGCACGCTGCGGTTGGTTCGTGTGCCCCGGCTTTTTCTCCCCCCACCGGCTGCGCTTCGCGCCCCGGCACCCCCCTCTGGGGGGACCAATGGTGTTCATGGATATCGGGGTTGTCCCACTGGTGGTTCTCCCACCCTGCGGTCGCCTGCCTGCGGGCAACGCGGCCTGGTCCGGCGCACCCGGTGCGAGCCGCGCCAGCGGTGAGTGCGGGGTAGGGGTTGCGTGGTCGGGGACGTTACTGGGCGTGCCGTTGCCTAGAGATAGATTCATAAGAGAGCGGCCGCAAAACCGCAGGTCAGGGCGTTGACGGTAGGTACAAAAAGTACCTACATCGCGGCCCGTTGTAGGTACAAAAAGTACCCACGAAGGGGCCGAATGTAGGTACAAAAAGTACCTACATTGATGTGGCCCGGTCGCCCTCATTCGTCCACCACGATGCGCAGTTGCGGCGGTGTCTTCTTCCGGCGCTTTCGGATGTGCACCGGGCAGGGAGCGTCGGGGTCTCCCAGGCCACCTGCGACGGCATGGCCGGGCACGATAAGGCATTCGGTGCACGAGCCTTCCGCCAGCAGGCCATTCCCGATAACGACCTTGAGCGTCCTTTGCAGGTAGGACCTCTCGACCCGGTGAAATCCGGGGCCGGGAACCTGCGGAGTGCCGAGAATCCATGAGAGTTGACCGCGCTTGAAGTTGGCGTGGCCGTTGGCCTCATGCCGCCCGTAGGCCAGTGCCATCATCCGGAACCACAGCGGGAACGTGGGGTCGGACGCGCGGTTGTCCCATGCGGCCTGGTAGTGCCGCGCCCACGGGTTGCCGTTCATCGCGGGTGGCCTTCCTCGTCCTCGAAGGCACCGCAACCGCGGCAGACGTAAAGGATTGGCTGCCAGTGGTGGCGAGGTACTTGCGGACGGTCCTCGGGTTCAACCCGGTGTCGTCGGCCAGCTGGATCATCGACACCCGTTTGTGGGAAGCCTGTGTACTCTGCATAGGCTTTTTCTTGACTTGATCCAGTTTGTCCGGCCCGCGTACTCCATTCTTCTCGCACACGCCTGGTCATGCCGGGGTGGCCGAGCGGCAGGTCGCCGTGCAGCCGGTGGGGGCTTTCGTGTGGGCGGCTCACTTGGTGCCGCCGTGGGTGGTGCAGGCCCAGCCCATCTTCTTCACCTGCTGGCGGCAGGGCTTGCCCTTGGTGGTGAGGCGGCCACAGCGCGGCATCGCCTTCTCGGCCGCCGCCCTGATCGCCGGGTCCGCCAGTGCCGCCTTCTTGCGGGCGCGGGTCGCCATCCCCTTGGCCAGCGCCGCCAGCTGCCGGGCCTGCCTCCGGTTCTCCACGGCCCTGGCCCGGTCCTGGGGGCTCATCCGGTGGTCCGGGTCGACCTCGCGTTCCAGGTTGGCCAGCACGGCGGCCCGCGCCTTGGCGGTGCGGGCCGCTCTATCGGGGGTTCTCGCCCAGCTTTCGTGCACCGCGGCACGGGCTTGCAGGCTGGTGGTAAATGGCATGGGAGCCACCTCTCGGTTGCTCCCTTTGGGCGGCTCTACGCCCTGCCGCCATCCCAGGGGCGGTTGCTACTTCGCCCCTGGCGGGGTCTGTGCCCCGCTGCTGCGGCACGCCGAGAGGTGCTGCGCCATGCTGCACCGCGTACCAGCGTACGGGTGTACAACCCCGATCACGGTGAGCAACACGCTGGCGCCGTGCGGCCCCCATTGTTTGCTGCTATCGAGGGCTGAGTGGCGGTTAGCTAAGGTGCGAGTTTGGCCAACATACCGGGTGTACAGCCCTGCAGAATCACCTGGGAAAAGCCTGCCCACGTACAGCCGGGAGGTAACGCGTACCGTTGCGGTATGTCCACTACGCGGCGTAGGAGGCCGGCACTGATCGTGCTGGTGACCCTCGCTGCCCTAGGCTGCTTAGGGCTGGCCTGGTGGCAGTGGTCGCGATTCCAGTCGAACTCGGGCACCTTCCAGAACCTGGGCTACGCGCTGCAGTGGCCCATGTTCGCCGCCTTCTGTTTCTACGCGTACTACAAATTCGTCCGGTACGAAGAAGGCGATGTCGCACCGCCGACTACCGAGCCGACGGAAATCCCCATGGGTCTGCTGCCCGAGCGCCCCGCGGCGGCAACTACCGACGACCCCGAGATGGCCGAGTACAACGCCTACCTCGCCGCGCTGGCCAAGACTGACAAACAAGACAGGACCACCAGATGACCGAGCCGCAGTCCACCACCGTCTCCAAGGACACCGTCCGCAAGGCGCTGCTCCCCTACCGCGTGATGGCGTGGGCGACCGGTATCTGGCTGATCGCCCTGTGCTACGAGCTGGTCAGGCACTACATGTTCAACGACGCCAGCCTGAACTGGATCGGCATCGTGCACGGCTGGGTTTACTTCGCGTATCTGCTGGCCACCTTCAACCTGGCGGTCAAGGTGCGCTGGCCGCTGGGTCAGACCATCGGCACGCTGGTCGCCGGCACCATCCCACTGCTGGGCATCATCGTCGAGCACTTCCGTACCGAAGACGTGAAGAAGCGCTTCGACCTCTGAGCCTCACCCGAGGTGTTTGAGCACCTCTGCAGCCAACTGCTCGCCCCGGTCCTCCTGCAGGAAGTGCGCCGCGCCCTCGATCCGGACCTGCTCGCCTGCCGTCGGAATCAGGCTGGTGAACGCCTCGCCCGCACGCGGATACGGGAACACCGCATCTTGATCAGAGAACGCCACCAACGCAGGCTTCTGCCACCGCGAGAGCTCATCAGTGACCGCGCGCATCTCGGTGGCACCGACCGCATCCTCGGCGATAGGCACCAATAGCGGAAACTGGGCTGCGCCGGCCTTGGACTCTGCGTTCGGGAACGGCGCGTCATAGGCCGCCATCACCTCGGCCGGCAGGTCGGTCGTCGTCGCGCCCTGGATCACGAAGCCAACCGGCAGGTCGGGGTTGCGTTCGGCGAAATCCCGCCATGCCATGAAGCCCTTGGAGACCCGGCCGGTGAACAGCCCGGTGTTGAAGATCGCCAGTGCGCCAACCTGATCGGCGTTCTGCACCGCCCACCGCAGACCGATCGGCCCGCCCCAGTCCTGCACCACGACGGTCGCGTCATGCAGGCCCAATCCGCCGAGCACCCGGCTGACCAGTTCGGTGTGCCGGTCGTAGGTGTACCAGCGCCGGTCGGTGGGCTTGTCCGAGCGCCCGAAGCCCGCATAGTCAGGCACGATCACGCGGTGCCCGGCAGCCACCAACGGGCCGATCATCTTGCGGTACAGGTACGCCCAACTCGGCTCGCCGTGAAAACACACGATCGGCGTGCCATCGCGGGGGCCCTCATCTAGGTAGTGCATCCGTAACCCGTCGACGTCGACGTAGTTCGGTGCGAAGTCATAGCCCGGCAGGTTCGCGAACCGTTCGTCGGGCGTGCGGAAAACCTCGGAAGTGATGGCAGTCATGCTGCAAACCTAGCCATGATTTGACTGACCGGTCAACTACTAAATATCCTCGATACATGCCCCGAAGTTCCGACGCCCGCGAACGCCTTGTGACGGCAGCTGCCCGACTCTTCCTCGAGCGCAGCTACCAGGCGGTCGGCGTCGACGAACTCTGCCGCGCGGCCGACATCCGCAAGGGCAGCTTTTACCACTACTTTTCTTCGAAATCCGAACTGGGAAGAGCGGTTATCGACCTGCACGCTGCGGCGTTTCAACGCCAGCTCACCGGCTCCCCCACCCTGACCCCGGAACAGAAACTGCATGCAGTTCCTGACGCCATCGGGGCCATCCAGACTGCCCTCGAAGCACAATTCGGCCGCGCGGTGGGCTGTCCGTTCGGCAATCTCGCCGCCGAGTTGTCCACCACTGACGACGAGCTGCGCCAACATCTGGCACAGACCTTCTGCGCCATGGAGCAGCACCTGGCGAGCATCTGCCGCGAAGTGCTCGACGCCGGCGCCCTGCGCGCGGGCACCGATCCTGATCAACTCGCGCACGCACTCCTGGCGCAGTATCAGGGGATCATTCTGCTGGCCAAGCTCAACGATTCTGGCGTCGCCGACCTGGCACCCGCGCTGCACGACTTCGTCGACGGCTACCTGGCCGAGCCCGTTTGTCGCACAGAGGCGGGCACAACGACCACTGCCTAGGAGCCGCGACAGCTGAGACGCGTGTGACTCGCGCCCCGCACCGCGCCCTTAGGCCAGAGCCAACTCCCGCAGCGCCGGCACTAACTGAGCCAGTGCGCGTCCGCGGTGTGACGCCGCATCCTTCTCCGCGGGCGTCAGCTCAGCTGCGGACACCGAGCCTCCCGACGGCACAAAGATGGGGTCATACCCGAAGCCGCCCGAGCCCCGCGGCGCCCGTGCAATAACCCCCGGCCACTCCCCGCGCACCACCGTCGGACCCGCCGACGAAACCAGCGCACAGCACGACACGAAGGCCGCGCCGCGCCGCGAGTCCGGCACGTCGGCAAGCTGGCCCAGCAGCAGCTCCAGGTTCGCCTGATCATCGCCGTGCCGCCCGGCCCAGCGCGCTGACAACACTCCGGGCATGCCGTTCAGCGCATCCACGGAAATACCGGAATCGTCTGCGATACAAGCGATTCCAGTGGCCGCAAACCCGTCACGAGCTTTGGCCAAGGCATTCTCTTCAAACGTGGCCCCAGTCTCGGGCGCCTCCGGAAAAGCAGGAACGTCGTCCAGCGACAGCAGCGTCAGACCAAAAATCCCCGCGGCGTCGAGAACCCTACGTAGCTCAGCCAGCTTCTTCGCGTTGCGCGAGGCGACCAGAAGATCAGGCACCAAATGCCTTCTTGGCCGGCCCGTTCGGCTCGGGCAATTCACCCGGGTACGGCAACTCCAACGCTGCGCGCTGCAACGCGAACAATTGGTCGCACCCGGCAAGGGCGGCATCGAGCAGCTTGTCCAGCGTCGAGCGCGGGAACGTCGCACCCTCGCCGGTTCCCTGCACCTCGACCAGCGTGCCGGTGTCGGTGGCCACCACGTTCATGTCGACCTCAGCGCGCGAGTCCTCGACATACGGCAGGTCCACCCGCACCCGGCCGTCGACCACGCCGACCGACACCGCGGCGATCGCACACGACAGCGGTCGCGGATCCTTGAGCCGGCCCGCCGCGGACAGGTAGGTCACCGCATCGGACAGTGCCACGTATGCGCCGGTGATGGCTGCCGTGCGCGTACCGCCGTCGGCCTGCAGCACGTCGCAGTCAATCGCAATTGTGTTCTCGCCCAACGCACTCAGGTCGATGCACGCCCGCAACGACCGGCCGATCAACCGGCTGATCTCCTGCGTGCGTCCGCCGACGCGGCCCTTGACCGACTCACGGTCGGAGCGCTCGTGCGTGGACGACGGCAGCATCGCGTACTCGGCCGTCAGCCAACCGAGCCCGGAACCCTTGCGCCAGCGCGGCACGCCTTCGGATACCGAGGCCGTGCACATGACCCGGGTCTGGCCGAACTCGACCAATACCGACCCTGCGGGGTGGGAGGTGAAACCTCGGGTGAGCTTTACCGGGCGGAGTTCGTCGTCAAGGCGACCGTCTTCTCGTCGGGACACGCACCAACCCTAGCGGGCGGCACGACGCGGAGCGTCTGATTACCCCCGGCTACCCGCGGGTGATGTCGAACGACTCGTTGCACACCACCGCATGCACCGGTCCGTTGAACTCGGCTTTGGCTTCGCTGATCACATCTTCACGCGACGTCCACGGCGGAATGTGGGTGAGCAACAACTCGCGCACCCCGGCCTCACGGGCGGCACGGCCGGCCTCGGTCCCGGACAGATGCAAGCGCGGCGGACGCTCCGGCGAATGCGTCCACGATGCCTCGCACAGGAACACGTCGGCATCGCGGGCCAGCTCGACCAGCGCGTCGCAGTAACCGGTGTCCGCCGAATAGACCAGCGTCGCGCCGGACGGATCAGTGAAGCGCATACCGTAAGACTCGGTCGGGTGGCACACCAGACGCGGCGTCACAGTCAGTGTGCCGATTTGCACGGGCTCGCCGTCGGCCCAGTTGCGCACTTCGAAGATGTCGCTGATGTCATCGATCTCGCCCCCCTCAGGTGACGATGCGGCGCCCAGCCGATGCCACGTGTTGGCCGGCCCGTACAACGTTGCGCGGCCCTCCGGCGGGTTGGGGTGATAGCGGCGCCAGACGAATAGTCCCGGCATGTCCAGACAATGATCGGCGTGCAGATGAGACAGCAACACATTGACATCGCCAGGATCGGCGTGGCGCTGCAGTGCGCCGAGCACGCCACCGCCGAAGTCGATGACCATCGGCTTGGTACCGGGTGCGGTCAGCAGATAGCCCGAAGCCGGTGAATCCGGTCCGACCACACTGCCGGAGCATCCGAGTATGGTGACGCGCACGCCACTAGCTTGCCACGTCAAGGCAGCCCGTGACGAAAAGACGACACCTTTGGGCGACCAGTTTCAATAATTGATAACCAATGTGACGGTGGTCGCAGTTCGGTCAGAAAGGCGTCAGTTTCAGCAAATCACGCCCGCACCGATGGCAGTGTCGATCGCTTACGCCGTTCGCGCTCTTGTCTTTCGGGCTTGCTGAGTAGATATGCCGCATACACCCCCGCGATACCGCCGCTCAGGTGTCCTTGCCAGGACACCCCGAATGTGCCGGGTAGTGCGCCCCACAAGACACCGCCGTAAATGAACAACACCACGACGCCAACAACGATCTGCCACGCGCGCCGGGTGAAAAATCCGAACACGATGAGGAATGTCAGCCAACCGAAGATCAACCCGGACGCCCCGATGTGCACCGATTCGACGCCCGCCGGTGAGCCGATGTTGCCGATCAGCCAGGTGCCCAGTCCGCCGCCGATCCAGATGATCAATGTGGCCGCCAGGAACCGGCCCATACCGGCCAGCGTCGCCAGAAATCCGAGCACCAGTGCCGGGCCGGTGTTACCGATCAAATGGGCCCAGTTGGCGTGCAGCAACGGCGCCCACAAAATCCCCCACAGCCCGTCAGCCTCCAGCGGACGGATACCGTCTGCATTGAGCTCCTGCTGGTGCACCGCGTCCCAGGCCTCGATGACATAGAGCAGCGCGACGAAAGTGAGGATGGTGACCGCGCCGACCTTCCACGTCGCAGGCGGTTTCGGCCGCGACGTCGTTTTCGACAAGTCACTCATTCTCAGAGCCGTCCTTCCAATGCATCCTCAGCGTCATCCAGGCTACCGACGTTGCCCGTGGTCGGCTCCTGGATCATCGCGCCCGGTTACGCCCCTCGAATCAGGCGAACGCCCCCGGCAACACATCACGGTAGGTCGGGATTCCGGCAATCGACTCGGCCGAGAGCACCGCGACCATCACCGCGGTCGCGAGCGCATCGGCTGCCGCCGCCCCGACCTGCGTTATCAGTTTGGTCTCCGGGCTCATCTGCGGCGGGATGTCCGGGTCCGGATCAATCGGCACAGTTCCGGTCGCCAATGCGAAGACGGTGTCGCCGTCGACCGCAGTGTGTGCCGGCCGAATGGTGTGCGCCAGGCCGTTGTGCGCGGCGGTGGCGACCTTGCGGCAACCGGCCGGGCTCAGCGCGGCATCGGTGGCGACGACGGCGATGGTGGTGTTGAGCGGTTTGGGGTCTTTCTCCCGGGCCGCGTAATCCTCAATCTCGTTGTCCGGCGGCGGTTTCAGGCTGAACCGGACGATCTGGTCCGCCGACCACGGCAGCCCGGTCTGTTTGTCGGCGACGTCGCCGGCCGCGTTGACCACGACCAACGCACCGACCGTCACGCCGTTATCGAGCTTCACCGACGCCGTGCCCAGCCCACCTTTGAGGGCACCGGCCCGAGCTCCGGCCCCCGCACCGTGATTACCGGTCGGCACGTCAGTGCACGCGCTTGCGACGGCGGCATAGCCGAACTCCGCAGTGGGTCGATTGCCCCAGGCACCTACCGGAAGATCGAAGATGACTGCGGCAGGCACGATCGGTACCCGGCCGCCGTCCATCTTCACGCCGCGGCCGTGTTCCTCCAGCCAGGCCATGACGCCGTCAGCGGCGGCCAGTCCGTAGGCGCTGCCGCCGGTCAGCACCACCGCGTCGACGTGCCGCACGCTGTTGGCCGGGTCCAGCAGATCGGTCTCGCGGGTGCCGGGCGCTCCCCCACGCACGTCGACGCCCCCGGTGGTTCCCTCCGGCGCCAGGACGACGGTGGTGCCGACTGCCCAACCCGATCCGAGTTCCGCATCTTCGATGCGATGGTGGTTGCCGACCAGGATGCCGGGTACGTCGGTGATGGAACCGGTCACCGTTCGTCCATCAGGCTGAGGACCAGATACTCCTGTAGGTAAGTCAGCCATTGGTATACCTCGAGATGGCCGGCCAACGGATGATCCTGCGAAAGTCGTTGCGGCCCATCCGGTCCCACATCGAGCATGACGCCCAGCGCCAGCCGCACGTCGTTGACGGCGGCCGCCCAGTCCTGGGCCTGGTCCTCGTTCAGCTCGAAACGGCCGCCGTTGGCCGGCAGGGAATCCAGAAGATGTTGCGCGGCTTCGCGTTTCGCGTCGATGATGGTCGGCTCGTGCAGGCTGCGCAGCGCGCTGTTGAGGCTCTCCGCAGTGTTGGCACCGGCCGGGTGCTCGCCGGCGTTGCGGTAGAAATCCGGCAGCAGCCGGCGCATGGTGTCGTCATCAGGGGCATCCGAGTGTCCCACTGTGATGCCGGTCAGCTCCGCGAGTTCGTCCTGCGGCGAAGATGATTCGCGCTCATCGAGCATCTCGCACAAGGAGCCGACCAGGTTGCGCAGCATGGCCACCTCATGCTGTTCCAGCCCAGACCGAAACCGGACACCCGCGGAGGTCTCGACTCGCTTCCACTTACGCACCGGCTCACCGATCCTGCTGCAGGGTGGCCCACAGTCCGGCGGCATGCAGCTTGGTGACGTCGACCTCCATCGACTCCCGGCTACCGGCCGACACCACGGCCTTGCCTTCGGTGTGTACCTGCATCATCAACTCGGTGGCGCGCGTCTCGCTATAGCCGAACAGCTTCTGGAACACGTAGGTGACATACGACATGAGGTTCACCGGGTCGTCCCAGACGATGGTCACCCACGGGCTGTCGGCGAGATCGAGCGTGTCGACCGACTGTTCCTCGCGGGTCGCCGGGCTGGTCCGCGCAGTGGGGCTGGCCAGAACCATGAGCCCAGAATAGCCGCGTGGATGCGGCTCGCCGAACCACTACGGTAAGGGCTGTGACCGCGGCGCTGCTGACCGACAAATATGAGCTCACCATGCTCGCCGCCGCCCTGCGTGACGGCACCGCAGACCGGCAGGCCTCTTTCGAGGTGTTCGCCCGGCGGTTGCCCTTCGGCCGGCGGTATGGCGTCGTCGCCGGGACCGCGCGCTTCCTGGCAGCCCTGGCCTCGTTCCGGTTCGACGATGCCGCGCTGGCCTCGCTGGACTTCCTGGATCCCGCGACGTTGCAGTGGCTCGCGGACTACCAGTTCCGTGGCGACATCGACGGCTACCCCGAGGGCGAGCTGTACTTCCCCGAATCCCCGGTGCTGTCCGTGCACGGCACCTTTGCCGAGTGCGTGATCCTGGAGACCCTGGCGCTCTCGATCTTCAACCACGACACCGCAATCGCCTCGGCCGCGGCCCGGATGGTCAGCGCAGCAGGCGGTCGGCCGTTGATCGAGATGGGCTCGCGACGTACCCATGAACAAGCGGCCGTGGCCTCGGCTCGCGCTGCGTATCTGGCCGGGTTCGCGGCCTCCTCGAATCTGGAGGCCCAGCGGACGTACGGGGTGCCCGCGCTGGGCACCAGCGCGCACGCGTTCACACTGCTGCACACCTCGGACTCCGGGCCCGACGAGGTCTCGGCGTTTCGCTCCCAAGTGGATGCGCTGGGCGTGGACACCACGCTGCTGGTGGACACCTACGACATCACCCAGGGCGTGGCCAACGCCATCGCCGTCGCCGGGCCCGAGTTAGGGGCGGTGCGCATCGACTCCGGCGATCTCGGCGTGATGGCCCGGCAGGTCCGCGCCCAACTCGACTCGCTCGGCGCTACCCGCACCAGCATCGTGGTTTCGGGCGACCTGGACGAGTACTCGATCGCCGGGCTGGCCGCAGCGCCGGTCGACGTGTACGGCGTCGGCACCTCGGTGGTTACCGGATCGGGTGCGCCGACCGCGTCGATGGTCTACAAGCTGGTCGAAGTTGATGGATTGCCGGTGGCAAAACGCAGCAGCCAGAAGGAATCTCACGGCGGACGCAAGGCCGCGCTGCGGGTGCACAAGCCGTCGGGGACCATCGTCGAAGAGGTGGTGCATCCGGTTGGCGCGGTGCCCACCGACCTGGACGGCCTGCCGACCTGCACCATTACTGTGCCGTTGGTGCGTTCGGGCTCAGTGGTTTCCGATACTTCACTGGACGGTGCCCGGGCTCGGGTGGCTGCAGGGCTGCAGGGCCTGCCGTGGGACGGGCTCAAGCTCTCCCGTGGGGAGCCTGCCGTTGCGACCAGGTTGGTCAGCGCGTGAGCTCAGATGTTTCCGCGCTGCTGTCGATCGCGGTGAACGCCCTCGGCGGCACCGAACGCAGCGGCCAGATCGAGATGGCCGAGGCCGTCGGATATGCCTTCGACCACGGAGAGCACCTGGCGGTGCAGGCCGGCACCGGTACCGGAAAGTCGTTGGCCTATCTTGTGCCATCGATCGCCCACGCGATCGCGTCCAACCGGCCGGTGGTGATTTCCACCGCGACCATCGCACTGCAACGCCAGCTGGTGGACCGGGATTTGCCCCGGCTCGCCGACGCGCTGGCCCCGCACCTTCCCCGTCGCGCCGAGTTCGCCCTACTCAAGGGGCGCGGAAACTACCTGTGCCTGAACAAGATTCATAGCGGCGCTGCAACGGAGGACGATCGTCCGCAAGAGGAGCTCTTTGACCCGGTGGCCAGCACCGCGCTGGGCCGGGACGTCAAACGGCTGATCGAGTGGTCCTCGGACACCGAATCCGGAGACCGCGACGAACTTGCTCCCGGCGTGCTGGACCGGGCCTGGTCGCAGGTCAGCGTCGGCGCCCGGGAATGCCTGGGTGCCACCCGATGCCCTTACGGCACTGACTGTTTCGCCGAGAAGGCGCGCGCCAAGGCCGGAGCGGTCGACATCATCGTCACCAATCACGCACTGCTGGCCATCGATGCCATCTCCGAGGTCAACGTGTTGCCCGAGCACGAGTTGCTGGTGGTCGACGAGGCGCACGAGCTGGTGGACCGGGTGACCAGCGTGGCCACCGGCGAACTATCGGCCACCTCGATGGGTGTGGCACACCGGCGGGCGTCCCGGTTGGTGGAACCTGAACTGGCGGAACGGCTTGAGGCCTCGATCGCCACGCTGTCGTCGGCCATCCACGACATCGAGGCCGGTCGAATCGACATTCTCGACGACGAGCTCGCCACCTATCTGACGGTGGTTCGCGATTCGGCGGACAAGGTGCGTCTCGCGATCGATACCTCGCCATCGGATCCTGCGGCGGCGTCGGCGCGCACCGAGGCGACAACCGCGTTGTCGGATCTGAGCGATACGGCCTCGCGCATCATCGACTCGTTCGTGCCGGCCATCCCGGACCGCTACGACGTGGTGTGGCTGGACCGCGAAGAGACGCGCGGAACGGTGCGGAACATCCTGCGAGTCGCGCCGCTGTCGGTGTCGGGGCTGTTGCGCAGCAGGCTGTTTGGCGAGGTGACGGCAATCCTGACCTCTGCGACCCTGACCATCGGCGGGCGGTTCGATTCGATGGCACGGTCCTGGGGGCTATCAGCTCCGGAAGGCTCCGACACACCGACTCCGAAGTGGAAGGGTATGGACGTCGGATCGCCCTTCGCCCACGCCAAATCCGGCATTTTGTATGTCGCCAAGCACCTACCGCCGCCCGGCCGCGATGCCGCCCCGCCAGAGCAACTCGACGAAATCGCTGCTCTCATAACGGCGGCCGGCGGACGCACGCTGGGTCTGTTCTCCTCGATGCGAGCTGCCAAAGCCGCGGCCGAGGTCATGCGTGACCGCCTGGACACCCCGGTGCTGTGCCAAGGCGAGGACACCACGTCGGCTCTGGTTCGGCGGTTTACCGACGACGCGGCCACTTCGCTGTTCGGCACGCTGTCGTTGTGGCAGGGCGTCGATGTGCCCGGGCCGTCGTTGTCGCTGGTGATCATCGACCGAATTCCGTTCCCCCGCCCCGACGATCCACTGCTGACTGCCCGGCAGCGCGCCATCGCGGCGCGCGGCGGTAACGGGTTCATGGCAGTGGCGGCATCACATGCGGCGCTGCTGTTGGCGCAGGGCGCCGGGCGGTTGTTGCGCAGCGTCGACGACCGTGGCGTGATCGCCATCCTCGATTCCCGGATGGCGACGGCACGCTACGGCGGGTTCCTGCAGTCGTCGCTGCCGCCGTACTGGGCGACCACCGATCCGGCCCGAGTTCGCAGCGCATTGGAGCGGTTGGCGACTGGGGCCAAGCAGGCGTGACGGAGCGATTACTGCGGTGCGGCGGTGCTCCCGCTGTGGCCGTGGTGCCGGTGGGCCATCAGACGCTCGAGGATGACGGCGCAGATGTCACCGTCGCCGGCGTGCCGGTCTAGGCCCCGCCGCCGCAGGAAGCGTTCGAGACGTCGCTCCAACGGCCAGTTGGCGTACTCGGCGCCGCGATAGCCCGAGTTGACGAATTCAGTTGTGAGAGCGTGGATATCCGGCTCGGACGGGCGGTTCATGCTTTGGCTACCTGGTGGACGGGCCCGCTTGGGTGGGTCCAAGACGCTATCCAACGGTGGCTCAGTGGCCTCAATGAGGTCATCGTCAAAACTCCTAAAACGGGGGCGATTCAGCAGAGTGATTAATCACTGTGGTAACGATGATTTACACCAGTCACTATTTCAACAAGAAATGGTCACAGTTTGGACCCTGTGCGTGTCCTGACTGGATGCCCTCCGGCCGATGTGATCAACGCCAGACCGCGAAGTTCGCCGACCGCGCCGCTACACCGGCAGCCGGACCACGTACCCGGATTCCAGCGCCACCCACACTGCGCCGTCGCGATCGATCGCCAGACCGTGCGGCTCGCTGCCCGGCGGCAGCTCGAACGTGGCGACCTCACCGTCGGCGTTGACGCGGGCAATCGCGTCGGCGCCCCATAGGCTCACCCACACGCCGTCGGCAACGTCGGCCACCACCGCATGCGGCTTGCCCGGCAGATCCAATTCCTGGATGGCGTCGTTCAACGGGATTCGCCCTAGTCTGTCCGCACCAATTGCGGTGAACCACACGGCATCGTCATGGGTGGCACAGATACCGACGGGCTGCGACGACGGCGTCGGGGTCGGCCGGACCGACAGCTCACCGGCAACGGTCAGCCGACCGATCGCCGATTTCTGATTCAGCGTGAACCACAGCGCGCCGTCGCCACCGGCAGTGATCATCGACGGACTGCCGCCAGGCGCGGCAATCTGCTCCACCGCGCCGTCGACACCCGCCCGGCCAACGATCCCGGTGCTCATCGCGGTGAACCACACGGCGCCATCGGGACCCGCGGTAATACCGAATGGCGCACTACCAGAGGCTAATTCGACAAAATCCAGTGATCCGTCGACCGCGATGCGGCCCAGCCGGTCAGTGCCATGACAGCTGAACCACATGGCCCCGTCCGGCCCAGCGCAGATCAGCGACGGTCGGCTGTCCGTGCCGACGTCGACCACCTGCGCAACGCCCAGGCCGCTCACCCGCGCCACCGAGCCGGCTGCGACCAACGTCACCCACATCGCACCGTCCGGCCCAGCCGCCAGCGCGTACGGTCCACCATCGACCGCAACCGTCAGGGCACTCACGCCAAGGTGACCAGACCGAGCTCGTTGTCGCCGGCCAGCAATGCGTTGTGCGGCAACACCCTTACCGTGTACCCCACCGGGCCGGCCACCGGCAGCGGCGCGGTCGTGGAGAACGCCTCGAGGCCACCGTCGCCGGAGCCGGTGTGCGCCATCGGCACGGTTACCGGATCCACCAGATCATCGCTGGTGTCGACGCGGCCCAGAACCGCCTGCACCACAACCTCATCCGGCCGCAGGCCGGCCAGCTGCACAGTCGCGGTCAGCGACAGCTCCGACCCGAGCAACGGAGTATCGGGAAGCCCGAAGCTGTCCACGTCAGTGATCTTGATGTTCGGCCAAGCCTTGGCGACCCGCCGGCGGTAGGCCGCCAACGACCGAGCCGCCCCGAACGGCACGCCATCGACCGAACCGACCGTGCGCCGGAACGACTGTGCCGCAGGCGCGTAGTACTTCTCGGTGTAGTCGCGCACCATCCGCGACGCCAGCACCTTCGGGCCCAGTGACTGCAGCGTGTGCCGCACCATCTCGACCCAGCGCGTCGGTATACCGGATTCGTCGCGTTCGTAGAACTTCGGCGCGACCGACTTCTGGATCAGGTCATACAGCGCCGAAGCCTCCAGATCATCGCGCCGGCTCTCGTCGGCCAGACCACCGGCGGTCGGGATTTCCCAGCCGTTTTCGCCGTCATACCACTCGTCCCACCAGCCGTCCCGGATGGACAAGTTCAAGCCACCGTTCAGCGCACTCTTCATGCCCGACGTGCCGCAAGCCTCCAGCGGACGCAGCGGATTGTTCAGCCACACATCGCATCCCCAGTACAACAGCCGGGCCATCGACATGTCGTAATCCGGCAGGAACGCAATGCGGTGCCGCACCTCCGGCCGGTCGGCGAACTTAACAACCTGCTGGATCAGCGCCTTTCCACCGTCGTCGGCCGGATGCGACTTGCCGGCGACAATCAACTGCACGGGACGCTCCGAGTCCAAAAGCAGGCGCTCCAGCCGGTCCGGGTCGCGCAGCATCAGCGTCAACCGCTTGTACGTCGGCACCCGACGGGCAAACCCGATGGTCAATACATCGGGATCGAAAGCCGTTGCAATCCAGCCGAGTTCGGCCTCCGATGCACCACGCTCCAACCACGACCGGTGCAACCGTGCGCGCACATCGGCAACCAGAGTCTCGCGCAACTGGGACCGGATTGACCACATGTGGCCGGGATCGAGCTCCTGCAGCCGCTCCCACACCGCGGGCTCTGCGGCCTCGCTGCCGATCAGCTCACGCCCGAGTTCCAGCCACTGCGGCGCGGCCCAGGTCGGCGCGTGCACACCATTGGTTATCGAGCCGATCGGCACCTCGGCCGTGTCGAAGCCGGGCCACAGCTCGTTGAACATGTGGCGACTGACCCGCCCGTGCAGAAGCGAAACGCCGTTGGCCCGCTGCGCGAGTCGTAAACCCATGTGCGCCATATTGAATTTGTCCGGGTCGTCCTCGGCGCCGAACGCGACGACACGCTTCAACGCGACGCCCGGCAGCAGCGGTGCGGCCACGGTGTCGTCGAAGTAGCGCCGCACCATCTCGATGGGGAACCGGTCGATACCGGCGGGCACGGGGGTGTGCGTGGTGAATACCGTCGAGGACCGCACCACCGTCAACGCCGTGTCGAAGTCCAGCGATGACTCCGTCATGTACTCCCGAATACGTTCCACGCCAAGGAAACCCGCGTGGCCCTCATTCATGTGGTAGACCTCCGGCACCGGCGCTCCCGTGATTTCGGTGAACGCCCGGATTGCGCGGATGCCACCGATACCGGCCAGCAACTCCTGCTTGATCCGGTGCTCCTGGTCGCCGCCGTACAGCCGGTCGGTCACCGGACGCAACTCGTGATCATTTTCCGGGATGTCGGAGTCCAGCAGCAGCAATGGGATTCGACCGACCTGTGCCACCCACACCCGGGCCCGGAGCACCTGGGCGTCCGGTAGTGCCAGCGACACCAGCGCCGGCTGCCCATCTGAGCCGACGAGCAGGTGCAGCGGCAATCCCTGCGGGTCCAACGACGGGTAGGTCTCGTGCTGCCAGCCGTCAGCGGTCAGCGCCTGCTTGAAGTACCCGGAGCGGTAATACAGCCCGACGGCGATCAACGGCAGCCCCAGATCGGAGGCCGACTTCAGGTGGTCACCGGCCAGAATGCCCAGACCGCCCGAGTAGTTCGGCAGCACCTCGGCGACGCCGAACTCCATGGAGAAGTAAGCGATACCCTTCGGCATGGCGGGAGCATCGTCACCGGAAACTGCGGCCCGCTCCTGGTACCACATGGGCCGGCTCAGGTAGTTGTCCAGTTCGGTAGCCCGGTGCGTCACCCGGCCGACGAATTCGTCGTCAGCCGCCAACTGGTCCAGACGCGCGGGACTGACCGCACCGAGCAGCGCCACCGGGTCGGAGCCCAGCTGCTCCCACAGCACCGGATCGATTGCAGCGAACAACTCCTGCGTGGGCTTGTGCCAGGACCATCTCAGGTTGGTCGAAAGCCGCTCCAGCGCGGCCAGACGCTCAGGTAGGTGGGCACGTACGGTGAACCGGCGAAGGGCTTTCACACGAGCTCACCTTACTGACATTTCGCGAGTGTGCAGTGCCAGTTGAGTGACTACAGTCGGCCCACGAATCCGCCGGGCCAACTACGGTGGGTAGTGCAGCGCGACGAGCCGCGCGGCTGGTGAGCCGCGCCTGGATAAGGAGTGGTTTGGTGGCCGGTCGGATCGAGATCGACGACGTCGCACCGGTAGTGTCGGCGGGCCGGTATCCCGCCAAAGCCGTCGTCGGAGAGGTCGTGCCGATCAGCGCGACCGTCTGGCGCGAGGGTCATGACGCGGTCGCGGCCACCCTGGTTGTGCGCTATCACGGTGTCGGCTACCCGGAGCTGGCCGAAAGCCCGCCAGGCGCAATATCGGTACCTGCTCCCCCGCGCATCAAAGTGACTCCCACCCGGCTGCCGATGGTTCCGGGCGACGCCCCTGACCTCTTTCACGGCCAGTTCACCCCGGACACCGTCGGTTTGTGGACCTTCCGGGTGGACGGCTGGGGTGACCCGATCTCGACGTGGCGGCGCGGCGTCACGGCCAAGCTGGACGCCGGTCAGAGCGAGGCGGAGTTGTCCAACGATCTGCTGATCGGTGCGGCCCTGCTGGAACGCGCATCCGCCGCCGTCCCCAGGGCCGATCGTGGGCCACTCTTGGAAGCAGCGGCGCGCCTACGTGAACCCGGGGACCCGTTCATCCGCGCCGGCGGTGCCCTGGCAGCAGCCGTCACCGATCTGCTGCGGCAGTACCCGCTGCGCGAATTAGTAACCCGCGGTGAGCAATTCGGTATCTGGGTGGACCGGCCACGCGCCCGGTTCAGCAGTTGGTACGAACTGTTCCCACGTTCCACCGGCGGCTGGGACCGCAAGGGCCACCCCGTCCACGGTACCTTTGCCACCACCGCCAAGGCGTTACCCCGGGTTGCTGCAATGGGTTTCGACGTGCTGTATCTGCCGCCGATTCACCCGATCGGCACGGTGCACCGCAAGGGACCCAACAACACTGTCACCGCCGAAGACGGCGACGTCGGATCCCCTTGGGCCATCGGCAGTGCCGAGGGCGGCCATGACGCGATCCATCCCGACCTGGGCACCATCTCCGATTTCGACGATCTGGTCGCCGCCGCAGCCGACCACGGAATGGAAGTCGCGCTGGACCTGGCGCTGCAGTGTGCGCCGGATCATCCGTGGGCCAAGGACCACCGGGAATGGTTCACCGTGCTGCCCGACGGCACCATCGCTTACGCGGAGAACCCGCCGAAGAAGTACCAGGACATCTACCCGCTGAACTTCGACAACGACCCCGCCGGGCTGTACAACGAGGTGCTGCGGGTGGTCCGGCACTGGATGTCGCACGGCGTCAAGATCTTTCGAGTCGACAACCCCCACACCAAACCGCCGAACTTCTGGGTCTGGCTGATCGCGCAGGCCAAGAACATCGACCCGGACGTGCTGTTCCTGTCGGAGGCGTTCACCCGTCCGGCCCGGCTGTACGGCTTGGCCAAGCTAGGCTTCACCCAGTCGTATTCGTATTTCACCTGGCGCACCGCCAAATGGGAGATCACCGAGTTCGGTCAGCAGATCGCCGAATACGCCGACTTCGCCAGGCTCAACCTGTTTGTGAACACCCCGGACATCCTGCACGCCAGCCTGCAGCATTGCGGCCCAGGCATGTTCGCCATCCGCGCGGTGCTGGCCTCGACGCTGAGTCCGTCCTGGGGCGTCTACTCCGGCTACGAACTGTTCGAACACGTCGCGGCCCACGAGGGCAGCGAGGAATACCTGGACTCGGAGAAATACCAACTGCGGCCCCGCGATTTCGAGGGCGCACTGGCCGGGGGGCGGTCCCTGGAGCCTCTGCTGACCCGCCTCAACGAAATTCGCCGTGTGCATCCGGCGCTGAGTCAGTTACGCACCATCGCTTTTCACCACGTCGACAACGACGCGATGCTGGCCTACAGCAAGTTCGATCCGGTCACCGGAGATACCGTGCTGGTGGTGGTGACGCTCAACGCGTTCGCACCCGAGGAAGCGACCCTGTGGCTGGACATGCATGCGCTCGGCCTTGAGGAACATGACCGATTCTGGGTGCGCGACGAGATCAGCGGTGACGAATACCAATGGGGCAACTCGAATTACGTGCGACTCGATCCGGGACGCGCCGTAGCGCACGTCCTGAACATGCCGCAGATTCCTTACGACAAACGACTGAACCTGCTACGGAGGCGCCCATGAGCGGCCAGTTGCGGCCCGACACCGCAGATCTGACCCGCTTGCTGGCCAGCCAGCACTACGACCCACACTCCATCTTGGGCGCCCACGAACGCGGCAAGTCCACGATCATCCGGGCACTGCGTCCGCACGCCTCTGCAGTGACCGCGTTGATCGGTGGAAAGCGCTATCCGCTCAAGCACATCGAAGGCGGGCTGTTCGCCGTCGAGGTGCCGTTCACCAACTTGGCGGACTACCGGTTGGAGATCGAATACCCCGGCGGCCCACCGCATACCGTCGCCGATGCCTACCGCTTCCTGCCCACCCTGGGCCAGATGGACCTGCACCTGATGGCCGAGGGCCGCCACGAACGGCTGTGGGAAGTCCTTGGCGCACACCCTCGTTCGTTCACCACACCCGACGGCGTCGTCGACGGGGTGTCATTTGCAGTGTGGGCCCCGAACGCCAAGGGCATCAGCCTGATCGGCGATTTCAACCATTGGGACGGCGGCGAGGCGCCTATGCGGGTGCTGGGATCTTCGGGCGTGTGGGAGCTGTTCTGGCCCGGGTTCCAGGTAGGCGGGCTGTACAAGTTCCGGATCCACGGCCGCGACGGGTCGGTGTCCGACCGCGCCGATCCACTGGCATTCGCCACCGAGGTGCCGCCACTGACCGCGTCGAAAGTCGCGGTCAGCTCTTATGTCTGGCAAGACGACGACTGGATGACGGCCCGCGCCCAGCGCAATCCGGTGTTCGAGCCGATGAGCACCTACGAGGTGCACCTGATGTCCTGGCGGCCCGGCCTGAGCTACCGGCAGCTGGCCGTCGAACTCACCGAATACGTTGTGGCGCAAGGCTTCACCCACGTCGAGCTGTTGCCGGTGGCCGAACATCCGTACGGCGCATCCTGGGGCTATCAGGTGACCTCGTACTACGCGCCCACCTCACGGTTGGGCACTCCGGACGATTTCCGGTACCTGGTCGACAGCCTGCACAGGGCCGGCATCGGGGTGATCGTGGACTGGGTACCGGCGCACTTCCCCAAAGACTCCTGGGCACTGGGGCGGTTCGACGGTACCGCACTGTACGAGCACGCCGACCCCCATCGCGGCGAGCAACTCGACTGGGGCACTTATATTTTCGACTTCGGTCGACCTGAGGTGCGCAATTTCCTGGTGGCCAACGCCCTGTATTGGTGCCACGAGTTCCACGTCGACGGCCTGCGGGTCGACGCCGTCGCCTCCATGCTGTACCTGGATTACTCACGACCCGACGGTGGTTGGACGCCGAACATCTACGGCGGCCGGGAGAACCTGGAGGCGGTGCAGTTCCTTCAGGAGATGAACGCCACCGTCCACAAACAGGCACCCGGCATCGTCACCATCGCCGAGGAGTCCACCTCGTGGCCAGGGGTCAGCCGGCCGACAAATCTTGGCGGCCTTGGTTTTTCGATGAAGTGGAACATGGGCTGGATGAACGACACCCTGGACTACGTCAGCCATGACCCGGTACATCGCAGCTACCACCACCACGAGATGACCTTCTCGATGCTGTACGCGTACAGCGAGAACTACGTGCTGCCCATCAGCCACGACGAGGTGGTGCACGGCAAGGGCACACTGTGGACCCGGATGCCGGGTAATGACCACTGCAAGGCAGCCGGTCTGCGCCAGCTGCTGGCCTACCAGTGGGCGCACCCGGGTAAGCAATTGCTGTTCATGGGCCAGGAATTCGGGCAACGTGCCGAGTGGTCCGAGGAACGAGGCCTGGACTGGTTCCAGCTCGACGAGAACAGCTTCTCCACCGGCGTTCAGCAGCTGGTGCGCGACATCAACGGCATCTACCGAGGCAACCGCGCACTGTGGTCACGCGATTCCAGCCCCGAGGGTTACTCGTGGATCGACGCCAACGACTCGAGCAACAATGTGCTGAGCTTCCTGCGCTTCGGCGACGACGGCTCCGCAATGGCCTGCGTGTTCAACTTCGCCGGCAACGAGCACGCGCAGTACCGGCTGGGCCTGCCACACACCGGAACCTGGCGCGAGGTGCTGAACACCGATGCGACCGTCTACAACGGCGCCGGCGCGGGCAACATGGGCGCAGTGGAGGCCACCGCCGAGCCTTGGCACGGCCGCCCGGCGTCCGCGGTGCTGGTGCTGCCGCCGCTGTCCGCGCTCTGGCTCGCCCCCTGAGTTCGCTGGCGGGGAGGGGCGTCAGTACAGGGCGTTGGCGAGGTTGCGCCGGCCTGCGATGACCTCGGGATCAGCCGGGTCAAAGAGGTCGAACAGCTCGATCAGCCGGGTGCGCACCCGGGTGCGGTCGTCGCCGGCAGTCTTCTTGACCAACGCGATCAGCCGATTGAAGGCGCCTTCGACGTCGCGCTGGAACAGCTGCACATCGGCGGCCGCAAAGGCCAGATCGATGTCCGACGGCGCGGCATCGGCGGCCGCGACGGCGTCCGGGCTCTGCACCGACGCGCGCTGCAGGAACGCAATCTGCGTCACCGCGCCCTTGGCCTCGGCGTTGGTCGGGTCGTCGGCCAGGATCGCCCGATACGCGGTCAGCGCCGCGTCGAAATCACCGGTGTCCAGGTATTCACGGGCTTGGGCCACCGCCGGGTCGACGTGCTCTTCCTCGTCTTCCCCGACGCTGCCGCTCAGCTTGCCGGCAGTGGCCTTGAGCAGCGAGTCCACCCAGCGCCGCAGCTGATCAGGTGGTTGAGCGCCCTCAAAGCTCGAAATCGGTTGTCCACCAGCCAAAGCCACCACGGTCGGCACGCCCTGGATGCCAAACATCTGGGCGATGCGCGGCGTGGTGTCGACGTTGACGGTGCCGAACGACCACTTGCCTCCGTCCTCCTCGGCGAACGCGGCGAGCGCCTGCCCCAGCTGGATGCTGGAGTCGCTGCGCGGCGACCACAGCAGCACGACAACCGGAATCTCACCCGAGCGGATCAGCACCTCGGCTTCGAGATTGGCCTCGGTGATCTCCACCCCCCCGGGGCCACCGGAAACCGGCGCCTGGCCGTCGGAGGGAGCGGGACGATTCTTGAGTGCGGAAAGGTCTACCGCGCCAGCCAGCGCAGGACCGATGGGACGCGGACGAGTCACGGTGTTCAGTCTGTCACGCGACGGCCGCGGCCCGCGCACCCGTAGCCATCAAAGCGCCGGACTTCTCGGCCCAACGCACAAATATCAAGCTCGCCAACGGCACGACACTGGCCAGCAACGCCAGCACCCAGGTAGCCAGCGACCAGCGCGCAGCCCGCCCCACCAGCACACCCAGCACCAGAAACCCCAGGAACACCACGCCGTGAACCATGCCGAAGATGTGCACGCCGATCTCGGTACGGGGCGTACCGAGGTACTTGAAGTACATGCCGGTCAGCAGACCGACCCAACTGACGGCCTCGGCCATCGCCACCAGACGAAACCAGCCCGCCACCCGGGAGAAGCCAACAGCGCTCATGGCGCCATTGTGCCCGAGTGGCGGGCTGACTACTACGAGGCGTAGTTCACACGCCCCGCGTCACAAATCAAGGACGACGGAGGATCAGGGCGTCGCCCTGGCCACCGGCGCCGCACAGTGCCGCAACGGCGTAGCCCGAGCCCTTGCGGGCCAGCTCGAGGGCGGCGTGCAGGGTGATCCGGGCACCGGACATGCCGATCGGGTGCCCGATGGCGATGGCGCCACCGTTGACGTTCACCTTGGCCGGGTCGACGCCGAGCTCCTTGGTCGAGGCCAGGGACACCGCCGAGAACGCCTCGTTGATCTCCAGCACGTCCAGCTGGTCCAGCGAGATGCCCTCACGCTCAACGGCCTTCTTGATGGCGTTGGCGGGCTGGCTCTGCAGCGTCGAATCCGGGCCGGCCACCACGCCGTGGGCGCCGATCTCGCACAGCCAGGTCAGGCCCAGCGATTCGGCCTTGGCCTTGCTCATCACCACGACCGCGGCGGCGCCGTCAGAGATCTGAGACGACGATCCGGCGGTGATGGTGCCGTCCTTACGGAACGCCGGACGCAGCCCGGACAGCGACTCAGCAGTGGTGTTTCCGCGGATGCCCTCATCCTCGGAGAACTCGATCGGGTCACCCTTGCGCTGCGGGATGGACACCGACACCACCTCGTCGGCGAAGACGCCGTCCTTCCATGCTGCGGCGGCCTTCTGGTGCGACTGCGCGGCGAATTCGTCCTGCTGCGCGCGGGTGAACTTGTCGGCGTCGTTGCGCTGCTCGGTGAGCGCGCCCATCGGCTGGTCGGTGAAGACGTCGTGCAGACCGTCGTAGGCCAGGTGGTCCACCAGGGTCGTATCGCCGTACTTGAAGCCCTCACGGCTCTTGGGGAGCAGGTGCGGGGCCTGGCTCATGGACTCCTGGCCGCCGGCGACCACGCACTCGAACTCACCGGCGCGGATGAGCTGGTCAGCCAGGGCGATGGCGTCGATGCCCGACAAACACATCTTGTTGATCGACAAGGCCGGCACGTCCCACGGAATACCCGCACCGACGGCCGACTGACGGGCCGGCATCTGCCCGGCTCCGGCGGTCAGCACCTGGCCCATGATCACGTAGTCGACCTGGGACGCATCAACACCGGCCTTCTCCAGGGCGCCCTTGATCGCGATGGCCCCCAAATCGCTGCCCGAGAAGTCCTTCAGCGAGCCCATCAACTTACCCACGGGGGTACGCGCTCCGGCCACGATCACCGACGTCGTCATTTCCATCCTCCAACAAGTTTGTAACGGCCGTCGCGACGGCCGATGTGGCCCATAACACAGGCGCGAAATCTGTCGTCTCAGGTTACCTTTACGTTATGACCACCGAACACGTCGATGCCCGTCCAGCGCTCGCCAGCGCCCTGGTCACCGCGATTGATCACGTCGGGATCGCCGTGCCGGACCTGGACGTCGCGATCCGGTGGTACCACGATCACCTCGGCATGATCGTTCTGCACGAGGAGATCAACGAGGAGCAGGGCGTGCGCGAGGCCATGCTCTCGGTGCGCGGCGCGGCCAAGGGCAGCGCTCAGATTCAACTCATGTCCCCGCTGGACGAGAACTCGACCATCGCCAAGTTCATCGACAAGCGCGGTCCCGGCCTGCAGCAGCTGGCCTACCGGACCAGCGACATCGACGCCCTGTCCGAGCGGTTGCGCGCCGACGGCATTCGCCTGCTCTACGACGCCCCGCGCAAGGGCACTGCCAACTCGCGGATCAACTTCGTCCACCCCAAGGATGCCGGTGGCGTGCTGATCGAACTGGTTGAGCCGGCCGCAGATTCGGATCACTGAGCCTTCGCCTGATTCACCACGCTCCTCAACGCGGCTCGTCCCTCGCCGCTTGATCGTCGCGCGGTCTAGCTCCAGCGTCGCGTCGGGCCTCGGTTACCCCGATTGGTCCAGCACGGCGTATGCCAGTGTCGGCGATCCTCAACGTCGCCCACCCTTAGCGCCACCAGATGTGCTGTGCCCGGGCGAATTTCATGGTCGCAGCCCGGGCAGCGGTAGGTCTTGACGGCCCGCGACCCGGAAACCTGACGCACTTCGTATTCGTACCCATCAGCGCCGGTTTCGATGCGCCGGGGTCCGAAAACCGAAGGCAGCGGCGGAGGTTCACGTCGTTCGTCGCGCCTCCCGTTGCCCCGCGGTGGCCGCCGGGGCATCAGAACAACCGGAACTCGTCGTTGTCCATGCCCCGCATCTTATCGTAATCCAATGTGACACAACGGATTCCACGGTCCGTAGCAAGGGTGCGGGCCTGCGGCTTGATCTGCTGAGCGGCGAACACCCCGGCCACCGGCGCCAGCACGCTGTCCCGGTTGAGCAGGTCCAGGTATCGGCTCAGCTGCTCGACACCGTCAATCTCGCCGCGCCGCTTGATCTCGACGGCCACCGACGCGCCCGTCTCGTCGCGGCACAGCAGGTCCACCGGCCCGATCGGTGTCGGATACTCGCGGCGCACCAGCGAGTAGCCCACGCCGAGCAGTTCGACATGCTCGGCCAGCAGCTCCTGCAGATGTGCTTCCACACCGTCTTTGATCAGTCCCGGGTCCACACCGAGTTCATGGGACGAATCGTGCTCGACATCCTCGACGGTGATCCGCAACTGCTCGCCGGTCTTGTTCTCGACCACCCAGACGAACGCCGAGTCGCCGGATTCCACCGACTCTTCCACAACCCAGCACGGCGGGCTCATCCAGTTCAACGGCTTGTACGCACGGTCGTCGGCATGCACGCTCACCGATCCGTCCGCCTTGAACAACAACAGGCGACGCGCCGACGGCAGATGCGCGGTCAGCCGTCCGACATAGTCGACGGTGCACTGAGCTATGACAAGGCGCACCCGCCCCACCTTAGGGGCACGGGTTCCCGATCGGCCACGAGGGACACGGGTCAACCTCGATGCGGCAGCCAAATCCCCGGTCCCGTCGCGACCACAACTACGCTGGCATCACGATGAAGGCCGACACGTTGATGGCACAGCGTCTGGAACGGTTGCGGCAAGCCATAACCCCACGCACCAGCCTTGCGGCCACGCCGGAGTACGGGTCCTGGGTGCTGGGCAGGGTTTCAGAAACTCAGCGCCGGCGCCGGATTCGCATCCAATTGATCCTGACGACGTTCGTCATCATCGCCAATCTCATCGGCGTGACCATCTCGCTACTGATCACCATGGTGCTGTTCCCCACGCCGAACGTCTTCGGGCCCGACGTGTTCTGGATCAGCGTCATCTTCGCCCCGGCCTATGTCGCCGCGACGTTCGTGGTGGGCACTGTCTGGGCTACCAGCCGGGTCATCGGCAGTCTGCGGTGGGCGTTGGAGGAACGCGAGCCCACCGCCAAGGACCAACTCGCCACTCTGCGCGCGCCGGGCCGCCTGACCCGTGTGCTGCTGTTCCTGTGGTTCGCCGACGCCGCGGTACTGACCACGATGTACGGCCTCCACGATGCACAATTCATCCCGAAATTCTTGCTGGGCATCACTTTTCCGGGAATCGTCGTGTCCACCAGCTGCTACCTGTTCACTGAGTTCGCCTTACGGCCGATAGCCGCACAAGCCCTGCAGGCGGGCCCGCCGCCTAGCCGGCTCACATCGGGCACCATGGGGCGCTCGATCATGGTGTGGGCGCTCGGTTCCGGGGTGCCGATGCTCGGCGTCCTGCTCGCCGCCGTCTTCGCGCTGACCATGAACAACATGACGCCGGCCCAATTCGAGTTCGCCACAGCGATTCTCGCGGTGTTCGCCTTGGCCTTCGGTTTCATCCTGACGTGGATCCTGTCCTGGCTGACCACCACGCCGATACGCATCGTCAGCGATGCCCTCAGCCGAGTACGACGGGGCGACTTGGATACCGATCTGGTGGTGTTCGATGGCACCGAACTGGGCCAGTTGCAACGCGGATTCAACTCGATGGTTCACGGCCTGCGTGAGCGCGAACGGGTCCGGGACCTGTTCGGTCGTCACGTCGGACGTGAAGTCGCCGCGCTCGCCGAACAGGCACATCCCCAACTCGGCGGTGAAGAACGCCATGCCGCAGTGATCTTCGTCGACGTCATCGGATCCACTCAACTGGTGACCAGCCGACCGGCAGTCGAGGTGGTGGAGCTGCTGAACCGGTTCTTCGCGGTCATCGTCGACGAGGTAGACCGACACCACGGTCTGGTGAACAAATTCGAAGGTGACGCTGTGCTCGCAGTATTCGGCGCGCCGGTGTCACTGCCCTGCCCGGAGGGCGACGCCCTGGCCGCCGCCCGAGCCATTGCCGCACGACTGCGCAATGAGGTGCCCGAACTTCAGGCCGGTCTAGGAGTCGCGGCCGGCGAAGTGGTAGCCGGCAACGTGGGCGCCAAGCAACGATTCGAGTACACGGTCATCGGCGGCCCAGTGAACGAAGCGGCCCGACTGTGCGAACTGGCCAAAACCGCGCCCGGCCAACTGGTCGCGTCCGCGGGCATGCTGCGTGCGGTGACCGAATCAGAGTGCGCGAAATGGAAGTTGGGCGACACCGTCACGCTGCGAGGGTTGTCCGAACCGACGCAGTTGGCCATCCTCGCCTGAATTCTCAGCTATTCCGCAGGCCAAACCTCGGCAAACAGAGGATCGTTGTACGTATGAAGCGATACACAACACTGACCTTGGCGGCCGGTGCTGCGTCGGTAGTGTTGCTGACCCTCGCACCAGCCGCCGCAGCCGACCCCGGTATCGACACCGGTGGTTCAGCAGCCGACGTCATCAGCAACCTGCAGTCCGAGGGTTACCTCGTACACATCAACTGGACCAGCGGCTTCGACACCGAACCGCTCGACGTGTGTTGGGTCAACGGGGTAAACAACCCCGGAAACTTCAAGCCTGGCGGTCCCACCGCGGCAACGGTATACGTCGACGTGCAGTGCCCCAACCATGATTGGTGAGGCGCTGGCGCCCGCTGGATGTGTGAGCGTCTAGATCTGCGGGTATGGGGTAAAACGGTTGTCGTATCCGGCTTTTCGCTGATCGATGGCCGCTTCCCGTTGGGCGGCAGTGACATAGGTCGTCCCGACCGGCAACACGCTGCCGAGGTCGTCGATCGACACCACCTGTGAGCTCACCGTCGGCAGGTCAGTCTGGCTGGTGTCGATGTCCTGGAAACGGATCGAGATGGTGCCCTGATTCAGTCCGCCGGTGGACACCCAGTTCGCCACGCCAGGATCGGTCGGTGACACCACGATGGTGTAGGTGCCGTCCGGGTTCGCGATAGCCTGCGAAATGTTCAGGCTGGTCTGCTGATCCCAGTAGTTGTTGGTGATGGTCCAGTCGTTGGTCACCGGAACCACGAAGTAACCGGCACTGCCCGGGTTGATGGTCAGCACCAGCGCCTGCTGATCGGTCAGCTGGAAATAGCCCGCGCTCTGCAGCTGCGTCGCCAGAAACGTGGCATTGCTTTGCGGTGAGGTGAAGACATTGGGCGCCTTCTGATTTCCGGCACCATCCTGAGTGGCCACCGCGATGTATTCAGGTTCCATCTGCAGCCCCAGCGCCATCACGATGGCCGCCTCTGTGCCTTGCAGGAACGTCGGCATGGTCGGCAATGGCGGAATCAGCGAAACCAGGTTGGTCAAGAACGTATTACCTGAGACCAACGGCCCCAGCCCCGGAATGTCGAACCCGCCGATTTGCGCAAACAAGCTGTCCGACGGGCCGCTTACCCGCTCGATGGACAGACTCATAGGTTGCTGGGAATCCCAGTCAGACAACGTGTTTCGCGCGACGATCAGAGTGGCGTTGGTCGGTAGCTGCAAATGATTGGTCGCCCCGGCCGCCGCGGGCGCAGAACTCACCGTGATGCTGAACGAGCCATCGGGATTGATCTGCATGTCTTTCGAGTTGAGCACCACCGTGGTGGTACCGCCCAGACCGGTCAGCACGCTGAAGGTGGTCTCGGCCGGGATCTCCCCCGGGGTGAACTTGCCAGTGATGACATACGAGGACGTCGAGTTGACCGCCATCATCCGGTAGATGGTGTCCGGGTTGTCGTACAGAATTCGCGTACCTGTGACGGTCTGGCCTGCCCAACTGTGCGGCGGCATCACCATCTGCAGCACAGTCGGATTCATCGGGTCCAGCAGTTGATATTCCATCGCAGCCTGCTGCGCATACTCGTCGACCGCCTCGCTGAGCTGATCCAGATTCTGCTGGTTCACCCCACCGACCTGCGAGAACTGCTGGTTGGCCGAGGCCTGGAAACCCCACATCAGGATCTGCTTCATCAACTGCATCGGCAGCGTCTGGACTATCGCGTCTGCCTGCTGTTCCGCAGCGAGTTGGTCCGCGGTGATCAGCACCGAGGTCGCCGCAGGCTGCTGCTGTGTTACTGACGCCGTGCTGGTGGCGGCTGTGGTTACCGCCGCGGCCGACTGCCCGACCTCACGTCGGCTGAAGCCAAACATCGTCCACAAGGCTGCGTTATGCAGCGGGGCGACTGGGTCACCGACCGAATTGGCTCTGGGATTTGCCGCCAACCCCAATACGGACAGTACGTCGTTGACGACGCCGGCAAACGTCGCCGAGGCCGGTGCGCTGGCCGCCTTCTGCGTCGACACAGTGGCGACCGGCTGTGCCACAGACGCCTCTGCCGGCTGCTGGACGGCCGCCACAACCGTGGGGGGCGCCGGCGTGGAGGACGCGGCAACACCAACCAGTCGGCCGACGCTATTCGACTTCTTGGTCTCGACAGCGATCGCCGAAAGCTTGGACTTCGGGGTCGACTGGCCCAAGGTCTGCCCTCCGCCGACACCGTGGCTACGCACCGACGTCGACGCAGCGTCGTCTACGACTGGCTGCTGATGCCGGCTCACCGCCGTGGTCACCGAACCGACCAGTTTGGACAGTCCAAAGTCCTTGGCCTGCTTGTACTTATCGACTTGGTTCTGGTCCTGGCCGGACGTGCCTTGCGAACCACTATCTGACGACGTTTTGGTCTGGCTGCTCAGCGTCTTGCCGGCGTGCGCCTTCCCGCCGCTCTGCCCAGCCCCCTGACTCGACGATTTTGCCGCCGACGATGTGCCCCCTCCCATGTCGCCGGTATCCGCCAGCGCAGCCCCGGGGGTGTTGGCGACGGCTGCTCCGATACCGAGTGCGACGGCCAGTGCACCAACCCGCCCAATGAATCTGGCGGCCCCGGCTGGTGTGTGCTTGCGAACATTCGACATTGAAGTGCGCCTCCTCCAGGCAACAACTAGAACGTGTTCCAGGTATAGCAAATTCGGGATGGATTGCGGCGCAATTGACTCGACCCGATCGGATTTGCCATCGGAGTGATCGGCACGCGACGTTGATGTCGGTTTTCCGCTAGTTCAACGCCGTCGCGCGTGCCATTGTCGAAGCATGCACACCGATTTCGACCGCTGCTACCGGGCCGTCCAGTCCAAGGACGCCCGGTTCGACGGATGGTTCGTGACGGCCGTGCTCACCACCGGCATCTATTGCCGTCCCAGCTGTCCGGTGCGACCACCGTTCTCCCGCAACGTGCGCTTCTACCCAACAGCCGCAGCCGCACAGCGAGAAGGCTTCCGAGCCTGCAAGCGGTGCCGACCCGACGCCTCCCCCGGTTCGCCCGAGTGGAATATCCGGGGCGACGTGGTAGCCCGCGCCATGCGACTCATCGCCGACGGCACCGTCGACCGCGACGGCGTCACCGGCCTGGCAGCACGGGTCGGCTACACACCGCGTCAACTTGAACGTCTTCTGCAGGCCGCGGTCGGCGCCAATCCCCTGGCACTGGCCCGGGCACAGCGCGCCCAGACCGCGCGAGTCCTCATCGAAACCACTCGCCTACCATTCGGTGACGTCGCATTTGCAGCTGGATTCTCCAGCATCCGGCAGTTCAACGACACCATCCGGGAAGTCAGTGCCCTAACGCCCACCGAGCTACGACGCCGGGCGCGCGCCAAGTACGGGCCCAACGAATCATCAGGCACCGGAACGATTTCCGTCCGTTTGCCGGTACGGGAACCGTTCGCCTTCGACGGCGTGTTCGGGCATCTGGCGGCCGGTGCGGTTCCCGGCGTGGAGGAGGTCCGCGACGGCGCTTACCGACGAACGATGCGCCTGGCCAACGGCAATGGCATCGTCAGCCTCACACCTGCAGCCAACCACGTGCAGTGCACACTGATCCTTGATGACTTCCGCGATCTGTCGACCGCCATTGCCCGCTGCCGTCGCCTGCTGGATCTCGACGCTGACCCCGAAGCTGTCATCGACGTGCTCAACACGGACGACCACCTAGCCGCACTCGTCGCCAAAGCACCGGGTCAACGCATTCCCCGCACTGTCGACGAGAACGAACTCGCGATACGCGTAGTGATCGGGCAGCAGGTGTCCATGCAAGCAGCGCGCACCCACACCCGGCGAATCGTCACCTCTTACGGTGCCTCGATCAACGACCCTTCGGGCGAACTGACCCACGTCTTCCCACCGGTCGAGGCGCTGGTCGGGATCTCCCCCGATGAACTTGCCTTCCCGCAAGCCCGCCGCACGACATTGACCGCGTTGATCACCGCACTCGCCGCTGGCACCATCCAGTTGGATGCGGGATGTGACTGGTTGCGTGCGCGGTCGCAACTCAGCGAGGTTCCAGGGGTCGGACCATGGACCGCGGAGCTCATCGCTATGCGTGCTCTCGGAGACCCGGACGCATTTCCGTCAACCGATCTCGGAGTGAAAACGGCCGCCAAGCAGCTAGGACTGCCAAGTAACCCCAAACAGCTGTCCGAACACAGCACGCGCTGGCGGCCCTGGCGCGCCTACGCGACCCAGCATCTATGGACCGCGCTCGATCATGCAGTAAATCACTGGCCGCCGGCCGCCCAGACCGAATCGATAGGAGCTAAAGCATGACCGAAAGCATGCAAACCCGGACCATGCAAAGCCCGGTGGGCACCATCACCCTGGCGGGACGTGATGGAAAACTCCGGCACCTACGCATGGACGATCAGACTTACGAACCCAGCCACGAAGGATGGGAGCCCGACGCCGATGCGTTTCCTGAAGCCGTGGAGCAGCTGACGGCATATTTCGCCGGCGAGCTTCAGGAATTCGACCTCGAACTCGAATTGCTCGGAACGGAATTTCAGCGCCGCGTGTGGAATGCGCTGCTCACTATTCCGTATGGCGAGACCCGCTCGTACGGCGAGATAGCGCTACAGATCGGATCGCCTGGTGCATCTCGAGCAGTCGGATTGGCCAACGGACATAATCCCGTCGGCATCATCGTGCCCTGCCACCGGGTCATCGGCGCCAACGGCAGCCTCACCGGATATGGCGGCGGGCTCCACCGTAAAAAAGCGCTCCTCGAGCTCGAACAGAGTCGCGCAGAAACGAATGAGCCGACGCTTTTCGATTAATTCGAAATGCGCCGGCCATTAAATACAAATGCCTCGGCCCCCGATCGAAATCGGGGGCCGAGGGCTTAATTTGTGTTCGGCGGTGTCCTACTTTTCCACCCTGTTGGGTAGTATCATCGGCGCTGGTAGGCTTAGCTTCCGGGTTCGGGATGGGACCGGGCGTTTCCCTGCCGCTGTTGCCGCCGTAACTCTATTTTTTTTAATCCCCTACCGGTTTTGGTGTACCAACGGGTGTTGGTTGTTTGGTGGTGGGGTGTGGTCTGTTCGACTGTGGTGTGGTTGCGGGCAAATGTGCTGAATTCTTGTTTTACACACAATTGGTTCTTTTTGGGTGTGTGTAAGTTTTCGGCCGGTTAGTGCCAGTTCCCTAAACCCATTGCTGGGCGTGCAGGTCTGGTCTA
>NZ_JARXVD010000008.1 GCF_029892685.1 Mycobacterium sp. OTB74 | reverse complement strand
CTCGAGTACTACAACAATCAACGCCGCCACTCAGCCATCGGAGACCAACCTCCGATCAGCCGACTGTCACCAACCTGACCGCCGAGTACAGCTAGAGGCCCTAGGCTGCACGAAATTGGCCTTCTTCGGCGGTAGGGTTTGACCCCATGCATCTGAAGAGTCTGACGCTGAAGGGCTTCAAGTCCTTCGCTTCGCCGACGACTCTTCGTTTCGAACCGGGCATCACCTGTGTGGTGGGTCCGAATGGTTCGGGCAAATCAAATGTCGTCGACGCACTGACTTGGGTGATGGGTGAACAGGGCGCCAAGACGCTGCGCGGCGGCAAGATGGAAGACGTCATCTTCGCCGGCACCTCGTCCCGAGCGCCGCTTGGTCGCGCCGAGGTCACCTTGACCATCGACAACTCCGACAACGCGCTACCGATCGAATACTCCGAGGTGTCGATCACCCGCCGGGTGTTCCGCGACGGGGCCAGCGAGTACGAAATCAACGGCAGCAGTTGCCGTTTGATGGATGTGCAGGAATTGCTGAGTGACTCCGGCATCGGCCGTGAGATGCATGTCATCGTCGGCCAGGGCAAGCTCTCGGAAATCCTCGAATCGCGTCCCGAGGACCGCCGGGCCTTCATCGAGGAAGCCGCTGGGGTGCTCAAGCACCGAAAGCGCAAGGAAAAAGCGGTCCGCAAGCTCGATGCGATGCAGGCCAACCTGGCCCGCCTGACGGACCTGACCACCGAGCTGCGTCGTCAGCTCAAGCCGCTGGGTCGCCAGGCCGAGATGGCCCGTCGCGCCCAGACCATTCAGGCCGACCTTCGTGACGCGCGGCTACGGTTGGCCGCCGACGACCTGGTCACCCGCCAAGCCGAGTTCGACGACACCAACTCCACCGAGATCGTGCTGCGCCGCGAGTACGACGAGGTCAGCACCCGACTGGAGGCCGCCAGCGCTGAGCTGGCCGGACACGAAGCTGCGGTATCCGGCCTGGCCGGCCGCGCCGAGGCCGCCCAGCAGACCTGGTTTCGGTTGTCCGCCCTGGCCGAACGGGTCAGTGCCACTGTTCGGATCGCCGCAGAGCGCACCCAGCTGTTGGATACCGAACCGGAAGTTTCCACCGGCCGCGATCCCGAGGAGCTCGAGGCCGAGGCCGAGGCAGTCGCTGAGCACGAGGAACAGTTGCTCGCTGAGCTTGCCGAATCGCGGAGTCGGCTGGAAGCCGCGCGGGCGGCCCTGGCCGAATGCGAACGGGCAGCCGCCGACGCCGAACGAGCACAGATCGCCGCCGCGCGCGCCGAGGCCGACCGCCGCGAAGGCCTGGCCCGGCTGTCCGGTCAGGTGGACACCATGCGCACTCGCATCGAGTCCACCGATGAAGGTGTGGCGCGGCTGACCGGCAGTATCGAGGAGGCCGCTGCCCGGGTGCAGCAGTCGCAAGCTGAATTCGAGACCGTGCAGGGCCGGGTGAGCGAACTCGATGCCGGCGAAGTGAGCCTGGACGAGCACCATGACCGCACCATCGGCGCGTTGCGGGTGGCTGATGAGCGAGTCGCTGAATTGCAGGCCGCCGAGCGTGCCGCCGAGAAACAGGTGGCCTCGCTGCACGCCCGCATCGACGCACTGTCAGTGAGTCTGGATCTCAAGGACGGCTCGGCATGGCTGCAGCAAAACCATGACGGCTCAGGGCTTTTCGGCTCGGTGGCCGAGCTACTGCGGGTACGGACCGGTCATGAGGTCGCGATCGCCGCGGTCCTCGGCGGGGCCGCGGATGCGCTGGCTGCCGACAGCTTCGACTCAGCGCGTGCCGCGGTGGATGCCCTCAAGCGCGGCGACGGTGGGCGGGCGGCCATCGTGCTGGGCGACTGGCCCGGCGAAACCGCGTCGCCGCGTACGGATTTGCCGTCCGGTGCGCGATGGGCACTGGAGCTGGTCGAGGTACCGGCTCGGTTGAAAAACGCCATCACCGCAATGCTGGGCCGGGTCGCCGTCGTCGGTGATCTGCCCGCTGCGCTGGACTTGGTGGCCACCCGGCCCGAGCTCCGGGCGGTCACAGCGGACGGAGATCTGGTCGGCGCGGGCTGGGTGAGCGGCGGATCTGACCGCAGGCCAAGCGCTTTGGAGATCACCTCCGAAATCGACAAGGCGCGTGCTGCGTTGGCGGAAGTGGAACGGCAGACCCACGAATTGGGTGCGGCGCTGTCCGGTGCGCTCGATGAGCAGGCGGACCGCAAGGACGCTGCTGAACAGGCGCTGGCCGCCCTGAACGAGTCCGACGCCGCCATTTCATCGGTGTACGAGCAGCTCGGCCGGCTGGGCCAGGACTCCCGGATGGCCGACAGTGAATGGCAACGGCTGATTCGCCAGCGCGACGAACTGGAAGCCAGCAGGACCCGGACCCTGGCTGAATTGGCCGAATTGGAAGATCGCTTCCACAACGCGCAGCAAGAGCCCATGTTCGACGTCGAACCAGTGGACCGGCATGAGACCTCGGCGGCGGCCGAGGAAGCCCGCGCCGTCGAGGTCGAGGCCAGGCTGGCGGTGCGCACCGCCGAGGAGCGCGCGAATGCCGTTCGCGGGCGCGCGGATTCGCTGCGCCGCGCGGCAGCGATCGAGCGCGAAGCCCGGCTCCGTGCGGCGCGTGCCCGTGAGGCGCGCGAGCACGCGGCCAAGGTGGCCGCGGCGGTGGCCGATTCGGGTCGGCTGGTTCTCGAAAAGCTCACTGCCACAGTCGCTGTGGCGGCACGAAGCCGCGATGCACTGGCCACCGAACGGGCGCAGCGCTCGGAAGGGCTGACGCGTGCGCGAACCGAGGTGGCCGAACTGAGCGCCCGGGCGGGCGCGCTGACCGAGGCGCTGCACCGTGACGAGGTCGCCAAAGCCCAAGCGGCACTGCGCATCGAACAACTCGAACAACAGGTCCTGGAGCAGTTCGGTATGGCGGTGGCCGACCTGGTTGCCGAGTACGGACCTGAAGTTCCTTTGCCGCCAACCGAATTGGAGATCGCCGAGTACGAGCAGGCCAAGGAGCGCGGCGAGCAGGTCACCGCACCCGCGCCGATGCCATTCGACCGGCCGACCCAGGAACGCCGGGCCAAAAAGGCGGAAAAGGAGCTGACTGAACTCGGCCGGGTCAACCCACTGGCACTGGAGGAGTTCGCCGCTCTGGAGGAGCGCTACAACTTCCTGTCTACGCAGCTTGAGGACGTCAAGGCCGCCCGTAAGGACCTGATGGATGTCATAGCCGACGTCGACGACCGGATCCTGCAGGTGTTCGCCGAGGCCTACGAGGACGTCGAACGCGAATTCACCCAGGTGTTCGCCACGCTGTTCCCGGGCGGCGAGGGGCGGCTTTTGCTGACCAACCCGGGCGACATGCTGACCACCGGTATCGAGGTGGAGGCCCGGCCGCCGGGCAAGAAGGTCAAGCGGCTGTCGCTGCTGTCCGGCGGCGAGAAGTCGCTGACCGCTGTCGCCATGCTGGTTGCCATCTTCCGGGCCCGTCCGTCGCCGTTCTACGTCATGGACGAGGTCGAGGCCGCGCTGGACGACGTGAACCTGCGCCGGCTGATCAGCCTGTTCGAGCAACTGCGGGAAAAGTCACAGTTGATCGTCGTCACCCACCAGAAGCCGACCATGGAAGTCGCCGACGCGTTGTACGGCGTCACCATGCAGGGCGACGGCATCACCCAGGTGATCTCTCAGCGCATGCGCGGTCAGGAGCTGGCGTCCACCGGGTCGTAGCCAAGGCCTCGCGCTGCGGTCGCCACCGCTGACACGATGTCGCCTCAACGGTGCTGACAGAATGGCACCGTGTCGGAAGGTCTCTGGATCGCGCTCGCGGTCGTTGCTGTTCTTGTTGTCGTCGCTCTGGCTGTCGGACTCGTCCGTTACCGCCGGAGCCGCATCTCGCTGTCCGCGCCCGAAAAGGCGCCAGGAAAGCAACAGATCGACCGTTCTGGTGGCTATACCGCGTCGTCCGGCATCACCTTCAGCAGCTCCGATACCGCCGAACGTCTACCGACAGTCGGCGACGATGCGGAAATCCCCAGGGATGCCCCGAAACGAACGATTTCCGACGTTCAACTGCCCGAACCAGAGCCCGAACCCGTGGTGGTCCCCGAGCCGGAAGTTGCAGCACCTGAGCCCGAGGCCGAGCCGGAACCCCAGCCAGAGCTGGAACTCCAGCCCGCGCCCGAGGCGGAACCGGAGCCGGAGCCCGAACCCGAGCCCCGAGAAGAGATCGCCCCGACCGCAGGCCGGCTGGAACGGCTGCGTGGCCGCCTGGCCAAGTCTCAGACCGCGCTCGGCCGCAGCATGCTGGGCCTGCTCGGCGGTGGCGACCTGGACGAGGACTCCTGGGAGGAGATCGAGGACACCCTGCTGATCGCCGACCTCGGCCCCACCGCCACCGAATCGGTGGTCAGTGCGCTGCGCACCCGGATGGGCGAGGCCAGCGTGCGTACCGAGGCCGACGCCCGCGCGGTGCTGCGCGAGGTGCTGATCAAGGAACTGCGGCCCGATCTGGATCGCTCGATCAAGGCGCTACCGCATGCCGACAAGCCGTCTGTGCTGCTGGTTGTCGGGGTCAACGGCGCCGGTAAGACGACCACGGTCGGAAAGCTGGCCCGGGTCCTGATCGCCGACGGCCGCCGGGTCGTTCTCGGCGCGGCCGACACGTTCCGAGCCGCAGCCGCCGACCAGTTGCAGAGCTGGGGTGCCCGAGTCGGCGCCGACGTCGTGCGCGGCCCCGAAGCCGCCGACCCCGCGTCGGTGGCGTTCGACGCGGTGGACAAGGGCGTCGATGCGGGCGCCGATGTCGTGGTGGTCGACACCGCGGGCCGGTTGCACACCAAGACCGGTCTGATGGACGAGTTGGGCAAGGTCAAGCGCGTGGTCGAGAAGCGTGCAAAGGTCGACGAAGTGCTGCTGGTACTGGACGCCACCATCGGTCAGAACAGCCTGCCGCAGGCCCGGGTGTTCGCCGAGGTTGTCGACATCACCGGCGTGGTGCTGACCAAACTCGACGGAACGGCCAAGGGCGGCATCGTTTTCCGTGTGCAGCAGGAGCTCGGGGTGCCGGTCAAACTCGTCGGGCTGGGTGAGGGGCCGGACGATCTGGCCCCATTCGAGCCGGCCGCGTTCGTCGACGCTCTACTGGGCTGAGTTTCTGCGACCAGTCGCAAATACTTTGCAATCCTGGGCGTGTTGGGGACACAGGTGTCTGCTGGGCGGCGCTGCAGCCGCAGATTCGCACGCATTTACCGTCGCGAAACCGAATACCCCGATCCGTTCACACGGGCGAAACACCCGTGCGTCGTAGGTGAAACAACCACTGCGCAAAGTTCTGGCCTAGGTCAACGGTGCCTGACCGTGACATGGGTGAAGGAGGAAGCAGCCAGTGGATGGATTCCCGATATTGGGCACACCGGACACCGGTGATACGGCATGGATGCTGGCAAGTTCGGCTCTCGTGTTGTTGATGACGCCGGGTCTGGCGTTCTTCTACGGCGGCATGGTTCGCGCCAAGGGCGTGCTCAACATGATCATGATGAGCATCAGCGCCATGGGTGTCGTCACCGTGTTGTGGGTGCTGTACGGCTACTCGCTGGCCTTCGGCAATGACAAGTTCCATCTGTTCGGTGATCCGACCCAGTACTGGGGTCTCAAAGGGCTCATCGGCGGCAACTCGCTGGTCCCGCACCTGGCCGCAGGAGCGACCGCGGCAGTGAAGATCCCGCTGGCCGGGACCATCCCGCAGCTGGTGTTCGTAGCCTTCCAGCTGATGTTCGCGATCATCACCGTGGCGCTGGTCTCCGGCGCCGTCGCAGACCGTCTCAAGTTCGGTGGCTGGCTGCTGTTCGCGGGCCTGTGGGCCACCTTCGTCTACTTCCCGGTGGCGCACTGGGTATTCGCCTTCGACGGCGTGACCGGTCAGCACGGTGGCTGGATCGCCAACAACCTCAAGGCAATTGACTTCGCCGGTGGCACCGCGGTGCACATCAACTCCGGTACTGCGGGTCTGGTGTTGGCGATCATCCTGGGCAAGCGCACGGGTTGGCCGGGTGCCATGATCCGGCCCCACAACCTGCCGTTCGTCATGCTGGGCGCCGGCCTGCTGTGGTTCGGTTGGTACGGCTTCAACGCCGGTTCCGCCCTCAGCGCGGACGGGGCCGCAGCGTCGACCTTCATCACCACCACGGTCGCAACCGGCAGTGCGATGCTCGGCTGGCTGCTCACTGAGCGGATTCGCGATGGACACGCCACCTCCCTGGGTGCGGCGTCGGGCATCGTGGCCGGCCTGGTCGCCATCACCCCGTCCTGCTCCTCGGTCAACGTCCTCGGCGCGCTGGCGATCGGTGTGGGCGCCGGCATTGTCTGTGCCCTTGCGGTCGGCCTGAAGTTCAAGTTGGGCTTCGACGACGCGCTCGACGTCGTCGGTGTGCACATGATCGGTGGTCTGTTCGGCACACTGATGGTCGGGCTGGTGGCCGCCAAGGAGGCTCCGGCCGGTGTTGTCGGCTTGTTTTACGGGGGCGGTTTCGACCAGTTGTGGCGTCAGGCCGTCGGCGCTTTCGCGGTGCTCGCGTACTCCGCGATCGGGACGGCTATCTTGGCCTTGATCGTCAAGTACACCGTCGGCCTGCGGCTCGACCGCGAGGACGAGGCCACCGGCATCGACGAGGCTGAACACGCGGAGACCGCATATGAATTCGCGTGATCAGGCAGGGTTTACGGTGACATCCACGGGTATCGCGGGTATTTGGAAGGAATCGACCATATGAAGTTGATCACGGCGATCGTCAAGCCGTTCACGCTTGAAGACGTCAAGACAGGCCTGGAACAGATGGGCATTCTCGGGATGACCGTCAGTGAGGTCCAGGGTTACGGACGGCAGAAGGGCCACACCGAGGTTTACCGTGGCGCCGAGTACTCCGTGGACTTCGTGCCGAAGGTTCGAGTGGAGGTCGTTGTCGACGACTCGTCGGTGGACAAGGTCGTGGATGTCATCGTGCAGGCAGCACGGACCGGCAAGATCGGTGACGGCAAGGTATGGGTCACCCCGGTTGACACCGTTGTCCGGGTCCGCACCGGTGAGCGGGGCAGCGACGCCATCTGACCGGCGTTGAATCGGCAATGACTATGCAGACACCAGATCCCGCCACCGGCGCGTCGGAGCCCCCGAAGGCTCCGGTGGCGGGATCACCTCGTCCGGCAACAGATCTGGCCACCGCGGCAGACCAACTGCTCGACGGTGGCGCCCACAGACTGGATTCGGCGGCGTTGCGGGAAGCGTTGGTTGATCTGTACGAATTCTGGCTTGCCACAAAGGCAACGGAGATCGGCATCACCGGGACCAGTGGGTTCGCCATCATTGCCACCGGCGGTCTGGGGCGGCGCGAAATGCTGCCGTACTCCGATCTGGATCTGATGATCCTGCATGACGACCTGCCCAAGGAGACGGTTACCGAAGTTGCCGAGTCGTTGTGGTATCCGCTGTGGGACGCGAACATTCACATCGACCACAGCGTCCGAACCGTGCCGGAGGCACTCAAGACCGCCGCCGCCGACGTGTCGGTGGGCCTGGCGATGCTCGACGCCCGGCACATCGCCGGCGATTCCGACCTGTCGTCGTTGTTGATCGGCGGGGCCAGGCGGCAGTGGCGCACCGGGATCGCCCCGCGCTTCACCGAACTCATCGAGCATGCCGAATTGCGTTGGCAGCGTTCGGGACAGATCGCACATCGCGCGGAACCGGATTTGAAGAACGGTCGCGGCGGACTGCGCGATGTGCAATTGCTCAACGCGCTTTCCATCGCTCAGCTGGCTGATGTCTACCCGAGTCGTTCGCTGGCCTCACCGACCGGAACTCTCGGCGAGGCGCACCTTGCGCTGCTCAACGTTCGCACTGAACTACACCGCATCTCGCACAAGGGACGCGAGATGCTGCTGGCGCAGTACGCCGACGAGGTCGGTTCCGCGCTGGGTATAGGGGACCGCTTCGACCTGGCCAGGACGATCAGTGATTCGGCTCGGACTATCAGCTACTACGTCGACGCCGGTATCCGAACCGCGGGCAATGCATTGCCGCGCAGGGGGTTTGCCGCGTTGCGCCGCCCGGTGCGCCGCCCACTCGACGAGGGGGTGCTGGAATACGGCGGCGAGGTCATCCTGGCCAGGGATGCCAAGCCACAGCGTGACCCGGGCCTGATCCTGCGGGTGGCCTCGGCGTCGGCCACCACCGGCTTGCCGATGGCTGCCTCGACGTTGGCGAGGCTCGGCGACTCCGCGCCGGAGCTTCGGACACCCTGGCCGACCGAAGCGCTCAACGACCTGCTGGTGATGCTGGGGGCCGGTCCGGGTGCGGTAGCCACGGTCGAGGCATTGGACCGCACGGGCCTGTGGGGCAGATTGTTCCCCGAATGGGGTGCGGTGCGTGACCTGCCTCCGCGCGACGTCGTGCATATTTGGACCGTCGATCGCCACATGATCGAAACAGTCTCCCGGGCAAGCGCTTTCACCACCCGAGTGGCCAGGCCTGACCTTTTGGTGCTGGGGGCGCTGCTGCATGACATTGGCAAGGGACGCGGTGGAGACCACAGCGTGATCGGCGCCGAGTTGGCCGAGCAGATCGGCACCCGGTTGGGAATGTGGCCCGGTGACATCGAGACCCTGTCGAAGATGGTCCGGTACCACCTGTTGTTGCCCGACACCGCCACCCGTCGAGACCTGCAGGATCCGAAGACCATTGCGGTCGTCGTCGACTGCCTCGGCGGCGACGCACTGCTGCTGGAACTGCTGCATGCGCTGGCCGAGGCGGACTCGCTGGCTACCGGTCCCGGCGTGTGGGGCGACTGGAAAGCCTCATTGATCGGCGACCTGGTTCGCCGCTGCCGAATGGTGATGGCGGGCGAGCCGCTGCCACAACCCGATCCGATTGACCCGCACCATCTTTCGCTTGCCGCCGAAGCCGGTGTACACGTCGAGCTCAACCCGGGGAGCAGCCCGCACATCTTCAACGTGACCATCATTGCTCCCGATCGAGTGGGGTTGCTGTCCAAGGCATCCGGGGTGTTGGCGCTCAACTCGCTGCGGGTGTATTCGGCGTCGGTCAACATCTATGAGGGATTGGCGATCAATACCTTTGTGGTGTCACCGCATTTCGGGTCACCGCCTGCCGCCGAACTGCTGCGGCAGCAGTTCCTCCTGGCCCTTGACGGCGATCTCGACGTGATCGGCTCGCTGGAGCAGCGCGATGAGGAAACACCCGCCAGTTCCCGGCGTGCCGGAGACATCCCCGACGCGGTGCCTGGTCACCAGACCGTGGCACCGCCGCGGGTGCTCTGGTTCGACGGCTCCTCGGGTGGCGAGCTGGTGGTGCAGATCCGCAGCGACGACCGACCCGGACTGCTTGCTCGTCTGGCCGCGGTGATCGAGCGCACGGGCTTCAACATCTCCTGGGCCAAGGTGACGACGCTGGGCGCGACTGTGGTCGATGCGTTCGGCCTTGTGGTGCCGGAGGGAGCGACCGGCACGCCGGAGTCCCTGACGGAGTTCGAGCGCGACCTATACGCGATCTTGCCGGCCCCACCCAAGCCGACGTCGGCGACCAGTTGAGTGTGGTCGGACCCGAGAATTCGGGGGCCACGTCTTTGACCCAAGCCATGAACATCTGAGATTCCAGGGGGCATGTGATGACTGGGCCGGCACCGAGCAGCCAGGATCAGAAATGGAATTTCCCGAATATCAACAGCGCGGTCTAGCAGCTCAAGGCCGAGCAGGTCAGGGTGAAAGCCCTTTTGACGAAGAGCGCGCGAGCTTGCAGATCTCTCGGATGTCTGGGGTGGCGAAGGCTCCGCGTCGTACCAGGCTGAACAGCAGAAATTGCATGACAAGGCCGATAGGGTGAACGAGACGCCGGCCCGGTTGGTTGCCGCGGCCGAGGGCGCTTCGGGGACCATGCAGTCGACCGAGACCAACGTCACCGGGATGTTCAGCTGACGCGGGCGCGCAACCACACTACTTTTGCCGGGCCGCTAGGCTAACCACGTGTTTGAATCCCTGTCCGACCGGTTGACCGGTGCGCTGTCGGGTCTGCGCGGCAAAGGCCGACTGACCGACGCGGATATCGATGCCACCGCCCGTGAGATCCGCCTGGCCCTGCTCGAGGCCGACGTATCGCTGCCGGTCACGCGTGAATTCATCGGCCGGATCAAGCAGCGCGCCAAGGGCGCGGAGGTTTCCGGCGCGCTGAACCCGGCGCAGCAGGTCGTCAAGATTGTCAACGAGGAACTGATCGGCATCCTCGGCGGTGAGACGCGTCAACTGGCCTTTGCCAAGACCCCGCCGACGGTCATCATGCTGGCCGGTCTGCAGGGTTCGGGTAAGACGACCCTGGCCGGCAAGCTGTCGAAATGGCTTGCCGAACAAGGACATACGCCGCTGTTGGTGGCCTGCGACCTGCAGCGCCCAGGTGCGGTCAACCAGCTGCAGATCGTCGGTGAACGCGCCGGCGTCAGTGTCTTCGCGCCGCATCCCGGCGTCTCGCCCGACGGCGTCACCATCGACCAGATGACCACGGGTGACCCGGTATCGGTGGCCGCCGCTGGTCTGGCCGAGGCCAAGGCCAAGCACTTCGACGTCGTGATCGTCGACACCGCCGGCCGCCTCGGCATCGACGAAGAGCTGATGGCCCAGGCCGCCGCGATCCGCGACGCCGTAAAGCCCGACGAGACCCTGTTCGTCCTGGACGCCATGATCGGTCAGGACGCCGTCACCACCGCCGAGGCGTTCCGCGCGGGCGTCGGCTTCACCGGTGTGGTGCTGACCAAGCTCGATGGCGACGCCCGCGGCGGTGCCGCGCTGTCGGTCCGTGAGGTCACCGGCGTGCCGATCCTGTTCGCATCTGCGGGCGAGAAGCTCGAAGACTTCGACGTCTTCCACCCGGACCGGATGGCCTCGCGCATCCTGGGCATGGGTGACGTGCTGACCCTGATCGAGCAGGCCGAGCAGGTCTTTGATCAGCAGAAGGCCGAGGAAGCCGCCGCCAAGATCGGCTCCGGTGAGCTGACGCTGGAGGACTTCCTCGAGCAGATGCTGATGATCCGCAAGATGGGTCCGATCGGCAATCTGCTGGGCATGCTGCCCGGCGCCGGCCAGATGAAGGACGCCCTGGCCGCGGTCGACGACAGCCACCTGGACCGCATTCAGGCCATCATCCGCGGCATGACCCCGGCTGAGCGCAGCGATCCGAAGATCATCAACGCCTCGCGCCGACTGCGCATCGCCAACGGCTCCGGTGTCAGCGTTGCCGACGTGAACCAGCTGGTGGACCGCTTCTTCGAGGCCCGCAAGATGATGTCCGCGATGGCCGGACAAATGGGAATGCCGTTCGGCCGCAAGAACACTCGCAAGGCGGCCAAGGGCAAGAACAAGCAGGCCGGCAAGGGTAAGAAGACCGGGCGCGGCCCGACGCCGCCAAAGGCAGCACGCAACCCGTTCGGCATGGATCCCAGCGCGTTGCCCGGTGGCTTCCCGGACCTGTCCAACATGCCCCAGGGGCTCAACGAATTGCCGCCCGGTCTGGCCGACTTCGACCTGTCGCAGCTGAAGTTCCCGAAGAAGTAGCGTGACCACTCTGCACATTCGCGGTCGGGGACTGCCCGACGGTGAACCTGTGCAGTGGTGGATACATCAGGGTGTGCTCTCGGCAGAGCCGCTGGACAATGCCGGGGCGAGCGCAGCGACGGGGGAAGAAGTAGTCACCGTCTTTGACGGCGGCTGGATCATCCCCGGGCTGGTCGACGCGCACTGCCACGTGGGGCTGGGCCCCGGTGGCGCCGTCGAGCTCGATGAAGCCGTCGTCCAAGCCGAGACCGAACGGGAAGCGGGTGCGCTGCTGCTTCGTGACGCCGGATCGCCGGTGGACACCCGCAGCTTCGACGACCGCGACGACCTGCCGCGGATCATCCGCGCCGGGCGGCATCTGGCTCGGCCCAAGCGCTATACGCCTGGACTGCCCATCGATATCGAGGACGAGTCGCAGCTGCCGCACTACGTCGCCGAGCAGGCCCGACGCGGCGACGGCTGGGTGAAGCTGGTTGGTGACTGGATCGATCGCGGCGTCGGCGACCTGGCTCCGCTGTGGTCCGATGACGTCCTCAAAGAAGCCATCGACACCGCCCACGCCAACGGTGCCCGGGTCACCGCGCACGTGTTCGGTGAGGAGGCGCTGCCCGGGCTGATCAATGCCGGGATCGACTGCATCGAGCACGGCACCGGCATCACCGAAGACATGATCGAGCTGATGCTGGCCCACGGCACCGCCCTGGTTCCGACGCTGATCAACATCGAGAATTTCCCGGGTATCGCCGACAAGGCCACCAAGTATCCGACGTACGCCAAGCACATGCGTGACTTGTACGCCTCGTGCGCCCAGCGGGTCGGGGCCGCTGTTGAGGCCGGGGTGCCGATCTATGCCGGCACCGACGCCGGCGGCATGATCGCGCACGGCCGGATCGCCGACGAGGTCACCGCACTCGGGCGAGTGGGCCTAAGTCCGACCGACGCCCTGGGCGCGGCCAGCTGGGATGCTCGAAAGTGGTTGGGGCGTCCAGGTTTACAGCACGGTGCTTCGGCCGATCTGGCCTGCTACGACGACGACCCGAGAAAGCCTGGCGTGCTCAACCACCCGGCGCTGGTGATTCTGCGCGGCCGCATCTGGCGGTAGCGCGTCAGGCGGCGGCTACAGCGAGCCGACGGTCACCGACCGGTCCTGAGCGAAACCCCAGTCCAGCAACTGCGAAGCCTGGTCCCAGTACGTCGGGCCGCCCTCGTGGATCAGCCCGTACATCATGGCGATCACCAGACGACGTCCGCCGCGGTCGGCCGCGGCGACGAAGGTCTTCCTCGCGGCGTCGGTGAAGCCGGTCTTGCCGCCGATGGTGCCGGGGTAGCGCTGCAGCAGCTGGTCTTCGTTGACGATCGGCTTGTCGCCGGTCGCGGTCGGGAACATCGCCGCGGGCTGCGCGGTGATCTGGGCGAAGTAGGGGTTGCCCATGGCAGCCCGGAAGATGATCGCGAGGTCACGCGGCGTGGTCCAGCCTGAACCGCCTGCGCCGTCCAGGCCCGACGGGGTGGCGGCGTGGGTGTCGACGGCCCCGATCGAGGCGGCCTTCGCGTTCATCTTGGCCACCGCGGTGTCATAGCCGCCGATCATGTCGGCGAGGGTGTTGGCCGCGTCATTGCCGGAGACCAGCAGCACCGCGTCGAGCAATTGGCGGGCGGTGTAGGTATGGCCCGGGACGATGCCCACGCAGTTGCACTCGGCTTTGGTGTCAGCTTCGTTGGCGGTCACCGTCGCGTCGAGGTTCGGCAGCTCGTCCAGTGCCGTCAGGGCGAGCAGTGTCTTGATGGTGCTTGCGGGTGGGTGCCGCATGTCCATATCGCGGCCGGCTAGCACCTGGCCGGAATCCATGTCGGCAACGATCCATGCCGGGGCGGGGCCGTCCGGGAGCGGAGCGCTGCCAACCGGCTGAATCTGCGGATCCGCCCCAGCCGTGGGCGGTGCGGCCATGAATACGAATGTCAGCGCTGCCATGGCGGCCGTTACTAACCTTCCCATGGGTTCACGAGCGTACTGGCCATTGCTGATCGACGCCTCCCAGGTGCAAGAGTGGTGTTCAATCGGGGTGTGCTGAGCCTGGAAGAAATCTCTGATCGCCTGGAAATCCAACAACTGCTGGTGGCGTACTCCACTGCGATCGACACCCGCCAGTTCGATGATCTGGAGCGGGTTTTCACCCCCGACGCCTATATCGATTACCGGGCGATGGGTGGTATCGACGGCCATTTTCCGGAGGTGAAGGCCTGGCTGGCGCAGGTGCTGCCGAACTTCCCGTCGTACGCGCACATGCTCGGCAACTTCGACGTGACGATCACCGGTGATGCCGCCACGTCGCGGACCTTGTGTTTCAACCCGATGGTGCTGCCCGGTGCCGAGGGCGTCGCCGATGCAGCGCGGCAGGTGCTGTTCTGTGGACTCTGGTACGAAGACGAGTTCATCCGCACCGCCGATGGCTGGCGGATGACACGACGGGTCGAGAGCAAGTGCTTCGATCGGGTGGTCTGAGCCCGTCACCCGCGGATTCACGATTTTCATCGGACCTGCCTGCTCTGGCAGAATGGTGGGCTGTCTGTCCGCGACCCGTTTGATGCGCCGCGCGGCAGTCACACACGTGAGGCAAGACCGGACCGGGCAATCCGCCCGAGTCGCTGAATTGCAGCGTGGCAATCACAGGAGAAGTTGATTCATGGCTGTCAAGATCAAGCTCACCCGGCTTGGCAAGATCCGCAACCCCCAGTACCGCGTCATCGTCGCTGACGCGCGCACCCGTCGCGATGGCCGCGCCATCGAGGTCATCGGTCGCTACCACCCCAAGGAAGAGCCGAGCCTGATCGAGATCGACTCGGAGCGCGCACAGTACTGGCTGGGCGTCGGCGCCCAGCCGACCGAGCCGGTGCAGGCCCTGCTGAAGATCACCGGTGACTGGCAGAAGTTCAAGGGCCTGCCGGGCGCCGAGGGCACGCTGAAGGTCGCCGAGCCGAAGCCGTCCAAGCTGGACTTGTTCAACGCTGCACTGGCCAACGCTGACGCCGCTCCGGCCGGCGAGGCCGTCACGCTGAAGAAGCGCAAGGACAAGAAGGAAGAAGCTCCGGCCGAGGCCGCCGCTGAGACCGAGGCTGCTGAGGCCACCGAGGCCACCGAGGCTGAAGCGCCCGCCGAATGAGCAATGTCGTCGTCGACGCCGTAGAGCACCTGGTCCGCGGGATCGTCGATAACCCCGATGACGTCCGTGTCGACATGGTGACCAGCCGCCGTGGTCGCACCGTTGAGGTGCACGTGCACCCTGATGACCTGGGCAAGGTCATTGGGCGCGGCGGCCGCACCGCCACCGCGCTGCGCACCTTGGTGGCCGGTATCGGCGGCCGGGGCATCCGCGTCGACGTGGTGGACACCGACCAGTAGTCGGCTAGAGAAGGCAGACATGGACCTCGTGGTCGGCCGCGTCGTCAAGGCGCATGGCATCAGTGGCGAGGTTGTTGTCGAAGTACGTACCGATGACCCCGGCGAGCGTTTCTCGCCGGGGTCATCGCTGCGTAGTAAGCCCGGTGCTCGTAGCGCTGAGCGTGCAGAGCGGACCTATGTCGTCGAGTCCGTGCGGGAGCATGGCGGTCGGCTGCTGGTGCGGCTTACCGGGGTGTCTGATCGCAATGCGGCGGACGGACTGCGCGGCACCCTGTTCCTGGTGGACACCGCCGACCTGCCGCCGATCGATGAGCCCGATGAGTTCTACGACCACCAGCTGGAAGGGCTGCGGGTGCGCACCGTCGACGGTGTCGAGGTTGGTGTGGTGACCGAGGTGCTGCACACACCGGGCGGTGAATTGCTTTCGGTGCGAACAGAATCCGGCAAAGAGGTGCTGGTGCCCTTCGTCACCGAGATGGTCCCGACGGTGTCGCTTGCCGACTCGTTGGTAGAGATCGACCCGCCGGACGGTCTACTTGAGTTAGGTTGAGGCGCATGCGTATTGACGTCGTCACCATCTTTCCGGCCTATCTCGATGCGCTACGGCAGTCCTTGCCGGGCAAGGCAATCGCCAATGGCATCGTCGAACTCGGTGTGCACGACCTGCGCAGGTGGACCCACGACGTACACAAGTCCGTCGACGACTCGCCGTATGGCGGCGGTCCGGGAATGGTGATGAAGGCTCCGGTCTGGGGTGCCGCCCTGGACGAAATCTGTTCTTCGGAAACCATTTTGGTGGTTCCCACCCCCGCCGGCAGGCTGTTCACCCAGGAAGACGCCCAGCGCTGGTCCAGCGAGTCGCACCTGGTGTTCGCCTGCGGGCGCTATGAGGGTATCGATCAACGGGTGGCCGACGACGCAGCTCGCCGGATGCGTGTTGAGGAAGTGTCGATCGGCGACTATGTGCTGCCGGGCGGTGAGTCCGCGGCACTGGTGATGATCGAAGCAGTGGTTCGGTTGATGCCCGAAGTGTTGGGCAATCCGGTCTCCCACCAAGATGATTCACACTCGGCGCACGTCGGGGGAGTGCTGGAGGGGCCGAGCTATACCCGACCGCCGACCTGGCGTGATCTGGAGGTGCCGCCGGTATTGCTGTCCGGGGACCATGCCAAGGTCGCCGCGTGGCGTCGCGAACAGGGACTACAGCGCACCCGAGAACGCAGGCCTGACCTCTTGGGCCCGGAAGCGTTGCAGGACTAGCTGATTCGGCCGCCGGGGAACATGGTCTTGACAGCGTTGGTGATGGCGGCTCGGGCGCCGACGTCATCGGTGGGCTGCAACGAGCCGATCGCCATGACGTAGCGACGGTCCGCGCCGATCACCCCGGTCGAGATGTGCATCCAGTTGTTGCCATTCCAGTCCGGCATCCAGCCCTGTTTCACCGCGACCGGCTCGCCGTACAGGCCGTCCGGAATGCCGAACCGCTGCGGATAGCCGTCAGAGCCCGAGGCCGTGGACTGGGCCAGATCGGACAGAATCATGCCGGCGCGCTCCGCAGGCAGCCCACCGGTGCCGTTGAGCAGCTGGTCGTAGTACCGCACCAGATCGCTGACCGTGCTCATGGTGTTCCACCAGTGACCGTCGTACGGTACGGATGTCCCGGTCAGCCCATAGCGAGCGGCCACCCGGGTGATGATGTCGTTGCCTCCGCTACGGCTCCAGAAGGACTCGGCGGCCGAGTCGTCGGACGAGCGCAGCATGGTGTCGAGCGCCTGGCCATCGGAGGTGCTCAGCGTGGTCTGGCCCTTCGCCTCCTGCAGCAGCAGATCGTCGGCGATGAACAGCTTGGCCACCGACGCGATGGGCATAGGTGAGTTGTCGCCGTTGGTGATCAACTGTCCGGTGTTGCGGTCCAGCACCGCGGAGCTGATGGTCGCCCCCGAATTCGCAGCGTTGTCGGTGGCCTGGTGTTCCCGAGTGTCCAAGCCCGTCAGGGCGGAGGGGAGGGTTTCTCGGGAGGGGGCGTCCGGCAGGGCCACAACGGTGCCGATCGGAACGACGGTCAGATCAGGGTGCCTTGGCGGCGCACCATAGACCTTCGCCTCGCAGCCAGCCGTGAACGTCACCGCAGCCGTAATGAACGCGGTGATGGTCAGCAGCTTCGCGGGCCGCGGTCGCATGGTCCTCCTTGCCTGGTACGGGCCTGGTGTGCCAACGCAGGGCTCCGACGGTTGTTCACGTGCAGTTTCCCGGTTGATAAGAGTAATCGGTCATTAGCATCGTTGTGACGCGTGCGCGGCGGTGTTGGGTGTGATGTGTGATGCTTTTTAGCTGTGAAGACGGGCCAGGCCAACGTAAGAGCAGTGGTGAGCGGAACGGGCCGGCGCCCATCGGCGGACGTGCTGGCATCGCGATTTCGTCACATGGCACCCATCTGGCACAATTGAGCAGTTGTCTGCGCTAGGTGCGTGGATCGCGTCCTTACGGATGTGTCCTCACCAGCTGCGGCATCCACACCAAGAACGTCCGTAAAGAGATTGGCCCGGCGTCGCGTCGAATTCCGACAGGCGACTGCGGCCGCGAGCTAGCAAGGAAGTGTCACCGATGAAAACGCTGGACTTCGTCGACCAGGCGTCGCTGCGCGACGACATCCCGGCCTTCAACCCCGGCGACACCCTCAACGTGCACGTCAAGGTCATCGAGGGCAACAAGCACCGTGTTCAGGTGTTCAAGGGCGTCGTGATCCGCCGTCAGGGCGGTGGCATCAGCGAGACCTTCACCGTCCGCAAGGAGAGCTACGGCGTCGGCGTCGAGCGCACCTTCCCGGTGCACTCGCCCAACATTGACCACATCGATGTCGTCACCCGCGGTGACGTGCGTCGCGCCAAGCTCTACTACCTGCGTGAGCTGCGCGGCAAGAAGGCAAAGATCAAGGAGAAGCGCTGAATCCGTGACCGGATCCAGCGACGAGACCACTGCCTCGAACGAGGCCGCTACTTCGGACGAGGCCACGGCTTCTGACGGGGCCACCAACACCGACGCGAAGGTCGGCGGTAATGCCGCCGACTCGAAGCCCAGATTCGCAGCCCTGCGTGAGGGCGCGATCTTGGTCACCATCGCCGTGGTGCTGTACTACGTCATGCTGACATTTGTGGCGCGCCCCTACCTGATTCCCTCCGAATCCATGGAGCCGACGCTGCACGGCTGCACTGGCTGCGTCGGTGACCGGATCATGGTCGACAAGATCACCTATCGGTTCGGCCAGCCTGAACCGGGTGACGTGGTGGTCTTCAAGGGTCCGCCCAACTGGAACATCGGCTACAAGTCGATTCGTTCGGACAACCCCACCATCCGGTGGATTCAGAATGCACTCTCGATTATCGGCTTCGTGCCGCCCGATGAGAATGACCTGGTCAAGCGCGTAATCGCGGTCGGTGGGCAGACGGTGCAATGCCGGGCGACGACCGGGTTGACCGTCGACGGCAAGAAGCTCGACGAGCCCTATCTCGACCCGGCCACCTTGATGGTCGACCCTGCCGTAGAGCCATGCCTGGGTCCTGATTTTGGCCCGGTAAAGGTGCCGGCCGGGCGGATCTGGGTGATGGGCGACAACCGCACTCACTCGGCAGACTCCCGCGCCCACTGCACGGACTCACCTGCCGATGCCATGAAGGGCCTCAAATGCACCGGTGACCCGACCGCGGGCACTGTTCCGGTGGGCAATGTGATCGGCAAAGCCCGGTTCATCGCCTGGCCGCCATCGCGTTGGGGCATGGTCAAGACGTTCGATCCGCAGACCGGCAACTAAGGCAGTCGCGTTGTCCGGGGTGGTCTCCTCCTCGCGCGGGCGCTCGTCGGGGGTCGCTTCCTCCTCGCACGAGCGCTCGTCGGCTGGCTGGCCGCCGAGGACCGTCATCCGCAAGTCCTCAGGCCTGCGCACCCTGGAATCCGCGCTGTACCGCAGCGGGCTGGGTCCGGTTGCCGGGGTCGACGAGGTCGGTCGCGGAGCATGCGCCGGACCGCTGGTCGTGGCCGCCTGTGTACTGGGGCCCAATCGGCTGGAAAGCCTTTCGGCCCTTGATGATTCGAAGAAATTGACGGAGGCCGAACGGGAACGGCTGTTTCCGTTGATCCGGCGCTACGCGCTGGCTTATCACGTGGTTTTCATCCCGTCGGTCGAGGTGGACCGCCGGGGTGTGCACGTGGCCAACATCGAGGGCATGCGCCGAGCCGTCGCCGGTCTGCCCATGCGTCCCGGCTATGTGCTGTCCGACGGATTCCGGGTGCCAGGTCTGCCGGTGCCGTCCCTGCCGGTGGTCGGTGGGGACGCCGCGGCCGCGTGCATCGCGGCGGCCAGTGTGCTGGCCAAAGTCAGCCGCGACCGGCTGATGGTCGAGATGGACGACGAACATCCGGGATACGGGTTCGCCGATCACAAGGGGTACAGCACCGCTGCTCACGCCGCCGCACTGGGCGAACTCGGGCCGTGCCCGCAGCACCGCTTCTCGTTCGCCAACGTCCGTAAGCTCGTGACCAACCCGGCAATAGGACAGCGCTGCCGTTCCGGGTAGGGGAAAATGGACAACACCACACATGGACAAGACGCCACCGCCAACCGTGGCCGTACCAACCGAAGGACCGCTGAACTGATGAGTCTGAGCCGATGAGCGCCGAGGACCTCGAAAAATATGAGACCGAGATGGAGCTCTCGCTGTACCGCGAGTACAAGGACATCGTCGGGCAGTTCAGCTATGTCGTGGAGACCGAGCGCCGTTTCTACCTGGCCAACAGTGTCGAGCTGATTCCGCGCAACGCCGACGGCGAGGTGTACTTCGAGCTCCGCCTGGCCGATGCCTGGGTCTGGGACATGTACCGGCCGGCGCGGTTCGTCAAACAGGTCCGTGTCATCACCTTCAAAGATGTCAACATCGAAGAGGTGGAGAAGCCCGAACTGCGTCTGCCCGAGTAACTTTCGTCGTGTCGGCGCTCGGGCAGTGGTTCCACGTCATCGACTTGGTGGGCGTGGCGACCAATGCTGTACTCGGTGGCATCATCGCCCGCGAGGAGCGGATGGATCCCATCGGATTCCTCACGCTGGCGTCGTTGTCCGGGTTGGGCGGCGGCATCATCCGGGATACGTTGCTGCAGCACGGCCCTCCGGTCGCACTGACCGACATCCGCTACATGGCGTGTGCCGTGCTCGGTGCAGTGGTCGCGTTTCTGGTGCCGATACGCGGCCATGTCTGGACTACGGTGCTGGCCTATATCGATGCCCTGGCACTGGGGTGCTGGGCGACAGCCGGCGCGCAGAAGACCCTGGCCCTCGGGTTGGGCTGGGTTCCGGCGTTGATGTTGGGCACCATCACGGCGGTCGGAGGCGGCACCCTGAGGGACGTCACCGCGCGTCGAGTGCCGCAGATTTTCGGTGGCAATACGTTGTATGCGACCAGTGCGATGGTGGCCAGCGCCCTGGTCTGCGTGTTCTGGTACACGGGTGTACGTGGTGGCGCTGCGGTCGCAACACTGGCTGGTGCCGCGCTGTGCCTGGTGGCGCGGTACCGGGGTTGGCAGCTCTGGGGTGGGCTGTCCTGGGAGTACAGCTTCTCGCGGCAGCCGGGGCAGCGACTGCCACGCCTGTCGGTGCGCATGCTGCGGGACGCGCCACCCGATGAGGGCCGGCGGTAAGCAAACTCCCTGCGGGTGGAAGGCGGACGCGCCGTCCCGACCAGTGGTCTTCGGGACATACAGCCATTTACCAGTGTTGTTACGCTAGGGCGGTGGTAGCTAAGGATCCGAACGGCAAGTCGTCGCTTGCGGCGACGAGTTGGACGCTGCTCGGGATGCTCTCCTATGAAGAGGAACTCAGCGGCTACGACATCAAGAAGTGGATCGACTGGAGCGTGGGGCTCTACTACTGGAGTCCGTCCTACAGTCAGATTTACACCGAGCTGAAGAAGCTGGAGGGGCTCGGCTACCTGGAGTCCCGGGTCGAGCAGGACGAGGGACTGCGCAGCCGGCGCCTCTACAAGATCACTGCCGCCGGTATGGATGCGGTAGCGGACTGGACCAATAATGCTCCGGTCGACCCGCCGGTGCTCAAGCACAGTGTGCTGCTGCGGGTCACTTTTGGCCATCTCAGCGACCCGACGCGCCTCAAAGAGCTATTGGAAGAGCACATAACTTATTGCGAGACGATGGAACGGCGGGCCGCCGAAGACTCTGAGGGCGCGAAAGCTCAACCGGTCTGGGCGTATTCGGTGATCGCACTGCGGTGGGCTGCCAAATATTACGCAGCCGAGCGGGAGTTCGCGCTGGAGTTGATGAAGGACATCGACGAAGCCGCCGCCGTGCTGAAGCAGGCCGCTAAAGGTGTTGCGGGCCATCCGAGTTCGACGCCGGGCCTGTGGCGAGAGGTCGAGCGTCAGGTTCAGGGCGGCCGGGAGGGCTAGCCTCAGCCCTTTTCATTCTGGGCTGTACCACCCAGAATGAGTGTGTGGCTTCCAGTCGACCTGCCGTCCTGGTTTTCGACGTTAACGAGACGCTCATCGACATCGAATCGCTTGCGGTGCAGTTCGGGCGGATGTTCGGTGATCCTGCCGTGCTGCGCGAATGGTTCGGTCAGCTGGTTACCTATTCGATGACGGCGACCTTGTCAGGCTGCTATGTCGATTTCTTCTCACTGGGGCGAGCGGTGCTGCACATGATCGCCGACATCCACGGCGTCGAGATCGAGCCCGACGACTTCGATGCGTTGGCCACCGGCATGCGGACCATGCCGGCACATCCCGATGTCGATGCTGGGCTGACCGCGTTGCGTGCGGCCGGCTATCGGCTGGTCACCCTGACCAATTCACCGCATATACCGGGTGCTGCAACACCTTTGGAGAATGCCGGGCTGGCCCACCATTTCGAGCAGCAGTTCAGCGTGGACCAGTCCCGGCTGTTCAAACCGGCAACTCCGCTATATCTCGAGGTGGCGCGGCAGTTGGAAGTACAGGCCGGTGCCTGCATGATGGTCGCCGCTCATGTCTGGGACACCATCGGCGCGCAGGCCGCCGGGTTCGGTGGTGCGTTGATCACCCGCCTGGGCAATGCGCCGCTGCCTGCCGAGGGGCTACCGCAACCGGACCTGATCGCCACCGACCTGGTACACCTTGCGGCTCAGCTCGATACCGTCTGAAGCGCCTCGATGATGACGTCGTACACCGCGTTCGGTGCGGTGAGCAGCGGGGCGTGGTCCACCTGGTGCGGCCGCACCTGCGCTCCCATTCGCTTGGCCATGAAGGCCTGCGTCAGTGGATTGATCATGCGGTCCTGATCGGCCTGCAGGTACCAGGTGGGTAGTCGATGCCAGCCCGGCTCTGATACCGGCTGCTGGATGCAGGTTGCCGAGATGGGTCGCTGAACCGCGGCCAGCACGGTCAGGTCAGCTGCGTCCGCCTTCTGCGAGAAGGTCTCTCGCTGCAGTTCCGGCAGCGTGCCACGGGCGCGGGCTGAGGCGGTAGAGACCACATGGTCGACGCTGCCGATCCGCTCGGCAAGAGCGGCGATGGACGTGTCGTCGGTGACGTCGACGACCTCTGCGGTGATCCCGGGATCGTCGTACGCGGTGGCCAGCTTGGCTTGGTCGCGCCCGGCCACACCACATCGGCGCCCTCGGACCGGGCCAGCAGCGTGATGGCCCTGGCGATTCCGGAGCCGCGTCCGATGACCAGGACCTTCTTGCCGTGTAGCGACGTACTCACGAGAGTGCTCCTTGTGTTGCCGTCGAGGATGCTGGGGCGGGAGTGAATACCCATATTGGGTGGAGCAACCCAAACATAGACAATAGGTCGGCTGTGGTCAATGTCTTTGGTGCACTGGGTGTTTCCTGTGGGTTAGGTATCTGCTTCTGGTGTGAGGTGGGGGATTCCGGCATAATGGGCTGTGTATCCCATAAATGCGATATCGGGGAATGGAGTTTCCATGGCAAAAGTTCATCACCGCTACGCGACCGTCGACGGGCATCAGTTGTTCTACCGGGAGGCCGGAGATAAAGAGGCCCCGGCGGTGGTCCTGCTGCATGGTTTTCCGACCAGTTCATATATGTTTCGGGAGTTGGTCCCGGCCCTGGCTGACCGGTACCGGGTGATCGCCCCGGACCATCTGGGATTCGGATTGTCCGACGCGCCGCCGGCCGGCGAGTTCGACTACACCTTCGACGGGCTCGCGGCCCTGACTAGTGGTTTGTTGCGTAGCCTGGGCGTCGACAAATACGCGATGTATGTCCAGGACTACGGGGCGCCGATAGGCTGGCGGCTGGCGTTGGCCGAGCCCACCGCGGTGACTGCGATCATCAGCCAGAACGGCAACGCTTACGATGCGGGATTCGTCGAGAGCTTCTGGAAGACGGTGTGGGACTACCAGAATGACCCGACTCCCGAGACCGAGGCGCCGGTACGTGCGTTCCTCAGCCTGGAGGCGACGCGTTGGCAGTACGTCACCGGGGTTACCGATCCGACGCTGCTGAATCCCGAATCCTGGCACCACGACTATGCGCTGCTCTCCCGTCCGGGCAACGATCTGGTCCAGTTGGCACTTTTTCGCGACTACGCGACGAATGCGCCGATGTACCCACGGGTGCACGAGTACTTCCGTGCCACGGGGGTACCGCTGCTGGCGGTGTGGGGCCGCGGCGACGAGATCTTCGGGCCTGCCGGAGCTGAGGCGTTCGCCACGGATCTGCCGGATGCTGACGTGCACCTGCTTGATGGCGGACACTTCCTGCTCGAATCAGCGCTCGACGAGGTGGCAGCGCTGATTCGGGCATTTCTGGCCAAACATCTGACCTGAGGCTGACCATCACCGGAGTAGCCTGAATGGTTGATGGTCACTGCAGATCCGAGTGCCGAGAGGCGGCATACCGCGAAGGGGCGCGCTACCCGACAACGGATTCTGCAGTCCGCTGCCGAGGTGATCCTCGCCGAGGGGCTGTCCGGACTGAGCATGGACAAGGTGCGCAGTGCCGCAGCGGTCAGCGGATCGCAACTCAGCTATTACTACGACGACAAGCAAGCATTGATCCGCGCGGTGCTCGATCGGCAGATCGAGGTGGTGCTGGACTTTCACCGCCAACCTCAACTCGGCGGCTTCGAAACCTTCGGCGACTACGAACGCTGGATCGACCGCAACGTTCGCTACCTTCGCCGCATCGGGTACGTCGGAACCCCGACCTACCATGCGCTGGCCGGGCAACTGATCAAGTCGGACGAATCAACCCGCGCCACACTGGGACTCGGATACCAGCGGTGGATCGCGCTGTTCGAGCGATCGCTGCAGCAGATGAAGGATCGTGGTGTCCTGGTGGCCAAAGCCCGCCCGGCCGATCTGGCGCTGGTGCTGGTGGCGGCGCATCAGGGCGGTGGCACCATGACCTTCACCTTCCGCCAGGAGTGGCCGCTGACCGACGCCCTGCGGTTTGCGGTCAACAACCTGCGCCGGTTCGCCGCCGACCCGGCCGAGCGGGTGCCGCGCCGCCCCAGGCGGGCGCGAAGCCGGCAGGAAATCCGTTCCGGCGTAATGGATTCCGATGAGCACGAACGATTCACTCGCAAGGGCTTGGTGACCCGTGCCCGCATCGTCGACAATGCCGCCAAGCTGATGTTCGTCCAGGGTGTCGTCGGGACCAGCCTCGATGATGTACGTCGGGCAGCCGGGGTGAGCGGCTCGCAACTCGGCCACTACTTCACCGACAAGCGCGATCTGACCCGGCAGGTCATTGCCTCGCGGACCAGCGACGTCCTGGCGTTCCATACTCAGTCACCTATGGCGGCTCTGGATTCGGTTGCCGCGCTGCGGGCTTGGGCTTCGGCCGCTGTCGCCGACGTCGACCCGGTCTATCTCAAAGGTGGGTGCGTGTACGGATCGCTGGTCGGTGAATTGCTGGAATCCGACGAAGAGGTGCTCGACGATCTGGCCGCCGGCTACGGCCGGTGGTTAAGCCTGTTCCAATCCGGATTCACCGCCATGCGCCGCAAGGGAGAACTGACGTCCGACGCTGACCCCCGCCATCTCGCCGCGGTGATGGTGGCCGCGCACCAGGGCGGCGCCATGCTCACCTATGCGATGGACAGCCCCGAGTCCTTCGGCGTGGTGGTCGGGGCTGCCGTCGATTACGCCGCGTCGTTTCGGCAGTCGCCGGGCAAGCGGACGTCGCGATGATATCCCGTTGCCCGCGTTAGGCTTTTCCGGCCGCGTCGCGGCCGGCGATGTAGCCGTAGACCAGTCCCTGGGCGATGGTCGCGCCCGCGCCGGGGTACACCGCACCGAAGGCGTTGGCTGCGGTATTGCCGATCGCATACAGCCCGTCGATGACGGCGCCGTCCTCGCGGTGCACCCGGGCCCGCTCGTCGGCGACCAGACCACCGCAGGTGCCCAGGTCGCTCAGCGTCATCTTCACTGCGTAGAACGGCCCGTTGGTCAGCGGCCGCAGGTTGGGGTTCGGCGTCACTGTCGGGTCGCCGTAGTAGCGGTCGTAGGCGCTTTGCCCACGGTGGAAGTCCGGGTCGATGCCCGCTGCCGCGCTTTCATTGAACCGCGTCATAGTCTGTACGAATTCCATTGTGGGCAAGCCGATCTGGGCGGCAAGCTCAGCGTAGGTATCGGCTTTGGCGGCGATCCCGGCGTCGTACCACGATGCCGGTAGCGGCATCCGCGGAAACGTCTCGGCGGCAAAGACATAGCTGTTGCGGTACTTCTGGTCGAACACGATCCACATCGACTCAACCGCCGTGCCCGCACGTTCGAGCTCCAGCACGCGCCGGCCGAACGACATGTAGTCGCCGGACTCGTTGGCGAACCGCTTGCCGTCCTGATCGACGATCAACGAGCCGGGCAGCGACCGTTCGGCCAGCATCACCGCGGGCGGCCGGCCATTGACCGAAGCGACTGCGGGGAACCACCAGGCCTGATCCATCAAGGCAGTGGCTGCGCCGAGATCGGTTGCGGCGCGGATTGCCTCACCGGTGTTGGAATCGGCCCCGAGGCTCTCATGGTCGCGCAGCGACTCGGACTGGTACTTGTGTCGCATCGCCATGTCATGGTCGAAACCGCCGGCGGCCAGCACCACTCCGCGGCGGGCGGTGACGGTCACCTCGCGGCCGTCATGGATCAGCACCGCGCCGGTCACCCGATTGCCGTCCCCGGTGAGCCGCACCAGCGACGTCGACGTCCAGATCGGGATGCGGGCCTTCAGCGCGCCGGCGAACAGTCCAGCTGCCAACGCCTGACCGCCGGCGATGTATTCGCGGCCAAGCGCCTTGCCGCCGATGCCCTGAGCCAGCCGTTTGATGATGAGCGGCAAGCCTTTCGACGGCTTGCGGGCCATCAGGTTCATCCATTTGTAGTCTGCGCCTGTGGTCGGCATCGGCAGCGCGGCCTCCATCAGACCGCCACGCAGTCGGGATCGATATTGGCCCAGCACCGAGGCATCCAGTGGACGACATTCGCAAGTGCGGCCGGCAGCGGTCCCGCCCGGGTACTCCGGGTGGTAGTCGGAGTACTCGCGCGCCCAGAACAGTCGCATCGGGGTGCTGCGCCGCAACATGTCCACCGTTGCGCTGACGTGCTTGAGGAACCCGGCCGAGCGGGCCGCGGGCGCGCTCCCGGCAACGACCGCATCCAGATACGTTTCGGCCCGGGCCATGGTGTCGGCGGCCAACAGTGGGCTTGCCGGCAGCCACAGTGCACCACCGGAACGTGCAGTGGACCCACCAACGTCGGTCGATTTTTCGACGACCAGCACGTTCAGTCCGGATTCGTGCCCGCTGAGGGCAGCGGCCAACCCGGTACCCGAGCCCACCACCAGCAGATCAACGGTCGTGTCGGCGATCTCGAGACCGAACGGAATCGTGGCTGTCGCAGAGTTCGTCACGGCTATCGAGGGTATGGCGACGGCGCGAATTCGCGGCACAGCCATCCCTGCCAGCGGGATAATAGGTGCGCTCCCGGCCCCGCTGCTGTTAGACCTGAAGGCACCCTTTCAACGTGAGGATGGTCCGCCAGATGACGCTGGAGAACACCAACGAAATCCGCCAGATCGAAGCAGTAGCGGCACCGACGCGGTTCGCCCGGGGGTGGCACTGCCTGGGCCTGACCAAGGATCTCGGCGACGGAAAACCCCACTCGATCAACGCCTTCGGTCAAAAGCTCGTGGTGTTCCGCGCTGGCGACGGCCAGCTCAGTGTGTTGGACAGCTACTGCAGGCACATGGGCGGCGACCTGAGCCAGGGCACCGTCAAGGGCAATGAGATCGCCTGCCCGTTCCACGACTGGCGGTGGGGTGGCGACGGCCGCTGCAAGAAGGTGCCATACGCCAAGCGGACCCCGAAGTTGGCCCGCACCGCGAAATGGACCACCCTGGAGCAGGACGGCATGCTCTTCGTCTGGAACGATCCGGCAGGAAACCCGCCGCCGGCGGAGGTGACTATTCCGCGGATCGAGGGCGCCAGCAGCGACGAATGGACCGATTGGCATTGGTACACAACAGTTGTCAACATTAACTGCCGCGAGATCATCGACAACGTCGTCGACATGGCGCACTTCTTCTACATTCACGGCTCGATGCCGTCGCACTTCAAGAACATCTTCGAAGGCCACGTGGCCACGCAGTACATGAACAGCTCGGGCCGCGCCGACATGCAGGGTACGGAGAGCGAGCGCATGCTGGGCACCACCTCGGTGGCGTCGTATTACGGGCCGTCATTCATGATCGACGACCTGACGTACCACTACACCGAGGCCGATCACCACACCGTCCTGATCAACTGCCATTACCCGATCGACGCGAATTCCTTTGTGCTGCAGTACGGAATCATCGTCAAGAAGTCGGCGGCACTGCCCGAAGATGCGGCCATGGCGACCGCCATCGCGCTCGGCGACTGGGTGAAGATGGGCTTCGAACAGGATGTCCAGATCTGGAAGAACAAGGCCCGCATCGACAACCCGCTGCTGGTCGAAGAGGACGGCCCCGTCTACCAGCTGCGGCGCTGGTACGAGCAGTTCTACGTCGATGTCGCCGAAGTGACCGCGGACATGGTGGACCGCTTCGAATACGAGTTGGACACCACAAGCCCACGCGAGGCGTGGGCGAAGGAGATCGAGGCCAACCTGGCAGCGCGGACGGCGGAGTCGGTCTGATGACTGCGCGGCCGGACAACCGGTTGGCCGACATGCCGATGGTGCCGGTGGCCTGCCGTCATTGTGGCGCAGAGGTTTTGGTGCGCAAGAGCAGTTGGCAGCAGACCAGTGTGCAGTGGGACGCGCAGGCATCCGGGTTGTGCGAGGAACGTCGGCGGGCTGAGCAGCTGCCCGGCCGGATTTTCCTGATGTGTGGCCAACTGCGGGAGTCCATCGCGGCCGCGGTGGCGGCCGGCAGCCTGCCGATCGTCGACGATGCGTCAGTCGACAGTGGCGTCGTCGACGATGCGTCAGTCGACAGCGGCGTCGTCGACGAAGATGTGCGCGTGGCACCATAGCCCGATGAGTTCAGAACGCCGGGTTGCGGTGGTCACCGGAGCCAGCAGGGGAGCAGGCAAGGGCATCGCGGCCGCGTTGGTCGCCGACGGATGGACGGTGTACCTGACTGGCCGCACTGTGGTGGACCCGGGCGACGGCGGTATCGCCGTGCCGGTTGACCATCGCGACGACGACGCGGTGGGCGCACTGTTCAAGCGGGTGGCCGACGAGAGCGGCCGACTCGACCTGTTGGTCAACAATGCCGCGGTCGTGCACGACAACCTCGTTGACCCAAAGCCGTTCTGGGAGAAGCCCATTGGGTTGGGCGATGTGCTCGACGTCGGGCTGCGATCGGCCTACGTGGCGTCCTGGTACGCGGCGCCGCTGCTGGTTGCCCAGGACCGAGGGCTGATCGCCTTCACCTCGTCACCGGGGGCTGTGTGTTATATGCATGGACCTGCTTATGGAGCTCAGAAGGCCGGCATCGACAAGATGGCGGCCGACATGGCCGTCGACTTCCACGGCACCGGGGTCTCGACGCTTTCGATCTGGATGGGCATCCTGCTCACGGAGAAATTCAAGAGCTCTTTCGATCCGGAGACATTGGCCAGGGCTGCGGGGAATTTCGAAACCCCGGAATTCACCGGGCATGTCATCAATGCCCTGTTCAACGATCCGGACCTGCCCGAGATCAGTGGCCAGACCCTGATCGCCGCCGAGGAGGCGCAGCGCTACGGCATCACCGACGAAGGCGGTCGAACCCCGCCCTCGCACCGGGCGATGCTTGGTGACCCGCGGGTGCCCAGCGACGTCGTCGTGCGCTGAGTGCGCATTGCAGACTCTGTCTGCTGAGCACCCGCGGAAGCGTCAGGCGTGTGCGCCGCCGTCGATCCGGATTTCAGTGCCGGTGATGAACGCACCGTCATCGGACGCCGCCATGGCAACCACTGCGGCCACAGCGCTTGGATCGCCGAGGATCTCGCTCTCCTCGCCGTGCAGCAGCGGGGTCTGCTTGGCCCACAGGCTGTAGTCGGTGCCCTCGGGCATCTTGTCCATCGTGGTGTTGGCCAGTGCGGTCGACACGCCGCCCGGCTGGATGTTCACCGCACGCAGACCCTGCTTTGAGTACTCGAGGGCAAGTGAATGGGTGAAGCTCAGGATGCCGCCCTTGCTGGCGGCATAAGCGGCCATGTATGGGTGTGCGTAGTTCGCCGAGGTGGAGGTGAAGTTGATGACCACACCGCGCTTGGAGGCCAGCAGCGCGGGTAGCGCTTGACGGGTCATCAGGAAAGTGCCGGTCAGGTTCACCGTGATGGTGCGGTTCCAGTCGGCCAGGGTGGTTTCGTGGGTGTGTGAGCAGGTCTGGATGGCCGCGACGTTGACCAGAACCTCCAGGCCACCGAGCTCCGCGATGGCGGCATCCACGGTGGTCCGAACGTCGTCCTCGGACGAGATGTCGAGCACCTTGGTGGTCAATCGTGCTGCGGTACCGGCCTTGTCGGCCGCGGCTTGGGTGACGGCCAGGCCGTCGGCGGAGATATCGCAGGCCACGACGGTGCCGCCTTCCGCGAGCAAGCGGGCGACGGTGGCCTGGCCGATGCCCGAGCCTGCGCCGGTCACGATGACTCGGCGGTCGCTGAACCTATTATTCATGCTGCACATCCTTTCGTTGCCCCTTGATTGTCGCGAGTGGGCCGACGCGACGGACGCGCAGTGTCCGGTGACCGGGAGTTGGCGGTGGCAGAATTTATCGCGTCTTGCCGTACCGCAGGAACTTCCACAGGTACCGGGGCACGCCACGTAGCGGAACCGCCTTTGGCCAGCCATCCGGCCGGAAGTAGGCATCGGTGCCGCCGTCGACGAAAATTATGCTGCCACAAAGGAACTCCGCGGCATCGGACAGCATGAAAATGATCCAGTCGGCCAGCTGGCCGGGGTCGCCGAAACCGCCGCTGGGGATCGGGAAGTTCCGAACAGCCTTGCCTTCCCGAGGCGAGTCGAGCTGGGCCTGCAACAGCGGCGTCAGGATAGCGCCCGGCGCCAACGCGTTGAGCCGGATGCCACTGCCGGCCCATTCCGGCGTCACCGCGTTGCGCCGTACCCAGCGGCTCAGCGCGATCTTGGATGCCGCGTACATGATGGCTGACGCCCCGCTACCGAAGAGCTGGACCGACCGGGTCGCCTTGTCGGCGTCGCCGGCCAGTAGTGCGCCGATGGTGCGGCGGGGGACGACAGGCGTTGTGGTTGTGGAGTTACTGCCTATGGCAACGACTTTCGCATGACCTGTCGCCGCGAGCGCCGGCCGCCAAGCAGACAACAGCTCAACGACACCGAAGAAATTGATCTGTGCGATCAACCGGGGTCGATCAGCACCGTCGCCGGGACCGATGCCCGCAGCCAGCACCGCGCCGTCCAGCCGATGGTCAGACAGCCTCAGCACTTCGTCACCGGCCGTGCGGCGACCGGCTGCGGTCGACAGATCGGCGATCACGTCCGCATCCTTGAGATCGACCCCGATCACGGTGTGCCCATGGTCGCGCAGTCGTTGTGCTGCTTGGTATCCCATACCGGAAGCCGATCCGGTCACAGCGTAGGTACCGATGATGATCTCCTGATGTTCAGCGGGACAGGATCTGTCCCAGAGCTTGGCATACCTCGCGCCGGGCGCGGTGAGCCAGGTCCAGGGACGGCATGGTCATGAAGCCGTGGATGGCGCCGTCGTAACGCAATTCGGTGACCGGGACGCCGGCAGACCGTAATGAAGCAGCGTACGCCAGTGCTTCGTCACGCAATGGGTCGTACCCGGTAATGGCGATCACGGTCGGCGGTAGATCGGCATGTGCAGCCAGAAGTGGCGCTGCGTAAGGGTTTTCCCGATCGACGGCGCTGGGGACGTACTGGTCCCAGTACCACTGCATGGCGGTGGCGGTGTTGTAGAAGCCGGTGCCGAAGTCTCGATAGGAGCTGTTGGTGAAGTCGGCGGCCAGTACCGGGTACAGCAGTACCTGTGCGGACAAAGGCGCGCCGCCTCGGTCCCGGGTCATCAGTGCGGTGACCGCTGCCAGGTTGCCGCCTGCGCTGTCGCCGCCGACCATCAACCGCGTGGGGTCGCCGCCTACTTCGGCGGCGTGCGCCGCGGCCCATTGGGTGACGGTGTACATGTCCTCGGTCGCGGCGGGGAATCGGCGTTCGGGAGCTAGCCGGTAGTCGACCGAAATCACCACGGAATCAAGCAGGTTGGCAAAACTTCGGCACAATCCGTCGTGGGTGTCGAGGTCACAGAAGACGAATCCGCCGCCGTGCGCGAACACCAGGATGGGCACTGGTTCGGTCGATTCCGGCCGATAGATCCGCACCGGGATGCCAGTGACGACGGTATCGGTGACCGACGCGACCGGCTCGGGCTCAGCCGGTGGGACGTATCGCGCCCGGATTGCGGCCCGCGCCTGGGCGCCCGTCATCGAGGGCAGGTCCGGAAATGCGCTATTGAGTGCGTCGAGCAGACCGGCGATCTGTGGGTCGAGACTCACGCGCGATCCGCGCTCGCAACTCGCATAACGCTCACGCGTACTGCAGGGCCGGACCCATACGCAGCGGGCGCAGCGGCTGCAGCGTGGGCACCACCCGGGAGTCTTCGGCGTTGCGCCAGATGCCCATGGCGGTCATCCGGACCGGGGCGGTCAATTGTTCGAAGGCCATGCGGTTGATCGGCCCGCACACGGATACGGCGGCAACTGCCTCGCCCTGCCGGCCGATAGGCGCTGCGACACAACCGAATCCGGGCACTGACTCCTCGCGCTCGATGGCCACGCCTCGTGCCCGCACCTTGGCGAGTTCGGTGGTCAGCTGGGCGTGATTGCCGATCGAATATTTGGTCTTGCGGCTCATCAGGTCGACTTCGGCGTCCTGGTTGTAGGCCAGAATCGCCTTGCCGACGGCGGTACAGTGCGCCGGCTGACGGCCGCCGACGCGCGACGGCAGCACCGTCATCATGCCGTTGCCGACCTTCTCCAGATAGACCACATCGCTGCCGTCCAGCACGGCCAGGTGCACGACCAGTCCGGTGGCGCGGTGCAGTTCGTGAAGCAGGGGACCGGCGGCGCGGTGCATCCGATCCTGGTGCACGGCCAGCGAGCCGAGTTCGACCAGGCGCATGCCCAGTTCGTAGTCGCGGCCGTTGCGCCGCAAGAAGCGCAGCTGCACCAGACGCTCCAGCATGCGGTGGGCCGAGGAGCGAGGCAGGCCGGTGCGGCGCACGATCTGAGCAAGTGTCAGCCGGCCCGGACCGTCGAATGCGTCGAGAACCAGGGAAACCCGGTCGATGACGGCACTGGGGGTGGTGGATTCGACTGATGCGGTCATCTCGGCCTCCGAGCTTCGTTGCTGAGTGGTCATATTACTATTAGTAATATTCCTGTTTGTATCACACGAAGGTGGGCGCTGTCACATAGAACTTTCAAAGTGACGTGAATATATGCATGCTGAGTAGTCCCGCACCGTCCTGATGCGGGACTACCCTCAGCTAAAAGGCCAGCTCAGAGCTGGTAATGAGGTGCGGCGGCGACTAGCCTGCCGCCGCCGACTTCCCGGCTCGTCGTCCGTAGAAACTGCCGTCACCCAGCGAGACGCCGCTGGCGTAACCCCATGCCGCCAGACCGGCAGCGGCCCGTCCGGCGGCGAACAAACCAGGGATCGGTTCGCCGCTGACGTGCAGCACCCGGCCGTCCAGCGTGGTCATCAGTCCGCCGAGGGTGAAGCCGCCCGTGCTGGACCGCAGATCAATAGCACCCACCGGAGACCCGATCGGCCGCAACCACAGTGACTTCTTGTGCAGCAGCGGATCCTCTCCCCGGGCCGCGTGCTCGTTGTAATAGGCGACCGTGTTCTGCAGCGTGCCGGTCGGCAAGCCGATTTCGGCCTCCAATTCGGCGACGGTCTCGCACACCCAGGTGGCCTCGCGGCGCAGGAACGGAGTGGCCGAAACTGCAGCCGTCGCTTCCTCTTGCGCGTCGCCATCGATGATCAGGTAGACGGTGTCTTCTTGGTAGTACAGCGTCTGCTGGCCGATCCGACCCGGGTAGGTGTCCTCGGCGATGTAGCGTTGCCCGCGTCCGTTGACCAGGATGCCCCGGACCAACTGTTGCGGGTCGCAGAAGAACGCCACCTCGGTGGCATCCATGTGCGCCAAGTCGGCGCCAAGCGCCTGAGCCATCCGGATGGACCGCCCGTCGTGCTGCTCGACGCTGGCCGCCGGACGCCCCGCGAGTCGCGGCGCGTACTGCGCGACCATCGCGTCGCTGTAGGCGAAGCTGCCCGAGGCCAGCACCACACCGCGGCGCGCCTTGATCGCGACGGTATCGCTGTAGCGGCGCGCGACGATGCCGACCACCCGGCCGTCATCGACGACCAGCGATTGCACGTGAGTGTCGTACACCGCGCGAGTTCCCTGCGCGGTAGCGGTGTCCACCAACGGCTTGACCAACATGTAGCCGGCACTGCGTTCGCCGGCCACCTTGTCGGCCATCTCCGGCACATGCCCGCGAGGCGCCGGGGCAGCAATAGTGTTGTACGGGAAGGCATTTTCGCCGCCGGTGTACATCAGACCTTGATCGCCGGGCGGCTCCCAGCCTGGTTCGCCCCAGAACACCGGATTGAACGGCACGCCGCAGCGCACCAGCCAGTCGTAGTGGGCGACGCTGCCCGCGCAGTAGTCGTCGATCCGGTTCTCGTCAGCGCCCGGGCCCATGGCGACCTTCAGGAAAGCGGCCATGTTCTCGGCGGAATCATCAAAGCCGCAAGCCTTTTGCAGCGCGGTGCCGCCACCCAGATAAACGAAGCCACCGGCCATGGCGGCCGCGCCGCCCCAGCCGCCGGTGCGCTCCACCACCAGTACGTCGGCACCGGCAGCGGAGGCCTCCACCGCAGCGGCCGCACCGGAGATGCCGTAACCGACGATGACGACGTCAGCTTCGTCGTCCCACGTCGTAATCGACGACGCGGGGACCGGAGTCACGTCAGCGGTCACGGCAGCATGGCGCGCGGAGGAGTGCCCGTCCACTCATGGCCCCAGTAGCTGTCGGCGGTGATTTCCTCTGCGGTGTAATACCTTTCGTCGACCCGCATCCCTTCGGTGCCGAATTCGATGTCCCAGTCGCCGGGCGACCGCACGTAGAACGACACCATTTTGTCGTTGGTGTGCCGGCCCAGCGTCGAAGACAGCTGGAAGCCGTCGCGGTTCACGCGGTCGAGGGCCTGCCCGACGGCGTCAAGGGTGTCGACTTCGACCATGAGGTGGATCAAGCCGGGGTCACGCAGCGTCGCGGCGGGGCAGATGGCCAGGCTGTGGTGCCTCTCGTTCAGTCCCAGGAACCGCACCCGCAGCGGCCCGAACTGCGGCGGGGCGGGGACCCGGAACGCGCCGCGGGGCAGGAAGCCCAGTACGTCGGTGTAGAAGGCGAACAGGCCGTTGACGTCTTGGGCGGGCATCACCACGTGGCCCAGTCCCATGCTGCCGGTGACGAAGCGGGCGCCGAACGGGGTCACCACCGGGCTGTGGTCCAGCACCGCGCTGTGGAAGACCTCGAGGTAGTTGCCGGCGGGGTCGGGGAAGGCGATGACCTCTTCGACCCGACGAACGTCGGCGTCACCCTGCGAGAGCTGCTCCCAGGCCACACCGGCAGCATCCAGCGACGCCTGCACCCGGCGCAGGGCCGCGCCGTCACGCACTTCCCAGCCGACGGTCACGATCCGGTCGGCATCGGCGGGAACGACGATGATGCGCGCGGGCCGCTCATCCATCCGCAGATACAGGGCGTCGGGGTCGGGACCGCTGCTCGGTGCGAAACCCAGTACGTCGAAAGCGAATTGGCGCCAGCGCTCGATGTCGGCGGTCTGGACCTTCACATAGCCCAGGCTTTTCAGATCCGTCACGTCAGATCATGCCTCGCAGCGGACCCTGGGGATCGACGCCCAAGCTGCTCAGCGCCGACGCGTGGAAGGTGGTGCCGGGGACGTGGATGGCGTGGGCTTGGCCGACGTGTGCGTCTCGCCAGTACCGTTGCAACGGCTTGTCCATGCGGGTGGCATTGCCGCCGCAGCGGGCGAAGATTTCGTCGACGGCGGACACCGCGCGCCACACCGACCGGATCTGGGTGCGCCGGCCGGCGGCGCGGTCTTCGAAGGACACTTCTTTGCCGGCGTCGACCATGTCGTAGATCCGGTCGACGTTGGCCAGCAGTTCCTGGCGGGCGGCGTTGATGTCGGCGGCGGCCTCACCGATGGCGTACATGACGTAGGGGTCGTCCTTGATGGCCACGCCACTGGAGTTGACTCGTTCGCGCTGGTAGTCGAGTGCGGCGGCCAGGGCGCCCTCGGCGATGCCGATGACGGCGGACGAAATGCCCAGCGGGAACATGGTCGACCACGGCATCAGGTACAGCGTTTCGGTCATGCCGGCCTCGACCTGAGCGCGGCCATCCATCACCTTGGTGGCGTCCATGGTGCGGTAGGTCGGCACGAAGGCGTCTTTGACGATGACGTCCTTGGAGCCGGTTCCGCGCAGGCCGACCACGTTCCAGGAGTCTTGGACGATTTCGTAGTCGCTGCGGGGCAGGATCATGTGCAGCATCTGCGGCGGCATGACGGGCTTGCCCTCGTCGTCGCCGAGCATGGCGCCCAGGAAGATCCAGTCGCAGTGGTCGGTGCCGGAGCTGAACTGCCAGCGGCCGTTGAAGATGTACCCACCATCAACGGGGCGGGCCACACCCTGCGGCGCATACGGCGAGGCCACCCAGGTGTCCTGATCGGTCACCCAGATTTCGGCGGCGACCTTCGGGTCGGCGTAGGCCAGCTGGTAGGGGTGCACGCCGACCACACCGTTGATCCAGCCCGCGGCGGGGTCTAGGGCGGCGGTGGCCATGACGGTTTCGGCGAATTCGCGGGGATGGACCTCCAGGCCGCCGTACTCCTTGGGCTGCAGCAGGCGGATGTTGCCCGTGGTCTTCATCAGCTTGACTGTTTCGTCGGGCAGCTGGCCCAACTTCTCTGCCTCCCAAGCCTGTTCGCGTAGCTGGTCGGCAATGTCACCGAGCTTGTCGATAACCCGCTGGGTCATGGTCGTTGTCCTAACTCCTGTGGTGGGCTAACTGATGGTTTACCGCACCCGCGGGGTGCCGGGAAGCTGATCCCGGTCAGCGGGCGAAAATCCTTATCCGAAGTCGATATGGGCGTCGGCGGTCACCGGACGGGCCTGGCAGGCCAGGATCAACCCGTCGGCCAGATCGGATGGTTCGAGGATGTCGCAGACGACCATGTCGACGTTGCCGGAAACCAGGGTTGCCACGCATGAACCGCAGTGGCCCTCCCGGCACGAGTGGGGTACATCGATGCCGGCGTCCAGCATGGTGTCGACCAAACTTTTGTCCTTTGGCCAGCTCAGGTGGTGGGTCTGGCCGTCGAGATCGACCGCGACGGTTGTGCTCACGTCTGTCATGAGGCCAGTGTCGGGGCCGCCACCGGTCGTGGTTACAGGCCGGTCCGATGGCCGGGATGGGTCCGGCGGGTCGCCCGTTCACCGGGACACCCCGCAGTGTGGTATTTGGGGCAGGGTTAACTTCTTTCTTGTGAGCAGCGCAGATCAGGTTGACGTCGTTGTTGTGGGTGCCGGGTTCGCCGGCCTTTACGCACTGCACAAGCTGCGGTCGGAAGGCCATTCGGTGGTGGTGTTCGAGGCGGCCCCCGATGTGGGTGGCACCTGGTACCACAACCGGTACCCGGGCGCCCGGTGCGACGTGGAGAGCGTCGACTACTGCTACTCGTTCTCCGACGAGCTGCAGCAGGACTGGACCTGGACCGAGAAGTACGCCACCCAGGCCGAAATCCTGAGCTACATCAACCACGTCGCCGACCGGTTCGACCTGCGTCGCGACATCCGGTTGAACAGCCGAGTCGCTTCGGCAGTCTTCGACGAGGCCGTGTCGCGCTGGACGGTGACCACTGACGCCGGCCATGTGGTGTCGGCCCGGTTCTGCGTGATGGCCACCGGGGCGCTGTCCGAGCCACTGCTGCCGGACATCCCGGGCGTCGAGACCTTCGCCGGCGAGACGTACCACACCGCCAACTGGCCGCATGAGGGCGTGGACTTCACCGGCAAGCGCGTCGCGGTGATCGGTACCGGTTCGTCGGGCATCCAGACTGTGCCGCTGGTGGCCGAGCAGGCCGCCGAACTCGTTGTCTTCCAGCGCACTCCGAACTTCTCCGTGCCTGCGCGCAACCAGCCGCTCAGTGCCGAGCAATCCGATGAGGTCAAGGCGCATTACGGCGAGCGGCGTCGGTTGTCCTGGCGCAGCGGCGGCGGCTCGCCGCACCTGGCGCACCCCAAGCTGACCATGGAGCTGTCCGACAGCGAGCGCCGCGCCGAGTTCGAAAAGCGTTGGCAGCTGGGCGGTGTGTTGTTCAGCAAGACCTTCAGCGATCAGATGGTTGACGAGGTGGCCAACGCCGAGGCCAAGAAGTTCTATGACGAGAAGGTCCGGGCGGTCATCGAGGATCCCGAGATCGCGGACATGTTGATCCCGAACGATCATCCGATCGGTACCAAACGAATCTGCACTGACAGCAACTACTTTGAGACGTTCAACCAGCCGAACGTGAAGCTGGTCAGCGTTCGCAAGACCCCGATCCAGCGCATCGACGCCACCGGCATCACCACTGCCGATGCCCGGTTCGAGCTGGACGCCATCGTCTTCGCCACCGGTTTCGACGCCCTCACCGGTGCGCTGGCGCGCATCGACATCGTCGGCCGCGGAGGCGAGAAGCTCAAGGACGACTGGGTCCACGGGCCGCGCAGCTACCTGGGCTTGGCTGTGGACGGCTTCCCGAACATGTTCATGGTGTCCGGACCCGGCGCGCCGGCCGTGCTGGCCAACATGGTGCTGCATGCCGAGGCGCACGTGAACTGGATTGCCGACGCCATCGGGTACCTGGACTCGCACGGCTACACCGCGATCGAGGCGACTGAGGACGCGGTTGACGACTGGAACGCCGAGCTCGCCCGCCGCGCCGACGGAACTTTGTTCACCAAGGCGAACTCGTGGTACCTGGGTGCCAATGTGCCCGGTAAGCCACGCGTTTTCATGCTCTTCATCGGTGGCTTCTCGGTGTACAACGACATCTGCGCCGAGGTGGCGGCCGCCGGGTACAAGGGATTTGATCTGACCAAGGCCTCTTGATGTCGGGTCTGCTCGACAAGGTCGTCGTCGTCACCGGCGCGGCCCGGGGAACCGGCCGCATCCACTGCGAACGGTTCGCCGACGAGGGCGCCGATGTCATCGCGCTGGATGTCGCCTCTGTTGCAGAGGATTTGGAGTCCCTGGCCGAGGCGGTTCGCGGGCGTGGGCGACGGTGCTTCATCGGCATGGCCAATGTGGCGGATCTCGATGAGATGGTGGCTGCGGTCGACGCCGGCGTCGCCGAGTTGGGCCGGTTGGATGTGGTGGTGGCCAACGCCGGGGTGCATTCCGCGTCGGCTCCGACCTGGGAGGTGACGCCCGAGGACTGGCAGCGCATCATCGGGGTGAACCTCACGGGTGTCTGGCACACCGTCAAGGCCTGCGTGCCGCACATCGGCTCCGACGGCGGGTCCGTCGTAATCATCAGCTCCACCAACGGACTTCGCGGCTCGCCGAACTCCGCGCCGTACACGTCGAGCAAACATGCGGTGGTGGGTTTGGCTCGTACCCTGGCTAATGAGCTGGGGCCCAAGCGAATTCGGGTCAACACTGTGCACCCCGGTGCGGTCGGCACCGCCATGGTGCTCAACGAGGCCACGTTCAAACGGATTCGGCCCGACCTGGAGAACCCGACTGCCCAGGACGCCGCCGAGGTCCTGTCCGCGCGTAACCTGTTGCCGGTGCCGTGGGTGGAATCGGTGGACATCAGCAATGCGGTGGTGTTCCTGGCCTCCGACGAGGCCCGTTACATCACCGGCACCCAACTTGTCGTCGACGCGGGGTTGACCCAGAAGGCGTGAGGAGCAGCCGGTGACCGATCTGGCCAAATACGGACCGTGGGCGGTGATCGCCGGGGGTTCGGAAGGTGTTGGTGCCGAGTTCGCCCGGCAATTGGCTCAGGCCGGGATCAATCTGGTGTTGGTGGCCCGCAAGCCCGGGCCGCTGGCCGAGACTGCAGCCGGCTGCCGGGAACTCGGTGTCGAGGTTCGTGAGCTTGCCTTGGATTTGCTTGACCCCGAGGCTGTTTCGCGACTGACTGAGGCAACCTCCGACGTCGAGGTGGGCCTGCTGATCTACAACGCCGGCGCCAACACGGTGCGGTCGGCATTCCTGGACGCGCCCCTGGAGGATTTCCAGCGGGTCATCGACCTGAACGTCACCGCGATGCTGGCGCTGGTGCAGCATTTCGCCCGGCTCATGCGGGACCGGCGTCGGGGTGGAGTGCTGTTGGTAGGGTCCATGGCGGGCGCTTACGGTTCCTACGCGCAGTCGATCTACACCGGGGTCAAGGCATTCGGGCGGTTATTCGCCGAGAGCCTGTGGCTGGAATTGCGCGAATTCGGCGTCGACGTCCTGGAACTGGTGCTCGGGGTGACCCGGACACCGGCAATGGAGCGCGCCGGGCTGAATTTCGACGTGCCGGGTCTGCGGGTGTCATTGCCTGCCGATGTCGCGGCCGAAGGTCTGGCTCATCTGAGCGACGGACCGGTGTGGATCGCGGGTGGCAACGGTCCGGCCGTGGAGCGGGGCAGTGGTCCGGATCGGGCGAAAATAGTGCTGGGATCGCATGAGGCGATGATGGCTCTGACTGGAAAGCGTTGAGAGACATGAAACTTGGACTGTCCACGCCAATGGTCATGCAGTTGCCCGGAGTGGCCTCGCCGTGGGAGGCCGACGGAACCGCAGCGGATCTGGCGCTGGTGGCCGCCGCGGCCGATGACCTCGGCTACGACTTCCTGACCTGCGCCGAGCACGTGGTGGTGCCGGCGGCTGATGCCGCGGTGCGGGGTGACACTTACTGGGATCCGGTGGCCACCTTGGGTTTTCTGGCCGCACACACGTCGCGCATCCGGTTGGCGACCTCGGTGGTGGTGCTGGGATATCACCACCCGTTGCAGATCGCCAAACAGTACGGAACCGTGGACCAGCTCAGCGGTGGACGTGTCGTGCTAGGGGTGGGCGTCGGGTCGCTGGAGGCCGAATTCTCTATGCTCGGTGCACCTTTCGATGATCGTGGGCCGCGAGGGGATGATGCCATGCGGGCGTTGCGGGCTGCGTTGGGGCGCCGTGAGCCGTCGTATCATGGTGAGTTCTACAGTTTTTCCGGTCTGTCGGTGAATCCGTGTGCCCAGCAGGACCGGATGCCGATGTGGGTCGGCGGGCGGACCCGGCGTTCGCTGCGGCGGGCCGTGGAATTGGGCGAGGGCTGGATGCCTTTCGCCCTGGCCCCCGATGCATTACGCACGATGCTGGACAGTGTCTCGATACCAACTGGTTTCGAGGTCGTGTTGTCCACGGCGCGCGCATTGGACCCGCTCGGGGACCCCGATGGCGTACGGAGGGCACTGGACGCCTTGCGTGATGCCGGGGCGACGTCAGCGACGTGCACGGTGGCCTCCCGGTCGGCGCAGGACTACTGCGAGCAGCTGGTGCGGTTACAGGAATTGGTGGGATGACCACCGTCGAAGAGCTCGCGGCTCGGCTGCGGCAGCTCGAAGACGAGCGCGATATCGCCCGGTTGATCGCGTCCTACGGCCCGCTGGTCGATGCCGGCGACGCTGACGGGGTGTCGGCGCTGTGGGCCGAGGACGGTAGCTACGACGTCGAGGGCTGGCACATGACCAGCCGCGCCGACATCCACGCCATGGTCAGCTCAGAGGGACACCAGGGCCTGGTGGCGGCCGGGTGCAGCCACTTTCTCGGGCCAGTGGCGGTGACGGTTTCGGGGGACACCGCCGTCGCGGTGTGCGAGTCGCTGGTGGTGGTTCGACGCGACGACGCGTTGGTGGTGTGGCGGGCGGCGGCCAACCACTTTCAGCTGACGCGAGGTCGCGACGGCTGGCAGATCAGCGCCCGAAAGAGCCGACTGCTCAACGGTTCTGGTGAAGCGCACGCACTGTTGAGGGCGGGCGTCGCGGGCGAGTCCGCTCCAAGGTGAAAAAGATGGCGAAGAATCCGCGGATTCCTCGCCATCTTCTATGCGGGTCTCAGCGCTGCAGAAAGCCCAGCACCGTGCTCTCGAAGGCCTCCTTGGCCTCGATCATCGCCCAGTGCCCGCAGTTCGGGAACACATGCAGTTCTGCATGGGGGATGGTGCGCATGGGGATCAGCGCCATGTCCAGCGGGCTCACCCGGTCGTCGCGGCCCCAGGTCAGCAGCGTCGGGGCCTTCACCTTGTGCATCTGCGCCCACGGCTGGGGCGGAGCGTCATCCGACCGCATGAACTTCATCATCATGTTGAACGAAGCCTTGCCGTACATCCGGCGGGCCGATGCCAGTGTCTCCGGATCGCTGGCAAGCTGCATCCGCTCTTCGATCAGCTGCTCGGTGACGATGTCCTGGTTGTAGACCATCGAGTTGAGCCAGTCGATCAGCCGCTGGCGGGTCGGATCCTCGGTGAACTCCTGCAGCAGGCGAATGCCCTCCGACGGCCCGGTGCTGAAGATGTTGGTGCCGATGCCCCCGATGGTGACCAGCTTGCCGATCCGGTCGGGCTTGTTGATGGCGAAGTTGATACCTACAGCGCCGCCCATCGAGTTGCCGACCACGTCGACCTTCTCGATGCCCAGCCCATCCAGAAACGGGACCACCGCGGTCTGCGCGTCGATCATCGGGTGTCCGCCGAAGTCGTCGCTGACGCCGAAGCCGGGGAACTCCAGGATCAGACAGCGGAAGTGCTCCGCGAACGTCGGCAGGATGCCGCGGAAGTTCCGCCAGCCGGTGACGCCCGGGCCAGAACCGTGCAGGAACAGCAGTGTCGGACCACTACCTTCGTCGTAGTAGCGCAGCGTTCCGCGCTCGGTCTGGACTTCCTTGAGTTCGCTCATGAGATTCAACGTACGGGTTACCGGTAGCAAGTACGCGGGCACCTCCCATCGGGCGGAACGTGCGGCAATTGGGGGTGCCATTTGATCCGTTATCGGCCGCCATAGGGTGGGTGGGTGACTGTGTTGGATTCTGCACGTCCTTTGGAGGGCGTGCGCATCGTCGAGATATCCAGTTTCGTTGCGGTTCCGTTGGCAGGTATGACGCTGGCGCAGCTCGGTGCGGAGGTCATTCGCGTCGATCCGGTCGGCGGCGCCGCGGACTATCACCGGTGGCCGGTGACAGACGCCGGCGAGAGCATCTACTGGGCCGGGCTGAACAAGGGCAAGCGTTCGGTGGCAGTGGACATGCGCTCACTCGAGGGGCAGCAGCTGGTCACGAAATTGGTGGTAGACGCCGGGGTGCTGATCACCAATGTGGCTGGACGACAGTGGCATTCCTATGACGCCTTGGTTGCGCAGCGCCCAGACCTGATCCACGTCGAGGTCTCCGGTCGGGCCGACGGGGGTACCGGGGTGGACTACACGGTCAACGCAGGGCTCGGTTTCCCGCTGGTCACGGGGCCGGCTGATCTTCAGACTCCGGTCAACCACGTGCTGCCTGCCTGGGACGTCGCGTGCGGAATCTATGTGGCGCTTGCGGTAACCGCGGCGCTACGGCATCGTGACGCCACCGGGCACGGGCAGCGGGTCAGCGTGCCGCTGGAGAACGTCGCACTGGCCACCGCGGGCAACTTGAGTTTCCTGACCGAGGTGATGGTCAACGGGGTGTGCCGGGAACGCATCGGCAACTCCCTGTACGGGCAGTACGGTCAGCAGTTCATCAGCGCGGACGGTGCAGCATTCATGATCGTGGCCCTGACCGGCAGACACTTCCGGGACCTCACCGAAGTCACGGGAACGTCGAATGCGGTTGCCGCACTGTCGGAATCGCTGGGGGTCGACTTCACCGACGAAGGGCAGCGGTACCACCACCGCGACGCCCTCACCGGATTGTTCACCGTGTGGTTCTCCGCGCACACAGCAGAGGAGATCAGCGCGGCCTTGGGCAGCACGTCGATCCTGTGGGAGCGGTACCGCAATTTCGCCGAGGCAGCCGCCAGTCCGAAGGTGACAGACAATCCGCTGTTCACCGAGCTGGATCAGCCGCGGATCGGCACGTACCTGGCGCCCGGCCTGCCGTTACAGATCGACGGTGCGTACCCGGCGGCGCAACCGTCACCGGCCCTGGGTGACGACACTGCAGCGGTGCTCGGTGAGCGGCTGGGACTGTCACCCGATGAAATCTCGAAACTGACCGAATCGGGCACCGTGGCATGAGCGTGCTGCCCGGTCTGCTCGATGTTGTTGCCGGGGAGGCTGCCGACATCTGGGTCGGTGCAGCCAGCGGGCCACCGGGCAAGCGGGCGTTCGGTGGTCTGCTGATGGCACAGAGCCTGGCCGCGGCCTGCCACACCGTGGAGCCGGACAAGCGTCCTACGTCGATGCACCTGCAGTATCTGCGTGGCGGAGAAGCGGGTGAAGCTGTCGACTACGCCGTCAACCGGGTGTACGACGGGCGCACCGCGGCGTCGCGGCGGGTCGAGTCATTTCAAGCGGGCCGGATGCTGACGGTGGCATCGGTGTTGTTCTCCGCTGAATTGGCTGGGCCGTCACACGGCCAATTGTCTTCATTGCCAGGCGATCCCGAGTTGCTGCCGTTGACCGGTCCGCCCGGTCCGGCGCCGGCCCTGCCGCTGGACGAGCTGGACATCCGCATCGAGGACGACCGCATGTGGGGAGAGTTCGTGCGGCGCATGTGGTGGCGGGTGACGGTGCCGCTGCCCCCGGAACAGTTGCCGCACATGCTGATTGCCGCTTACATCACCGATCTGTACGGCATCGACCCGGCGTTGCAGACGCACGGGCACTCGATGCAGTCGCGAAGTCACCGCAGCGGGACCACTGATTTCGCCATGTGGTTTCACCACCCGATCCGTGCCGATCAATGGAACCTGCTGGAGTCACGATCCCCGGCAGCGGGGCGTGGCCGTGGTGTGATCACTGCCAGATTGATCGGCGCGGATGGCACGGTCGCGGCGACTCTGGTGCAGGAGGGCATGGTCGCGGACCGCGAGTAGGTAGTTTCGCAATTGCTTTTGGTGGACCGGATTGCTTATGGAGGCAGGATGAATGGCGCTCAGGTACTGATCCGCACTCTGGTGGACGCGGGTGTCGACGTCTGTTTCGGCAATCCCGGCACCAGCGAAATGCATTTTGTCGCCGCGCTGGACGCGGTGCCCGAAATGCGCGGTGTGCTCTGCCTTTTCGAGGGCGTCGTCACCGGAGCCGCAGACGGCTATGCCCGGATGGCCGAAAAACCCGCCGCCACGCTGCTGCACCTGGGTCCGGGGCTGGCCAATGGGATGGCCAACCTGCACAACGCTCGTCGCGCGCACAGCCCGGTCGTGAACGTTGTCGGTGACCATGCACTCGGACACCAAAAGTACGATGCGCCACTGGAATCGGATATCGAATCGGCCGCCGGCACTGTGTCCGGTTGGGTACGGCGTTGTAGCAGTACGGATTCGGTGGCAGCCGATGCTCAGGCTGCCGTTGATGCAGCGAAGGCAGGGCAGGTGGCGACCCTGATCCTGCCGGCGGACATTTCCTGGACCGATGGTGCGCAGCCGGCGCAATCCGCCTGTGGCGCACCGACGGACAATGATTTCGACTATCGGGAAGGTGTGGTTCCGACCGATCACGTTCTGCACGAAGCAACAGCTGAGGTGTTCGGCGCGGACACTGTCGTGTTGCTGGGTGGCGCGGCGTGCCGGGAGCGAGGGCTGCGTGCTGCCAGTCGTATTGCCGCGGCGACCGGGGCCAAAGTGCTGATCGAGACGTTTCCGACCCGGGTTGAGCGTGGTGCGGGCCGGCCGAACTTCGACCGGCTCGGCTATCTGGCAGAGGCCGCCGGAGCCCAGTTGGCGGGCGCGAAGAATATGGTACTCGTCGGTGCCCGGTCCCCGGTTTCGTTTTTCGCGTACCCGGGTAAGGCCAGTGACCTGGTCCCGGCAGGTTGCCAGGTGAATGTGGTCAGCGGTGACGTGGTGGTGGGGCTGGAACATCTTGCCGATACGCTGGCGCCGGACACCGGGCCGGTGGTACAGGAGCTGGGGCAGCATGAATTACCCACGGCTGCAACTGAATTGACCGCCATAAACTGGACCGATGCGGTCGGTGCCACCTTGCCCGAGAACACCGTCATCGTCGATGAATCCAACACGAGCGGAATGATGTTGCCGCAGGCGACAGCAGGTGCGCCGCCGCACGATGTGCTGACCCTGACCGGCGGAGCGATCGGCTTCGGGTTACCCAACGCGGTCGGAGCGGCGGTGGCCTGCCCAGACCGACCGGTGTTGTGCCTGCAGGCCGATGGCAGCGCCATGTATACGATTTCGGCGCTGTGGACCATGGCGCACGAGCAGCTCAACGTGGTGACGGTGATCCTGAACAATGCCGCCTACGCGATCCTGCGCCTCGAGCTGCAGCGGGTCGGTGCCGACGGTGGGGGGCCGAAAGCTGCGGCGATGCTTGATCTATCCGGCCCGACGGTGGATTTTGTGCAGCTTGCGACTTCCATGGGAGTTCCGGCGACACGGGCCACGACGGTCTCCGAGCTGGCTGAGCTGCTGCGGGTCGGCTACAGCACCCCCGGCCCATATCTGATCGATGCGTTGGTGCCAGCTCTGTTCTGAGGCGCGCAACAAAAAAGTCGGGGCACCCGGTGTGGGCGCCCCGACTCCTGCTCTTGGTCAGCGGCTCTGGTGGACGGTGGTGTCGACATGCGGTGCCGAGACATGCGGCTCAATGTTGCTGACCCAGTCATGGTGGGCAACATCCGCAGACGCGGGGGCGGCCAGACCCAGAACCGACGCGACCACTCCGCTTGCCACTATCGCTGCGAATCCGAACTTCTTCATTTCCCGCTCCTTGCGTTGGTGGCTCCGATGCCGGGTTCAACTCGACGGAGAATGCATTCATTTCCAGCTACGGCCTGTTGGCAGCAATTGAGCGCACTTCGGCAGTAATGGGTCGTCAACGCCGAAAATCGAGGGCCGCTAGGTGCGTTGGTGTGCGACCAGAACATGAGGGTTCAGCGATCGACCGGCGGGGGAAACACCGCATCAAAATTCGCAGGGACGGCTTGACCCAATCCAGGGTGCGATGTCATCCTCTTGAACGCGAGCACCTCGATAGGTGAGGCGGCTGCATGGATACAGGCCACTGACCCCGAACGTCGAGAGACGCCCCGGGTCAGGACAGCTCTTCCCGGCTTAAGGGTTGAGCCCAAGTGGCTTCAGCGAGTCTGATACGCCGTGCAGTGCCAAAGCTTTGACGAGGGGGTGCGGGCACCGAAACGGTGTAAGCCGATTGGGTGTGTGCTCTCTTCTCAGGTGCGGCAATGACCGTGTTGTGGCGTGTATGGCGCTCTGGCCTGGAGGGAGGTGAGGACGAAATGGGAAGTGACAGCAGTCCATATCCGAGTCCTCGTCAGTCCATATCCGGCCTACACGTGCACCGCTGAGTGATCGCGCTGCGGCCGGAATCTTCCGTGCCGCAAAGGAGTTCCGTCATGACCAACGTGTTGACGCTGCCCATCGAATTGCTCAACCCGACCACCTACACCGCGGAGCCGGCCGTCTCCGGTGGCTCGCGGTCTGACTTTCAGACCGAGCTGTCCATCGCCGCAACCCGATTCGAGTTCGCGGTCGGGGTGGGCGCCACGCTGGGCGGGATCGTCGGCCTCGGTGTGGGTGCGGTCGGTGGCTGCCTCATCGGTGCCGCACCGGCGAGTGCCGTGGGTGCTGTTGTCGGTGGAGCTGCCCTGGGTATCCCGGTGGGGATTTACAGCTTGGCTCAACTCAACAGCGCGGTCGCACAGCCCGGGGCCTGAAAACATCAGCGCCCGGAGCTTTCACCGCGCCGAGCAACAGCGCCTTCTATCTGTGCAAGTTTCCCCGATTTGACTGTTTGTTGGCGTAAAGAAAGCGTAGAAATGCCGTGATCGGATTGACGTGGGTGGGCCCGCCATCGATGCTGGCCACGGCACCTCGCTTGGTGAGTCGTCTGCATGGACGTGGGTCACCGAAACATCCGCAACCGGTCAGTAGATAATCAGCTGAAGCCGAGGCATGCTCGCGTCAAGAGAGGCGAATGATCGTGTCGTGCAGGACAGTAATGCCGAAGGTGCTGGGGGCGATCCTCGGGCTGGCGGGGTTGGTCTTCGCGCCAGGCGTCGTCGAGGCGCAGCCCGCCGTACCCCCCGTCCTGCCCTGGTTCCCGTTTCCGCCGGAGCCGGTCAGCGGCACCATGGGTAGCTATTCCTTCAACCCCAACATCATCCCGGTGGGTCCGCCAGCAGGCTTCGATGCACGCGGAATCCGGGCGGCGGCGACCAATGACCCGTCGGCCGCGGCCAGTGCCATGCCCGGCAGTACGCCAGGGCTGAGCCCCAACAAGGCCAATGCCCTGACCGCGAGCAGCTCGCGGTATCGGATCGGGGCGGGTTCGAGCCCCAACCCGTCGCTGCCGACGATCAACCCCGGGATGAACATCGGGGCGGGTATGGAGGCTCCGGTATTGGAGGATCCAGGCGGCGTGGCACCGAAAACGCCTCCCAGCGCAGAGTCGTCCCAGCCGACCAGCGCGCCCGCGGTTCCGGGGCAGCCGGCGCCGGTGCTGGAGGCCGCCAGCGGTACGCCCGCTCCGGCGACACCGTCGCCGACTCCGACCCCGGCGTCGGGTCCGCCGCCGGTAGAGGTGCCTGCCGCGTCATCGCCCACCTCGTGAGACGACGGGCAAATCTGCGTCAGCGAGCGTGCTGTGACGCTGTGGTTATTTCCAGTACCGGAGCTAGCCTCAAAGTCGATGATCTCCACCGCTGACCATTCACTCAGGTCCGCGCAACTGCGCGCTTGAAATGGATCGTGTCCGCACTACCGAAGTGAAGGAATCATGACGACCACATCGCGCGTCAGTGTCAACAAGCAGCACCCGGCCGCCTACAAAGCACTCATCGCATTGTCGGCCGAAGTGGAAAGTAGTGCCGCCGCAGCAGGTTTGGACCCGAAGTTGATCGAACTGATCAAGATTCGTACCTCTCAGATCAATGGCTGCGCGTTCTGCCTGCGGATGCACACCCGTGACGCCCTCAAGCTCGGTGAGAATCCCGACCGGATCGCGGTGCTGCCCGGATGGGAAGAGACCGGCTACTTCTCTGACACTGACCGCGCCGCACTCGGCCTGGCCGAGGCCATCACCCAGATCTCGGATGGGCATGTCAGCGACGAGGACTACAACACCGCCGCGGCCAGCCTCACCGCAGACCAGATCTCCGCTGTTACCTGGCTGACCACCACAATGAACGCCTTCAACCGCATCGCCATCACCAGCCGCTACCGCGTCGGGGGCTAAACGCGACCGGGTTCGAAGTGAATGCCGATCAGCTGCTCGGATTGGTGAAGTCGCTGATTGTCTGTGGGTGCGGCCTGGCTTTGTGGCCTGCACTGCGTTCTTTCCCACCCCCGAAATGTGCTGGCAAAGACCGTCCCTGGGGATCAATCGTGAACTGTGGATAAGTCGGCTGTTTCGCCGCTATGAGCTCCCTGAAAGGTCGTGATCTGTCGGACCGGCCGGACACGGTGGGGCCATGAACACACCACCGCCACATATGACCCGCGCCGAGATCGGTGCGCTCGGTGAGCAACTCGCCGTCGATCATCTGACTTCGCTGGGGCTCAACGTACTCGCTCGAAACTGGCGCTGCCGTTGGGGGGAACTCGACGTCATCGCCGCCGACAACGCCAGCAACATCGTTGCTTTCGTCGAGGTGAAGACCCGAACGACCGCCGAGTTCGGTGGCATCGAGGAGGCAGTGACGCCCGAGAAGCTCCGTCGGTTGCGCAGGCTTGCCAGCTTGTGGCTTGCCGAGCAGGACGGGTCCTGGGCCGAAGTCCGCATCGACGTGATCGGCGTGCGACTCGGTGGACGGCTACCAGACCTGGTGCACCTGAAAGGGATTGGCTGATGGCACTGGGACGGGCTTACTCGGTGGCCATTCGTGGCCTCGACGGGGTCATCGTGGAAATCGAGGCCGACATCACTTCAGGGCTGCCCGGCGTACATCTGGTCGGGCTTCCTGATGCGGCGTTGCAGGAATCTCGCGACCGGGTGCGCGCAGCCATCACCAATTGCGGCAACAGCTGGCCGATGTCCCGGCTTACGCTGGGATTGTCACCGGCAACGTTGCCCAAAGGCGGGTCGATGTACGACCTGGCTATTGCGGCCTCGGTGTTGTCTGCGCATCTCAAGACCCACTGGTCCCGACTCGAAAAGACCGTGTTGCTTGGCGAATTGGCACTCGACGGTAGGGTCCGCCCGGTCAAGGGTGTGCTGCCTGCGGTATTGGCGGCCAAGCGTGAGGGCTGGCAGGCGGTGGTGGTTCCGGCCGAGAATCTGGCCGAGGCCAGCTTGGTCGACGGTATTGACGTGTGGGGTGTTCGCACGTTGGGGCAGATGCAGGCGTGGCTGAACGGCAAGGCCTCACTCGACGACCGGGTGGCCAGAGCCGAACCGGTGTATGACGATTCGGTCGATCTGGCCGACGTGGTGGGGCAGACCCAGGCCCGGTGGGCCGTCGAGATCGCCGCAGCCGGTGCCCATCACCTGATGTTCACCGGGCCTCCAGGGATCGGGAAAACCATGCTGGCCCAACGGCTTCCCAGCCTGCTTCCTGATCTCACCGAGGATGAAGCGCTGGAGGTGACCGCGATCCATTCGGTCGCGGGTCTGCTAACCGGATCGACCCCGCTGATCACCCGGCCACCTTTCGTTGCGCCGCACCACACTTCCAGCGTCTCGGCGCTGGTTGGCGGAGGCTCGGGGATGGCCAGGCCGGGGGCGATCAGCCGCGCTCACCGGGGAGTTCTCTTTCTGGATGAATGCGCCGAGATCGGAGTCAGCGTCCTCGAAGGGCTGCGAACTCCGTTGGAAGAAGGCAAGATTCGGCTGGCCCGCCGCGACGGCGTGGCGTGCTATCCGGCTCGCTTTCAGCTCGTGGTGCTTTGTGCATGACTGAACAGTGTCCGAGCGATTCGGACGGAGTTTCCGTAGTTATCCCTGCCGTTGGCTGACCTCATTGGTCTACAGAAAACGGGCAGAGAGGATCGTTTGTCGGCGCAGGCTGGGCAGGGCTAGTGCTTTGGTGACCGGAAATCGGAAATTGGATGGAACCGATTTGGCTAGCACCAGCGTCTAATCCAGTGTGGACGACGAGACACCCGACATGATTGAACAGATGCTGTGCGGCACATTCGAATTGATCAGATGGGATCAGGAACTCGCGGAGGCAGGGATTGACTGGCCCACCTAGAGCTATCTGCTTCACATTTGGCGAGCGACGCATCGTGGTCGATCTGGTCGAACCGTGCCGCGAACCCGTCTGTCGTCGCGTCTTGGTCAGCGTGATGCTGAAGAAGGCGCACTCTCGCGGTGCGGCTGTTTGGGCAACCACGGCACGATGCGGTGTGCGCGAACGTTTAGAACCCCAATTGTTGGCGCAGTGCGTCTAGGTCGGCTTGGGCCCGGTCGAGGATGGCTTTGGCGGACTCGCGACAGTACCGGTACGTCTTGTCTGCTTCGGTGATGACGAGGTGACAGTCGCCGCTTAAGAGAGTGTGGGCGTTAGCCCCGTTTTGGTGGGCTGCACATTTGCGCGGGTGGTTGGTTCGTGGGCTTTCCACGTGGATGTGACGTAGTATCGCCTTAGTGGGCATCTCGGACTCCTGTTCCCGATCGCTCGACCGGTGTCGGCTCAATTATCTTGGCTAAGTTGATCTCTCAACGTGTCACGAACGTTGTCGCCGAGTTCGTCGATGCGTTCGAAGATGGTCTGTAGTTGGTCGCGCGACCAGTCACCCCGGGTTCCGTTGGGCATTCCCACGGCTTCGTTGATCGCGGTGTTCAGCCGGCGAATCACGATGGCGGCATTGTGCTGGCGTTGTCCTCCGGTGATTGCCATCAGCCGGTATCCGCGGTGCTTCAGGCCCAATTCGCTCAGGACGCGATTCGCGACGGCCCTCGTGCGCTCGTTGACGCGGGTTTTGGCCGACTGTCTTTGACGCTGTGGTGAAACCGGAATCGGTTGCGGGGCAGGCGCTGCGGCCGCTGCTTGTTGAGCGAGGAGGCGTTCGCGCAGCTGCTCACGGCCAACCAGATTGCCTAATTTGACTCCAGGGGCCACGTCGCGGTCGAGCAGTTCGTCGAGCACCCGATCGTCGGTGGGGTCGAGGTACGTGTGCTCGACGAAACTAGTGAGAATTTCGTTGTTGACGAGCATGCCGTCATCGAACCGGCGAACCCGCGCGCCATTGGTCTCGCCCGCGTCGCCGTCGTTGTCGGTCCCTCCGGTAACCCACGTATGGACGAGTGCCTGGTCATCGAGGTCGAGTTCGCGGAACTCCGACCAGCGGGCGTCGTTGTTGAGTCCGACGTGGGAGATGATGTGGCCCTGGTTATCTGGGTGTTCTGGTGCGGAGTCTTGAACCACCCGCATGACTCGGCCGACGAACTGGATGTAGGGGGCGAGGCTACGAAACGGCCGGAAGATCGCCGCGACGCTGAGACGCGGATGATCGAAACCTTCGCCGAGCATCTGGACTTGGACGATGCATTCGAGTTGCCCTTGCCGCAGCCGTTCGATCACGGCATCTTGGTCGTCTGGGTCCATGTCTGAGTGGATTTCTGCAGCCCGATATCCGCATTCGCGGTAGATGCTGGCGATCTGACGGGCGTGGTCGACCGAGCATGCGGCAGCGATGATCTGGTGCTGGATGCCGTTCTGCGAGCGCATCCGATCACATTGCTGGATGCTGGCTTCCACGATGTGCCGGTTGCACTCGGGGCTCAGCGCAACACCGCGGCGAAACCACGCTTCCTCACGTAGCTGGAGTACTTCATCGAGCGTGTGGTGGCGGGTGTCGTCCTGGTAGGTGAAGTAGATCTCCGACGGAGCGACGTTGCGGGAATGAATCTGCTTGATGTAGCCGTTGATCATCGCTCGGGTAAACGGATAGCGGTACACGACCTCGCCGTGCAGCTGCTGCTGATCGGATCGGAACGGGGTCGCGGTAAGGCTGACGACTTTGGCGGTAGGGAAGCGTCGAAAGACCTTCTGCCAGCTTTCGGCCGCGGCGTGGTGTCCCTCGTCAACGAGAATCATGTCAAAGAAATCCTCGGGGAACTGCGGAAGCCAGCGGTCGGCCTGACTGGCCAGCTGCTGGATGTTGCACACGACGAAATGGCTCTCGATGGCGTCGTGCAGGTTGGCGTTGGGCCCGTCGAGCACGGCCATCCATGGGCCGGCGGTGAAGTCGGAGAGCACCCGGCACTTGGTCCAGAAGCACTGAGGGCTGGTGATGTCCACGGCATCGGCAACGCCCTTGCGGATCGTCAGGTTTGGGGTGATAACGAGCACCCGGCCGCGGGCGATTCCGAACGGCAACGTGGCCATGATGCCGGTCTTGCCGCAGCCCACCGGAATCTGCACGATCGCGGCCCCGGTGCCGGCGGCGAAGTGTTCCCGGACTGCGCGGTGTGCTTCGCGCTGTGGGTCCCTCAACGACGGGTTGGCCTCGATGTCGGCGTTCGCGGTTACGAACACGATGCTGTCCGCGCCGCCTGCCGCGGCCTCCTCGGCGCGTCGATACTGCAGCCGGAATGGCTCCAGATCGGCCCTCCGGTAATAGCGGTAGTCGCTGCCTGGTCGCCGGACGGCTGACAACGTGCCGTCACGGTCCCACCGGCGCAGCGTTTGCGCCGACACACCCACGTACCGCGCCGCTTCGGCTACCAGCAGGAAGTCTTCCTCAGCCATGACATGATTGTACAACCTTGTCCATCCCTTCCAGGGTTGGTAACGTCGAGCTCATGTCTGCTGCGCCGCTGCCCGATTTCAAAGCCGGACTTCGCTGTGGTGACGTCCACGCGGGCCTCCGCAACGTCGACCCCAACAGCTCAACACTGATCCCGCTCGCTGACACCCGAGTGATCGGTATGGCCGCCAACCTGGCGTCTCTGGTGCGCGGCCAGGACGTCATCGCTGATGCAGAGGCGCTCAAAACCATCGCCGCCGAACAGCTCGACATCAGCCCGTACGCGTTCCGCGACGTAGTCGAAACGCTCGAACGCGCCGGCCTGGTGGCCGACGTCAAACGCAACGGCGCCAAGGTGATTAGCTTCAGCGAGACCGTGCCGTTCCACCAGGATCTGTATGACCGGCTGGGTGGTACATGGCGCTCCGGCTCCCCGGGGCCGCTGGAGCAGGAGATGATCGCTGTTGTCGACCGCCTTGCCACCAGCCCGGTGCCGGCCGAAGAACTTGAGGACGAGCTCGGCCTTGACCGCGGGGACATCCCACGGCTGCTGGACGTGGGATATGCGTCCGAGTTGATCAAGAGCATCGATCTCATCGATGGCCCCGTTCTGTACTCGCCGTTCTTCGGCTTCGAGAACCCCGAGCTGTTGGCGTCGCTCCTCCAGGACCATGGCTCGGGCCGGTTTGCCGAAGATCTTGAAGCCGTCCGCGCGCATCAGGGATTGCCGATCGATGAGCAGAACCACCCGGCCCTGGCCGATGCCATCGCGCGCGGCTTCATCATCGCGCCCTCGGTGCGCACACCCAGCGGGGCCGACCAGCCGTTCGCCGCGGTGCCCTACCTTCCCGATACCAGCCTGTTCACCGTGCGCAAGCCGGTGCTCGATAAGGCGCTTGCGGTTCTGGCCTGTGTGCGGTGTGGGCAGCATTTCGGCGGAGCGACGAGCACCAAATCGCCGGCCGCGGTGCTCACGGCGCTGCTGGACCCCAACCGCGGGTACCGGCTGCGTGCGCACGGATCCCATCAACGCCAGTACCAATTGCTTTACCGGATGCAGGTCGTGGACTTCGTGCCGTCGGGCAATTGGGTTATTCCACAACTGATCACGACCGAGGACAATCTGGCCGCCGTTCAGCTCGCTCTTGATCTCCTGACCTTCGGTGAACCGCTACAAGCCCGGGCGGGCGACGACGAGGCCCGCGGCCTGCTCTCGCTCAACTCCACCTATGCCGCGCCGGTCCAGACGGTCGCGCGTCGGCGCAACCAGAAGACACTCAACGACACCGAGTACCGCAGCATTCTCGACGCGGCGATGGGACGGTCGGCGTTGTGAGCGAACTCGATCTCGGTCTGAAAGTCGCCTCACGACGCCTGCTGTGGCGCATGGGGTTCACCACCCGCGTCGACGTTCCATTGAGGGCGTACGTCCCGCCCTCGACCAGTCGGCGCGGGTCCCGTTACGAGACGTTCACCGACCTCGACGTGCTCGGTATCGCGGTGTCACCCGGGTTCGCCTTGCGGTCAGTTATCGCCGACTGCAAGACCACCCAAAGAGGCTCCACCGAGCGGATGTTCTGGGTGCGTGGGGTGTCCGATTTCTTTGCCGCCGATGATGCATGGATGGTGCGCACCGGCGGTGTGACAGCGGCATCGCGTCAACTGGCGGCACGGCTCGGTATTTCTGTCCTCGAGGCCACCGATCTCACCCGACTCGAAGAGTTTCATCCGATCGAGTTGCCCCTGGACAGCGGGCCGTTGGCTCTGCTGTTCGACGAAACGCGGGTCGCGGCCGTGCTCAAAGCCCTGACTACCGTCGACCGCAAGCTCGAACCGCTGGTCGAATACCGCCAGTTCGACTACTGGGTGTACGACGAACACCGCAATCTGCTACAGGTGGTGGCTCATCTGGCCGCTGCGGCTAAACATCTGGACGCGTCCCATCCGACTCATCGTGCGCTGTTCATCGACTGTGCCTGGCTCTACACCCTGTCGTTGGCCCACGCGTGCGCCAACGTACGGGCGGTCCATGTCTCCGATGTCGACACCGCGCTACAGCAATACCTGTTCGGCGGGCAAATGGCGTTGCAAGAGAAACGTAAACTCGCCGCTGCGCTGGCTCATTACGCGCCTGCGGGCGCGGCCGCGGACGATGACGGCGTCCTGCCCTCCTGGTACGGACAGCTGCTGGAACTGGTCACCCGACACCTGCGCCGACCGACCCTTATCGGTGAGGAACTGCGCTACGCCGAGTGGGTGACCGAAGCCCAACTCGCCAAGGAAAACTGCACCGTTGCAGACGCTTTCGGCTCATCGTTCAGCCCCATCGCTGCCAAACTCTTCGCTGACGTGTGTGGGTTCCTGGTCACCGTGAGCCGCCTCGACCCCGATTTTCGGACTTTCGCCCGCCAGGTCTGCGCGCAAGCCGATTCCGCGGCCGTCACGTCGAACACGCCACAACCAACCGAAATGCCCTTGCCCATCAACGACACCAACGAATGAGCACCGACGGCGGCGCGGTCGCGTCCTATGGATTTCGGCGGCAGTATCTAGCCACCGCTGAGGAGTTCCTGCGCCTCATCGTTGCACGTGGCAACGAATTAGACGACCTAGCAGTCATCATCGAGCCAACTCGCTCAAACCTCGTCGGCACTGACGTCGCCGACGACGATGTGGTTGATTTCGCGGTCGAGGTCGACCAGAAGATTGTCCGCCGCGTGCAAGTCAAGTCGTCTCGTGTGCCATCAGGGATGAACCCGCTGAAGTACTCCGATGCTGCCGCGATATTCAAACGGATGGGCAGCGGACCACGCGAGGCTGTCGTCCTCACCAACAAGCCACTGGCGAAAAAGCTGACCAAGGCTTGCGCGGCTCCGACTCGACACGACGACGGCGAGACGTATTCCATTACGGGCCAACAGATCACCTCTGGCCAAACAGACCCATCCCGGCTGATCATGCGCGACACGCGAAGCATCGAAGCCGTCAAACAATCGGTGCTGAACCTTGTTCGCGACATACGGCGCGACAACGCAATCGAGCTCGGGGAGAAATCGGCCGCGTTGCTCACCGCAATGATGCTCGACGCCATGTTCGAGGCCGCCGCCGACTTATCGCCCCGCCGATGGACGGCGCGCGATATCGTTTCCCTGCTGAGCCTGCCCGACACACAAATTGCCCACGCGCGCAGGCGATTTGACTGGGGCGTGCCGCTCATCGAAGTCCCTCGCCTTGCCTCTGCGGTGGTACGCACCGACGAGCTCGCGAATCTGAGCAACCTCTTCCACAACTCGGCTGCAGGACGATGCCCGCAAGTCGCCATACTTTCGGGCACAACGGGATTCGGAAAGAGCACCATTGCCGCCGATTTCTGCCATCTGAACAGGCACTTTTACGAGCACGTCTGCTGGATCGATTCTCGCTCGCCCGAGCTGATCGAAGCCCGTGTCAAAGACCTACTGACACAGATGGGAATCGATGCCGGCGGCACTGGAGATGTCGGCGCAGCATTCCGTACGGAGCTGGCTTCCATCGGCGGCCCGTTCATAGTGGTCTTCGACGGCGCTCGTCGGCGGCAAGACATTGAACCTTTCCTGCCCACCAGCGGATGCGGGTTCGTCATCGTCACCACGACAAATAGCACGGGTTGGTGGCACACCGCGCACCTGCTGCCGGTCGGCTCCTTTACCGACGATGAAGCCATGGTCTGCTTCGAGGCATATGCTGGCATTGAACCCGGCACGCACACCGACGCTGTCGCCGGCGTCGTCGAGCGTCTGAAACACGTCCCGCTCGCAATCGCCATGGCGGCGTCCTATTTTCGCAATGCCGACGAAGATGTCGAGCAGCTGTCGGAGCGATACTTCGAGAGCCTCGACGCCCTCGACGATAAAACCGCCGTGCCCGAGGGCTTCGACAAGACCGCTTTCGCTGCGGTCCAGTTCGCCGTCAAGCAGATCGGAGCCGAAGCCAACGGTGACGGTGACGGCGAATTTCGGAAGGAGACGCAGCTCCTCATCTACCATTCGGCGTACTTTGCACCGGAACTGATACCCGTGAATTTGGTTCTGCAAACAGTCGAAAGCGCGGTCGCCACACTGAATCTCGCGTCACCGCCCAGGCCGGCGGCGGCTGATCAGCATGTCCGAAACCGCATCCTGACCAATCTACGAACACAAACTATCGCCCGACGACGCCGGTATTCCGATACTCCGAGTGCCACCAATCCGGCCAGCGACACGATCGCCATCCACCCGCTCGTCCACGAGATACTTCGCGAGATCCATCTGCGCGCCGCACCTCATGACGGTTCGGTCGTACAGCTGCTTGCACTGTTCATGGGGCACCTTTACGGATGGCTCATCGAACTACGATCATCGGGCGCCTTCTTCCCTGTCGAGCAGCTGCTCACCCATGCCCAGTGGATTCTCGACTTCGTCGGCACGATTACCGTTCCTACCGATGAGGCCGACGAACACGACGTGTACGTATTCGAGTGCGCGAGAATGTATCTCAGGTACGAAGTCGCCAACTGCCACTCGTCCCGAGGCAACTACGACCGCGGCGTCGCCTTGATCGAACTGGCCCTTGAGGAATTCGCCGGGGTGGAGCCGACCATCCATCCGCAGTGCTTCCGGGCAAAGGCTGCCTGTGACGCCATCGCCGACGTCCATTCGGGTGGACTCGGAGAGCAACAGGCATTGTCGTTCGCGCGTCGTGCGATCGATGAGATCGTCAAGATCGACCAATTCACGGACGCTCCGCGGCGCGGCGAAGTGATCTATCAGTTCGCTGCCCAAGCAGCGCAGGCGATCAACCTCTTCGGCACGGCCGAGACTCGTTCCGTCGCCGAAGAACTCGCCGCAATCGCCACGCAACACCAACCATCTGTTCCGCAAGAGATCGACAAGATCAACCAAATACATCGGTTTCTCAAGGCAGGTCAGTACCAGCAGGCCCTGGCGTTGACTCGGGCGACCCGCGGCACCAACCCCAGCGCGTACCAACGAATCATGTTCGACAACTTCGAGATCGTCGCCAATCTGCACCTACGTCGCTTCGATGAGGCGGCCGACGGCATCGACCGCGTTCTCGTTGCCGCTAAAGCGGGGCCTCACATGCGGGCACACGCCGACCTCGCGTCTGTCGAGATTGGCGAGGCGCTCCAGGTCACGCGTTCAGCATGGGCTGGCCAGTCGGTGCGGTTAGCTGCTCACAGCAAAGCGGTGGCCGATTTGCATCAACAGGTCAATTAGACGGGAACTCCAATTCTCGGTGGTTGAGATCGGTACCGAATCCATCACTGTCCGGAGTAGTTCGGGTAGTTTTTCGAATTCTCCGGCTCGAACCAGTCGCGACGTTGGCCTGCTGATGTACTCGTTCTTCACTCCCAGCGACCCCAGCCAGGTAGCAGGCCGCGCCTACATCGAGCGCCTCGGCCGCCGCGCGGGGGCTCCCAGATCGCGTCCTGATGGGCACGGGCGAGCACCGTGATCGCTTGGCACAATTCGCTGTCGGCAGCCAACGGGCGATGCAGGTGCGCATCGACGCGCAGGATATTGGCCAGTGTCATCGCGTCCGCGTGGTCGGATTTGGACCGCGCAACGGAATGACGTTCCCGATACCGCGCGACTGCGAGCGGGTTGATCGCGTAGACCGGGCGTCCTGTGGCCCGCAATGCGGCCACAAGCAGTCCGCGTGGGGTTTCGATCGCCACCGGAACCGGGGAGTCCGTGTTGTCGCCGGCGACGGAGAGCATCTCGATCAGCTGCGTGAAACCCCCTGGGTCGTCGGGGATGCGCTTCTTGGCGATGAGATCACCGGCGGTGTTGATGATAGCGACGTCGTGATGGGTTTGGGCCCAGTCGATGCCGCAGAACAGTGTCACTTTCGATGCCTCCAACGCTGCTGCTAGGGAGATGGATTCGGGTTCTAACCCGGTTGAGTGCGCAGCGCTCTACTTATGAGCCTCGATGGGCTTCCCTCCGATGAGCTGTTCGCGGTCCCAGCGACCTGTACGGCGTCGGTCTATGTTGAGAACTCCACGGCTCGCGAAAACTGAGACGGTGAATCCGTACAGGCGGGCAACAGCCACGACGTCAATCCCACCGCCAGTCGCGGCCCAGCCACGGTCGCAACACGCCGAACTTTGCTACAGCTGGCGAAATTGAGGAACAGCCACCAGTTCGCGGACAGCGCCGGTCTGTAGGAAGTCCTCGGAGGCCCGATAACACTTAGGCGTCAAAGCCGTGGACATGGCGGTCGTTCCCAACTAAGTAGATAACACTGTCCCTCACGACCCTACAGTCAGGGATCATCACCGTGAACGACAGTGCAGTACACCAGGAACCGGCCTACAGATAAGATCGGTCACCCCCCTTGGGCCACTCACCCGGTGATTCCCCCAAGGACCGGCGTGTGCTGATCGTTCCAACGTGGACGCAGGTGGTCGCTAGGGTTTGCCGGCGCCCCCCGCCGCTCATGTTGACCGCCACCTCAGCCGGACACCTGGAATCGGGCGCCACGTTCTGGCACCTCGTTGATCTCTTGGGATCGTCCTGTTTGCCTTGCTGTATCTGGTGGGGCAATCATGGACCACTTCGTACAGTCCCGAATCGCCCTGATCTCGCTGCTACTGGTGGCAGCCACCGGCTTTTCCTGGAGCGCCGGGCACGGTGTCGGAGTGCCCGACGCCCAGATCGCCGGCGTGGTGATACTGGTCGTCGCGTTCGTCAAAGTGCGCATGGTGATGTTCGAATTCATGGAACTGCGCGATGCTCCGACCTGGATGCGCCGCAGCGCAGACGGTTGGATCCTCGAGATCGCCACGCTCCTCGTCCTGCGCTTTGTGATTACGATATAAGGGCGCGCAGCAGTCCTTTTCGCGAATAATGCGTCGTGCGGCGAAGTTCACGGGCCCGCGGGCGCGCAGCATCTACTGAGCCGCGGGGAACGCCGCGTGAGGCTCAACCCACGGTGGTGGGTGTCGGCACCGCGGCGGCGACCGGTGTGTGCATGCCCCCGGGACCACCTGCCATGCGGTGATATCTGGCGACCGCGTCGGTGCGGTTCGCGGCCCCGAGCTTGCGCAACATGTTCTTGACATGGGATTTTACGGTCCCCTCGGCAACGAACAGGCTGACGGCAATCTGGGCGTTGGTCTTGCCGGCCGCGATACCGCGCAGCACATCCCATTCGCGAGGCGTCAGGTGGTCGGCGGCTGCGGCACCAACGGTCGGCGATGGGCAGGTGTTGCCGGACTCGGCCACAGGGCGGTCGGCCAACGCCGCCCGGTCCATTGCTGCGGCGGTGAAATCATCAGCGACCGCGTTCACTCCACGTGCATAGTCATTGCACGCGTGGCGCATCGCTTCGAGCTTGTCCAGCAGCAGATTGCGCTCGAGTGCGATCCCCAGCCCCTCGGCGAACACGCTTAACGCGTCCCTGTCGGACTCATCAACGAGAGCGGAGCGGTCTTTGCGGTCAGCATGCAGCAGGGCGATCGGCTCGCCCCACGCGCTGACTACCGCCGCAACATAGGTCACCGTCGCGGTGAGCGTGACGAGTTCGGTGAAGACCCGGGGATTGGTCTGAGGGTCTCTGACCACGATGGGAGTGCGGCGGCGGATCATCTCGCCTTCCAGTGTGCCGTTGACTTTGCAGGCGTGCGAAAGCCCGACGCTGACGAGCGTATGAGCGAACTCTTCGTCTGCTTCGGTGTAGGCCGACGCCGGTAGCCATGTCCCGTTATTGATGCGAGAGAACAGGATTCGGTCAAAGCCCATGCAATGGGCATCGGCGGCAACCCTTTGGATTAGGTTCGCCGTCGACTGCGATTCACGCAGACGCGATACGGCTTCCCTCGCTCCGAGCAGCCGCGCCTCGCGTTCGGCCAACATGCAGTCAAGCACGTCGGCTCTGGTGTGTTCAGACTGCAAGATCAGCGCAGCGATCCTCGGGTCCTCGCGCAGCTGTGGATCGGTCATCGCTGCGTGCAGGGAACTGCGCGTCCGCGACAACGCGGACGCCAGCCCGTCAAGGTCGCACTCACTCGACGGCGACGGCAGGTCCGCGTCGATGGCGTCGGCCGCCTCCCGTATCAGTGCGCACGCCTGCTCGACGACGTGCATGTCACACTCTCGCTGTCACAGCGCGGCGCGCGGCCAACGTCCTGGTGACCTGCATAGCTGTCGATGCGGCCAGGATGACTTGGTGCCGGAGGACGCCGGCCCGAGGGCCCACAGTCAGACTCGACGCTGCGGGCGCCGTCCGGGTGGTCACCACACCAGTCGCAGAACCACGCGACCGGCGGTACCGTGCACCAACATTTGTACGGGACAAAGGTGTGGATTTGTTGTTGGCCACGGTGGTCGACATCTGCACAGCATGTTCCTTCCGAGTGGTCAGCCGGCGCGTTTTTCGCGAATTCGCCGGACCGCATCACTCCCGTAATGAGCGAGTGTGACTCACCCGTTTTGCGGCTCGCGTCACCCGTCAAGATGATTCTCGCTCCCCAAGCGGGGGGATGTTGCTGGTTAAGCCATTGTTGACGTGCCCAGGATCTTCCATAGTTGATGTTTAAGAAGTAGATCGTGATCATGAGGAGCGCCCGCGGTGAAGGTCGAAGTGGATCGCAGAAAGTGCGTCGGGATGGGAATCTGCGAAGGCATCGACCCCGATCGCTTCCGGGTGGGGACGACCGGCAAAGTTGAAGTTCTGCAGGAGGACGTTGAGAAAGGCGCCACGGAGGTGGTTCAGGACGCAGTGCAGTCCTGCCCCGCTGAAGCGCTGTCAATCATCGGATTGGATGTGTGAATCCTTCTGATTCACTTCGGCATTCGAGTTCACCAGTAGGCGGGTGCCGCCGACCGGCCGGAACGGATGCGTCGAATAGCTCCCGGGCCAGGTTGGCCACCGGCCCGGCGCCGGGCCCAGCGTTTCGCCGACGTCCCGTCCGGCTAGGAAGCCGGCAGCGACGGGCTTGTCTGCGCAATGTGGTTACAGCAGAAGATGATCACGCGGCGATGCGATGTGACGCGCAGTGATTTCGACAGCGACCTCGAGATTGTTCGCGTCTGCGAATCGAATCCAACAGGCCCAGGAACGTTCCTGGGCCACCATTCATTCGTAGGAGAGGCGATCGGCCCCCCGTGACTGCTTCCCGCAGGACACGGTCTTGTTCTCCTGTGCCTTCGACGGCGCAATGGTCCTGACCGCCGGATGCGCGGCGCCCCGCATCGAAGCACTCATCGACCCAGTGGACACGCTGACCCAGAACCGTGACCCACCCGACGCCGACGTCATACGCTGATCGGGTCGGTCAGGGACGACATGTGGATGAGGACGACCGGCGGTACATCCAGGCGTTCACGGCCGAACTGGCGGTGGTGTATCAGCGTGCGAGATCGCGCGAGCGCCTGACCGAGCGCGCGCGGTGTGCCGTCAGTGAGCTCGAGCGGGCTCGGGAAGCGCTAGCTACTTCGACCTGAAAAAGTCGGGGTGTGGCGGTGCCTGACTTGGTGTTTGTTTGACGCGATGATGGCCTCGAACCCTTGGGCTAGAAGGGATCGAGGCCATCGTGCTTAGAACTGTAAATGACCAGTTGTCGTTGTGGGATGCGATCCTGCCTGCGGAGCTGTTGGTGTCCCGGCGAGTTGGCTCGGGTGGACACCCTGCTTGATGATCCGGTGTTTTTCGCGCCGTTCACGCCGTATTTCGATCCGCGGATCGGGCGGCCGTCGGTGCCGATGGAAACCTATCTGCGGATGATGTTCTTGAAGTTCCGCTACCGGCTGGGCTTCGAGTCCCTGTGCCGTGAGGTGGGCGATTCGATTTCCTGGCAACGGTTCTGCCGGATCCCGTTCGGCACACGGGTGCCGCATCCGACCACGCTGATGAAGCTGACCAGCCGATGCGGTGAGGCCGCAGTGGCCGGACTCAATGACGCCTTGTTGGTCAAGGCGGCCGCCGCGAAGCTGATCCGCACCGACAAGGTCCGCGCCGACACCACGGTGGTCGAGGCCGCGGTGGCCTATCCGACCGACTCGGGGTTGTTGGCCAAAGCCGTCGGTGGGATCGCCAGAACCGTCAAGCGGATTCAGGCCGCTGGCGGCGCGACCCGCACCCGGGTCCGTGATCGCAGCCGATCAGCAGGGCAGCGAGCCCGTTCGATCGCGGCGAAACTGCGGCTACGCGGTGCGGCCGCCCGCGAGGAGGGCCAGGCCGCGGTGCTGCGGATCACAGGCCAGCTCGCCGATATCGCCGATGCGGCGATGGCCGACGCCGATGCGGTGATCCGTAACGCGCGCAGGGGTTTACGGCGCGCGACGGGTCGGCGCCGCGGTCGACTGCAGCGGGCGATCAACGACCTGTCCACGCTGCTGCAACGTACCGGGCAGGTGATTTCCCAGACCCGCAGCAGACTCTCGGGAGCGATGCCGGACTCGGCGAGCCGTATCGTCAGCTTTCACGATGTCGATGCCCGCCCGATCCGCAAGGGCCGGCTCGGCAAGCCGGTCGAGTTCGGCTACAAAGCCCAGGTCGTCGACAACGCCGACGGGATCATCCTCGACCACAGCGTCCAGCTCGGGAACCCCGCCGACGCGCCGCAATTAGCGCCGGCCATTGCCCGCATCACCGCCCGGATCGGGCGTGCCCCCACCGCCGTGACCGCCGACCGTGGCTACGGATACGCCGCCGTCGAGAACGATCTGCACGACCTCGGAGTGCGCCGCGTGGCCATGCCCAGAGCCAGCCGGCCAGGGGCCGGCCGGGGGGAGTTCGAACACCGAAAAGCGTTCCGCGCCAAGATCAAATGGCGGACCGGATGCGAAGGCCGGATCAACCACCTCAAGCGCAGCTACAGCTGGAACCGCACCGAACTGACCACGCTCACCGGAGCCTGAACCTGGTGCGGACACGGCGTCTTCGCCCACAACCTGGTCAAGATCAGCGCCCTGGCCGGGTGACAACCGGATTCCGCCACCCGATCGGGCCATCGGCACCAAGACCGTCGTGAAGCCCAATCGGCCATCAACCCTTTTTCAGGTCGAAGTAGCTAGCGGTGACCGACCCGGTGCTTGATTTCCCGATCCTCCCAGACCGCCCGCCGGTGGCCCACCCAGACCCGGATATCGGCGGCGGCGCCGTCCGCAAGAAGGAATTCCTCACGGCGCGGTGCCAGGTCACTGCGATCGTCAGCGGCGACACGGTCCTCGGCCTCCTGCACGTCGGGGGGCACAACCTCAACGTGCAGATCGTCGAGGCCTTCGCGGACGCGCTCGGCTCGATGGTGGGGCTGCTGGGCATGCGCCGGCGGGCCGAGGAGCAACGCCACGTACTGGCCCGGCTTTGGCGCGGCCTCGCTGAGACTGGAGAACCTCCGATCGAACTGTTCGACGCTGCACCTGATCCGCGCGCAGTTCTGATTGCTACGTAACATCACAGGATGAACTTGACCGGCCTGCGCGAGCGCTTGACGGCGCGGCAACGCGACGTCCTCGACCTCACGATGAGTGGGCTGTCCAATACCGAGCACGCCGAGCGTCTGGTGGTGGCTCTGCCGACGGTGCGCCCTATTGTCCGCGTTTGAGCTACTGCGATGGTACTCACTTCCTCTGTGCAGCAAGGGAAGTGAGTACCATCGTTGATCAGCGGCCTGTGGGCGTCCATGTTGCCGGTAGGCGCTTGACGCCGTTCATGAAGTTGGATAGCAGCAGTTCCGGTTCACCGGCCTCTAGGCGGTCCATGCGTGTGTAGATGTGGCGCATCTGCGATTTGAGGACTGCTCTGCCCAGCACATGGCCGAGGCAATAGTGCGGTCCACCGCCGCCGAACGCTTGATGGGGGTTGTGCTTAGCGGGCCGGCTGATGTCGAACGTGTCCGGGCGGTCGAAGATGTCCTCGTCGCGGTTGCTCGCGATGTACCACATGACAACCTTGTCGCCTTCTTTGATCGTAACGCCGTCCAATTCGTAGTCCCGCAACGCGGTCCGGCGAAAATGCATCAGAGGCGGCTGCAGTCGCAGGGCTTCGTTTACGGCATCTTCGGACCGGCCATCAAAATCATCCATCAGATAGGCGAGTTGATCGGGATTGTCCTGGAACAGCGTCACGATGTGGGCCATGGCGTGCCGGGTGGTGTCGTTCGCGCCGCCGGCGAGCAGCGCAAAGAACACGCCCACCTCTTCGGTGCTGAGTTTGTTGCCTTCGTATTGGGCTTGGGCGACCCACGACAGAAGGTCGTCGCCCGGGTGCGCTTTGCGTTCCTTGGCCAGTTCCAAGGCCAGCGTGGCCAGTTTGTTCGACGCGTCGGCGAACACCATCAACGGTGAACCGATGTGGGCGTACTCCGGATCGGACCAGCTGGCGAACTGTTCGGCAGCATCCATGACGTACTGAATCTGGTCGGGATCCTTGATGCCCATGAAGTTGGCGAAGACCCGCCCGGGCACCTCTTTGGTGATCAGTTGGCAGAGGTCACCTTCGCCGAGCGGACTGACTGTGTCGATGACATCGCTGACGATGCCGTCGACTTGGTCGGCGATCTTGGCGATATTGCGGGGGGTGAACGCGACGCTCACGATGTTGCGCAGTTCGGTGTGCCGCGGCGGGTCGGTCACGATGAACGACAACATGGATTCTAGCTGGGGGAAGTCGTCGACGAAGACGCCGCTGGCGGAACTGAAGACCTCTGGGTTACGTGAGATTTCCTGAATGTGGCTGTGTTTGACCACCGACCAAAATCCTTTGGCGTTGTCCAAATTTGGGTCCAGGGCCTCGGGTGCCTCGTTCCAGCTGACTGGCCGGTTCGACCGTAGCCAGCGAAAGGTCCGCAGATGTTCAGCGCGGGGAAGTGACCAGAACGCCAGGGTATTCAAGTCGGTTCTGACGTTCTCTTCGGTGTGTGTCATGGGCGATCCCTTCTGGTGTGCCTGTTGGTGTTCGGTGCTTCGATACGGTGAACCTAGGCCGCTGTGATCGGGGGCACATCTCTCGTAAGGGCGAGATTGACTACCCAAAGATCTGTATTTGTCGGCGCCGCGATGTCGGTATGCCGCGCTCCCCAACCCACCGATTACTCACTAAGAGCAGGAAAATCCACCCCGATCGGGTGATGTACCCCAGTGGCGGTGTGCGATCAGAATCTATGACCATTCCATCAACGAGGAGGGTCATCCCATGAAGACAAAAGCCGCGGTTCTGTGGGGCTTGGGCGAGAAATGGCAGGTCGAGGAAGTCACGTTGGATCCGCCTGGTCCCAATGAAGTATTGGTGAAGCTGGCCGCGTCAGGTTTGTGCCACTCTGACTACCACCTGGTTACCGGGGATATCCCCGTGCAGTTTCCGTTCGTCGGCGGCCACGAAGGTGCTGGCACCGTGGCGGCCGTCGGCCCAGGGGTGACCGACATCGCCGAGGGCGACTCGGTGGTGATGAGCTTCCTGCCCGCCTGCGGCAAGTGCTCGTATTGCGCCAGAGGGATCACCAACCTGTGCGATCTGGGAGCCGCGATCATTCAAGGGCCGCAGCTCGACGGGACCTACCGGTTTCACGCCCGTGGCGAGGGGCTCGGTCAAATGTGTCTACTCGGTACGTTTTCCGAGTACACCGTCGTTCCGACGGCATCAGTTGTTAAGGTGGACAACAGAACTCGCCTGGATCGCGCCGCGCTGGTCGGATGCTGTGTACCCACCGGTTTCGGTAGCGTGGTGAACACCGCTCAGGTCAAGGTCGGCGACACGGTCGTGGTCCTCGGCGTGGGCGGAATCGGTAGCAATGCGGTCCAAGGGGCGAAAGCCGCAGGGGCGCGGCACATCATCGCGGTCGACCCTGTCGAGTACAAGCGAGACAAGGCGGTCGAATTCGGCGCCACGCACACCGCCTCGTCCGTTGATGACGCTCGCAATATCATCAACGAATTGACTTGGGGTCAACTCGCCGACGTCTGCGTCATCACCACTGACGTTGCAGAGGCCGACTATCTTGGGCCGGCGCTGAGCTTGGTGGGCAAGCGCGGAAAGGTGATCGTCACGGCAATCGGCCATCCGACGGACCTGACCATGACCGGATCGCTGTTCGAGCTGACGCTCTACGAAAAGTCCATTCACGGAGCACTTTTCGGATCGTCAAATCCCCGCCACGACATCCCGCGGTACTTGGAGATGTACAACCTCGGGCAGCTCAAACTCGACGAACTGGTCACCAAAGAGTATTCCCTCGATGAGATCAACGAGGGCTACACCGACATGCTGGAAGGACGCAACATCCGCGGCATCATCAAATTCTGAACCCGGCCACCGCAAAATCGAACAGATCGCGCGGACCAATCCACCTGCAAGTCAGATCAATCCCCATCGCGGCGCCCTGCTTCGACCGGCCTGTCCACATCGTAGGCGGTCGAAGCACTGGGCACCAATGAAGCGATCAATTGGGACTCACGTCGCCGCGAACGGGGTATCCCCAAATCCCGGACGCTGAGGCCAGCAGGCCTTGGCCGCGTCGATCAGCGTCCCGCAACTGAATCGAATTGCACACGAGCCCAAGCAAATTCGACCGGAGATTCTCCTCCGTGCCTGGAGAACCTGCATACCGAGCACCGTCCTGAGCGCGCGGACACTGGCAACCACCGTTATGGTCAGACCAATTGTAATAGAGGTATCAATGCTCACCACAGATCAGCAACAGTTCGCCACGGCCATCGAGCAGTTCTGCGAAAAGAACTGTGCCACTGCCGAACAACGGCTGGAGCTCACCGACGGCGGCGCCTTGTCCAACAGTCCGCGACTATTGAAGTCCTTCGCAGAGTTGGGATGGTTGGGCGTATCGCTGCCCGCCGAATACGGCGGAGGAGGCGCCGGGATGGTCGAAGAATGCATCTTCCTGGAGGAGACCGCGCGTGGTCAGGCACCCATCCATGCGTACGGGACGGGACTGACCGCGGGGCAAACCTACCTGCGTCACGGAAATGACCGCCAGAAGCAGGAAGTCCTTGGCAACCTGTGTAAGGGGAACTTCGAGGCCATTGCGTTATCTGAGCCGGGGGCGGGCTCCGATCTCAGCGCTGTAGCCACACGCGCTGTCCGGGACGGGGACCGGTTTGTGGTCAATGGCCAAAAGACCTGGATCACCGCCGCGCACCTTGCCGATCATCTGTTGGTGCTCACCCGTACCGACCCGGATGTCGGCAAGCACAACGGATTGACATTGGTATATTTGTCGACGACTGCTCCGGGGCTGGAGATTCGGCCGATCAAGACGATGGACGGGCACACGGTCAATGAAGTGTTCTTCACCGATGTGTCGGTGCCGGTCGAGAACGTGGTGGGGGGGATCGGCGACGCCTGGCATCGCCTGATGCGCGGACTCAACGTGGAGCGGCTGATCATTGCAGCCATGTCGCTCGGAGCTGCCCGTCGCTCGCTTGAAGACACCATCGCCTACGTGCGGACTCGTGAACAGTTCGGCAGGCCGATCGGCTCATTCCAGGCAGTACGGCATACGATCGCCGACCTGGCCACAGAAATCGAATATTGCCGCGCGTTCGTCTACCACGTCGCGACACAGATCGACGCCGGCCTGGAAGATCAGCTCGCCCGGGAAGGGGCCATGGCCAAGCTCAAATGTACCGAGGTCGCCAAAGCCGTTGCTCTCGAAGGCGTTCAACTGATGGGCGGCAACGGCTACACCGTGGAATACGGGATGGAGATGCAGGTCCGAAAGGCGCTCGCACCCCCGATCTACGGCGGCGCCAACGGAATCCAGCGCGAGATCATCGGAAAGAGCTACGGGCTGTAGCCCGATTTCTCCGATTGACCTTGCGGTGGCGAGTTGAGCTCTCGCTCCTGATGGCTATCACTGGCACCAGGACGGCCACCCTGGTCTGCGCGACTGACACCCGTCGCGCGGGCGGGGTGTGTCGGGGCCTAGCCGTAGCGGCTCACATGCTCGCGCCCGATCGAAGTAGTTGCGGTTCCAGCAGAATTCGCACCACCCCGATCCGGGCTCACCGTCGATCGGCAGCCGCACGCCAGCTTCGTTCAGATAGATCGCAGGATCGAGCCCCACCTGAGCGCTGCCCAGGGTTTCGGAGTTCACACGGGCCATGCGGCCTGCTGCGTCGGTCACGGTCGCTGCGAAACTCTGGTGCATCATGTGCGCGTCGTAGCCGATGTCGTAGCTGAATTCGGTGACGTGGTAGATGATTCCGTCCCGGTACACGTGCCGGCGTCCGAACGAGCACATTTCGAAGGCGCGGATCGATGTGCTCTCGGCGGTTGCATGGAACCATTTGTGGTGCTGATTGAGCCCCCACACACTTGGTCCGCCGGGAGTGATCGGGGTTACTTCGCGCGTCTGGCGAGTGCCTCCGAGTCGTAAATGAATATCGTTTCGCCCTGCCGGCGGATCCAGGCCCGGGTGACGAAGTTGGCCAGCGCTTTGTTCACCGATTCGCGGGTGGAACCGACAAGTTGGGCGAATTCAGACTGGGTGAGTTCGTGATTGATGCCGCCGCGTAACCGATCGCGACGACCCCGTGTCGATGGAGTCGGCCGCCGCGCAACTGGACGCGATCCGCGGCTGGGGTCAGGTTCCCGCCACGGACCGCTATGACAGCTGGCAACAATCCAGCAGCGACCCTGATCGTCCACGGTGTCCAGGACATGGTCGTCGACGCAGTTAACGCGTTCATCCTGGCGCAGCGCTTGCCCAACGTAACTCTCTTGCTGCTCCCCGACGCCAACCACGGCGCCCATTCACAGCACGCTGAAGTGTTCCTGCTCAGCGCACACGCGTTCTTGGCCGACTAATACCGCCTTGGGAGTCGCGTAACCTCCGATGCCCGCTCGAGTTGCTCGCGGTACCCGTGATTTTCCAAGGTGAGGTACTGGATGTGGGCTGCGGCGATAGCCAGTTGTTCACGCAGGTGGGAGTTTTCGGCGCGAATCCGCCGATTTTCGTCAGGATCGAAGCGGGCCGCTGCCGAGGTGCTGGTGGCCGTGGGCTCTGGCGCTCTCCGGCGGGTATCAGCTACCCGCTGGGCGACATCTGGAAAATGGCGCCAAAAGGTCGAGTTGCTTAACCCGACCTCTTTGGCCAGCGCGACAACCGTAGGCGGCGTGGATGTTGTTGCGGCTTGGAGTCGGTCGAGGGCCGAACGCACTGCGTTGTCGGTGGGAAGCTTCACGCGGCGAGTCATTTTGGTGCACCCTGACGGGCCAGGAAGCTACTTATGTGGTCGCGCCTCTGCTCCAGTTGCGTGTGCAGCAATGGTGGTAGTGGGCCGCCCAGGGACAGGTCGGAGTCAATCGCGGACAACTCCGCGTTCCACGCATCGACGTTGCTGCTCGACAGCGCGACGTTGCCGCAGCTTAGCGGTTTGCAACCGGATAGATCTGGTGAGGAATCAGTTCCATTCTTGGCCCGACACAAGGCCTTGGTGTGGTCGTACACACATGTGACGTAGCGGCCGGGATAAACCGCGGGGTCGTGCTTGTTCAAGATGCGTAACAGGCGTTGCCGGTCGGTGACAACGCGCCCGGGAAAAGACGTGGCGAGGTCGAATTCGTTCAGTCGGCGGTGGGCATCTGCGGCCGCCGGGCCTACGAGTCCATTATGTTCATGGCGATCGACCATCGCTAGTAAGTGTTCGCCGCGGGCCAGCGCTTCCTCTGCCTCGACTTCCGCGCGGAAGCCGGAATCGCTTGTGCCGGCGTAACCCTCGAACATCTGCACGCTGTGATGTCGGTAGGCAATGGCACCCGCGATGACTCCGCCAGGTCGCCGCGCGATGTACCAGGCGAGGGTGCGCCGAAACTGGCGGGTACTCAACCGCCACCGTTCACCGTCGACGTCGGGAATGCCGTCGGCGCGGCCGTTGGCGGCGCAATAGTCGTTGATCCACGTGACAAATCGGTTTAGCTGACGGTTTGTTCCCGCCGCGGTCATCGCGAGATTTCCATTACGGCCGGTTGATCCGACTCCGGGACCACATTTGATCGGCGCGAGTAGCCAGTCGGTGCGGTGTTGTCCGCGTTCCTGATGAACACGTTCCAAGACCGCGATGGCCTGAGCCGCGGATTCGCCGACAATCCACGTGGCTGGTACCCCCGCATCATCGTTTTCGCCTTTAAATGCAAGGCTATTGACCTTCCATCGGTACGGTGTGTGGTTTCCATCGCGGATCGTAGTGGCGCAGCCGGCGCGCAGGTGCTTGACTTCGGCGTCACGCATTCCGGACAAGAACGCAACCACGATGTAGCAGGCGGCCTGCAGCATCTGTGTGAGGACTGTCAGCGAGTCGTCGGCAACCGGGTCGAGGGAGACACCCTCAAGCCATGGCTGCCCATCGATACGACCGCGCAGTTGGACGTCGAGGCATGCGTAGTCCGAGACCCCGACGGCGGCAGCGGCGGATTCGACGTCGGCGAAGTGGCGCACCACCGTTTCTCTCGTGCACCCAGCGTTGCGTGCAATAGACAAGATTGATGGTTGGCCGTTGTACCCGGGCAAGGGCTTACCTTCATCAATTCGTATCTGCAAGTAGCAATCCAATTTGCCTGGCAACTCGAATCGTGCCGCGAACGGTGCACCGTCGGGAAGGCGATGGGTATCGCGAATGCGATCCCACGCGTTGATAGCAATGAAGATGTCCTCGCTGAAGTCATTGACAAACCGCAACGCCCACACCAGGACACGGCTGTGCACCTCTTCGGGGATTCTCGACGTCGAGTTCTCGGTCCTTCGCGCATACGGGCCAACCCAGCCGTCGATCAATTGAGGATCTGCTCGCAGCGGGTTGTTCTCTAAACTCAAGCGGTAACGCCACAGCATGCGGACTGCTGCACGGTGGCCGTGGGCTTCTGACGGCGCGCGAAACCGAATGATCGTGTACTGCAGATACTCCTGCAGAATCGGTAGATCGACCTGCCCGACGTCGAGGTCAGGATATTCCGTCGAAAGCCACCGTAGGAAGACGCGCAGGCGGTAGAAGTTGGTGGAGACGGAGCTAACGCTTTGCTGAATTTCATTGGGCGGGAGCGGGCCTGAGAGGAAGCCATAACACAGCAGCTTCACTGTCCGTTGGTGGCGCGTGGGAATGGTGTTGAAACGTAAGGCAAGACCGCGCCCATGGCCTTGCAGTGTCGCTGGCGAAAGCTGCCAGACGTCGTCTTTGAACTGTGCTGTATCAGCGAGGTCAGTGCCGGGCCGCAAGGGCCGACCGTGGAATACGTATACCGAGTCGAGGTCGTCGCGCTTCGGTCGCGGTTGAGCCGTGCTCATGGGTGCTCCCATCTCGGTTCGACAAGGTCGAGAAGATTGTTGGTCGGCTTGTTCTGCTCGGCTTGGGCGACCTCGGCCGGACTGAATTTGGGTAGGACTTCGTGCCGGATCGCGGCCCAGGTCGGGCCATACCGCTTCCACCAGGCAGCCTCATCCATGTGGTGTCGGCGGGCGTCGAGCGCATCGAGTAGACCCAGCAAGCCGGGAAGGTGGTCACCAGTCACGAGACAGTTTCCGCAGCTGAAACAGTCAAGAAACGACGATGAGCAGCGGCGTCCAGTTATCGGATGATGGTTGTGGTCCACACATTTCGACCACGCGGCGTCCTGTGATCCCTTCGCTGCCGACTCTAGCGCGGATTCGCCGGTCCGGGCCGTCTCTGCGGTTACTACCTGTAGGGACGTGCGTCCGGTCTGTTCCAGCAGCCGATGGTGGGCGTCGAGTGCTGCTGTCTCAACCTCGACAAGCGTGTCTGCCATGACATCTTGTGCCCACTCGATCGTGCTTTGGTCGCCAGACAGGTAGTTCCTGAACAGTACGGTGACGCTGTTGCTGCGGGCCGCGGATGGAAGGTGGCCACCGAGCTGACGTGTGCGCCGGACGTCGACACTCGTCTTCAATCGGTTGAAATTCAAACCCAATGGTGGGCCAATCTGGTTGGTGGCGTTTGAGCTGCCGAGTGTTCCGGGTTGCGCGTCGGCCCGCAGATCATGTGGTTCGGTCCAATCGCGATTTCGGAAATCGCCGCTGAGTTGGTGGGAGAAAGGATTACGGCAGTCGGGTTCGTCTGTTCGGCTACGCTGCGGGCTCCATACGGCCCAGAAGCTGGGTTCGGCAAGTGAGTTGCGGGCTGGTGCCATGAGGCGGTGCAACAGCAAATAGACACCGCCGGGAGTGTGCAGTTCTCTCCCGGGTGGCCCAATTTCCCAAGTGACGGTTTGGTGCCATTGGCCGGCACCGCGGCGGCGCTTGGTGATCTCCAAACTGACGGCGAGGCCGTCGATCACGTTGTGCTCGTGCGGGAGGTCTTTGATGACCTCTACGTTCCAGCCGGTGGAGGCCACCAACAGGACCAGCATGGGTATGACATCGTGGCGCGTCGCAAATATCTTCTCGGCCAGGCTGAGGCGGGCCCGTTGCTGCTCCCACATCGTGAGCTGAGGGGTGAAAGGTACGTAGCCGGTTCGTTGTATGTCTTCCAGGATCGCGGCTTCTCCCGCATGTGCCTGTATGGGTGTGTCGAGTCGCTTGCGTAAGGCGACGACATCTGACCGCGCTGCCTTGACGATCCGGCTGAACTCGCCGTCCGAATATCCCGATAGGGGCCTGGCACGTGTCGGCTGCCGCGGACGCATTCGCTCGACAACTTCGGTCATCACCAGCTCACGCAGGGGCACTGTGGCAAACGTGAGGCCAACAGAGCGTAGGCCCAGGGCCGCGGCGAGCGGTGTGCTCGTTGATTCACAATGCCGCAGGTAGGCGTCGATGTGCTTGGCGCGCAGATCACCAGGAGTTCGTGGCGACTTTGGTAGGCCGGCAAGGAACCGCATGAAGTGGCACACCCGGCCCCATGCGCCCTCAGCAGAGCTTCGTGTCCTGAGCGGGCCCGCCGGCCCTAACCGGTTGGCCCAGCTTTGCGCCAAACTTTCGTGCCAGCCGCGCAATGGCAGCGCCGAGACATCGAAATTGCACTGACGGCCATCTTCGCCAACAAAATCAACGACGAGCCCCCTCGGTGTAGAGGCAACCGGGGGCGCCGGATCGTAATTACCTGCGGGGAGTTTCGATGGACGACCAGGACCAGTAGTACCGCGCCGACTCATTGCTGGCCGCCCGGGTCGGCGATTCGCGGGTCGTCCCATGCATCGGGCACCAGCTTCATGCGGGTCTCCATTTCGAGTTCCTCCAGCGCATGCAGATATATCTGAGTGGTGGTCACACTGGCATGCCCTAACCGACATCTGACCCAGTCGAGCGGGTCGCCGAAAATGCGTGTGTAGTGGCCTCTTTCGTCTGGGCTCATGTTCGACAACGAAGCGATGTGGCCGCGTTGCATCTGCTCCAACGTCAAGACCGCGAATGTGTGTCGCAGCATGTGCGCGTGCCCGTGAAGGTCCACTCCCGCTCGTTGACAGCGTCTATTCGCGTCACGAAACATGCTCTTCCACAATGATATTGACAAAGGGTCGCCGGATTCACTGAGCCAGAGTGCGGCTGGTTCCAAGCCGAGATCGGTCTCGACATAGAGAACCCGACGCTCGATCGGTGTCAAGTGCGAAACCTTGACTCTGGTCGCGCGGCCCGGCGTCCAGGCTTTGCCGGTATCGCCATCGACAACGAATGACGACTCCGGCAACTGCTGGTAGGCGCCGGCCGCACGCGCCCGATCAACAACCGAACACCGATCCATCTCCACGTACTCGGCGATCGCCCGGAGTACCGACATCGGCACGTACACCCATCGTGCGGACCGTCCTTTCGCAATTGCCTCGGGCAACCAGAACCGCCGGTAGCCACCGCCTCGGTCTGCACCGGGTATCTCAAACGTGGTCAGTGACGCCTGCTCTGCCAGCCTCATGCCTGTGCGGACCATAAGGTCAACGAAAGTTGCATTCCGGGCGGCCCATCGTCCACGAAAAGTACTGTCCGGCAACCCATCACGGTCATACCCACGAACGCCGACGTCGCGCCACAGTCTGTATGACGATGCAGCGAACCATTGAATACGTTCTCGACGTCGACCATGAGAATATGTCGCGGCTGTTTGTCCGGGCTCAGCTGTTCGAGGTCCCGATCGACCCGAAAATCGGTAGTTCCGCTGAGGAATTGGGCTGACACGGACATTGCCCTGTCTCAGTTGCCAGTTGTAAAACCGATTGACGGCGCTGAGTTCGCGGTCCCACGTTGAGTCACTGACTCTTGGTCCGTCAGGGTCTTCCCGACGCCACACCAGATATGCGCGGTGATCGTTTTCTTCAGCATTTCGCCAGTCGGTTCCGCCTCGGTTGTGGTGGAGGAACGTGAGGAAGCGCTTTAGATCGCCCGCGTAACCAATACGGGTAGAGCGGCGCGCGCGGAGCATGTCCGGTGAGTAGAAGAACGTATTCAGCGCAACGTCGTATGTCATCTCAGGCGACAGCAGAAACGGTGTTCCCCCGGGGATCGCCGAATCTGCTCGCCAGCGCTTCCACGCGCTCGCCGCCATTTCTCGGTGGGGCATCCAGTCATCGGCCGCCTCGATGGCAGTGCGGGTCTGATGAAGTGACCAGGACATCACCGGGGTCGCGGGCTGGTCGGGATCAGGTGATTGCACCATCTCAACGTAGGCACGTTTCTGTCGAAGTCGGTCACCGAACACGCCAAAACCGTGTTCACAAGATGGCCGCGAACCCATGCCCTTGCGCTCCGCCTAACCCGCGAGACTGCGTTTGCCCGTCGTCGGACCGCCGCCGATATCTGGGTAAGTTGTCCGGCCCCCTGATGGACCGGGTCGATCTACAGGTCGAGATGCATCCGGTGCTTGCCGGCGCGTTCGCAGACCAAGCCGCAGAATCGTCTGGTGACGTGCGGGCGCGGGTCGCGGCGGCACGCGCGGCCGCGGCAGATCGCTGGAAGGTAGTAGGCGTTCGGACCAACGCGGAAGTACCAGGACCATTGCTGCGCCGAAGTTTTCGCCCCAGTCGGGAGGCGATGGCTCCGCTGCGTTCCTCGCTCGACAGCGGGCAGTTGAGTATCCGCGGTGTTGACAGGACGCTGCGCGTGGCTTGGTCACTCGCCGATCTTGCCGGGCGTACTTCGCCAGATATCGAGGACGTGTGCACCGCGCTGAGCTTTCGCCAGGGCGGTGGGCGATGACTGGCGACGATCAGGAACGCCGCGCTTGGGCATACCTGTCTCGAGTTGCCGAGCCACCCTGTGCGGAGCTGGCCGAGTTGGTTGAGCATTGCGGTCCCGTGGAAGCTGCCGACATCATTCATCGCGGGCACGAGCCGGAAAAACTGCGCGGCAAGGTCAAGGCCCGTCGCGAATGTGATTATGCCGCCGATGACTTGGACGTTCTGGACCGGCTGGGCGGGCGGCTGATAACGCCGGACGACGAGGAGTGGCCATATCTGTCGTTCGTCGGCTTCGACAATGACGCGATGCAGGCGCGGGAATACAGCGCGCCGCCGTTGGTGTTGTGGGCGGTCGGTCCCGCGCGGCTCGACGGGGTGGTCGAGCGGTCCGCTGCGATCGTCGGGACCCGGGCCTGCACTGCCTACGGCGAACAGGTTGCTTCGGAGTTGGCGGCCGGCTTGGTCGAGCGCGACGCGGCGGTGGTATCCGGCGGCGCTTTCGGCATCGATGGGGCCGCGCACCGCGCGGCGCTGGCCTGCGAAGGGGTGACGGTCGCGGTGCTTGCCAGCAGTGTGGACGTACCCTATCCGTCCGGGCATTCGGCGTTGCTGCACCGAATTTCCGAAAGCGGCTTGCTGCTCAGTGAGTACCCGCCGGGGGAGCGGCCGACACGGTATAGATTCCTGACTCGAAATCGATTGGTGGCAGCCTTGTCTCGGGCAACCGTCGTGGTTGAAGCCGGTTTGCGCAGTGGCGCGGCGAACACTGCCGGCTGGGCGAAGGCGATGGGCCGGCCGCTGTGTGCAGTGCCGGGACCGGTGACCTCGGCGGCGTCGGCGGGTTGCCATGTCCTGCTTCGGGACAAGGACACCTCATTGGTGGACAGGGCTGAGCAGATCGTTGAATTGATCGGTCGAATAGGCGAACTCGCCGATGAGCCTGAGCATCCGGTGACCCGATTGGATGGGCTGACACCCGATCAACGGGCGGTGTATGAGGCATTGCCGGCGCGTGGCTGGCTCAATCTGGAACAGGTCGCCATCGGTGCAGCCCTGGCGCCCGAGCGTGCCCTGGGGCCACTGGCGTTGATGGAGCTTTCAGGGCTGGTGGAGAAGCGGGATGGGCGGTGGCGGATTGTGCGCGCTGCCTGAGGTGAGCGCGTGGGGCGCGCAACTACAGGCTCGAGCTCACGCGTACTTCACCGTGTTGCGCTGTGCACCAAGGTCGATCTTGCCGTCGTCGGTGGCGACGGACGCTTCGACGACGTCGCCGTTGTGCAGGTACTTCGGGTTGGCGGCTTGGCGTTTGAAGAAGGCCTTCCACTTCACCGCAGGCGGCAGCAAGGAGCCGATGATCTCGATCGGCTTGGGGGGTGCACTCAGCGCTGTGCCCACGGGCGTACCGGTCAGGATCAGGTCACCGGCGCTGAGATCCTGGAACCGGCTGAGCGACTGCAACGCTTGCACCGGCGAGTAGACCATGTCGGAACCGACGATCATGTTCTGTCGCAGTTGACCGTTGACGCGCAACTGCAGTCGCAGATCGCCGAAACGCTTGAGCTCCGCGGCATTCAGCAGAACCAGTACAGGCCCGACCGGCGTGAAGCTGGGGTACGACTTGCCTTCGTAGAACTGGGTCTGGGGAAGCTGGATGTCGCGGGCGGATACATCGTTGGTGACCACCAGCCCGGCGATGTAGTGGGCCAGGTCGGCTTCGTCGATCACGGTGCCGACGGCGATGTCGGTGCCGATGACCAGGCCGATCTCCACCTCGTAGTCCAGCAGTTGCACATGTCTGGGTTTGACGATGTTGTGGAACGGCCCAGTGACTGACGCCGAGGACTTGCGGAAGAACGTCAGCGGAACCGTGGCGGGGTCCATGCCGGCGTCTTTGATGTGCGAGGTGTAGTTGGTCATCTGAGCAACCACCCGGCACGGGGTGGTCACGGGGGAGAGCAGGTCGAGGCTCTCGACAGGCACCGTGTGGGTGCCCGATGCGGCTGCCTCGATGGCGCCGCGGTCGGCGAGCAAGACCGCCGTGGTGGCGGCATCGGTTTCGATTTTGGCTGCCCCGCTTCGGGTTTGAACCCACCAGCCATCAGCGGTGCGAAGAACGGAGATGGTCATGACTTGGCAACTTTCAGCAGGCCGATGAGGCGGTGGATGTCGAATTCGTTGTCGTTGCGCAGCGCGGTGAGCAGTTCGCGCGCCTCGCCGCGGATGTGTCGTGGGCTGGTGCCGAGGAAGTCGGCCGTAGCGTGCGGTCCCCATTGGGCCAGGCCGGTGGCGGTGAACGGCGCCCACCCAGGTTCCAGCGTGTTGTCGAACATGTCGCCGTCAGTGAAGTGCTCCACAATGAATCCGTCGGGGTCACGCCAGTAGTCGAAGATCTGGCTGCCCTGGATGTGCCGCCCGATGCCCCAGGAACGTTGGTAGCCACGGTCTTTCAGGTACTCGCCACCCGCGGCCAGGGCGTCAAGATCACATACTTGGTAGGCCGAGTGCACGTAGCGGTTGGCGGGTCCCAGAGCTATGGCCAGGGTGTGGTGATCCGTGGGCACCGAGCCGCGATCACATCGGATGAAGCTCATGGTGGGTCCGCGTCCGCGTTGACCGGGGAAGAACAGGAAGTCGCTGACGATCATGCCCAGGGTGTCGAGGTACCAGTCCAGTGCCGCAAGGTATTTGGTGCTTTGCATGACGATATGCCCGAGCCGTTGCACGGTGGTGGGCACACGCGGTGGACGCTGGGTCTCATTGATCCGGTCGAGTCGATCACCGATGTTGAGGGTGAGTGGAATCTGGGGCGGCAGCGCGCGCAGCGGTCGGGTTCCGGACACCACCCGGACCGGGATGCCGCTGGGGTCGGTCAACTGCACACCCAGTCCGCCAATGGATTCCGGTAGTGGCGCGACTCGGTTGCCGGTTTGGTCTGCCAGGCGCAGGAGGTCGGCGTCATCGGCAGCGGTGAAGGCGATGCCACGGAAGCGGGTCTGCGCACCGCGTCGAATCAGTACGCAGGGCGCGCCGGGATCGCTACCGCGCAAGTGCAACTCGGTGTCAGTGCGTAGGGCTGCGGCGAAGCCGAAAGAGTGTGCAAAAGCCTCGGCGCCAACCAAATCGGGTTTGTCGAACTCAAGCCAGGCGACGTCGGCGACCTTGACCAGCGGGTTACGCGAGCGGCCAGGATGCTCGCCTTTGCGGCCGCCTTCGGGGCTATGTAATCCGGTATGGGTTCCGGTGATGTTGCTACTCACCGCACATACCGCCGCCGGATCAGCACCGGGACGCGGTCAACCTTTCGGTCTCCGATCTCCGGCGATTGCGTTGTCATTGTCGAGCCTTTCCATCGTCGCTGCGGGCTAATCCTCTACAACTACGTTCTTTATTGAACAATAGTGTTCAACATAAAGCAAGGGTGTCTTGTGGAACAAACATGTTCATCAGTTACCAATGATGTGCAATCAGCGCTGCTATCGTCTTGTCTTGAACATGTTCAGCACGAGCGGTTCAGGGGAGGCGCGCAATGGCCACGACCGAGGATCGGATCTGGGCCGCGGCCGTCCGGCTGTTCGTCGAGAAGGGCACCACGCAGATCACCATCAGTGAGTTGGCTCAAGAGGCCAACGTGGCCCGCGGCACCCTGTACCGAAATGTCGGCTCGATCGAGGGCTTGTTCGATCGCGTTGTCGGCGAGGTGACTGCTGATTTGCATCAGCGGGTGTCCGCCTCGTTCGACGCAATCGATGATTCCGCCGCGAGGTTGGCCACCGGCATCCGAATGTGGGTGCGCTACGCCCATGAAAACCCACTGTTGGGCCGGTTCGCCGTCAAGTTCGGCCTCAGCGAAGAAGCTTTGCGTACGTGGATGTCCGGACCGCCGCAGAGTGACGTGGGCGCCGGACTAGCCGTAGGTCGCTACGCGCTTGACGGTGTCACTGTCGAAAGTGTGGCCTCACTGGTCCTCGGCGCCACCATCAGCGCGATGTGGATGGTGCTGGAAGGTCATCAAACCTGGCGCGAGGCGGGCACCACTACTGCAGAACTTATCTTGCGCGCCTTGGGTATTGCGGCAGCTGAAGCTCACCGCATTGCGACGCAGCCGCTGCCTCCGCTGGCACCATCCGCTGACGTCGGGCGCTGAACAAGGTTGGCCAACTCGCCCGGAAGCGTGAGCTCAGCTCGGTTCGTACCGCAGCATGGTCACATCGTGCTCGGGATAGTCGACGAATACCGGCTTCACTCGCATGCCGATGGTGATGTCCTCGATTTGGACATTGATCAATTCGGTTGAAAACCGCGGTCCCTCATCCCATTCCACGATCGCCAGGATCTGCGGTACCGCGTCGGCGAAGTGCGGCGCCACCGGCCGGCGGGCCACGGTGTACGAGTACAGCGTGCCCATTCCCGAGATCTCGCGCCACTCGAGATCATTGGCCAGGGTTCGCGGCGCTCGCACCCGCGGGTAGAACACCCAGGCATCGGTCGACGGTGAGTACTGAATGGCAATCCGATGCTGCGCCAACGCATCCCAGAATGGAGCGCTGGTCGGGGTCTTGACAGGCATGGGCCGTTCGAACGTCATGGACATGGCTCAGTCTCCCTGCAGGATCAGTGCGGTCTGCTCGGACAGGATGCCGCCGTTACCGGACACGAACGCGCGGTTGCAGTCGTGACCCCCATTTCCTCCTCGCGTGCGGGCCACCTGGGCGGCTCCGGCGCGGCCCATAATCTGCCGGGCGGCGTCACAGACGTGGTGCATGCCGCCGGCCAGCCCGGCCTGACCGAAGCCGAGCTGCCCGCCGGCGGTGTTGAGGGGGAAGTCGCCGCGGAAGGTCAGGTCGTGGTCGGCGACGAACTGCATGCCTTTGCCCTTCTCGCAGAACCCGGCATCTTCGAGGCTCAACAGCACGGTGATGCTGTAGCAGTCGTATATCGACACCATGTCCATGTCGGACCGAGACAGCGCCGCCATGCCGAAGGCCTTGTCGGCGACCTTGAGCATCGGTGTCTGCAGCAGATCGCGGGCATACGTCGGGGTTTTGTAGGGCACATGTTCGCCAAAGCCCTTGATCCACACCGGGCGGTTCTTGGACCGTCGGGCGTAGTCGGCGTTGGCCACCACCACCGCGGCCCCACCGACACAAGGCATCACGATCTCGAGCATGTGCAGCGGATCGGCGATCACCGGGCTGGCCAGCACGTCCTCAACCGACAGCGGGGTGTCCCTCCAGATCGCGCCCTCGGTGTGGTTGGCGTTCACGCGTTGATCGACAACGATTTTCGCCATTGCGCGTTCGTCGTAGCCGTACTCGGCACCATAGCGATGAGCGACCTGACCGTAGGGGCCGTTCTGCCCGATGTTGCCATAGGGAATGTCGAATTCGGCCTGCGGAGAACCGTATTGGTTGCTCGACGCACCGAAGAACACCGCGTCGGTCAGACCGCGAGGCTTCTTCTCCGACATTGGGGTGATGTAGCGGGCCGGCAAGGCGCACAGCACGACGTCGCACAGCCCCAGTTCGATTGCCGCTGCGGCGCGCCACACCATGCCGGCGGCGCTGGCCCCGCCGAGGTCGAGCAATTCGGCGAAATTGGCGTCGACACCGAGGTATTCGGCGATGGTCGAGGGGACGAACAGTTCGGACTCGCTCAAGTGCGACGTGACGATGCCGTCCACCGATTCGGCGGACAGTCCGGCGTCATCGAGGGCGGCGGCGGACAATTCGGCCCACTGCTCCAACACGAACGGTGAGATGCCGGACTTGTTCATCCGTTCCGGCGGTAGCTCGACGTAACCGACGATGGCGGCGTCACCGCGTAACCCCATTCGTGGGTCCTTCCCTGGTTAGCGAGACGGATCGTCTCGTCTCGTGTCAGACTAGGGTGCGGTCGCGGGCCGTGTAAAGACTGAATTTAAACGTGCTAAGGAATTGCATGGTCACCGAGGAGAAGCCACGCCGGCGCAGCGAGAAATCGCGGGCGGCCATCTTCGCGGCCACCCGTGAACTGGCGCTGGAACGTGGCTTCGACAAGCTGACCATCGAGGCTGTGGCAGCGAAAGCCGGTGTCGGCAAGCAGACCATCTACCGGTGGTGGCCCAGTCGGCCAGTGCTGGTGGCTGATGTCCTGTTGGAGGACTTCGGGTCCATGGCACTGAGCGTCGCCGACACCGGTGATCTGGTGGCAGACCTGACCGGATGGGCTCGCGCCTTGGCGAAATCGCTTACTGTCGGCGACTTTTCGACTTCTCTGCGGATCCTGACCGCCAGCGCGATGGAGGACGCCGACACCGCCGAGCGATTACATGCGACCTTCGGCGAGCCCATCCACACCGCGATCCGCGAACGACTGCAGACCGACGGCGGCCTCGATGCCGCCGTGGCACACGCCGGCGCCGACGCAATCGTCGGCGGCGTGGTCTATCCGATCCTCAACCAGGGGTCCGACTATGACCCGGCTCGCGCAGAACTGCTGACCCGGATCATCCTCAACGGACTGCCGATCAGAAAACCCTGACCTGTCCTTCGAGCGCCGGCACGGTGTCGGGCAGCTTGTAGGTCTTGATGCCGTTGCGGAACATCACGTTTTCGCGGGCGTGTTCGGGCAGGTGTTTGACCAGCCAGCGGGGGTCGTCGAAGGTCCAGTGCGGGTAGTCGCTGGAGTAGAGCAGGATCTTGTCGCATTCCATCCATTCCAGCGCTCTGGTCAGCTCGGTTTTGTCTTCGGGGTAGTCCAGTGGCTGGGTGGTGAATTTGATGTGGTCTTTGACGTATTCGGAGGGTTTGCGTTTGATGTCGACCCAGTTCTTGCGTTTTTCGTAGATGGCGTCCATGCGCCACATCAGGGGCAGGATCCAGGTGAAGGCGTGTTCGACGAACACGATGCGCAGGGTGGGGAAGCGGTCGAAGACGCCGTCGAAGATCAGGCTCATGACCTGGTTGGCCGCCAGCAGTGAGTAGGTGACCATGAAATCGTGGTTGTAGCTGGGGAATCCGACCGGCGGGATGGGCAGCTCTTCGAAATGGCTGCGCGACAGGTGGCAGGCCACCGTGATGTCGTGTTTGGTGGCTGCTGCCCAGACCGGGTCGTACATCGGGTCGCCCCACGACGGCCGGCGTTCGGCCTTGATGAGAATCTGTGCCATGTACGGGTGCCCGGCCCACTTCTCGATCTCGGCGGCGGCCAGGTCCGGCGCCTCGATGGATGCGCAGATGGAACCGCGCCAGCGCTCATGCCAGTTGTTGTGGCTGTCCAGCCAGTGATTGGCCTGCCAGGTGTTCAGAGCCTGGCTCATCGCGTGATCAGCGCCGGCTAGCCGGGCGGGATATGCGCCCGGCTCCAGGATTGCGATATCCGCCCCAGCGTCCATGATCAACTGTTTGAACGCGAAATCCGGATCACTGCAGGCAAATTCGCCGTCGGGTGGAAAGGCGTCGACCCGCATGGCGTAAGAGTGCGCGTAGTCCGGAGCATCATAGTAGATCAGGTCGCCGTATTCGTGCGACAGGAAATATTTCGAGCGCCACGGCTCGGGGATGTAGTCGACGAGTTCGCCGCGTTTGGGCACCGGGTGCACGTCGGAGTCGACGCAGCGCACTGCGATTCGTTCGGCGGCCGGTATCCGCGGACTGGTGGTGATCGTCATGACCTCTACTTTGCGACGGCGATGGACTTGGTGTCTAGATAACTTTCGAGGCCTTCTGGCCCCAGTTCACGGCCGTAGCCGCTGCCCTTGACCCCACCGAACGGCGCGAACGGGTCCATCGTGTAACCCTGATTCACTCCGAAAGTTCCGGTGCGGACCCGTTCGGCGACCGCGACGCCGCGGTCGGTGTCGGCGGTGAAGACCGACCCGGCCAGGCCGTAGTCGGAGTCGTTGGCGATGGCCACTGCGTCATCGATATCGCGGTAGGGGATGACCGTCAGCACGGGACCGAAGATCTCCTCGCGGGCAATGCTCATGTCGTTGGTGGCATCGGCGAACAGCGTCGGTCGGACGTACCAGCCGGTGTCGACGCCGTCGGGCATAGCCGTGCCGCCGACCACAAGCCGTGCGCCGGCGTCCTGGCCTGCGGCGATGTAGTCACGGACGCGCTGCTGTTGGCGCTGCGACACGAGCGGCCCCAGCTGTGTGGCCTTGTCGGAGGGGTCGCCGACCACCAGTGAGTTCATCTGGTCGGCCAGGGCGTCGACGAAATCCGCGGCGCGCGAGGCCGGCACCAGGATGCGGGTGAGCGCGTTGCAGATCTGGCCGCTGTTGGACAGGCTGGCCGAACGGACGGCCGCCGCTACGGTCTGCGGGTCAGCGTCGTCGAGCACGATGCCCGCTGACTTGCCGCCGAGTTCCAGGCTGACCTTGGTCAGGTTCGGCGCACACGCCGCCGCTACGGCCCGTCCGGCCGCAGTCGAGCCGGTGAATGACACCTTGTCCAGACCTGCATGGCCGGCCAAGGCGGCGCCGGTGGCGACATTGCCGGGAAGCACCGTCACCACGCCCGCCGGCAGATCGAGTTCGGCCAGGATCTCGTCGAGCAGCAGGGCGTCCAGCGTCGACTCCGGCGCAGGCTTGAGCACTACCGTGCAACCGGCCAACAGTGCGGGCACCAGCTTGGTGACGATGAGGAACTGCGGCATGTTCCACGGCACGATGGCTCCGACTACACCGACCGGTTCCTTGCGAACGCACACCGGTGCACCGAAGAACCCCGTGCGGTCCTGCTGCCAGGTGTACTGCTCGGCGACGTCGCAGAACGCCGGCATCATCATGGTCGGCAGGCCCACCTGGGCGCGCTGGGCGAAACTGATCGGCGCCCCGATCTCCTGGGAGATGAGTTCGGCCATCTCCTTGCCCCGGCTGCCGTAAATCTCTGCCAGCCGCCGGACCGTGGCAATCCGTTCGGCCGGATCCAGCCGGGCCCAGGGGCCTTCGTCGAACGCGCGCCGGGCCGCGCCGACCGCGTCGTCGACGTCCGCGGGCGTGGCGGCCGCAACCTCGGCAAGCACCGATTCACTGTGGGGCGCCACAACTTTGATGACGTCACGCTTGCCGTCGGGCGCCCACCTGCTGTCTACGCTAAAACCCACACCACGACAGTATCAACTACTTGTCATCGCGCGCCAGAGTGGTTACGGTCGGCCCATGGCGCGATTCCCCAAACCGCCGGAAGGCAGTTGGACCGAGCATTACCCTGAACTGGGCACCGCCCCGGTTTCCTATGAAGACTCCATCAGCCCGGAGATCTACGAGCTTGAACGCCAGGCGATCTTCAAACGGGCCTGGCTCAATGTCGGACGGACCGAGCAGCTTCCGCGAAAGGGCAGCTACTTCACCAAGGAGCTCAAGGTTGCGGGCACCTCGATCATCGTGGTGCGCAACACCTCCGGGGAGGTAAAGGCCTTCCACAACATCTGCCGGCACCGCGGCAACAAGCTGGTGTGGAACGACATGCCGCTGGAGGAAACCAAGGGGGTGTGCCGCCAGTTCACCTGCAAGTACCACGCCTGGCGCTACGACCTGGACGGCAACCTGACCTTTGTGCAGCAGGAGGACGAATTCTTCGACCTGGACAAGAGTCGCTACGGCCTGGTCGAGGTCAATTGTGATGTGTGGGAGGGGTTCATCTTCGTGAACCTCGCCAAACAGCCGGAACAGTCGCTGCGCGAATTCCTCGGCCCCATGGTCACCGGCCTGGAGGGTTACCCGTTCGACAAGATGACTTCGCGGTGGGTGTACCGCTCGGAGGTGAACGCCAACTGGAAGCTCTACATGGACGCTTTCCAGGAGTTCTACCACGCACCCGTACTGCATGCGAACCAGTCGCCGACGGCCTATTCGAAGGCCGCCGCCCAGGCCGGATTCGAGGCACCGCACTATCGGTTGGACGGTCCGCACCGCCTGGTCAGCACCTCCGGGGTACGGGCCTGGGAGATGGCCGACGAGATGCGCAAGCCCATCGAGGACATCTGCCAGAGCGGGTTGTTCGGACCGTGGGACAAGCCCGATCTGGGACCGATGCCCGAAGGGCTCAACCCCGCGAAATGTGAACCGTGGGGCCTGGATTCGTTCCAGATGTTCCCCAACTTCACCATCCTGATCTGGGGCCAGGGCTGGTACCTGACCTATCACTACTGGCCGACCTCGCACAACACCCACATCTTCGAGGGCACGCTCTACTTCCCGGAGCCGCGCACTCCGAGGGAGCGCATCGCCCAGGAGTTGGCGGCGCAGTCGTTCAAGGAATACGGGCTGCAGGACGCCAACACGTTGGAGGCCACCCAGTCGATGGTCGAATCCCGGGTGCTCGACGAGTTCGTGCTGTGCGACCAGGAGGTGCTGATCCGGCACCTGCACAAGGAAACCGCAGCGTGGATCGCCGACTATCAGCAGAAGGCGGAGGTCTGACGTGTTGCCAACAGAATTCGCCGACCTGGAGCGGTTCTCGGATTGGTGTCTGGGTGTGGAGGCCGACCGTTATGCCAAGCGGTTGGGTAGCTCGATGGTCGACATGCAAGCCTTCTACGACGCCATCACGCCCCGCGCCGAAGAGGCCATCGCCTACTGCGACAAATTCCCGCTCGACGACATGCCCGAGGACGTCCTCAACCTCATGCACCTGCTGTATTCGATGATCACCGTGTCGTTCCCCGTGGAGTGCTGGAAGCAGCCCAGGGTGCCCGATTCGGGTGCCACGTCGCTGGACTGTGTCGCCGAGCCGGTCCCGTGACCGTAGTTCTGAAGGCTGCGCGGTGGGCCGACGTCGACACCGGCCAGGTGCACAGCCCTGGCGTGATCGTGGTCGACGGCGATCGAATCACCGCGATCAATCCTGAAGGCCCACTGCCGGATTCGGCCTCAGTGGTCGAGCTCGGCGACGTGACGCTGCTGCCCGGCCTGATGGACATGGAGCTGAACCTGCTCATCGGAGGCCCGGGGAACCCCGATGGGTTGCCCACGCCCATGCACGGTGTCCAGGACGACCCGGCCTACCGCACGCTGCGGGGCGCGGTGAACGCCCGCACCACGCTGGAGGCCGGCTTCACCACCGTCCGCAATCTGGGTCTGATGGTCAAGACCGGCGGCTACCTGCTGGACGTGGCGCTGCAGCGGGCCATCGACCAGGGCTGGCATGTGGGCCCGCGGATCTACCCGGCCGGGCACGCCGTCACTCCGTACGGCGGGCACCTGGACCCGACGGTGTTCCAGCGGCTGGCGCCGGGCATCATGCCGCTGTCGATCGCCGAGGGCATCGCCAACGGTGTGCCGGACGTGATGGCCTGTGTCCGCTACCAGATTCGGCACGGCGCCAAGTTGATCAAGGTGTCCGCTTCCGGTGGTGTGATGTCGCACAGCACTTCCCCTGGGGCCCAACAGTTTTCCGACGCCGAGTTCGAGGCCATCGCCGACGAGGCGCACCGGGCGGGGGTGCGGGTGGCTGCGCATGCGGTCGGAGACCGGGCCATCCAGGCCTGCATCCGGGCCGGCATCGACTGCATCGAGCACGGATTCCTGGCGTCCGACGAGACCATCCAGATGATGGTGGACCACGGCACTTTCCTGGTGTCCACGACGTACCTGACCGATGCCATGGCCATCGACCGGATCGCACCGGAGCTGCGCAAGAAGGCCGAGGACGTCTTTCCGAAGGCAAAGGCCATGCTGCCCAAGGCGATTGCCGCGGGAGTGCGGATCGCCTGCGGTACCGACGCCCCGGCGATCCCGCACGGACAGAACGCCAAGGAACTGTGTGCGCTGGTCGAGCGCGGCATGACGCCCATGCAGGCAATCCGGGCCGCCACCGTCGTCGCCGCTGAGCTGATCGAGGCCGAGCACGAACTGGGCCGGCTGGCGCCCGGGTATCTGGCGGACATCATCGCGGTGCCGGGCGACCCGTCGACCAACATCGCTGCCACGCTGGAGGTGTCGTTCGTGATGAAGAATGGCCAGATATACAAGGTTGCTGCGAACTGAGATTGGGGGACCCGTGGAGTTGACCGACAACCTGCTGTGGTTGCTCAAGCAGGCCTTCTACTTCTCGCTGACCTCAGTGAACGAGGCCATCAGCGACCACGGCGTCAGCACCGCGCAGATCGGTGTGCTCCGCCAGTTGGCCAACGAGCCGGGCTTGTCGGGGGCCGAGTTGGCCCGGCGGTTGCTGATCAGTCCGCAGGGCGTTCAACTCGCGCTGACCGCACTGGAGAAGCGGGGATTGTTGGAACGCAAGAAGGACCCTCAGCACGCACGCATCTTGCAGGCGTTCCTCACAGATTCAGGCCGCGAGGTGGCGGCCGCGGTGGTGACCGACGCGGTCGCCGCCCACCAGGTGGTGTTTGGGGTGCTCAGCGCCGAGGAGCAGAAGACGCTGCGGGACCTGCTGACCAAGGTGGTCGAGAAGGGCACCGGTCACGAGTTGTTCTCCGACCACGTCGAGGGCTGAGGTCGGATCGGTCCGGGAGCGCATTCGGTGTGTCGGCTCTCTTGTGGCACTAGTAAATGTCTTGTGGGCATTGACTTTGCGTCCACGTCGTAAAAGTCCGAGTGAGAAGCAGCATGGATTCAAAGTCAATCGACAGGCACGGAGCCGGCGAGCCCCACCGCATATCTCTAGTACTTGATACTAGTCCCAAGTAGTTGATAATCTGCGGGAGATGTCCGAACCGTCAACTGTTGTCACCGAAGAGGTGACCATAAGCCTGGATAACCAGCGCGTCACGGTGTCCTACCGTGCCGGGAACACCCTGTTGCAGACGGCACGCCTGGCCGGTCTGCAAGCGCCGTCGTCGTGCGAAACCGGTTCCTGCGGAACATGTATGGCGCGAGTGACGGTGGGTCACGCTCGCATGCTCAACAACGAGGCGCTCGATCAGGACGAAGTCGATGAAGGGTGGGTGGTGACCTGTCAGGCGCTGCCGACCAGTCGCACCATCGCGGTGAGCTACGAATGAGGGAGATCCGATGACACGAGTCGCAGTGGTGACCGGTGGGGCCTCCGGCATGGGTGAGGCGATCTGTCACGAATTGGGCCGGCGCGGTATGAAGGTTGCGGTGTTCGACGTCAATGAGCAAGCCGCACAACGCGTCTGCAATGACCTCAAGAATGAAAACGTCACCGCGCTGGCTGTCGCAGCCGATGTCAGCGACCGGGCATCGGTGGAACAGGCATTCGCCAAGGTTCGCGCCGAATTCGGTCCGGTGACGGTGCTGGTCACCAGCGCCGGAATGTTCGGCTATTCGGCCTTCACTGAGATCACACCGCAGGACTGGACGCGCATCATCGACGTCAACCTGACCGGCACGTTCCACTGCTGCCAGGTGGCGCTGCCGGACATGCTCGACGCTCAGTGGGGCAGGATCGTCATGATCTCGTCCTCCAGCGCCCAACGTGGCTCGCCGTTCGCCGCGCACTATGCGGCTTCCAAGGGAGCGGTCATCACGCTCACCAAATCGCTTGCACGCGAATATGCCACAGCAGGTATCACGGTCAATAACATCCCGCCATCGGGTATCGAGACCCCGATGCAGCACCAGTCGCAGGCGGCCGGTTATCTGCCGTCCAATGAACAGATTGCCGCCAACATCCCGGTGGGCTATCTGGGCACCGGCGACGATATAGCTGCTGCGGTGGGCTTTTTGTGTTCGGACGAAGCAAGGTTCATCACCGGGCAGGTGCTCGGTGTCAACGGAGGGGCGGTGATGTGATGCGCACGGGCAGGCCGGCTGAAGGCTCTTGGACTGAGCACTATCCGGAACTCGGTACTGGTCCGGTCTCGTTCAAAGATTCCACCTGCAAGGAGTTCTATGAACTCGAACGCGAGGCGATCTTCAAACGGGCCTGGCTCAACATCGCACGGGTCGAGGAACTGCCGAAGGTCGGAAGCTACCTGACCAAGGAGATCGAGGTGGCTCGCACCTCGGTGATCCTGGTGAGAGGCAAAGACCAGCAGATCCGGGCTTTCCAGAACGTCTGCCGCCATCGCGGAAATAAGCTGGTGTGGAACGACTTTCCCGGCGAGGAGACCAAAGGTACCTGCCGTCAGTTCACCTGTAAGTACCACGGCTGGCGCTACGATCTCGAAGGCGCACTGACCTTCGTGCAGCAGGAATCGGAGTTCTTCGACTTCGACCCCGACAATTACGGGCTGGTCCCGGTGCACTGCGATGTCTGGAACGGCTTCGTCTTCATCAACTTTGACGCCGAGCCGAGACAGAGCCTGCGTGAGTTCCTTGGCCCGATGGTCACCGGCTTGGACGGCTACCCGTTCGAGAAGATGACCGAACGCTACGAGTGGGTTGCCCACAACAACAGCAACTGGAAGATCTTCGCCGACGCGTTCCAGGAGTATTACCACGTACCGTCCCTGCACACCCAGCAGGTGCCACCGGCGGTTCGAGATCCCAACGCGGGCTTCACCTGTGGGCATTTCCAGCTGGACGGGCCACATCGACTGGTGTCCACCGCGGGCAGGCGGCGCTGGCTGCTGGCCCCGGAGTACATGTACCCCATCGAGCGGGCCACCCGCAGTGGGTTGGTGGGGCCGTGGCGGACGCCGGATATCGGCGAGCTGCCGGCCGGACTCAACCCAGGTGGTATCGAACCGTGGGGGATCAGCAACTTCCAGATCTTCCCCAACCTGGAGATTCTGATCTATGGCGGCTGGTATCTGCTGTACCGGTACTGGCCCACCTCGCACAACACCCACCGGTTCGAGGCCTATACGTACTTCTCGCCGGCCACGTCTGTGCGGGAGCGCATCGAGCACGAGGTTGCGGCGGTGGTACTCAAGGAGTTTGCGCTGCAGGACGCCGGCATGCTGGGCGGCACCCAGGCTGCACTGGAGTACGGCATCGTCGACGAGTTCCCGCTCAACGACCAGGAGATTCTGGTTCGGCACCTGCACAAGGTGGCCGTCGACTGGGTTGATGCCTATCGTGCAGAGATCGGGGCTTGAGATGCCAGACACCAAGCTGCCCAGCGCATTTGCCGAACTCGAACCGTTCGCCGACACCTGGTGTCTGGCTAGCGAAACCGAGCGTTGGGACATGCGCCTGGCGAGCACCATGCCCGCCATGCACGAGTTCTACAACGCATTCTTCCCGCGACTGGAAGAGGCCATCGAATACTGCGACAAGTTCGCACTCGACGAACTGCCCGACGACGCGCTGAACCTATTGCACCTGATTTATTCACTGATCATGGTCGCCATGGCGGTGGAGATCATGCATCAACCGGCTCCCACCGATGCCGCCGACGCCGTGATGCTCCGCGTCGGCGAACCCAAACCCTGATCAACGCACCGTGCTGTTGCCGCAAATCGGCACCGGCCCTGAAGCATTGAGGATTGTCATGAGCGTTCTGACCATAAACAAACTCACCGATTCGGTCGGCGCCGAGGTCGTGGGCATCGATCCTTCGGCTCTGGCCACCGACGACGCGTTGGGCGAGGCCATTCTGGATGCCTTGGAACACAACGGTGTTCTGGTGTTTCGCGGCCTTCATCTGGACCCGCAAGCCCAGGTCGAGTTCTGCCGTCGGCTCGGTGCCGTCGACCATTCGTCCGACGGCCACCACCCGGTGCCCGGAATCTATCCGATCACCCTTGACACGTCGAAGAATTCGGCTGCGGCCTATCTCAAAGCGACGTTCGACTGGCACATCGACGGCTGCACTCCGATGGGCGAAGAATGCCCGCAGAAGGCCACCGTGTTGTCGGCCGTGCAAGTTGCCGAGCGCGGCGGGGAAACCGAATTCGCAAACTCCTACGCTGCCTACGACCAGCTCTCGGACGGGGAGAAGCAGCGCTACGGTGCCCTGCGCGTGGTGCATTCGCTGGAGGCATCGCAGCGCCGCGTCACCCCGGACCCCTCGCCGGAGCTGTTGGCCAAGTGGCGATCCCGGCCCACCCACGAGCATCCGCTGGTGTGGACGCACCGCAGTGGCCGCAAGTCGCTGGTGCTCGGAGCCTCAGCCGACTATGTGGTCGGCATGGACCTAGACGAGGGCCGGGCCCTGCTCGCCGAACTGCTAGAGCACTCCACCGGCCCTGACAAGGTGTACAGCCACGCGTGGTCGGTCGGTGACACGGTCATCTGGGACAACCGCGGTGTGCTGCATCGAGCAGCACCGTATGACCCGACGTCGCAGCGAGAGATGCTGCGCACTACTGTTCTCGGTGACGAGCCGATCGAGTAGGCCGCGATTGCGGGTTACGGATTCACTTCAGCGCGATCCGAATGTTCTTGACCTGCAAGAACTCCTGCAGGCCTTCGAATCCACCGGTGCGGCCGAACCCACTCTGCTTGTACCCGCCATACGGCCCTTGTGGGGCAATGTGGCTGAAGGTGTTGACCCACACGGAGCCGGCCTCGAGTTGCCGGGAAACGCGTGTCCGTTTGTGTCATGCGAGCGGGGTGAATTCGACGTGCAGCTCACTCAGTCCGCGCAACAGGAAAGTGGGCACATATTCGTAGTGGCGCTGGCCGGCCGGGCCATGGGCAGCTTCATCGATGGCCAGATCGCGGGTTCGCTCCAGCAGTCGGCGAACGGTGATCTGGCCCTCGACACGGGCCAGCGGGGCGCCGGCGCAGGTGTGGATGCCCCGGCCGAAAGCGAGGTGCTCGCGCACGTTCTTGCGGTCCGGCCGGAACGTGTGCGGATCCTCGAACTTGGCGGGGTCGCGGTTGGCGGCGGCCAGGCAGAGCATGACGACGGTGCCAGCAGGCAGGTGCACGCCGGCGAATGTGGTGGTCTTGCGGACCAGCCGGAAGTCGACCTTCGTGGGGGAGTGCATGCGCAGTGCTTCTTCGATGAACGCGGGGATCAGCTTGGGCTCGTCGCGCAGGCGCTGCTGGTATTCCGGGCGGTCGCCCAGGGTCTGGACCGCGGCGCTGAGCAGCTTGGTGACAGTTTCCTGCCCAGCGGCGAACAGGAAGGTCGCCGGTTTGACCACCTCGGAGATGGGCGGCGTCGAACCGTCGGGGTAGGTGGCGGTGGCCATGCCGCTGAGCACGTCGTCGCGCGGTTGGTCGCGACGTGCGCTCAGGTAACCGGCGAACCGATCGTCGAGGTACCGCAGCGGGTCCCGTCCCACCGGCTCACCGTCGAGCGCGCCCACCCGATCTCCGTCGTGCTTGACCGCACCGGCACCCAGCGCGGCCAGGAAGTCGGCGCGATCTTCGGTGGGCACACCCAGCAGATCGATGATAGCCGAGGTTGCGAAAGGCTTTGCGTAGTCGGCCAAGAACTCACAGCGGCCACGGCTCAGGAAGGTGTCGAGCTGGCTGTCGGCCAGCTTCCACATGTACTCCTCGTTCTCCTGCAGCCGGCGCGGGGTGAGCAGCTTGCTCAGCAGCGAGCGGGCGCGTTCGTGGTGAGGGGGGTCCATCACCACCATGTGCTCGTGGATCGGAAATTGATGCCGGTGCGCCTCGATCTGTTCGCTGATGTCGTCGCCGACCGGTTCGAACGGCAGAGGCGGGAACGGACCGCCGATTGCGTTGACCGCCGAGAAGGTGTCGTGGTCCTTGAACGCGGCCATCACTTCCTGGTAACCGGTGACTGCGACGACGCCGTACCGGGGTTCACGGATGACCGGTCCCTGCTCGCGCAGGAAATCGAAGTACTGGTAGGGGTCCTGGGTGACGGCTTCGTCGGAGAAGTAGTCAACTGTTGCCAGGTCGGTCATCGACTGAGGTCCTTTTCGCTTGAATGGTGGGGTGACGGGTTATTCATCGACGATGCTGATGGCGCCTCGCGGGCACGCATCGACCGCCGCGCGGATCCGGGGCCACGCTGAGTCGGCGGGCTCCTCGATACAACTGGCGACGTCGTTGTCCGACAAGGTGAAAACGTCCGGGTCGATATCGATGCAAAGGGCGTGGCCCTCGCACATGTGCTGGTCCAACCGTACTCGCCTACCCATATTCCGCCTTTGAACTGATCGACTGACCAAACTGTTAGAATGCGCCATGCCTACCATGTGGTCTCCGGGATGGTCAAGCAATCAGTCGGCGGGAGTCCACTCGTGACAACGTCGCGCAAGCCGAAGGCGCCGGATACCGGAACCCGCATGAGGTTGATCGAAGCGACCGCCAAGGTCATGCGCGAGGAGGGCTACGCGGCGGCGACGTCGCGGCGGGTCGCCACGGAAGCCGGCGTCAAGCAGGCCCTGGTCTATTACTACTTTCCGACCATGGACGACCTGTTCGTCGAGGTGCTGCGCGTTGGCGCGGAATCCGCGCTCGAGCGCATGCGTGCTGCGCTGACCGATGAGGATCCGCTGGCCGCGCTCTGGCAGATCAACAGTGATTCACATGCCACGGTGCTCAATACCGAGTTCATGGCCCTGGCCAACCACCGCAAGGCGATTCGCAACGAACTGAAGTCCTTCGCCGAGCGGGTGCGAGACATCGAGGCCGCAGCAGTCACGGTGGCGTTCCGCGCCAATGGTGTTGACCTGGTTGAATTTCCGCCGGTCGTCATCTCCATGGTGATCGCGCAGATCGCCCGCAGCCTGGGCAACGAAGAAGCCGTTGGGGTGACTGCCGGACATGCCGAATTGCGGGCATTCATCGAGCGTCGCCTCGCCGCGCTGACGCCCGCGACGTCGTAGTTCTCGCGTGCCCGACTGGCCGCGATACTCCCGGCGTGCTGTGCATATGTGCCATCGCCGATCCTGTCGCACTGTTGACATTGCACTCTGCCGGTGCGAGTGTTCCTGATCGATCGACAAATTTTGTCGGCGCAATCATGGAAGAGGTGGACACATGGGTGGTCGGGTCGAAGGCAAGGTGGCATTCATAACCGGAGCGGCGCGCGGGCAGGGTCGCAGCCACGCGATCCGGCTGGCGCAGGAAGGTGCCGACATCATCGCCGTCGATGTATGCGGGCCGATCAGTGCCGACAGTCAGATTGCACCGTCGACGCCGGATGACCTGGCCCAGACCGTCGACCTGGTCAAAGGGCTGGGCCGTCGCATCATCGCCGAGCAGGTCGACGTACGTGATTTCGACGCCCTCAAGGCTGCGGTGGACAGCGGGGTTGAGCAGCTCGGGCGGCTGGACATCGTCTGCGCGAACGCCGGGATCGGCAACGGCGGCCAAACACTGGACAAGACCAGTGAAGAAGACTGGGACGACATGATCGGCGTCAATCTGTCCGGTGTCTGGAAGACGGTCAAAGCCGCTGTGCCGCATCTGATTTCGCAAGGCCAGGGCGGCTCGATCATTCTGACCAGCTCGGTCGGCGGGCTAAAGGCGTACCCGCACACCGGCCACTACATCGCCGCCAAACACGGCGTCGTCGGCCTGATGCGTACCTTTGCCATCGAACTGGGCCAGCACAGCATCCGGGTCAACTCGGTACACCCGACCAACGTGAACACCCCGATGTTCATGAACGAGGGCACCATGAAGCTGTTCCGGCCCGACCTCACCAACCCGGGACCAGAGGACCTCAAGGTTGCCGCCCAGTTCATGCACGTGCTCCCGATCGGCTGGGTCGAGCCCGAAGACATCAGCAACGCCGTGCTGTTCCTGGCTTCTGACGAGTCGCGCTACATAACGGGGCTTCCGATGACCGTCGATGCAGGCAGCATGCTGAAGTAGGCAGCGGAAAGCGCCACGGCGGCTGAGCCGCTCCGACAACAACGGCGGCCGCCCCGCTCGTATAGTCGAGCGGTGGCCGGTCGTCCGATACATACTTTCCAGGTGGTGCGCAGCGAGCGCCTCACCCCGCACATGATCCGTGTGGTGTTCGGGGGCACCGGTTTCGACACGTTCGAACCCAAGGAATTCACCGATTCGTACGTAAAGATCGTCATCGTGCCCGACGGGGTCGACGCGGGCACTGTCGACGCATTGGACCAACCCCTGGGCCTGGACAGCTTCAAGGCGCTGCCAGCCGACCAGCAGCCCACGGTGCGTACCTACACGGTGCGTTCCTGTGACCCGGCCAGCCGAGAGATCACCGTGGACTTCGTGGTGCATGGTGACTCCGGGGCGGCCGGGCCATGGGCCGCATCGCTGGCGCCTGGAGACACCGCCTACCTGATGGGGCCCAATGGCGCCTACAACCCCGATCCGCAAGCCGACTGGCATCTGCTGGTGGCCGACGAGGCCGGCCTTCCGGCGCTGAGCACCGCGCTGGAAGCGTTGCCGCCCAACGCAATTGGGCAGGCATTCATCGAAGTTGCCGGCCCTGATGATGAGCTCGCTCTCAACGCGCCGGATGGTGTGCAGATTCGATGGATTCATCGCGGCGACAGGGCCGATCTGGTGCCCGACTCCCAGGCCGGCGACAACGCCCCGGTGATCGCCGCGGTCCGTGAGGCCGACTGGTTGCCGGGTCAGGTTCAGGTCTTCATGCACGGTGAGGCGCAGACCGTCATGCACAACCTGCGTCCATACGTCCGCAAGGAACGGGGCGTCGACGCCAAATGGACGTCCATTTCCGGCTATTGGCGGCGCGGACGCACCGAAGAGACCTTCCGGCAATGGAAGGCCGAATTGGCAAAAGCAGAAGCCGAGGCTCCGGCCGAGGCAAATGTGCAAGCAGAGGGGCGCTCGTAATGGCTTACGGCGACTACCAACTGGGTAGGGCACGCCTGCACGTTATGCGGAACCGCGTCTGACCTGCTGAAACGCGGTCAGCACAACGGCGGTGTGGCAGCGGGTATCTCGCCGGTGGCAAAACCCGGACAAGGAACCACCCGTGACCGACTCGATGTCCCTCCCCGACTTCGACGCAGCCGCCGACCTGGCGCCGGTCGACTATGCGCCGGTCGACCTCGACCCGCCGCCGGTTCTCTACCCGGTGTTCGACGGCCTCGCGCCTGAGCCTGTCCGCGCGCGGACAGCCACACCCGAATTAGCTACCCCCGTAGCTAATTCCGCAGCGCGCCCGCAGCGCGTCGCGTCGGAGTTGCTGGTTACCGACCTGGCCGGCGACACCGCGCTGGTCGTCATCAAGGTGACGATCGACGGCTGGGAGCGGCACCAGCTCTACGTCATCGACACCACCGTCTGGGCACTCGTCGGCATCTGGACCCTGTACGTCGAGAGCGTGCAGGAACTCCTGCGGTGGCGGCGTTTCCTCGCCGGTGGCGGCACCCTCACCCACTGGCTGACCACCCACCCCGACGGCATCCAGCCCGACAGGTCCAACGTCTGACTTGACCTGCCATTCTGATAACCAACTGATAAGCTACTTATCAGTTGGTTATCTACGAGAGGAACCACTGTGACGACACCCGACGGCCCCGCTTCGTACCGCATCGAAACCCTGCTCAGCCAGTCCGTACAGCCGTTCCGCGACCTGCCCCCCGAGGAGTTCGACGCGCTGGTCGCGTCCCTCAAGGCCCACGGGCTGCAGAACCCGATCCTGCTCACCGAGGATCAGTTCTTGTACGACGGCCACCAACGCTGCAAAGCACTGCTGGCGATCGGCCGCAAACGCATCACGAAGGCCGACGTCCGGGTGCAGCGCGGCGTCACCCGCACCAACATGCTCGAACACGCCTACAGTTCCAACGTGGTGCGCCGCCAGCTGTCCACCGCCGACAAAGCGATCGCTATGCACCAATGCGTCGCCCGCGGCTGGTCGCAACGCAAAATCGCCCGCACGTTCGGGGTGTCCCAACCCGCCGTCTCCCAGCTCCTCGCCGTCGAGGCGTACCAGCCCGAGAACATGCCCGACGTGATCGTCACCGAAGGCGCCGACGGCAAAACCCGCACCCGCGTCCGCCGGAAGAAAACCACCGACCCGGCCCCCGACGTCACCGCCCGCGACGAGGTGCCCACCTCCTACGACTACCGGCAGCGCGTCAAAAAGGAACTCCGCACGATCGCCACGACCGTGACGCACCTGTCCACCGACGCCCAGATGTGCGGCGGATTCGCCACCTACGCCGAACGCGACGACATCATCGCCCAGATCACCGGCATCATCACCGCCCTCACCGGCATCGCCGACCGCATCACCACCACCGAGGGAACCACCGATGGACCATGACCACCCCGCCGCAGCCCAAGCTGTTCACCAGTCGAGTGTCGCCTTGATCTCCGCCAGCGACAGCGGCACCTTCACCCGGTCGCGAAGGTCCTTCGCGTACGCGGTCAGCGCATCCACCGCCACCACCTCCAAGCCGGGGACCGCGCGGTAGAACTTGCCGTCGTCGTAATGCAGCGTCCGGCGATACCCGGCCGCGAGGTCCCACCGGATACGGGTACGGCGCGTAGCGACCAGTTTTCGGCGCTTGAGCGCAGCGACAGCACTGCGTACCTGCGTCTCACTGCGACCAGTCGCCGCCGACAATTCGGCTATCGTCATCGGTTCCGTTGCCGCGTCAAGGATCTGGCGTTGATGGCGGCCCACACCACGACTCATCCGCTAAGTGTAGTTTCGGCTCAGCATCGCCAAGCCGACAACACACTTATTCCGTCATCCACGCCTCGGACGGCACGCCCGTATCCAACGCAGCCGCGTCGTCCACGTCGCATGGACCGCCGATCCGGTTTCCCAACGCGCAGCTAGGCCGCCAGTTGGTTCGGTCGAACTCAAGCTCCGGGTGCGTTTTCACCGGCAACACATGCGCAACCACCACCGCCAGCGGATCGGGATGCTTCAGCCCGTAATGCAGCGGCCGATTGCAGTAGTAGCAGGGCTCGTTCCGGGCGGCGCAGTTCGCCAGCCACTGGGCTCGCATCCGCAGGTAAGCACCCCGACCAGCACCGTCAGACAGCCTGTCGCCCATACCCACTAGCTTGACACGGGAACGACGTGAATTGGCTAATGGCATTAGCCAACAGTCCCGTTTGACAAAATCAGGGTTTTGTGCATCAACCGCATCTGAAATCCGTTGTGCCGCAACACATTTCGTAGGAAATTATTCTTCCACGGTGTTGCGGGGAGCGTTATCCGGTCGGACAACCGCCCAGGCCGCCGCGCCTCCAGACTTTGCCGAATCAATGCGGCGAGTGTCCGCGCGCGGACAGGGGTGGTCAGCACATCCGAAAAAGCAGCACACCCGAAAAATTTTGAAATCTGAAATTTTTGGACCCGCTGCGCTGGGGGTGGTCTGGACCCGCTGCACCGGGTGGTCAGTGTGTCCATCGGGTTGTGACGGTGCGATGCGCGGCGGCCGCCCGGCCGATGCGATGGCGGCCGCCGCGTCGCGATACCGGGTTCGCGGCCAGCGATGAAAACCGCGGCCCGGTCGTGTGGGCTGTCCGCGCGCGGACAGGTGGTGGTGGTGTCCGCGCGCGGACAGGTGGTGGTGAGCGGAGCCGTAGCCGCGAGATCCGCCACGGCTACGGCTCCGCATCCTTCCGGCGCGGCCCGGAAGCTCATTTCTTGGTGGCGGTCCTGGTCGTCTCCGTCTCGGCCGGCTCGGTGTCGCCGGCGAGGACGGTGGGTGCGGTGGTCGGCAGCCCGGTCAGTTTGAGGATGGCTTGCGGCCGTTCGATGGTTTGGGTGATACGGGTCTCACTGACATAACGGACGATGTTCTGAACCAGGTCGGTGCCGCTGAATCCCATGCGGGTGACCAGAGCTTCACGGATGATGGCTCTGCCATACAGCCGCGTGTCGAACAGGACAGCTTCGCCGGCGGTGAACTGCGTGCTGACCACGATCGGGATACCGAAAATCGTGTTCGCTTGCTCGACCGTCGGGTTCGGGTCGGACAGGAACCGGCCGTAACCATCCTTCTGCACCCTGATGGCAGCCCACGTTTCAGGATGCAAAAGAATCAAGTTGCACACAGCCAAGCTCGGGCCATTGCGGAGCGCGGCGATACCCGCGGAGATGTCGGTGTAATTCTCCGACCCGGAACCGGACGCCAGGGTGAGGATGTTGGCGTTGGACAGCAGGCCGTTGACTTGGTTGTTGGCTTCGCCGGTTCCGCCGTACAACTGGAGGTTCTCGGCGTCGACGATGCAGCGGATGAGTTCGCCTTGGACGCTGGCGACGAACGCGTCGTAGTCGTTCATGGCCTCCCAGGAGACTCCGACGTGCGCGGCGATTTTTCTCGCGGTGGCGACTTTCGCGTCGGCGGGCATCAGCAGCTCGGGCTTCGCGGCGCCTTCGGCGACGATGCCGGCGGTGCCGGTCGTGCTGACGACTTCGATGTACTGGATGGCCGGAACATCAATCGCGACGCCCGGCAAGTAATTCAACAGGCGGTCCTCGTGGCGGGGGAACACCGGGATGATCGGACCGAGGTCGGGCGGGATGAGACCGTCGATGGGTCCGGCGAATCCGGGGTCGCGGTGCTCGAGAATCGCGACCTCGCCGCGGTGGATGGTGTCGAACGCGTGCCTCAACTCGCCGTCAGTGAAACCCAGCGGGGACAACATGGCGCCCGTTTTTTGCGAGCAACCGCCCCACCATCCCGACCGGTCACCGCTCCGACCACCCCGCCCTCCAAGGTTGGCGTACCTGTCCGGGAGCTGGGCGCGTTGTTCGTCGTCGGCTAAATCGGCGATGTGTTCATCGAGGCCGCGCAGGCTTTCTTGGTAGCCGCGGAGTTCCGTCGCTTCGGTGGAGGTCAGCGACCGGCGGCCGTCGGCGGCGGCGCGGGTCAGCAGATCTTCGGCTGCTCGGTAGGTCTGGGCGCGACGGTGCTTCAAGCCGTCGAGGAAACTGGTCACGATGTGCTCGATTCCGGGGTGGGCGCGGAACCCGGCCGGACCGACACGACGGGCCGGGTTCCGCGCACGCGAATGGGATAGATGGGCCTGTCCCATGCGGCGCACCTGGTGATTGACGGTGGTTCGGTCGTCCCGGCACCAACGCGGCCTGTGTGTGCTGTTGCTGCACCGTGAGGCCGCTACGTCAGGGTTAAGCGTAGCTCCGGTGACGGCCGCGTTGGTCGACATTCTGGGGTGTCCGCGCGCGGACGGTCGTGGGTGGCAGCCGCGCGCCGGAGAAACTTGTGGGGATTTCCCCACAAGTTTCTCCTCAGCCGCAGGCGCGGGACCAGGCGGCGGCGGCGGTCGCTGGAAAACAGGCGCTGACCAGGATGAATTGGTTGAGGGGATTTCCCCTCAAGCTATCGAACCGGCATACGCCGCCGCCGCCAAACAACGCCAACGAGAAGCAGGCAAGAAGTACGGCGAGAACCACCCGAAGCAAGAGGTTCCGGGGAAATCCCCGGAAGCTCTTCGGCGTGACTATGAAGCGCGGGAGCAGGCGGCGGCGGTCGTCGGCGCGTTGCGTCGGGGCAGCGTCGTCCACGTGGTGGCTGCGGCGGGCGGCGTGGTCGAGTTGCCTGTCGATCTCGGCGAGCGGCACCGCGGACCGCGGCCGGTGCAGGTGCACCACGCTGTAAGGCACATCGTCGGGTGCGGCAGCGACAGCGAGCTCACGGCTGCGGTGATACGTCCATTGCGCGTGCTGCTGCGCACCGGTCCACGTGACCACCGCCCAATGCAGCGGCGGCCGGTGCCGCCACGCCCACGTGCGGCACCGGCCGGAGCAGAACCGGGCCGGGCGCCGCGCCGGCCGGAACACGCCGCCGCACCGCGCACACGTCACCGCAGGTGCAACCGTCACGAGGCCCAGTATCGACTCTGTCCGCGCGCGGACACCGCCGGTGTGGCTACCAGCCGGTGCGTTCCGGTGGCCGGGTCGCTGGGATGAGTCTCGGTGGCGGCGGTTCCGCGCCGGGCGCGGTGACGTGCACCTCGGCGTCCACGGTGCGCAGCATCCGCCAGGCACCCCGCGCGATCGCCACGACCGGGGACCGGGCACGCACCTCACCGCCGGCCGGTTCGGCGGTGGCAGCGAAAAACGTCAGGCAGCCGTCGTCGACGCTGAACGCGTCCGCGTCGACCGTCACGGCGGTGTTGTCGGGCAGTGTCACCACATAGGTCATCGGGCCATCTTCTCGGCGAATGCCACCAACTGCTCGGGCGTCAACGGGACGCCGCGCACACCGCGCCGGTCTTCTACCTCGTGCAGCCTGCCGACGCATTCATCGACCGCGTCGCACGCCGCGGTCAGGGTATCGGCCAGCGGCTGACGGGCGTGTTCCCACTCGCGGTCGTACTCCCGCAGCGCGGTGTGCGCGGCGCGGACTTTCTCCATGAGCAGCTCGGACTCTTCGGTCAGCTTCCGTTGCAGCTCGCTGTCGGCCTGGTCGTCGACAGGGAACAGCTCATCGTTGTCGGTCATGGTTGTCCTTCCCGGCGGTCGGTCGCCGCCGTGGTCTCGGTGGGGCCGTCCGGCCGTCCAGGTTTTCCGGTGGCGGCCGAATCGGTGCGGTGGGATACACACACCGCGCAGATGTCGCCGGTCAACATGGCGGGCTGTCCGGGTCGAGCAGCATCGCCAACGCTGATTCGACGTCCGCGGCGGCCCGCTGGCGGCATTCGGCGGCGGTGGCGGGCGGCAGCGGCGGCTTGTTGTCAGCCAGCAACACCAACGCGCCGGACAGGGCGGACACCAGCGCGGCGACCACGTCGCGGGTGCAGCCGACGCACCACAACTCGTCCATCGCGGTATCGAACGCATCGTGATCGGCGGACAACGTCGCCAACACCAACCGGTAACCCAGCACGGCAGGTTTGGGGCTGTGGCCCGGGCCGGTCATGGTCGCCGCCATTTCGTGGTGTTGCAGGCGTGCGCCCAGGCGGCGCGGGCTGCGTCGGTGTTGTCGGTCCAGTAGTGGACGGTGAAGTTGCCGCCGGTGCCGAGCAGACCCATCGGGGTGGTGTGCTGGTCCCAGGCCGGGAACGGGTCGACGCCCAGGATCAGCACGGGGCCGGTCCAGTGGCCGGCGAGGCCGGTAGTGATTTTGCCGATGGCGGCGCGGTAGTCGGCTTCGGTGACCGCCGGTTTGACTTCGGCGAGGTGCGGAGGGTCGTGGTGCAGCAGGAAGTCGGGGATGTAGCCGGTGCCGTCGAACGGTTCGTAGGTCCAGCGCCAGCCCAGCTGGTCGAAGAAACACGCCCAGCGGGCTTCGAGGCGGGACCGGAACTCGATCCCGGCGTACACGGTCGGGATGGGTGTCAGGTTCCAGTCCTGCCGGTCGGGTGGCGGCGGCGGCGGTGGCGTGTCGGCGCGGCCGGTGAGCGCGGACAGGCTCATCGACGGGCGGCCCATCCGATCGGTGCGGCGGTGGGTGCTCATCCGGCGGCCTCGGTGAGAGTCCAGATGGTCCAGCCGCCGGGTGCGGTGTGGGCGACGGCTACCCCGTCGTGTTCGAGGTTGCGCATCCAGGTGTCCGCGGTGGCGCTGTCGAGTGGTTGGTTGTCGAGTGGTTGGTTGTCGACTCCCCAGTTGAGAGCGCGGGCGGTTTCGACGAGCGCGTCGGCGGTGATGTCCACCCCGTCCCGGACCAGATACCGGGCTAGTTCCACGATGGTGTGGCATTCCCCGCCGCTGGCCTCGGGTTGTTGGGGTGTGGCTGAGGAGTTGTTGAGATGCTCGCGCGCGCGTGCGTTACTTACGTAACGATCGCTTTCTTCTCTTTCTCCTTGTTCTTCTCTTTCTTCTCTTTCTTCTATTTCTTCTTCAATATAGGAGATTGCGATTTCGCCACCCCCCCTGGCGATTTCGCCACCCCCCCGTTGCGATTTCGCCACCCCCCCTGGCGATTTCGCCACCCCCCCTGGCGATTTCGCCACCCCCCCTGGCGATTTCGCAACTTGGCCGTTCAGAGCTGTTGCGATTTCGCCACCCCCCCTGGCGATTTCGCACATTGGCTGCTCAGGCGGTATCCGGTACGCCTTCGTCTGGTCGCCGTCGACCGAGTAGGGGTGCCAACTCTTCACCTCGTCGGCGGACTCGAGTTTCTCGAGCGTCCGGCGCACCGAGTACCGCTTGGCGGAGTCGCCCAGCGACGCCGCGATGTCGGTGTACGACGCGCGCCACCACATCACGCCGTCGTCGTCCCGTATCCGCCCGTTGTATTCGTCGTCGACGTCGGTGACGTACCGCAGCAGCGCCAGCACACACGCCGCGGATTCACCGACCCGCGCGATGTCGTCGAGCAGCACTTGCAGGAACTGGGGCCGGATGACACTCACAGGCATCACCGCCGCCGGATGTCGGGGGTGGGCCGTAGAGTCAGCCCTGGCTCGTCGCCGTGATACCGCCCCCGGATGGTTCCGCCCGGGGGCGTTCTCATGTGCCATCCCGATCGGTGTCGCACTGGCAGACGTCGAACGGGTGGTAGTCGGGCGGTATCGGTGCCCCGCACCGCGGGCAGTGCTCCTGCCCGCCGTCGTCGTCGGGTGCCTCCTGCGCGGCGACAGCGGCACCCGTCGCGGCAGCCAGAGCCACAGCAGCTTTCCGGGCCGCTTCCGCAGCGACCGTGGCGGCGGCTTCGGCGGCGGCTTGCGCGGCGGCGGCTTCCCGCGCCAGCCGGCGGGCCGCCACACCCGGTTTCGCGGCTTCGGCTTTCCGGGCTTCCCGGGCCGCCTGCGACTTCTTCGACAGGTCCAGGAAGAACGCCTTGCGGGCGCTCTCCGCGGCCTTCTCCCGATCGGCGGGACTCATCAGCCCGTCCGGATCGACCTGATCGAGAAACTTCTTCCGGAACGCTTCCCGGGCGGGGGCGGTCCTTGCCGTCCTGTCGACGGTTTTCGCCCAACTGTGGTGGGCAGCGCGGCGGGAGTTCAACGGGCCGGTGTCGGCCATGTCCATCTCAATTCCACGGAGGAAAGACACCCGGGCCGGCGGCCGGGGTGTTCCTTTTCGTGGGATGGGATTGTGCGGTGCCGTGGTGCAGCACAACGTGATTCGACTTTACATAGCGGCAGCCGGGGCGGCAACGCTATGGCCGGTGTGTCGCTGTCCGCGCGCGGACGGTTACAGGTCGCCCAGGTTCAGGGTGGCGGCCTCCGCGGCGGCCCGCTCCGACGCGGACGCGCCGGTGTAGCGGTCCAGCATCGCCCGGGACGACCAGCCGGCGACGGCCATCAACCCCTGTTCGGAGCCGCCCTTGCGGAGCCAGCGGGTCGCGGCCGTATGCCGCAGCAGGTGTAGATGGAACCCGTCCACCCCGGCGATCGTCGCGCGGACGCGCAGCGCCTTGTCCAGCCCGGAGAAGGTGAGCGCAGTACCACCGCGGGCGCTGACCCACAACGCACCGGACTCGGTGCGGGTGTGCGCCCGCCGGGCCCGCAGGTACCGGTCCAGCGCGGCGGCGGTCTGCGGCCCGAACGGCACGGTGCGGCCCTTGCCGCCTTTCCCGCGGCGGATGATCGCCACACCGCCGCCCAGGTTCACATCAGCCACGGTGAGGGCGACGAGTTCCCCGGCGCGGATACCGGTTTCGGTCATCAGCCGCAGCATCGCCTCGTCGCGGCGGTCCCGCAGGGTCCGGCCCGCGCACGCCTTCAGCATCATCTTGAGTTGATGATCGGTCAGCGCCTCAGTCAGCTGCAGATCCTGTTTCGGGGTGGGCAACCCCTTCACCGGGTTGGTGGTCAGTTCCCCTTCATCGACCAGCCACTGCCCATAGAGGCGCAGTGCCTTCTGCCGGGACAGGGCGGTCGCCGCCGCCGCGCCGGCGTCGAGCAGGTCCGCGATGAACGCCTGCACCGCCGGGCCGGACAGCACCGGGACGGTGCCGGTGTTCTCGCACCAGCGCAGGAACACCTGCACGCCTTCGCTGTACGACTTGATCGTTTTCGGGGATTTGCGGGCCGCCCGCATCGCGAGCTGCCACGACGGCAGCAGACCAGCCAAATCCGGCAAATCGTTTCGCACAACGGTATCCTACCGCAGACCGTTATGCGGCTGTATGATGTTCCCATATGACCCGCAAAACCGCAGGTCAACCACAGAAAATAGGGTTATGGCTTACGGCGACTACCAACTGGAGATTTACCTGCAGGGCCTGGGCGGCATCATCCCCACGCTGCCCATGGCGTTCGAAGAACTCGAGCAGCGCGCCAAAGCCGCCATGGCGCCGTCGGTGTGGTCCTATGTGGCCGGGGGTGCTGGTGACGAACGCACCCAGCGGGTCAACGTGACCGCCTTCGAGCGCTGGGGTCTGATGCCGCGGATGCTGGTCGGCGCAACCGAACGGGACTTGTCGGTCGACCTGTTCGGCATGAAACTGCCCACGCCACTGTTCCTGGCGCCCATCGGTGTGATGGGTATCTGCGCGCGCGACGGTCGCGGTGATCTGCATGCCGCGCGGGCCGCGGCCCAAACCGGTGTGCCGATGATGGTGTCGACGCTGACCACCGACCCTTTGGAGGACGTGGCAGCCGAATTCGGTGACACCCCAGGGTTTTTCCAGCTGTACACGCCCAAGGACCGCGACTTGGCGGCCAGCTTCATCGCGCGTGCGGAGGCCGCCGGCTACCGCGGCATCGTCGTCACCCTGGACACTTGGGTGCCCGGCTGGCGGCCGCGCGACCTGGCCGCTTCCAACTTCCCGCAGCTGCGCGGCAACTGCCTGGCCAACTACACCAGTGACCCGGTGTTCCGGGCCAAGCTGGCCGCTCCGCCGGAGCAGAACCCGCAGGGCGTGGTGATGCAGTGGGTGCAGGACTTTGGTAACTCGCTGACCTGGGATGACCTCGTTTGGCTGCGAACGCTGACCAAGCTGCCACTACTGGTGAAGGGCATCTGTCACCCTGACGATGCGCGGCGCGCCCGCGATGTCGGGGTAGACGGCATCTACTGCTCCAATCACGGTGGCCGGCAGGCCAACGGCGGCATTCCGGCGATCGACTGCCTGCCCGGCGTGGTCGAGGCCGTCGAGGGCATGCCGGTGCTGTTCGACTCAGGCGTGCGCAGCGGAGCCGACGTCGTCAAGGCGCTGGCGCTGGGCGCCACCGCCGTCGGTGTGGGGCGGCCATATGCGTACGCGATGGCGCTGGCCGGGACCGCCGGAGTCGTGCACGTGGTGCGCTCCCTGCTGGCCGAGGCGGACCTGATCATGGCCGTCGACGGCTACCGGTCCCTGGCTGAGCTGACACCGGACACGCTGCGCCGGGTCGAGGCTCGGTAACAGCTCGGCCACCGACGGCGGGGCACTCCGGTCTGCGGGTGCGATTTCTGCCAACGTAAGGGAGTGCACCAGGGCGTCCTCGATGAGTTCGATCAGTACCTCGAACTCGAATGCGGTCGTTCGGCCCACACCCGCCGGGCATACCTCGGCGACCTGCGGTCGCTCGGGGAGTTCATGGGGCCCGAGACCGCGCTGTCCGACCTGAGCCTGCCGATGCTGCGGTCCTGGCTGGCCGAACAAGCCGGGCACGGCACTGCGCGCACCACGTTGTCCCGACGCACGTCGGCGGTCAAGACGTTCACGGCATGGGCGCTGCGCCGCGGATTACTGGACGTCGACCCGGCGGTGCGGTTGCAGACGCCCAAAGCCAGGCGCACCCTGCCCGCGGTACTGCGCCAGGACCAGGCCGCTGACGCGTTGGGTGCTGCGATATCCGGTGCAGAACAAGGTGATCCGATGGCGTTACGGGACCGGTTGATCGTCGAGATGTTGTACGCCACCGGAATTCGTGTCAGCGAGCTGTGCGGACTGGACATTGACGATGTCGACCTGAGCCGCCGGGTGCTGCGAGTGCTGGGCAAGGGCAACAAACAGCGCACGGTGCCGTTCGGGGAGCCGGCTTTGGACGCGCTGCAGGCGTGGCTGACTTCAGGCCGCCCGGAGCTGGCCGTTGCCACGTCGGGTCCGGCGTTGTTGATCGGCGCTCGGGGCCGCCGACTCGATCCGCGGCAGGCCCGCACCGTCGTGCACCAGACCGTTGCGGCGGTCGACGGGGCGCCCGATATCGGCCCACACGGCCTGCGGCACAGTGCTGCAACGCATCTGCTCGAGGGCGGCGCCGATCTTCGTGTGGTGCAGGAGCTTCTTGGCCACTCGTCGCTGGCGACCACCCAGCTGTACACCCACGTGACCGTCGCCCGGCTGCGGGCCGTGCACGATCAGGCGCACCCGCGGGCTTGACCCGCGTCAGCCCGAGTGCCAACGTTCGACGGCTAATACGGCTTGAGGCGGATCGGGGTTTCCGCCAGCAGTCCGAGTGGATCGATGTAGTCGGCCCGCGAGGCCGCGCCCCACATGGCGCCCCAGTGCAAGCAGGCCGCCTCAGCGCAGCCCGGGTGGCCGGCCAACAGCGAGCCCAGCGTCGATCCGGCCGCGACGACCGTGCCGGTGCGGACCGCGGCACGCACCGGTTCGTAGCTGGTGCGCAGCCCGCCGGGGTGAGCTACCGACACCACCGGTCGACCGGCCAGTTCACCAGCGAACACCACGGTGCCGAACGCCGCGGCATGCACCGTCTGACCAGGTGTTCCGGCCAGGTCAACGCCGCGATGCCCACGCTGCCACTTGAGTTCAGGGCCGTCGAAGAGCCGAACCACGGCCGGTCGTGGGCGCATCGGCCAGTCCAGCCGGCCGTCGGCCGCCGCCGCGGGTGCGTCTGGGAACACCAGTGCGGCGATCAGCACCAGCACCGGTAGTTTGCGCATCGTCCCAGTTCAGCGCATCGTCGCGACGCGGGAAACCCGCAAAACCCCGATCTGGGGATTACCGGGGCGCTGTGGACAAACCACCCCCGCGAACCGTGTAAACTAACCGACGCAATCCGTATTCGCGGGTTGACTTCGCGCGCCTGTACGTGGCTCCGGAAACGGGGTCGCATTCGCATGCCGATCGGTCCCAGAGATGGGTTCGGTACGCAACAGACGCCAGGGTCCGGGATCACCCGATACCGGACGACAACCGACAACATAAAGGAATGAGCTCATGGCTGTTGTGACCATGAAGCAGCTGCTGGACAGCGGCGCTCACTTCGGGCATCAGACCCGACGCTGGAACCCCAAGATGAAGCGGTTCATCTTCACCGACCGCAATGGCATCTACATCATCGATCTGCAGCAGACGCTGACGTACATCGACAAGGCGTACGAATTCGTCAAGGAGACCGTCGCTCACGGTGGAACCGTGCTGTTCGTCGGCACCAAGAAGCAGGCGCAGGAGTCCATCGCAGAAGAGGCCACCCGCGTCGGCATGCCGTATGTCAACCAGCGCTGGCTGGGCGGCATGCTCACCAACTTCTCCACCGTGCACAAGCGTCTGCAGCGCCTCAAGGAACTCGAGGCCATGGAGCAGACCGGCGGCTTCGAGGGTCGCACCAAGAAGGAAATCCTCATGCTCACGCGTGAGAAGAACAAGCTCGAGCGCAGCCTCGGCGGTATCCGCGACATGGCCAAGGTGCCTTCGGCGATCTGGGTCGTCGACACCAACAAGGAGCACCTGGCTGTCAACGAAGCCATCAAGCTGGGTATCCCGGTCATCGCGATCCTGGACACCAACTGCGATCCCGACCAGGTCAACTACCCGATCCCGGGTAACGACGACGCCATCCGTAGCGCCGCCCTGCTGACCAAGGTCGTTGCCTCTGCGGTGGCCGAGGGCCTGCAGGCCCGCTCGGGCGCCAAGACTGAGGCCGATGGCGCCGAGCCGCTGGCCGAGTGGGAGCAGGAGCTGCTCGCGGGGGCGACCGCCGGTACTGACGCCGAGTCCACCGAATCCACCACCACGGAAAGCTGAGATGGCTAACTACACCGCTGCTGACGTAAAGCGACTGCGGGAGCTCACCGGCTCCGGCATGCTCGATTGCAAGAACGCACTGGTTGAGACTGACGGCGACTTCGACAAGGCCGTCGAGGTGCTGCGCATCAAGGGCGCCAAGGACGTCGGCAAGCGCGCTGAGCGCGCTACCGCCGAGGGCCTGGTTGCCGCCAAGGGCGGCGCGCTGATCGAGCTGAACTCCGAGACCGACTTCGTCGCCAAGAACGCCGAATTCCAGGCTCTCGCTGATCAGATCCTCACCGCGGCCGTCGAGGCCAAGGCCAGCGACGTGGAGGCTCTCAAGGCCGCCAAGGTCGGCGGCACCACCGTCGAGCAGCTGGTTGCGGACCTGTCCGCGAAGATCGGCGAGAAGCTCGAGCTGCGCCGGGTCGCCTTCTTCGATGGCACCGTGGAGACCTACCTGCACAAGCGTGCCGCGGATCTGCCGCCGGCCGTGGGTGTGCTGGTCGAGTACACCGGTTCTTCGGAGGAAGCCGCACACGCGGTGGCCCTGCAGATCGCTGCACTGAAGGCCAAGTACCTCACCCGCGAGGACGTGCCCGAGGACATCGTCGCCAACGAGCGTCGTATCGCCGAGGAGACCGCCAAGGAAGAGGGCAAGCCCGAGCAGGCTCTGCCGAAGATCGTCGAAGGCCGCGTCACAGGCTTCTACAAGGACGTCGTGCTGCTGGACCAGCCGTCGGTGTCCGACAACAAGAAGACCGTGAAGGCTCTGCTGGACGAGGCCGGTGTCACCGTGACCCGCTTCGTTCGCTTCGAGGTCGGCCAGCAGTAAAAGCTTGAGTGGCGCACCAACCGCTCAAAGAAAAACCCCGCGCACAATCCGGCGATCCCGGGTGCGCGGGGTTTTACTTTTCTTGAGGCGCGACCGGTCGGTTGACCAAGGCCGGGGCCCGCACGCCAGTTTCTGATGCTGTTAACGTCGTGGTATGCCACGCATCAGCACGTTCGGCGATGACGCCCTCGGAGACCTCGACGCAGTCGGATTGGTTGAATCCCTAAGGGCGGGTGAGGTTTCGGCGGCGGAATTGGTGCAGGCCGCCATCGCCCGTACCGAGAAGGCTCAGCCCGAGCTGAACGGCTTGGCATACGAGGCATTCGAGTACGCCACGAAGCGGACTCAGGGACGCCGGCGGTTCGGCGGATTCTTTGACGGGGTACCGACTTTCATCAAAGACAACGTCGCGGTGGCCGGCTGGCCCACCATGCAGGGCACCGACGCCTGGGTACCGCGGCCCATGCCTGCGAACGGCGAATTCGCCCGGCTGTTTCTGGCAACAGGATTGGTGCCACTGGGCAAGACGCAATTGTCCGAATTCGGCTTCAGTGCCTCGGCGGAGCATCCCCGGCTGGGCCCGGTGCGCAATCCGTGGGACCCGACGGTCACCGCGGGTGCTTCGTCGTCGGGCTCTGGTGCGTTCGTCGCAGCGGGGGCGGTGCCCATAGCGCACGCCAACGACGGCGGTGGTTCCATCCGGATCCCGGCCGCCTGCAACGGATTGGTGGGTCTCAAGCCAACGCGGGGACGGCTGCCCGTGGACCGCGAATCCACCATGCCGCTGCAGATCGTCGTCAACGGTGTACTGACCCGCAGCGTCCGCGACACGGCTGCGTTCTATCGGGAAGCCGAGAAGGTCTATCGCAACCCGAAGCTGCAAGCCATCGGCGACGTCACCGGTCCTGTCGCGCGGCGGCTGCGGATTGCGGTGTGCACCAGTTCAATTGGGCATGACGCGAGCCGAGAGATGCGGGAACTGACGCTGGCGGTCGCCGCCCAGCTGGAAGGTCTGGGTCACCACGTCAGCACCATCGGCAACCCGGTGCCCCAGAGATTTCGTGACGACTTCGTGCTCTACTGGGCATTTCTGGCATTTGCCCTGGTGAGAGCTGGGAAGCGCAACTTCGGTCCGACCTTCGACCGCAACAAGTTGGACAATCTGACGCTGGGCCTCGACCGGGTGGCTTCGCATAACCTGCATCGCCTGCCGGTGGCCATCGCGCGGTTGTCGGCGTCTCGGCGGATTCCCGCGCGGCTTGCCCGAGACTACGACGTCGTGCTGACCCCGACGCTGGCCCACGCCACCCCGAAGGTCGGACATCTGGACCCGACCGCCGATTATGACCAGATCATGTCCCGGCTGATCGACTGGGTGGGCTTCACGCCGTTGCAGAATGCCAGTGGGACACCGGCAATCTCGCTGCCGCTGGCCCAGTCGGCCGAGGGACTGCCGGTCGGCATGATGTTCGGGGCAGCAGCCGGGCAAGAGGCACTGCTTTTGGAACTGGCCTACGAGCTCGAACAGGCCATCGGCTGGCCGAGGATCTCGGCCTAGCCTGCTGCCTCGTCCAGCACCCGTTGTTTTTGCTCGCCGATCACCTGGCTCAGGTAGGCGCCCTTCGGCCAGCCGTAGTAGGCCGCGAAATGCAGTGCCAGCTCGTCCATCTCGTCGAATGACAGGTCGCCACTCTTCAAAGCCGCGTACACGTGGGACATGATGGGGTATTGCGCATCCTGAAATGCCACGCAGGCCACGGTGATCAGTCGCCGTTCCCGCATACCCAAACCGGGCCGCAGCCACATTTCGCCGAACACGAAGTTCAAGATGCCCGCGCCGGTGTACGGGTCATCGCGGGTGGGCGCGAACGGAATGCAGTTGATGTCGCGGAACGCCTCCTCTCCGCCGACCAACCGTTCCTCGGGATCAGACGGGGTGACCAGCGGTAGCAATGGCTGGGGCGAGGAGACCGGTTCACCGCGCTCGACCATGATGCGTGCCCACTGGGCATCGACCGTCATGTTGAACATCGATGCCTTGGGCCACCCTGCGTATACCGCGAAATGCAGTACGGCTTCACGCATTTCGACCAGAGAGACGTCGCCGCTGTTCAGTGCCGCATACACGTGCTGCTCCAAGGGCGGCACCGCGTCGGCAGCGGCCACGCACGCCAGGGTGATGAAGCGGCGGTCGCGCCGGCTCAGGCCCGGCCGAGTCCAGATTTCGGCGAAGACGAAGTCGATCAACCCGGAGGCGATCGCCGGGCTGGCGTCATCGGGCGGGGCGACCGTCATCACCGAGGCGAATTCGGCCAGCCCGCGTTCGTGACGGCTCATCGAATGGTCACCCCGGCATCCACTTTCATCTGCAGTCCGGTGATGTGCCGGGCCTCGTCGGAGATCAGGAACAGCACGGCGTTGCTGATGTCCGCGGCCTCGGTCATCAGTACCGGTAGGGCGTTCATGTAGATCAGTCCCAGATCGGGGCGTTGCTCGGCGAGCAGCGTATGGATGGACGGTGGGGCCATGCCGGTGGCCACCCCGGTGGGGTGCACGGTATTGACTCGAATGCTTTGGGCGGCAAGCTCATTGGCCAGCGCGTTACTCATGCCCACCACGCCGTGCTTGGCCGCGGTGTATGGGGTGGTCAGCGGGCTGCCCTTGATGCCGGCCGCTGAGCTGATGTTCACCAGGCTGCCGCCGCCGGCCGCAATCAGATGCGGGATCGCCGCGGCGCAGGTGTTCCACGTCCCGATCAGGTTGGTGTCCACCACCAAGCGCCACTGCTCAGCCGTGGTGCAGTCCCAGGTGCCCACGGTCAGCACGGCAGCGTTGGCAACCGCGGCATCGAGGCCGCCCAACTCGGCCGCGCCGGCATCCACCGCTGCCTTCATGCCGTCGGCGTCGCGTACGTCGACAACTTTCGTCACGACCGATCGTCCCAGTGCACCAACGAGTTTGGCAGTCTGATCAAGGTCGTCCTCGACCGACAGTGGGTACTCCAGGCCGTCCGGCGTGGCACAGATGTCGATGAGTAGCAGATCGGCGCCCTCTTCGGCCAGGCGCACCGCATGGCTGCGGCCCATGCCGCGCGCAGCACCGGTGATCAGAACCTTCTTGCCGGCGACCCGGCCTGCGTTGTCTTTCACGGAATCCATCTCTTTCGTAGCGGTTAGAGCTTGTTACAGAAGCCGGCGTCGACGGGGAAGGTGACCCCGGTGACGTAACGGGCCGAATCGGAGACAAGATAGGCGATGGCCGCGCTGATGTCTGCGGGTTCGAGCATGTCGACCGGCATCGGGTTCTGCAGATGCGGAGCACCGTCGGGATAGTTCTGGATGAACTCGGTCATGGCCGGGTTGACGGCCATCATGGTGTTCACTGCGGTCGGGTGCACGGTGTTGACCCGAATACTATGCGGGGCAAGGGCATTGGAAAGCGTACGCATCAACCCGACCACGGCGTGCTTGGATGCCGAATAGCCAAGGCCGCCGCCCTGCATGCCGCCGAAACCGCGCAGTCCGGCCGTCGAACTGGTGAACACCATGGCACCGCCGCGTCCGCCGGCGATCAGGTGGGGGATGGTCGCGAACGCGGTGTGGTAGGCGCCGTCCAGGTTGACCCCGACGACTGCCTTCCACTGGTCGAGATTTTCCTCAATGCTCAACTCGCGGAACGCAACCGGAGCGATTCCCGCGTTGGCGCAGACGATGTCGAGGCGTCCGAAGTGTTCCACTCCGGCATCGACGGCTGCTTTGACCGCGGCGAAATCGCGGACGTCGGCGACGGTGCCGAGCATCTTCTGGCCTTCGGCCTCTACCAATGCAATCGTTTCGTCCAACTCGGCATTGGTGGCCATCGGGTAGCCGTTGGCCGCGATGTCGGCGCAGATGTCAATACCGATGATGTCGGCACCCTCGCGCGCCAGGTGTACGGCGTGACTGCGCCCCTGCCCGCGCGCCACGCCGGTGATGAATGCCACCCTGCCGTCCAGACCGCCCACTGCCAACCTCGCTTTAACTGAGTAACCGTGTTACTGATGGGCTGTACAGTAACATCGTTACTGTGTCCGGTAAAGGGGGTGGCGAGGTGCCTAAATCCCATTCAGAAGCGTTGGCGCCAAGCCCTTCTGACCCATTGATCGCCATCGTGGTCGAACTGCTCGACAACGATGGCTACGACGCCGTTCAGCTACGCGCGGTGGCGCACCGAGCACGGATGTCCCTGGCCACCATCTACCGGCGATACCCGACGCGGGATGCGCTCATCCTGGCCGCGCTGCGCTGGTGGATGGATGCCAATCGGTACGCCGCCATCGCGCAGCACGATGATCCGACTCCCGACGAATCCCTCTACGACGGGATGATGCGAATCTTCCGGGCCATCTTCGAGCCGTGGGAACAGCATCCGGAGATGCTTCGCGCATATGTGCGCGCGCAGAGTGCCCCGGGCGGAGATCAGTTGACCCAACACGGGTTTGACGTCGTGGTGCCGGCGGCCAACGCGGTACTCAGCGGGTGTGACGACGGTTTCGCTCGCGACATGGACACGGTGCTCACCGGCGTCATCTATGGCGCGCTGAATCGGTTCGCCGCCGGCGCCATGGATGTCACCGAAGTCATGCCGATGATCGAGCGCGCGGTGTTCTGGCTCAGCCGGGCACACGAGTCGATCGGCCAGCACGCCGCGCCCTGACGTCGCGGATGGATTGCCGTCTGCTATACGAACGTCACTGCCACATGCGTGAAGGACGGCACCGACGAGGTGGTCCCCGACGGTTACTGCGGCAGCGGGTAGAGCGGCTCCAGCGGTGCTTTCATCTATTCCGGATCGCCCCTGGCGGTACTACTACGGCGGTAGCAATCGCGGCATCGGAACCAGGGCCAGCGGCGCGGCCGCGATTCTTTAAAAGTCCGGCTCAGGCGGGGCCAGACGGGCCAGAGTGCGGCGGAATTCCTGGCGCTGGTCGGCAGTGAGGTCGGCCAGGAATGCGTCATCGACGGCGTGAATCCCGATGTCGGTCTTGGCCAGCAGGGTGCGTCCCGCGCGCGTCAGTTCCGTCGGGCGGGAGCGGCCGGAGGCGACGGTGCTCGGCCGGGTGATCAGCTCGCGGTCCTGAAGGGCCCGCACCACGATGTTCATCGCTTGCGGGGACACCCCGATGAACCGGGCCATCTCGGCGTTGGACATGCCCGACCGGTTGTCCAGCATCCGCAGGCACACGTACTGCGGGAAGCTCAGGCCCAACGGCTCAAGAACATTGGCCGACAGCTCCGCGCGCAGCGCATTGGCGATCCGGCCCAGCAGGTATCCCAGCGGGGCTTCCTTACCCTCGAACATGTCAACAATATTGACATATATCAATCACATTGATAAACCGGATCCATGACTAATCCGACTGATGCGATGTTCGAGAGTGCCTACCGTGGCGAAGCCCCCGAGATGGGCGAAGGCAATCGGCCGCCGTGGAGTATCGGTGAACCACAGCCCGAGATCGCCGAGCTGATCGATGCCGGCAAGTTCCACGGTGAGGTGCTCGACGCGGGCTGTGGCGAGGCTGCCACCGCCATCTATCTGGCCGAGCGGGGATTCACCACGGTCGGTCTGGACATGTCGCCGACCGCCATCGAACTGGCCCGTGCCGAGGCGGCTCGTCGAGGTGTGCACGGTGCCACCTTCGACGTCGCTGACATCAGCAATTTCAGCGGTTACGACGTCCGCTTCGGCACCATCGTCGATTCGACGCTGTTGCCTCACGAATGATCCTGAAGCGGATACCGGCCCTGACCTGCGGGTTCGCTCTACTGGCCAGGTGCATGCCGAGGTCGAGGGACAGTCTGGTGCGGGGCGGAGGATGGACGCCAGAGTGGGGCTTAGAGACAGCCCTTCGCTGCCGGTCAAGTGCAAACTAGCGCCATACCGTCTTCACGGTTGCATCCCGACCCTCGCTTGTCCCGGTCTCCATATAGAGCACCGTCCACGGCTTATCAGGACGCTTGTTCAAACCACCCGCATAACCCTTCGTCGAGCAGGCCCAGTCCATGGGGATGCCAGCGACGCTGTTTACAGTGCCGGTCATCATGAGGCATCTCAGCGTCTCTTTCGGGTGGAACGGGTCGAGCAATTCCACCGCCCATGGGGTATCGGAATCCCATCGCGCGCCAGAGGTACTTGGCGGAGTTGACGACGGCTCGGGTGAAGGCGTCCAGGGCGGTTCAATGACGGGATTCACAAGCAACCAAACGGTTTTGTCCCACGGGGTCTCTGGGCAGGCGACTTCCTCCCTAGAGTTTCTCCAACATGGGTCGTGAAGCTCGTGATCTGGTGTGCCGCATCTCAGGGCTTCGGGGTCCGAGCTAGCCAACGAACGAAGACACGACCCGCCCCTCAAGGTCTTCGCTTTATCGGCCACGAACGGAGCCTGAAGATTTCCCGTCATGTCAAACGGTCGGACAAATCGGACTTCTGTCTGTGTAACTGATGCGTCGGGGTGATTGCCCCACTCGTTCACAATCTTGCCCGCAACGCCAGTGGCCAGAGCAATCACAAAGGCGCTGCCCACGCCGAGCACCCAACCGATCGCCTTCCGCCAGTGTGGGAATGGTCCGTCCTTTCCTGGCTTCTCAGCGCCGGATGAAGATTCTTTCGCTCTATGCTCTCCCCCCATGAGTAGAGTGTCACACTCCCTCTTCCTCCACGTTTCCAATTCGCCACCGATGCCTCGGCTCGTGCGGAGATGGGCGACATGGCGGTCTTATTGATCGAGTGGGCCGACCGCGACAGGGTGGCCCTTGCATTCAGCCGCGCGGCAGAGACGCTGGACGGCGGCATCCGCTGACACCGCGCCGGTAGTTTCTCGGAACCTCGGCGACTGACTGATTCTGAATCCTGCCGGGACACAAGCGTTTTCGCAGTTCAGATGGCATTTCCGACGACTAGCCGAAAGTCTGGGCTATCTGTTGGCTATCCGCTGGTGCAGCCCGACACCTGCCGGTCCATGTCCGGCAGCCTAATGACGGGCCGATTCGGCACGATGGTCGATTCGACGTTGTTCCACTCGATGCCCGTCGAACTGCGGGACGGCTACCAGCGCTCGATCGTGCGTGCCGCAGCACCCGGGGCCTCGTACTTCGTGCTGGTCTTCGACCGGGGTGGCATGCCCAGCGGACCGGCCAACCCGGTGACCGAGGACGAACTGCGGGATGTCGTGAGCAAGTACTGGGTGATCGACGAGATCAGGCGGGCACGTATCCACGCCAATGTTCCCGGCGGTTTCGAAGACCATTTCTCCGGCTTCGCGGGCCTCGACATCCGCGATGCGCCCAACGGCCGCAAGTCGATGTCGGCCTGGTTGTTGCAGGCCCACCTGGGTTAGTGCGTGCCCGATACTCAGGACAGACACGCGAAACGCCCCGGCCACCCGAACGTGGCCAGGGCGCCGTCATGAGGCAGGATGAAAGCCGCTGTCGACCGTCCGACGGCAGTGTTCGCATGCGGGACCGTAAGGAGTCTGATGGCTGAGGCAGACAACGGTGGTCACGGAGTGATCCACCCGGGTTACGAGCGGGTAGTTCTCAAGCTCGGCGGCGAGATGTTCGGCGGCGGTGAGGTCGGGCTGGACCCCGATGTCGTGGCGCTGGTCGCCCGCCAGATCGCCGAGGTGGTCCGCAGCGGTGTGCAGGTCGCCGTGGTCATCGGTGGCGGCAACTTCTTCCGCGGCGCGCAATTGCAGCAGCGCGGCATGGAGCGCACCCGCAGCGACTACATGGGCATGCTGGGTACCGTGATGAACAGCCTTGCGCTGCAAGACTTCCTGCAGAAGGAAGGCATCGACACCCGGGTGCAGACCGCGATCACCATGGGGCAGGTCGCAGAGCCGTACATTCCGCTGCGGGCTCGGCGGCACCTGGAGAAGGGCCGCGTCGTCATCTTCGGTGCCGGCATGGGCCTGCCGTATTTCTCCACCGACACCACCGCCGCGCAACGCGCTCTGGAGATCGGCGCGGAGGTGGTCCTGATGGCCAAGGCCGTTGACGGGGTGTTCACCGCGGACCCGCGTGAGGTGCCAGACGCCGAACTGCTGACCGAAGTCACCCATCGTGAGGTGCTCGAGCGCGGGCTCAAGGTCGCCGACGCCACGGCCTTCAGCCTCTGTATGGACAACGGCATGCCCATGCTGGTCTTCAACCTGCTCACCGAAGGCAATATCGCGCGGGCCGTTGCGGGTGAGAAGATCGGAACGTTGGTCGCCACCTAGGCGTTGGCGGCTATGGGTGAGCGACGGGAGAATATGAAGTGATCGACGAAACGCTGTTCGATGCCGAAGAGAAGATGGACAAGGCCGTCTCGGTAGCCCGCGACGATCTGGGGTCCATCCGCACCGGCCGCGCGAACCCCGGCATGTTCAACCGGATCAACATCGACTACTACGGCTCGATGACGCCGATCACCCAGCTGTCCAGCATCAACGTGCCTGAGGCCCGGCTGGTGGTGATCAAGCCTTACGAGTCCAACCAGCTCAAGCACATCGAGGACGCGATCCGGAACTCGGACCTGGGCGTCAACCCGAGCAACGACGGCAGCGTCATCCGCATCGCCATCCCGCAGCTGACCGAGGAACGGCGTCGCGACCTGGTCAAGCAGGCCAAGGCCAAGGGCGAGGACGCCAAGGTCTCGGTGCGCAACGTCCGTCGTAAGGCGATGGACGAGTTGTCCCGGATCAAGAAGGACGGCGAGGCCGGCGAGGACGAGGTGGCCCGCGCCGAAAAGGAACTGGACAAGACCACCGCGACCTACACCACCCAGATCGATGAACTGGTCAAGCACAAGGAAGGCGAGTTGCTGGAGGTTTAGGCTCCGCGCCTGAACTCCAACCTTGATCATGGCCACCGACACCGCTCCTACCGGGGAGCCGCAGAAGACCTCACGGGCCGGACGTAACCTACCCGCTGCGATCGCAGTCGGTGTCGCGCTCGGCGGCACTGTCATCGCTACCCTTATTTTCGCTCCGCGGTTCTGGGTGGCGCTGGTGGCTATGGCCATCGGTCTGGCCACCCACGAAGTGGTGCGGCGGCTGCGCGAGGGCGGATACGCCGTCCCGGTGATCCCGCTGCTGCTCGGCGGCCAGGCGATGGTGTGGCTGACCTGGCCATACGGTGAAGCTGGCGCACTTGGCGCATTCGGCGGCACGGTGGCGCTCTGCATGATCTGGCGGCTGCTGTCGGGCGGGCTGGCGGCGGCGCCGACCAACTACCTGCGCGACGTGTCGGTGACGGTGTTCCTGGCCGCCTGGATTCCGTTGTTCGGTGCGTTTGCGGCGTTGCTGATCTACCCGCGGGACGGTGCCGGACAGGTCTTCTGCATGATGCTGGGCGTGGTGGCTTCGGACGTCGGCGGCTATACCGCCGGTGTGCTGTTCGGCAAGCATCCGATGGTTCCGGCGATCAGCCCGAAGAAATCGTGGGAGGGCTTCAGCGGCTCACTGCTGCTGAGCATCGCCATTTCCATGACATCGGTACATTTCCTGCTGCACCGGCCGGCCTGGATCGGTATCCCGCTCGGCATCTTCCTGGTGATCACCGGAACCCTCGGCGACCTGGTCGAATCTCAGTTCAAACGAGATCTGGGCATCAAGGACATGGGCACTCTGCTTCCCGGTCATGGCGGTCTGATGGACCGGATCGACTCGATCCTGCCGTCTGCGGTTGCAACGTGGATCGTGCTGGCCGCGCTGACGTAGCTTTCGCGTTCAGCCAGCAGGCCAGCGCGCCGACGACCAGTCCGATTACGATGCCGAAGTCGGGTCGCTGGCCCAGGATCAGCCAAGACAGCACGCCGGCGACGGCCGGAATGACGGCGAAGAGCATCGCCACTGCCGCGGCACCGTAACGGTCGATAGCCCGTACGTACAGCGTCATGCAGAGCGTCGCATTCAGCAGCACCACCGCGCCGACTGCAAAGACCGCAGTGTGCACGTTGGTCACGTGGAACGGCGTGACCGCGGCGAGAATCGCAACCGGGACCAGCGAGGCGGCGTTCTGAAGTGCGGCAGCGGCCCGGAAGTCGACACCATGGCAGAACCGCTGTTGATACACCCCGCCCGCGGCAATGGCCAGCAGCGAGACGATCAACAACCCGACCACGATGTCGACGCCGCCGACCTGCAGCAGCCGACCGGCGCACGCTGCCAGGACCGCGATGACGCCCAGGACCAGCGCCGCAACGCGGCGTGCGGTCAGTCGCTCGCCGAGGAAGACCGCGGCCAACAGTGCGGTGGCCACCGGGTTCATGGAAACGATCACCGCGCCGAGCACCGCAGGTGCGCCATGCATCAGCGCCAGGTAGAGGCAGATGAACTGCAGGGCCTGGGTCAGTAGCCCCGCGACCATCACATGCCCCAGCGTTCGGCCAGTGGGCCATTTCACACCGGCGAGCAGAGTCCAGGAGGTCAGGATCAGCGCCGCCAGGCCGAAGCGGCAGACCAGTGTGGCCATCGGGGTCATGGACGAAACAGCAAGGGCGCCAATGGGATAACCCAGCGCGTAGACGAAGGCAAGGATGGCGGCGGGGCGCAGCGGCATGGCTACATGGTGAGCAATCGTTGTATAGGAGTCCAATCAATTACCGGGTCGGTGCGATACTGGACGCTGTTATGGCTGGTTCGCTACCTCTGGTTTTCGACGCGCCGCGACGGGCAATGCCGCCGCGGCACCTTGCTGACCTTGATGCCGAGGGGCGAATCACCGCCGTCGCCGAACTGGGACTGCCGAAATTCCGGGCCAAACAACTGGCCAATCAGTATTACGGCCGGTTGATCGCCGACCCTCAGGAGATGACCGATCTGCCGGCGGTTGTGCGCTCGCAGGTAGCTGACGCACTGTTTCCGGAGTTGATCACCCCGCTCCGTCAGATTCAGTGCGACGCGGGGGAGACCCGCAAGACCCTGTGGCGTGCGGCGGACGGAACAACATTCGAGTCGGTGCTGATGCGGTATCCGCAGCGCAACACCGTGTGTATTTCATCGCAGGCCGGTTGCGGTATGGCCTGCCCGTTCTGCGCCACCGGCCAGGGCGGGCTCAAGCGCAACCTGTCGACCGCCGAGATCCTGGAGCAGGTGCGGGCGGCGTCGGCCGCCATGCGCAATGAACACGACGGGCGCCTGTCCAACATCGTGTTCATGGGCATGGGGGAGCCGCTGGCCAACTACAACCGGGTGGTGGCGGCGGTCCGGCGGATCACCGCTGCGGTGCCTGAGGGCTTCGGGATCAGCGCGCGGTCGGTGACGGTCTCGACGGTTGGTTTGGCACCGGCGATTCGCAAACTTGCCGACGAGAAGCTCGGAGTGACGCTGGCGGTGTCGTTACACACCCCCGACGACGAACTGCGCGACACCCTGGTGCCGGTGAACAACCGGTGGAAGGTGTCGGAAGTCCTTGATGCTGCCCGGTATTACGCCGACGTGACCGGCCGCCGGGTCTCGGTGGAGTACGCGCTGATCCGTGACGTCAACGACCAGCCTTGGCGCGCAGACCTTTTGGGCAAGAAGCTGCATGCTGCGCTAGGGCCGCTGGTGCACGTGAACCTGATCCCGCTGAACCCGACGCCGGGCAGCGAGTGGGATGCCAGCCCGAAGCCTGCGGAGCGGGAGTTCGTGCGCCGCGTGCAGGCGGCTGGGGTGTCCTGCACGGTGCGGGATACCCGGGGTCGCGAAATCGCCGCTGCCTGTGGGCAATTGGCGGCTGAGGGCTGAGCCGTTTTCGCCGAGATCGACGAAATGGCCGGTTTCACTAGCACTTTGGGGCCCGTTTGTCCGTTTGGGTGTTACGCGGCGCTACGTCGGCGGGTTGGTGAACCAGACGTTGTCTTCGCGTAGGCCCCGACTGCGCCAGCCATCCGAGGTCCGCACTAGTTCATGGTGGTAGTAGCCACCGCAGGCACTGGGCTCGGTCATGCCGGGCAGCTGCATCGGGTTGTAGAACATGGCCTGCACCTTCGCGGTGTCGCCGGCGCGTTCCACCACCTCGATGTTGGTGATGTAATGCATGCTCCACGGGATCACACCGAAATTGGCGGCAAACCAGTCGACGATCTCGTCGCGCGTGCCGACTGCGGCGCCCGCTGATGAGTAGTCGATACGTGCGTCATCGGTGAACACCGAGCGGTACAGCTCCCAGTCCTTGGTATCGACGGCGCGCGCGTACCGATACAACAGCGCCGAGATCTCAGCGATGTCGTTGGCGCCGTCGCTCATGCCGGCATACCAATGGTTTTCGACTCGAAGTACTCCTTGAAGCCCTCTTCGCCGTTGCGCCGGCCCAGACCGCTCTGCTTGCTGCCGCCGAAGGGGCTGTTGATGCCGAAGTGGCTGCGGCTGTTGATGGTGACGTTGCCGGTCCGCATCCGCCGGGCCACGTTCCACGCCCGTTCGACATCGGCCGATGACACCTCACCGGACAACCCGTAGATCGAGTTGTTGGCGATCGCCACGGCTTCGTCGTCGGAGTCGTATGGCGTGACGGTGAGCACCGGGCCGAAGATCTCCTCCTGGGCGACCTGGGAATTCGGGTCGACGTCGGCCAGCAGCGTGGGCGCCACGTAGTAGCCGACCGGCAGCTTTTCCGGAACCCCGCCGCCGGTAAGCAAGCGGGCGCCGGATGCGATACCGGAGTTGATCAGACCCAGCACCTTGTCGCGCTGACCGGCGCTGATCTGCGGGCCCTGCATGTTGCCTGGGGTCCACGGGTCGCCGATCGGGAAGTTCTCCATGGCGCCCTTGAGGATCGCCAGGCCTTCGTCATAGCGACTGCGCGGCAACAGGATTCGGGACGGCAGGATGCACGACTGGCCGCTCATCACGCAGGCCATCATGGCTGCGATGGGCAGCGCGGAGTTGAAGTCGGCGTCGTCGAGCACGATGTGCGCGGATTTGCCACCCAGCTCCAGCAGGGTCTTTTTCACCGTCGGCGCACCGGCGGCCAGGATGGCCCGGCCGGTGGCGGTCGAGCCGGTGAAGGTGATCATGTCTACCCGCGGGTCGGCCGACAGGGCCGCGCCCACTTCGTTGGCGTTGGACACCACCACGTTGAAGACGCCCGCCGGGATGTCGGTCTCCTCGGCGACGATCCGGGCGTACTCGGTGCCGGACCACGGGGTCAGCTGAGCGGGCTTGAGCACCACGGTGTTCCCGGCCATCAGCGCGGGCACTGTCTCGGCGATGTTGAGGTAGAACGGCACGTTCCACGGGGTGATGGCGCCGACGACGCCGATCGGCTCGTACGCGATCTTGCGTTGGGCCGGCCCCAGCGGCGTCTGGTGCACCCCGTTGTCGGTGACGTACTCGAAATTCCGGCCGTGCTCGGCCCAGTGCTTGACCTCGGCGATCGGGTCCTCGATCTGCGAACCGGTGACGGTGACCGGGCAGCCCACCTCGGTGACGAGCACTCGGCGCAGGCGCTCTTTGTTGCGTTCCAGCGCCTCATGCAGCTGCATCAGGCAGTGGTAGCGGAATTCGACGTCGCGGCTCCAGTCGGTTTCGTCGAACGCGCGCCGCGCGGCCCCGACAGCACGGGCCATGTCATCGACGGTGCCGTCGGTGGCCTGGCCCGCCACCTGCTCGTCGGCAGGATGGATGACGTCGAAAAGTGCTCCGCTGCTGGTCAACTGGAGTTCACCGTCGATGAGCATGCGCTGGTCACCGGCCAGCACGCCACTGTCTGTCTGCACGTCCGTCATATCTGACAGCTTTACAAATTTTAACGAACTTGTCAGGTGGTTGAGAGATTCGGCGGGTCCGAGATCGAGGAAATGGCCGATTGTTCTCGAACTTTGCGGACCATTTGTCCGTTTGGTCGGAAAAGGCGGAAAAGGGTCAGCGCATGCCGACGGCGTGGCGGAGCTGTGCCAGGAACTGGTCGCCGTCGTCGCTGCGGACGATGTAGTGCGAGATGGCGACCCGGATGGCGGTAGCGGCCTTCAGGCCGGCATTCGGTCCGGTCAACAGCTTCTGCAGCCTAGCCCGCATGATCGGGATGACGTTTGCGAGCTGGGCGATGACCACCTCGGGTTCGATGTCCACCACCCGCACTCCTGAATAGGACTGCTGATACTGAACGATGAATTGCAGTGCAGCGTCGAGCTTTTCGCTACCCCGTAGGTCGGCGGTGGCCTCGCTGATGCCGTCATCGAACAGTTCGCGCTCGTAAAGGCCGAACGACTCGAGCAACTCCTCCTTGGAGGCGAACCAGCGGTACAGCGTGGGCCGCGACACCCCGGCCTGCAATGCCACCTCGGACAGGCTGAGCTTTGTTTGCCCGTTGCGCGCAAGCACTTCCGCGGTCGCGGTCAGGATCCGGCTGCGGGTCGAGGTGTCCTCTGCAGCACCGGAGTTTGCCGTTACGGGGTCGTTCACAGTACCGATGGTAAGTCCTCGCAGCTCATAAAGACCGTTTCAACTGCGAGACCGTGTCCAGATCTTCCAGCGCCGCCACCGATCGGGCCAGGCCTTCCTGGGCGATGGTGTCATCCTGCATGCCGCCCATCCCCGAGGTGATCAAGGTTGCGACGTAGGCGTATGTCGCGCCCTGGCGGAACCGGTCCCAGAGCTCGTCGCGGTCCAGTTCCGGTCCGCCCGCGGCGCGCAGGGCTTGCCGGTAGGTGTCCAGTAGCTCGCATTGATGGGCACGGCGGTCCTCGGTGGTCATGCTGGTGATCAGGGTGTAGGACAGCTCGCGGCACGGATGGCCTTTGCGCACGGCCTGCCAGTCCAGCAAGCCAGCTTTTCCGTTGCGGAAGTAGACATTTCCCGGATGCGCGTCGCCGTGCATGACGGTGGTCGGGGCCGCGTCGACCAGCGTTGCGGCGGCGCGGTAGTTGTCGATGATGTAGCGACCGTTCTCGACCGGAATGTCGGTGCGGCCCTGAAGTTTCTTGACCGACGTGTTGGCCAGCGAACCGACCAACAGGGAAGTGGCATCGCCGGAGGCCGAGTAGATCCATGGGTAACGGTCGGCCTTGCCCCAGAACGTGGCGTGCAGGCGGGCCAGAAGTTCGACGATCAACGCTGCTTGCTCGACTGTCAGTGGATGCAGGGTGTCCGGGAACTCGCAGGGGCCAGTTGCCGCCAGGTCTTCCAGTACCAGCACGAATCGTCCGGTGAGTCCGTCGAACACGCTGCCGTAGCACTGCGGAACGTCGGACAGCTGCGGCGCCAGATCGCGGTAGAAGCTCACCTCGGTCGAGCCGAGCCTTCCCAGCTCACCCATGAGCCGGGTGGCCGTGGTCTCGGCCGCCATCTTGATGAAGACCGTCTCGGGCCCGTCGGTGCCGGTCAGCTTAAGCAGGGCGCGCGAGGAGGTGCCGGCGTCGCCTCCGACCACCTGCACTGATGTCACCTGTGCGCCCATGAGTTTGGACAGGTAGGCGGCGTCCACATCGGCGACCTGTCGCGGGAGTGAGCGGACCGCACCGACGACCGCGTCGGTTGCGATACGTTGCACACCGCGGCCCAGATGGGCAGCCAGGTTCAGGGTAGGGACCAGCGGAAGCATGCGACAAGTTTACAAATTAAACGCTATCTGTAAAGGGTGGTATAGGTATGGCCGGACCGATGGAAGGTTTCCGGGTCGTTGAACTCGGGGTGTGGGTGGCCGCGCCGGCCGCCGCCGCCATCCTGGCCGACTGGGGTGCCGAAGTCATCAAGATCGAGTCGCCGGGTGGTGACCCGGCCCGAACCTTTGGCGCGATGCTGGGCCTGGACCAGGACGCCGGCATCGCCGCCAACCCGCCGTTCGAGATGGACAACCGCTCCAAGCGCAGCATCGTGCTGGATCTGACGTCGCCGGAAGGTCGAGAACATGCTGTCCATTTGATATGCAGTGCAGATGTTTTCATCACCAACGTGCGACCCGGGGCACTGCAACGCCTCGGTCTGGACTACCCGACCATCGCCGAACTCGCGCCAAACCTGATCTACGGCATGATCACCGGTTACGGCATGGCGGGTCCCGATGCGGACCGAGCGGCTTACGACGTGGCTGCCTTCTGGGCCCGCGCCGGCATTGCCGATCTGCTGACCCGTCCCGGTGACACCCCGCCGTTCCAGCGCGGCGGGATGGGCGATCACTCGTCGGGCATGACGTTGGCGGCCGCCGTGTGCGCCGCTTTGCTGGCGCGAAACCGGACCGGTGTAGGCCAATTGGTCACCACATCGCTATACCGGCAGGGTGCCTACACGGTCAGCTTCGACCTCAACACCGTGCTGCTGTCCGGGCAGCAGGTGGCGATCGGCCAACGCGAGTCGATGGCGAATCCGTGCATGAACAACTACAGCGCGGGCGACGGTCGACGATTCTGGATCGTCGGATTGCAGGGGGAGCGGCACTGGCCGGCGCTGTGCCGAGTGATCGGACGCGCGGACTGGCTCGACGACGACCGCTACCGGACCCCGCGAGCCAGGTTCATCCATGCGCGCGAACTGATTTCGGAGCTGGATTCGATCTTCGCGACTCGCTCGCTGGCGGACTGGGCGGACCTTTTTGCCGCCGAACCGGACTTCTTCTGGTCGCCGATCAACAGCCTCGACGACGTGATCGCCGATGAACAGTTCCACGCTGCCGGCGGCATCGTCGATGTGCCGGAAGGCAATTCGAGTGTGCCGATGGTCGCCACCCCGGCCGATTTTTCCGGCACCCCGTGGCAGCCGCGATCGGTGGCGCCGGCGCTGGGCGAGCACACCGAAGAGATTCTGGCGGAGCTAGGTCACCGCGGGTGAATCACACACAGGCGTCCTGACCCGCGCGGCGTATCGCAACTGCTCGAGGAATTCATCCTCGTCGTCGCTGCGAACCAGGTAGTGCGATACCGCAACACGCACGATTGTGGCGGCGATCTCCGGGGCGTTGGGTGCCGGGATCAGTCGTTCGAGTCCTGAGCGCATGGCGGGCAGGGCCTGGCTCATCCGGGCGATCACCTGCTCAGGTTCGATGTCCACCATGCGGAATCCGGGATAGGACCGCTGATATTCGGCGATCACCTGCAACGCCGCGTCAAGCCGCTCCGCGGGCGGCAGATCGGCGACGGCCTTGGCCACCCCACGCTCGTAGTACTGGCGCTCCCACAGCACAAAAGCCTCGAGCAGTTCCTGCTTGGACGCGAACCAGCGATACAGCGTCGGACGTGACACGCCGGCCTGGGCTGCGACTTCCGAGAGGCTGAGCTTGGTCATGCCCTGACGCCCGAGCACAGCGGCGGTCGCGGCGAGAAGGCGCTCCCTGGTGGTGTCGGTATCGGCGGACATGGCATTAGCTTTACAAAAATTCCTCGAAGTGTCACGCTAATTCCGTTCTGCCGAGATTGTCGGCGGTCGCGGGAAGGAGCGTCGGTGAGTGTCGTCAGTGAGTTGCAGGAGCGTGAGTACAACGCCTTGGACATCACCTCCCACAGCTTCTGGGAGCAGCCATTCGACCAGCGCGACAAGACGTTTGCGCAACTGCGCGCCGCCGAGGGACTGACCTGGCACAGGCCGCTGCCGTCGCTGTTCCCAATGGAAGAACCCGGTTTCTGGGCGGTCACGCGGCGCGCCGACATCGGCTACGTCAGCCAGCGCCCCGAGCTGTTCACCTCGACCCAGGGCGTTGCCCTGGACCCGATGCCGGCCGAGGTGCAGCGGTTCGCGTCGTTCTTCCTGACCATGGACCCGCCTGAGCACACCAGGTACCGGCGGCTGATCAGTTCGGCCTTCACCCCGCGCAACGTCCGGATGATCGAACAGCAGATCCATGACAACGCGGTCAAGGTGGTCGACGACTTGATCGGCGCCGGCGACGTCGACTTCGTCGAGGTCTGTTCGTCGCGGCTGCCCATGATGACCATCTCCGAGATGCTCGGGGTGGTGCCATCCGAGCGCGAAGCGCTGGCCAAGGCCGCCGAAAAGCTGTTCAGCATGAGCGACGACGAATACTCGTCGCTGGAGGAGCGGGCCGCCGACACCATCAACGAGATCATGCTGCTGTCCGGCACCGGAGTGGAGCTGGCCAAGTACCGGCGTGCCAACCCGGGCGATGACTTGATGACGGCCATCGTCAACGCCGAGGTCGACGGGCATCGGCTGACTGATGAGGAGATCGGGGCATTCCTGATCCTGCTGGCCTCGGCCGGCAATGACACCACCAAGCAGACCACCACCCACGCCATGCTGGCGCTGCAGCACAACCCGGCCCAATTGGCTTGGCTGATGGAGGATTTCGAGGGCCGCATCGATATGGCCGTCGAAGAGTTCGTGCGCTGGGCCACCCCGGTCATCCAGTTTGCCCGGTTCGCCACCCAGGACACCGAGATCGCCGGCCAAAAGATCAAGGCCGGCGACAAGGTAGGGCTGTTCTACTGCTCGGCCAACCGCGACGAGAGCGCGTTCGACACGCCGGGCGAGTTCAACCTGCAGCGCTCACCCAACCCGCACATGGGCTTCGGCGGCGGTGGCCCACACTTCTGTCTGGGCAATCAGCTGGCCAAGGCCGAACTGCGAAACCTGTTCCGGGAGTTGCTGACTCGGATGAAGCGCATCGAGCTCGGTGAGCCCGACCTGCTGTACAGCAGCTTCGTCCACGGCATCAAACGGCTGCCGGCACAGCTGGCCTGACCCGTTCGAGGAGACACCATGCGTATCGAGGTCGATCTGACCAAGTGCACCGGCCACGGGATCTGTGAGTCCATCGCCGAGGACATCTTCGAGGTTCAGGATGACGGCACGGTGCACCTGACCGACCCGGAGCGTCCGGAAACCGACCGGGAACGGATGCAGCAAGCCGTGACCCAGTGCCCGGCGGCGGCGCTTCACCTGGTCGGCTGACTTGTGGTCACCCAGTAGCCGGTAGGGGCCTGCCGGAGGTTTGCTGTTCTGAACTGCTCGGGCCTTTGGGGCTGCGCATAATGATGCGGTGAGCGATCAGGACGCGGGCGCTGTGGTGAGCCGGGAAGCGGCAGTCGGCCTGGAGGCGAGGCTGTCGTGGCTGCTCGCCTGGCTGGCGGGAATGATTGGCGCCGTTGCCTTTCTGCACAGCGCCGGATACTTCGTCACGTTCATGACAGGCAACACCGAACGGGCGGTGCTCGGATGGTTCCCCGTAGCCGGTCGACAGAAGGTCGCCGGAGCCGGACCCGAAGCGGCCATCTGGTTGATCGTGATGTTCCTGTTGGGGGTGTTCGTCGCGTCATTTCTGCGCCGTAGGTTCTGGAAGAGCCACCCGCACGGCGCCACCTTGCTCACCACGGTCGGCCTGCTTGTCGCTGCCGTCATCGAAGTGCTCGAGGACGGCTGGTACTACCGGGACGTCAACTTCACCGGAATCTTGATCATCTGTTTTTCGGTCGGTGCGTTGAACACCAGCTTTGTGAAGAACGGTGAAGTGTCGGTGCCGCTCAGTTACGTCACCGGAACGGTGGTGAAGTTGGGACAGGGCTTGGAACGCCATGTGTTCGGCGGCGGCACGATCTTCGACTGGGTGGGATACCTTGCGCTGTACCTGTCATTCATGTTCGGTGCGGCCATCGGCGGAGTCCTGGCCGAGCACATCACCGGGCCTCAACTCATCGGCGTCGTCGGGCTGATCTGCGGGGCTACCACGTTCTACACCTTCAGACGCTGGGACAAAGTGCCCGCACCCGTCTAGGTACCGACTGGGTCAGCTGGCGGTCAGATCCATATCGGCGAGCGCCTGGCGCACCGATTCGGTCAGCCGGCTGCGGTTATCGGATTCGCCGGGTGTCCAGGCGGTGAAGGTCGTGCTGACGAAATGCGGTGTCCGGCAGGACATCACAAACAGGTGCCCGCCCATGCGTTCGAGTGTCGCCGAAGACAGACCTGGTTCGATCATTCGCACCGAGACGCGGTCTGCATCGGTGCCGTCGAGCCTAGTGGCCGCGTCGGGCAGCTCGCCGACATTCGAGCAGCCAACGGGTTTGCCGACTTTGAGCACCGCCTTTTCCATCCGGCGCACCGCGACCTTTGGGACCAGTGGTACCAGCGGAAGCGGTGCCAGCATCGCCTTGGTCCATTCGTCGACCCCGGCCAGTTCGGTCTTGATGTCACCGCGCAATGTACGCAGCTCGGTGGTGAGCAACTCGGGATCGGTCATGACGGTGATGGTGGTCAGAGCATTGCCACGGGTGTCGCCGTCGGTACGCACGCTGACCGGGAAGGACAACATGGCCTGCCTGTCCTCGTCCAGCCGGCCGAGTTCGCGCCCCACCCTGGTGGCAACTGCCGCGAACAGCACATTACTGGTTCCCCCAAGGGTTTTCGCACGTTGGTCCCAGGCATCGGTATCGACATGCACCGTCACGGTCGGCAGCGTGACCGGTTCATCGGTCCCGGTGGTCACCGGCGCGGAGACGCTCCGTGCCGAAGCGGCCAAGTCAGATTTCTCCTTGCGGGCCACCCGGACGGCGCCGGCGACGGCGGTGAGCAGTGCAGGCACCCCGCGGACGGCCTGAGCGATGTCGGAACGCAGAACGGCGCGGCGAGTACGGGCACCCGGCGGCGGGTAGCCGAGGTCACGGCTGTTGCCTGCGACGGCGTCAGCGACCGCTTCGACGATGGCCAACGCGTCGCCGGTGGTGTGCGATACCACCAGTGAGATCGCGGTCCCGCCGCCTTCGAGTGGTTGCACGTTCAGACGCCAGGGTGGTCCGTGCTCTGGGTCGACGGGTAGGTATGCGAGTTCGTCGGCCCAGGCAGCAATCTCTGCGCGGCTTCGTTCGGTGGTGCTGATCTGGAGTTCGCGCGGGTCGCTCCAGCGCACCCACCGATGCCGGCCGAACGGCAGCGGCGAGCGTTCGATGCGCCGGGCGAGGAGTCCGCCGCGTCCAAGGTTCTGGTGAAACCGGCGCAACGCGTCCAGATCGACGGGGTGCTCGTAAATCCAGACGAACTGGATGACCGGACCGCGCCTGAGCGCCCGCAGCCCCTTGAAGGAGCCCTGGTCCATGTAGTCGATCGTGTTGTCCGGTCCGGTCATGCATAGATGCTATCCAGTGCTATCGGGCACTCAGCCAGACGCTCCGCGGACCTCGCACCGTGTAATTGGTGCCGTAGTCCACCGGCGTCTGCACATGCCAGTGGGGCAATGCGCCAACCAGTTCCTCGGCGAAGATCCAGGCCTCCAGCCGGGCCAGGTTCATCCCCAGACAGCTGTGCGAACCGAAGGCAAAACCCAAGTGTGGCAACTTCTTCCGCTGCACATCGAAGGCATGCGGACGGTCCCAGCGGAGTGGGTCGCGGTTGGCGGCGGCCAATAGCAGGGTGACCCGTACGTCGGCGGGTATCCGATGGCCGCCGACGGTGGCTTCGGACCCGATGGCGTCGCGGAATATCGAATGCGAGATGGTCTCGTAGCGGTGGACTTCCTCCACCGCGCCCGGGATGAGGCCAGGATCGGCGCGGATGGCGGCCCATTGGTCCGGATGTGCGGCCAGGGTGACCAGGAAGTGGCCCAGCAGTTTCGCCGTGGTCTCATTGCCGGCGAATACCAACTGGGTGTTGCTGGCGACGATTTCCTGCTCCGTCATGTGCCGGCAGGCGTACTCGTGGCGCACCATGGTGCTGATCAGGTCGGGTTCCGGGGTGCCGGCCGGGCAGCGGCGCTGCGTGATCTGGCCACGCAGATACTCGTTGAGTTCAGCGGTGGCCTGCTTGCCGGCGGCGATCAGGGCGGCGCCATGCTCACCGGGGCTGCTGTAGCCCTCGGCGGCGGCGCCCATCGCGTCGCTCCAGGTGCTGAAGTGGGCCACCATGTCTGACTGGACGCCGAGCATGCGGGCGATCACCTCGGTGGGAATACCGCGGGTCAGCTCCGAGATGGCTTCGACGGTCTCGCCGTCGCGCAGCCGTTCTAGGACGGGCGCCAGTCGGCTGCGCACCACTTCGGTGATCATCGGCCGCAGTGCAGCGAGCGTTTTGGGCCGGAAGTCGTCGGACCAGATGGACCGCATCTGGTCGTGGTGCTGGCCGTCGTAGAACTCCATGGTGGGACCGCCGAATACCGCGGCGTGTTCGTCCTGGCCCTTCTCGGAGCCGAATTGTGTTGGTGCGGTGAGAATATGGCGCACGTCGTCGAACCCGGACACCATGGCCCGGTTGATGTGCTCGTTGAACACCACGCCGCCGAGCTCGGCGATCTGGGCGTAGCGGGGCCAGGGATCGGCGACGAACGCCGGGTCGGTGGTGCTGAACGACAGCGCAGGCAGGTCTGTGATTGCCATCTCCCTATCGTGACAGATTTGTGCAATTCTGTAACGCGTGACCGTCGATTACAAGGCCCTGGGCCAGGAGCTTTCCAACTGGGGCCGGTGGGGACCTGACGACCAGATCGGCACCCTGAACCTGGTTCGCCCCGAACACATCGTGGCCGCTGCGGCCGAGGTGCGTACGGGCAAGGTGTTCCAGCTCAGCATCCCGGTGGGCAAGGACGGCCCGCAGATGGGCGTGGGCGGCCGCGTCAACCCGGTGCATCTGATGTCGATGGGACCGGCCGACTTCGATCCGCACGGATTGCAGGTGGCCGATGACTGGATCATCATGCCGCTGCAGTCCGGTACACAGTGGGACGCGTTGTCGCACGTCGGCTATGACGACAAGCTGTACAACGGTTTTGACGCCCGCGAGGTGGGGGCGCGGGGTGGTGCGCGGAAGTTGGCCGTCGACGCGTTCTCGGCACGGATTGTGGGTCGCGGCGTACTTCTGGACATCGCCCGGTTGCGCGACGTGCCGTGGTTGGAGACGGGCGTGGCGATTACTCCGGCGGATCTGGAGGAGGCTGAAATAGCTCAGGGAGTCTCGGTGGGCGAGGGCGACTTTCTGTTGGTGCGCACCGGGTGGCGGGTACGGCTGCTGGAGCAGGGTCGCGACGGTTGGATGACGGGCGAACCGGGCCTGGGCATCGATTGCGCGCGGTGGTTGCACTCTCGCGGGGTGGCCGCGGTCGGTTCGGACAACTGGGCAATAGAGGTGATGCCCAGCGAGACCGGCGACATGCTGCCGTTGCACTGCATCCTGATCCGTGACATGGGTATGCCATTGGCCGAAATCCTCGACCTAGAATCTTTGGCGGAAGACTGTGCCGTCGATGGCGTTTGGAGTTTCATGTTCGTGGCCCCGCCGCTGCACATCAGCAACGCCGTGGGCTCGCCGGTCACGCCGATCGCGGTCAAATGAGTTCCTTCCAATACCGGTGGCGGACCCGCGCCCCGTTGGTATCGGTGCAGGACTATCGCAACGCTGCACGACGGGCGCTGCCGAAGATGGTGTGGGCCTATCTGGATGGCGGCGCCGAGGACGAGCGGACGCTGCGGGCCAATCGCGAGGCATTTGCAAACTATCTGCTGCGGCAAAGAGTTCTGGTTGGTCATGCTACGGCCTCGATCGGCGTGCAGGTGGCGGGCGAGACCTTGGAGCTGCCAGTGCTGTTGGCGCCCACCGGGTTGACCGGTCTGGCGCACTGGTCCGGCGAACTCGCCGCGGCGCAGGCCGCCGAGCAGGCCGGTACCCGGCTGTGCCTGTCGACGGCCTCGTCGTACTCGCTGGAGGAAGTGGCTGCGGGCACTCAAGCCGATCACTGGTTCCAGCTGTACCCATGGGGTGACGAGTTCATGGAATCGATGATCGACCGCGCCGGTGCAGCCGGATATCGAACCTTGGTGATCACCGTCGACGTTCCAGTGCAGGGCAACCGGATTGGTGAGCGTCGGGCGGGTATGGGCCATCCACCGATCCTGACTCCGGCCCGGGTGGCCGACGCTGCGATCCGGCCGCGCTGGTGGTACGGGCTGCTGCGGCATCAGCGGATGACTATGCGGTCGGTGACCGCGGTGCGCGGTGCGGCGGGCGCCATGGAGTCGGTGGCGCAACAGAACCGCCGAATGCGACCGGACTTGACCTGGGACGACGTCGCGGCACTGCGGAAGCGCTGGGACGGGCCGGTTTACGTCAAGGGCATCCTGGACCCTGCTGATGCGAGACGTGCGGTAGACGAGGTGGGCGCCACGGGTGTCGTGGTATCCAACCACGGCGGGCGCCAGCTCAACGGTGTTCGGCCGTCGCTGGATGCGCTGCCGGATGTTGTTGCGGCCGTGGGGGACCGGGCATCGGTTCTGTTGGACAGCGGGGTGCGCTGCGGCACGGATGTGGTGACCGCCCTCGCCCTGGGCGCTGACGCGGTGATGATCGGCCGGCCATACATCTACGGTCTGGCGGTTGGCGGCGGTGCTGGGGTTGCGTCGGTTTTGTCGTTGCTGGCCGCGGAGATTCGGCAGACGCTGTTGCTGATGGGCGTGGCTTCGGTGGCAGATTTGACGCCCGAGCACCTGATTCCGGCGTAGGCCGCGACTTCCGGGACCGACGAGTGGTCGGGCACGACGTGGTGCCCCGACTTCAGGTACAGAAGTTACTTGGGCGGTCGGGGCCGTACCAATACCGACTGCTGAATGTGGGCCACCGCACCGGTCTGGTCGAACAGGGTGCCCACAGTGGTGCCGATTCCGTCCGGCCCGTAACTGGTGTCGGCGCGAATGCCGATCCACTCGCCGTCGGGCACCCGATGGATGTGCACCACCAGATCGGTGTTCAGGAACGTGTACTTACGGATGTCGATCTTGGAGCCGATGCCGTTGGCGTCGTCGGCCACTGCGAACAACCGCTGAAGTGGCGTCATCGGCTCACCCTTGACCAGGTCCACAGTTGGGCTCAGCCAGGATTCGCCGGGGCCGGGCGCCAGTGGCACGGTGAGCCACCGCCAGTCGATGCTGTGCACGTAGTTGGGCTGCCAGTTTTTGGCCATATCCCGGCTTTTCGCGTTCTCCAACGGCGGCAGCGGAGCATCGGGATCGACTGCGACTGCGCTGGTGTCCAGCTGCAACATGCGCCAACCACTGGCTCGCGCAACAACTCTGGGCTCGCCGTGCGGCCCGGGGGCCAACATCTCGGCGCTGACCAACTCGATCTGCTTGCCCGGCCGCTCCAGCTGCGCGCGCACCCACAGATCGCCGTCGGACGGCACGCCGCCCATCAGGTCGATGGCGACCCGGCTCAGCCGAGTGTCGGTGCGCTGTTCGCAGTCCTCCAGCGCCCGCACCAGCAACGCCGATACCGGTGCGGCGTGCTGGATGTCCGCAGACCAGGTGCTGCGCACCATGTCGGTGGCGCGGAACTTCTCGCCGATCGGGTCGGCGGCGTCCAGCAATTCGTAATACGAGTCAGACATGTGTGCCTTGTCAGTGATGGTGGTGTTCGAATTCGCCGGGCGCGGGCACTTCGACCAGCAACGCCTCGACAGTGGACAGATTGGTGCCGGCCATCCGCTCCGGATAGCAGTCGTGGGTGGTGACCAGAAACAGGGTGCGGCCCTCAGCGCCGCCCAGCGCGCACGCGATGGCCATCCGCTCACCGATGTCGACGCGATCGGTTACCGTTCCACCATCGGTGATGCGCTGGAACTGGTGCGCCAGCGTCATCGCCACCCATACCGCACCCTGCGAATCGATGGCGATGCCGTCCGGTGGTCCGCCCAGACCCTCGGCGAACACCCTCCGACCGGAGAGCGAACCATCCGCGTCGATGGTGAACGCGCTCAGTCGTCGGCTGGTCGACTCGGCGACGATCAACGTGCCGCCATTAGGGGTGATCGCCATGCCGTTGGGGAAATCCAGGTCCTCGGCGACCACTCGAACCGAATTGTCGGTGTCGATCAGCACCACGACGCCATCGCCGCGGGACTGTGATCCCACATAGGCGCGTCCGGTGTCGTCGACCACCATGTCACCCAGATCGGCCGGTACCAACGCGCTCAGATCGGCCAGCAGCTCCACGGCTTCACCGTCGTATCGCAGCACCTGCCGGGCCTGTGTGGACACGATCAGCAGGGTGCCGTCGGGCCGAAAACCCAAGCCGGACGGGCAATGTCCCGGAACCGGCAGCGTCGTGGTGGCGCCGCCCAAGTTAACGGTGTGTACCGCCTCGCCGAGCATGTCGGAGAACCACAACAGACCTTCGAACCAGCGGGGGCCTTCGCCGAAGCAGAAGCCCCCTGCCAGTTGGGTTGTCTGCAGCGGGTCGGCTCCGACGCTCACCGCCGCGTACCTTTACAAATCACGCCTTGAGTGTCACGCTCACGAGGTGCGACTGTCAACTACCGGGGCCGTGTCATGAAGAAGTTCTACGGGCACACGCTGATGTATCTGCACGAGACCATTGATCTGGGAAGTGGCACGGTCGAGTCGTTTCTGCCGCTATTCAGTGAGGTCTATAAGCCGATCATGGAGGACCTCGGCGCGCGGCTCTTCGCGATGTGGGAGACTACCCGCTACAACGGGCACTGGCCGCAGGTCACCGTCATCTGGGAGATCGATGCGTTCGCGGACTATGCCCGGATCGGCAGGGCCCAGGGTCGCGGCGGCAGCCATGAGCGCCCTGCCACGCAGTGGAATGAGTTCCTCGCCTCGACCGGGGCTCGCGGTGAAGGTCGAATCATGTACGCGGGCAAGTACAACCGGACCCTGGCGCAGTTGCAGGAAGCCAATTTCGGTGCCGGACTGGTGATCCAGGAGATCATGGAGACCAAGCCGGGCAAGCAGGACGACTACATCCGCGAACTCGAGCGGTTGTACGTGCCGTGGTCGGAGTCGACCGGAAAGCGCTGGCTCGGCTCGTTCATCACCACTTTCCGGTTCAACGAGGTGATCCACTATTGGGCTCTTGATGGGGACTGGGACTGCTTTGAGAACCATTACCCGTCCTGGAAGGGCAACCCACCAGCGGAGATCGTCACCTGGATGAGCATGGCCCCGGCGTTGCGTGACGGCTGGGAAGACTCCATCATGTCCGCCCTGCCCCCATCGCCGCTGCAATGAACAGCACTGTGATGCAAGACTTCTCCTATGATCCGTTCGATCTCGCGGTGATGGCGGACCCGCATCCGTACTACCGGGTGCTGCGTGATGAGCATCCGGTGTACTACGTCGAGAAGTGGGACACCTACGCGCTGTCCCGGTTCGACGACATCTGGAATGTGCTGGAGATCAACGACGGAACGTTTGTGGCCTCGGAGGGCACCCTGCCCGCGGCGGGTGTGCTCGCCGTCCACCACAACGGTGCGGTGCCCGATCCGGCCTTACACCCCATGCCGTTCCACGCGAACTTCGACTCACCGATCTACGAGGATGTACGTAAGTGCACCGCTGGCCAGTTCCGGCCCCGGTCGGTGAACCAGCTCGCTGATCGCATCCGGCAATTGGCCAACGAACGGCTCGATGTGCTGCTGCCACAAGGCACTTTCGACCTGACGCAGGACTACGGCGGCATCGTGGCGGCTTCGGTGGTCTGCGAGTTGCTGGGCTTGCCAAGCGAACTGGCCCCCGAGGTGCTGGCCACCGTCAACGCCGGCAGCCTGGCTGAACCGGGCAGCGGAGTGGAGGTCGGCAACGCCCGACCCGGTTATCTGGAATACCTCACTCCCTTGGTCAGCGAGCGGCGTGCCGGAGCGCGCGAGGGCAATCTGCAGATCGTCGATGCATTGCTCGGGTACCGGTTGCCCGACGGGTCTCCGTTCACGGACATGGAAGCCGCCGTGCAACTGCTGGGTGTGTTCATCGGCGGCACCGAGACCGTGCCGAAGATTGTCGCCCATGGGCTGTGGGAGTTGCTGCGCCATCCCGAGCAACTCGCCGTCGTGCGAGCCGATCTGGAGACCACGGTCCCGGTGGCCCGGGAAGAGATGATCCGGTATTGCGCACCCGCCCAGTGGTTCGCCCGAACCGTGCGGCGCCCGTTCACCATTCACGGCACCACCATCAACCCGGGCCAGCGGATCATGACGCTGCTGGGCTCGGCCAGCCGGGACGAACGTGAGTACGCCGATCCGGAACACTTCGTCTGGAATAGGCAGATCCAACGTCTGCTGGCCTTCGGCCGTGGACAGCACTTCTGCCTGGGCGTGCATCTGGCGAGGCTCGAGATCACAATCATGGTCACCGAATGGCTCAAACGGGCGGGGGATTATCACATCGATGCAGCTACCGCATCGCGTCCACCGTCGAGCTTCCAGTGGGGCTACAACAACATTCAGGTGGAGGTGTAGGCCGTGTGGTGCTATCGCCTGATTGCGCCGTACACCTTTGAGCGCATTGAGATTCCGGAGCCCACCGCCGACGCCTTGGCCGAGGGACAGGTACTGCTCAAGCTCGGTGCAGCCGGTATCTGCGGCAGTGACATCCCGGGTTTCAAGGGCACCAAGGGCAAGTTGCCCGGCGACACGGGACCGTGCGCCGCGGAGATGAATGGCTTCCCGATCCACGAAATCGCCGGCAAGGTGCTGGCCAGCGCACATCCCGACCATCGGCCGGGCGACCACGTGGTCGGCTGGGCTTCGGGATTCGACGGGCTGATGGGCAAGGTGGTGGCCGACGGAAATGGTTTGGCCGCTTACGATCCGGCCCTGAGCCCGGAGTTGGCGGTGGGTCTGCAGCCGTTGGCCTGCGTGATGTATGCCGTCGAACAACTGCCGGACCTCACCGGCAAGAAGGTGGCCGTGATCGGGCTGGGCTCTATCGGGCTGCTGTTCGCCTATCTCGCGAAAGCCGGTGGGGCTGCCCACGTCACCGGAGTCGATCCGGTGGACCGGTCGTCGGTGGCGCCGGCGTTTGGGGTGGACACTGTGGTGCGTGCGACCAGCGACCGGTGGGTGAGCCAGTTGGATATCGCTGACAAAGCGGACGTGGTGATCGAGGCGGTGGGCCACCAGGTCGCGACGTTGAATCATGCGCTGGAGGCCGCGGCGTTCGGCGGCACGGTGTTCTACTTCGGGGTACCCGACGATGAAAGCTACCCGATGAGCATGCGGACCCTGTTGCGCAACAACTTGACGCTGAAATCCGGTGTGACACTGGACCGTCGGCGAGTCCTGTCAGCGGCGGTCGCTTTTGCCCGTGAGCATCCCGACCTGTTGCCGCGATACCTCACCCACACCTTCGCTGCCGATCAGTCCCAGGAAGCGTTCGAGTTGGCCAGCCGGCCCAACCCCGACCGCGTCAAGATCGCGATCACCGCATGAGCTCGCGTATGCAGGACGCGCTGTACACCAAGGAACGCATCTGGGGTGGGTGGGTAGTCGGGCCGACTGTCATGGGCCCAGAGGAGTTCGCCGCCGCGGGATACGACTACGTCGGGTTCGACCTGCAACACGGCTATCTCGACGACGCCGACGTGGCGCTGATGCTGCGCCGCCTGGAGCAGGTACCGATCGGGACCGCGGTGCGACTGCCGTCGGTGGATCAGGCACCGATCGGCCGAGTGCTCGACGCCGGTGCTGACGCGGTGATCATCGCGATGGTGGAGTCAGCCGAGCAGGCCGCCGCGGCGGTCGCGGCAACCCGTTACGCGCCGCAGGGGATTCGCAGTTTCGGGCCGTTGCGCGCTTCGCTGGGCCACGATATCGCTGCCCTGCAGGACCGGGTCAGCGTCTTCCCGATGATCGAGACAGTCAGGGGCGTCGAAGCACTTTCGGAAATCCTTGCAGTACCTGGGATTTCGGGCGTGTACGTCGGCCCGGCGGATTTGTCGGTATCGATGGGCCGCACCGTCGCCGATGCCTGGCGCGATCCCGCGGTACTGGACCAGATGAGCCGTATCGCCGCGGCCACCGCCGAGGCTGCACTGGTGCCCGCGGCCCATGCCGGATCAGGGACTATTGGCAACACCGCCGCAGCCTTGGGCTTCCGGATGCTGACGCTGGGATCGGAATCACAGGCGCTTCGTCGCGGTGCGACCGAACATCTCAGGGAGGCAACCGGTTCCGGTGCCAACAACAGCAATCAGGAGACGGGAGGTTACCGTTGAGCATGACCGACCACGACCACATCCGTGACCTGCTCGCCTCGTATGCGCTACTGCTGGACGCCGGCGACACCGATGCATGCGTGCAGCTGTTCACCGAGGACGGCGAGTTCGTGGTGTACGGCGCGACGCAGCGCGGGCACGACGACATCGGCGCGATGTTCAAGCGCGCTCCACGCGGTATGCATCTGACCGGGGTGTCGCGCATCGACGTCACCGGAGACACCGCCACTGCGCGAGCCCAGGTGCTCTTCGTCAACGCGGCCACCCATGGCATGCGCCTGGCGCTGTACGACGACGACCTGGTGCGGAATGACAGGCAGTGGCGGTTCCGCCTGCGGCGATGCCAATTCATCACCGAAACAGGACTTTCCGACACACCACAGGAGCTGGCCCAGTGACCGGTGGGGTCGCTCTGGTGACCGGAGCCGCGCGGGGGCAGGGCGCGGCGATCGTTGCTCGGTTGCGCCGTGACGGTTTCCAGATCGCGGCGGGTGACCTGTTGACCGAGGAATTGGCCACAGCTTCAGCCGATGACACCGGCATCCTGCCCCTCACGCTGGACGTGACGTCGGAAGAGCAGTGGCGCGATGCAGTGCGACTGACTGTCGAACGTTTCGGTGGCTTGACCACCCTGGTCAACAATGCCGGTGTGCTGCACCGGGCTTCGCTGAGTAAGGAGACCGCGGCGGGATTCGAGGGCAGTTGGCGGGTCAACTGTCTCGGGCCGTTCCTCGGTATCCAGGCGTGCCTGCCGCACCTGCGAGCGGCTGAGGGCGCGGCGATCGTGAACACATGTAGTACCGGTGCGGTGCGGCCGTTCCCGAACCATGCCGCCTACGGCTCGTCGAAGTGGGCGTTGCGTGGACTGACCCAGTCCGCTGCGGCCGAATTGGCCTCGTCCAAGATTCGCGTCAATGCGGTGTTCCCGGGGCCTGTGCACACCCCGATGCTCGACGACGTCACGCAGGCCCGGCTGGCCGAGCGTTCCATGATGGGCCGCTTGGGCCTGCCGTCCGAGATTGCTGACGCTGTCGCATTTCTGGTGTCCGACGAGGCTTCCTTCATCACAGGCTCCGAGCTGGTGGTCGACGGCGGCCAGTGCCTGCAGATCGGATGAGCATCATCGAGCGGCTGGACCCCGCGCTGCGGCATCTGGCCGCCGCTCGAGTCGACCTGGCGACCGAAACCCTTGTGCAGACCCGCGAATCGCTCGATGAGCGCCGCAGGGTGGCCGCGGCCGAGGTTGACCTGACCGGGGTGGACGTCGCCGATGTCGGGGTGCCGGCGGACGCCCAGGAAGTACCGATCCGCATTTACCGGGCGGGTGGCGCACCAGCTCCGGCCGTATTGTTCTGCCACTCAGGGGCCTTCGTATTGGGAAACCTGGACACCGATCACCGCTGGTGCGCCGAGTTGTCGCGGACCGTCGGCTGCACGGTGATATCGGTGGATTACCGGCTGGCCCCCGAGCATCCTTACCCGGCCGCATTCGACGATGTGTCGGCGGTGTTGCAGTGGGTCGCCGATGGCGCGCTGGGCATAGACCCGCGGCGTATTGCAGTGGCGGGCAACAGTGCCGGCGGTGCGTTGGCGGCGTCGCTGGCTCAGTCGTCGGCGGCCGGAGAGCTGCCGCCGGTGGTGTTTCAGATGCTGCACCAACCTGTGCTCGACGACCGGATGACCCCATCCAAGGACGAGTTCGCAGACACTCCCGGATTCGACGGACCGGCGGTTGCCTTGATGTGGCAGCACTATCGGGCCGAGGCCGCTGTGCCTCCGGAGGCGGTACCCGGTCGGGCCGATGAATTGGCCGGTGTGGCACCGGCTTTGATCACCTGCTCGGAACTGGACCCGCTACGGGACGAAGCCGTCGACTACGCCCTGCGGTTGATGTGGGCCGGTGTTTCCACAGAACTACATGTGTATCCGGGCACCTGCCACGGGTTTGATTCTTTCCTGCCGGACTGGCAGATCAGCCGCGAGCTGTTTGCCTTGCAGGCCAACACCTTACGGCGTGTCCTCGGCAGCTAGTTCGCGCGCGATGGCGGCGTGGTAACGATCGATGTTGGCCGGGTTGACGATCCGGAAGAAGCCGTCGGGCATCGGAGCGTGCTTGGGTGCCTCGATGGTCATGGTGCGGGTGAACAGCGTGATGTCCTCGGCGGGCTGGGTGAAGTGGTACTGCACGGTGATCCGGCCTTCCATGCCGCCGTTGCCCTCGCGGTCATGACCCAGCCGGCCGACGGACGTGAACATCCACAGCCGAGGCCGGTAGGCCATGGCCAGATGCCACGTGAAGATGCGATCGCCGTCGGGCCCACCCTCTTCCCAGGTGTCGCCGACCTTCAGCGGCAGCTCGTGGAGCTTGCCGATGTAATTGCTGCCGGGATAGGTCTTGGTCCAGTTGGCGGGATTGGTGACGAAGTCGTAGATGGTCTCGGGCGCATTCTGAAATGCGGTCTCCGAACTGGTCGTCACAACACCCACAACTGGCCCTCCGTTACATTTTTGCTTGCAGATGTAATGCTATCCGATGCTTTACAAATTCGGAAGCAAATGTAAGTTGGTGTGATGGACTTCTCCCGCGTCGCGCTGTCCGCGGACGATCAGGCATTCGAGGCCGAGCTACGGGCGTTTCTGGCGCGCGTGGTCACTGACGAAGTGTTGGAGCGCGACCGGGCTACCGGCGAGAACTTCGATGAGGCAGTGCATTTGGCGCTAGGCAATGCCGGCTATCTGCGCCGGGACTACCTGCCTGCCGAGCGGGGCGGGTTCACCGCGGTGCAGCGCCGGATTTGGGATTTCGAGATCGGCCGGGCGCACACCCCGTGGTTCCACTGGGGGACGACGGCCATGGTCGCCAAGACCGTCGAACGATTCGCTTCCGCGGAACTGTGTGACGAGGTGCTGCCCGGGGTGCTATCGGGCCGGTTGCGGCTGTGCCTGGGCTACACCGAGCCCGAGGGTGGCTCGGACGTGGCGACCTGCAAGACCCGCGCGACGCGTGACGGCGACGACTGGATCATCAACGGGTCCAAGATGTTCACCTCGAACGCGCAGAACGCGCAGTATGTCTTTCTGGTAACCAACTCTGCGCCGGATGCCCCAAAGCACAAGAGCCTCACCATGTTCTTGGTGCCGCTGGACCGGCCGGGGGTCGAGATCCAGGGCATCCACACCGTCGACGGTGACCGCACCAACATCACCTACTACAGCGATGTCCGGGTCGAGGACCGCTACCGCGTCGGCGGGGTCAACGGCGGTTGGGCAGTGCTCCGCGGAGCGCTGGACGCCGAGCACGGTACCGGTGAACGCGAAGCCGACGGTCTGGACAAGATCGCGGTGATGACCGAGCACCTGCTCCTACTCGGCGAGGCGGTGGACGGTGCTGCGGCTCGGGTTCCGCGCCGCGATGACACGCTGTACCGGCTGGGCCGTGGCGTCGCCCGGATGGAGGCGGCTGCCAGTACTTCGGGAATGTATGGCCGAGTGGCAATCGCGCAGACCATGCGCGACGTGGCACCCGAACTGATGGACATCCTCGGGACCGGCGCATCGCTGCCCGTCGGCGCTACCGGCGCCACAGACCAGGGAGGAGCCGAGTACATCTTCCGGCTGGCCGGGCCCACCGGAATCTACGGCGGCACTCTGGAGGTCTTCCGGAACATGATCGCCCAGGGTGCCCTGGGACTTGGCCGGCCGAACTATTCACCGCCTAAACAGGCTGTGGGGTAAGGCCTTTCAGAGTTGGCATCCGCACGATCCGGCGCCGGTGTCCGGTAGTTCGGCGATCAGCTGCACCCGCGACGCGTCGAAACTGAAATACCCTTTGATCGGTAGGGATTCGGGCAGCGGATTGTCGTAGGTCCATGCCACGTCATCGACGACCGTGCCGTCCACGTCGACTGACCAGTAGGTGGCATCACCCTTGTAGTTGCAGTAGCTGCTGGTCTGTGACGGTCGAAGCAGGTTCGTTGCCACATGTTTCGGTGCCACGTACAGCCTTGGCGCCAACGAGGTTTCGAAGACGATGGTGGTGTCGTCGGTGTCGACGAGAGTCACTTCGCCCACGCTGACGGTCAGACGCCGCCGGGTCGGACGGCAGTCGACCCGGTGGTACGGGTTGGGCGGGTAGTGCACCAACTGCCGCCCCTCCTCGGTCCAGGTGTCCACAGCATCCCAGGGCACGCTGACGTAACCGGGTGCTTCGGCTATGGGTGCAGTGGGCAGATCCACCGTCGTCCCGACTGGAAATGCGTAACTCAACGGATGACCATCGCGGTGCACCATGAGGGCATCTTCGGTGTCGATCACCGTCACCCCGTCGCGAAATGCCTGAATGCGCCTGGGATGTGGCTCGATGTAGACGACGCTGTCGGGAACATCCGGGGTGAACCAACCGGCTCGGTCGCTGCCGAATGGGCCGCGGCCGGCAACCAGACTCATGGTCGATCCTCTCCGTTGGTGGTCAAACTCAAGCTTTACAGATTCGATTAGAAATGTCACGCTGTGAACTAGGTCGCGTCACACCGATCGGGCTGGGTGTCGACGGGCATGACGCCAGCACTGCGGTCCCAATAAGTAAATGGTGAGGCAGTTGGCGGCTATTGGGGTTATCGGTATGTGCCCGTACGGAAGGAAGTGACACCATGACCGCACACACCTCCGATATCGACAGCCAAGTGGTTGGCGATGACCGCCGCGGTGTAGGGGTGAGGCATTCTGCCGCAAGCCTTTTGGAGTACGACCTGACGGTCATTGCCCGCACTGGAGAGGACACCGTGCGCGCTGCCGGTGGCTGGTTGTGCGACCGGGTGCGGGCGGGCTGGAAGGTGAGCGTGCTGCTCACCGATTCCGATGAGGTGCTTCCGTTGCACGTGCTGGGGGTGCGTACCGTGCCCGCGGGAACCGATCCGATCACGTTGGTGCAGTCCAACCCGGCAGCGTTGGCGATCCCGGCCGATCTGCTGGACTCCGACAAGTCCCTGCGCGCCAGTGTGGTGCGGGCCGCCGAGCGGGGTGCCATGGAATTGACGGTCTGGGGCTGGGCGCCTGCGCAGCAGGGTGCGCTGGCGGGCAGGATCGCGCCGATGCGCCACCAGATGAGCGGGGCGGCCAAGGCGTTCAAGTCGCAAGCGCTGGTGGCTGCTGGATCCCCTTGTGTTGCGGTTGATTTGGCAGAGGAGTTCTACAGCTGCGCGCTGTGGTATCCGGCCGAGGGACCAGATTTGAGCCCGGTCGGCTGAGACGTACAAAAAAACCGGCACCTCCAGTTGGGGGTGCCGGTTCTTCGTTGTTTGGGGGGCTAGCGAATCCAGCCGCGGCGGCGCAGCCACCAGCTGCGGATGACGATCACGAAGATCAGAATGGCGAACCCGATGAGCCACGCGTCCTCGACGTGGCCGACATGGTTGCCGCGCAGCATGAGCAGCAAGAACAGGGCCGAGAGAATGCCGCCGATCTGAATCACCAGGTAATTCATCTTCGACCAGCCCCATTCGGCGGACGGTACGTCCTCGACATCGACGCCGGTGTGTCGCTCGACCTCGGTGGTGGCCACGGCTTCTCCTTAGTGATCCGGTGGATTGCGGTCATTCTCGCATACGACGTTCGGTCGTAGGTCGGGTGTCAACCGATGGTGGTGTGGTGCGAACGCGCAGTGCGCGGATTCATCGGAAGAAGGACTCGGGGTTAGCCCCGGTAGTGGCTGAACCGATTAGGCGAAGGCGGCACAATAGAGGGGTGAGTGAGCGGCTGCGCGTCCTGATCCTGGGCAGTACCGGGTCGATCGGTACCCAGGCCCTGGAGGTGATCGCCGCCAACCCCGACCGGTTTGAGGTGGTTGGCCTGGCGGCCGGCGGCGGTAACGCCGAATTGCTGGCCGCCCAACGCGCCGAGACGGGCGTGACCAACGTTGCAGTCGCCGACGCGGCAGCGGCCCAGAAAATCGGGGCGCCTTACGCCGGGCCGGATGCGGCAACTCGGCTGGTCCAGGACACCGATGCCGACGTCGTGCTCAATGCGCTGGTCGGAGCCCTCGGCCTGAAACCGACGCTGGCCGCCCTGGAATCTGGCGCCAGGTTGGCATTGGCGAACAAAGAGTCCCTGGTCGCAGGCGGGCCGCTGGTGCTCAAGGCGGCACAGCCCGGGCAGATCGTGCCAGTGGACTCGGAGCACTCGGCGCTCGCCCAGTGCCTGCGCGGCGGAACCGGCGACGAGGTTGCCAAGCTGGTGCTGACCGCCTCGGGCGGCCCGTTCCGTGGCTGGTCGACCCTCGATCTGGAAGACGTCACCCCTGAGCAGGCCGGCGCCCATCCCACCTGGTCGATGGGGCCGATGAACACCCTGAACTCGGCGTCTCTGGTGAACAAAGGCCTCGAGCTCATCGAGACCCACCTGCTGTTCGGCATCGATTACGACCGCATCGAGGTGGTGGTGCACCCGCAATCCATCGTGCACTCGATGGTCACCTTCACCGACGGGTCCACGCTGGCGCAGGCCAGCCCGCCGGACATGAAGTTGCCCATCGCGTTGGCCCTTGGTTGGCCGGCCCGGGTGCCCGGCGCAGCGGCAGCGTGCGACTGGACCACCGCTTCTACCTGGGAATTCGAGCCGCTCGACGACGACGTGTTCCCGGCTGTGCGGTTGGCTCGAGAGGCCGGGACACGAGGCGGTTGCCTCACTGCGGTGTACAACGCCGCCAACGAGGAAGCCGCTGATGCGTTCTTAAAGGGCCGTATCCAGTTCCCGGCGATCGTGCGAACCGTCACCCATGTGCTGGGCGCTGCAGATCAGTGGGCCGCTGAACCGGCTACCGTGGAAGATGTACTGGATGCGCAGGACTGGGCCCGGGACCGGGCACGGCGCACCATCACACAGGAGGTAGTGCCCGCCCGATGATGTTTGTGATCGGCGTACTCGCATTTGCGGTGTGCATTCTGGTGTCGGTGGCGCTGCATGAGTGCGGCCACATGTGGATGGCCCGGGCCACGGGGATGAAGGTGCGTCGCTACTTCGTGGGCTTCGGGCCGACGCTGTGGTCCACCCGCCGGCCCAACCGCCTCGGCTCGACCGAATACGGCCTCAAGGCCGTGCCGTTGGGCGGGTTCTGCGACATTGCCGGCATGACCTCGATCGATGAGATCGACCCCGCGGACCTTCCCTACGCGATGTACCGCCAGAAGGTGTGGAAGCGGGTCGCGGTGCTGTTCGCCGGCCCGGCCATGAACTTCGTCGTCGGCCTTATCCTGATCTACGGCATCGCGATGGCCTTCGGCCTGCCCAGCCTGCACCCGCCGGCCGCGGTCATCGGCCAAACCGCTTGTGTAGCACCGCAAGTCACCCACACCGGGAACGACCCGTTCGGTCCGTGCCCCCATCCCGGCGCCGGTCCGGCCGCAGCTGCCGGTCTGAAGTCCGGCGACACCGTCACCAAGGTCGGCGATACGCCGGTGACCACCTTTGAGGACATGGCCGCCGCCATCCGCAAGCTCGATGGCCCGGTGCAGGTCACCTATCGGCGGGGTGGTCAGACGTCCACCACCACCGTGAACGTCGAACAGACACAACGCTTTACCAGCAAGGACTCGGCGACGGCGGCCAACGTCGGGGCCATCGGCGTCACTGCCGCCGAGGCGCCCGGCCTGACCCGCTACAGCCCCGTCTCGGCGGTGCCGGCGACGTTCCGCTTCACCGGTGATCTGTCCGTGGCGCTGGCCAAGTCGCTGGCCAAGATTCCCAGCAAGTTCGGCGCGCTGGTGCATTCGATCGCCGGCGGCGAGCGGGACAAGGAAACCCCGATCAGTGTGGTGGGGGCCAGCATCATCGGCGGCGACGCCGTCGACCACGGAATGTGGGTGCTGTTCTGGTTCTTCCTGGCTCAGCTGAACTTTGTGCTGGGCGCAGTGAACCTGATTCCGCTGCTGCCTCTGGACGGCGGCCACATCGCCGTCGCGACATTCGAGAAGTTGCGCAACATGATTCGGGCGGCCCGCGGCAAAGTCGCCGCAGCCCCGGTGAACTACATCAAACTCATGCCCGCCACCTACCTGGTCCTGGCGGTCATGGGTGTGTACATGCTGCTCACTGTGACCGCCGACCTGGTCAATCCGATCAAAATCTTCCAATAGGAGACAGCGATGTCCGTAGGTTTGGGAATCCCGGGTGTGGGTTCGAGCCCGGAAGAGGGGCAGCCGGCCGTGGCGACGCTGGCCCCGCGCCGGCAGACCCGTCAGCTCATGGTGCGCGACGTCGGCGTCGGCAGTGACTACCCGATTGCGGTGCAGTCGATGTGCACCACCAAGACGCACGACGTCAACTCCACGCTGCAGCAGATCGCCGAGCTGACCGCGGCCGGCTGCGACATCGTCCGGGTGGCCTGTCCGCGTCAGGAAGACGCCGACGCGCTCGCTGAAATCGCCCGGCACAGCCAGATCCCGGTGATCGCCGATATTCACTTCCAGCCCAAGTACATCTTCGCGGCCATTGATGCCGGATGTGCCGCGGTGCGCGTCAACCCGGGCAACATCAAGGAGTTCGACGGTCGGGTCAAGGAGGTCGCCAAGGCCGCCGGAGACGCCGGCATTCCGATCCGGATCGGGGTCAACGCCGGCTCACTGGACAAGCGGTTCATGGACAAATACGGCAAGGCCACCCCGGAGGCGCTCGTCGAGTCGGCGCTGTGGGAAGCCAGCCTGTTCGAGGAACACGGCTTCGGCGACATCAAGATCAGCGTCAAGCACAACGACCCCGTGATCATGGTCGAGGCGTACGAGCAGCTGGCCGCGCAGTGCGATTACCCGCTGCATCTCGGCGTCACCGAGGCCGGTCCGGCGTTCCAGGGCACCATCAAGTCCGCAGTCGCATTCGGGGCTCTGCTGTCGCGGGGTATCGGGGACACAATCCGGGTCTCGTTGTCGGCTCCGCCGGTCGAAGAAGTCAAGGTCGGCACCCAGATCCTCGAATCCCTCAACCTGCGGCCGCGTGGTCTGGAGATCGTGTCCTGCCCGTCGTGCGGCCGGGCCCAGGTCGATGTCTACCGGTTGGCCAACGAGGTTTCGGCCGGACTGGACGGCTTGGATGTGCCGCTGCGGGTCGCGGTCATGGGCTGCGTCGTGAACGGACCAGGCGAGGCGCGCGAGGCCGACCTGGGTGTGGCATCCGGAAATGGCAAGGGGCAGATATTCGTTCGCGGCGAGGTCATCAAGACCGTGCCCGAATCGAAGATCGTCGAGACCCTGATAGAGGAAGCCATGCGGATCGCCGCGGAGCAGTCCGCCGATCAAGACTCGCGAGGTACAACGGCGGGATCACCCGTTGTGACCGTAAGCTGAACACGGCCTTGTGATCATGGTCACCACACGAGTCCCCATCAGGTTCAGGTAGAAGGTCTCAGGAGATGTCGGCTCCTCCGCTGTTCCGGATCGCTGATGCACGCCGGATCTCGGTGGTGCGCGATATTGCGCAGGTTCAGCAGGTTTTCGACGAAGATCCGGTGGGCACGTGCATGGTTGCCGCACGAGTGGGTGACCACGGACTGGATCCGGTGACCATCGGCGGTGAGCTGTGGACGCGCAACAGGCCCGCCGATTCGTTGTGCTTTGCCGGGGTGAACCTGGTTCCGATGCGTGGCACCACCACCGACATGATGGTGTTCGCCGACAAGGTCGTGAGCGCGCCGCGCCGCTGTTCCTCGCTGGTGGGTCGGGCCGAACTGGTGCTGCCCATGTGGCAGCAACTGGTCCCGTCGTGGGGTCCGGCCCGCGAGGTACGCGACTGCCAACCGCTTCTGACGCTCACCGAAGCGCCGCGGTGTCCGATCGACGCGGCGGTACGGCAGGTTCGGATGGACGAACTCGACGCATATCTGGTGGCGGCCGTGGAGATGTTCATCGGTGAGGTCGGGGTCGACCCACGGATAGGCGACGGCGGTCGTGGCTACCGTCGGCGATTGGCGGCACTGATCGCCAGTGGCCGAGCGTGGGCTCGTTTCGAGCATGGCCGGGTGGTGTTCAAGGCCGAGATCGGCGCGCAGACCGCTCAAGTCGGCCAGATTCAGGGCGTCTGGGTGCACCCGGATTGGCGTGGACGCGGGCTGGGGCTGGCCGGGACCGCGACGCTTGCGTCCGCGGTGCTGCACAGCGGACGGATAGCCAGCCTGTACGTCAACGATTTCAACGTCCCGGCCCGGGCGACCTATCGGCGTATCGGATTCACCCAGGTCGGGACGTTCGCAACGGTTCTGCTGGACTGACGCTATTTCGTCGGCGCACCCGTAATCCATTGAATTCTACGAAGGTCCGGCTGCTCTGTGGGTAATCCGATATGCCTGGCGAGCTTTGGGAACGTGTCCTCAGACGGCCCACCTGCGCGGCGTTCTCGGACATCTCGACGGTGTCTCGGATTCTGCACGGACCGGTCTCGGTGCGCCTCCGCCGGTTTGGTGCGGCAAGTTCTTAACATCAGCCCCAATGGCAACGTACACATCATCCGTCACACGTGCGGCCGCTCTGATGGCGGCCGCGGCAGTCGCAGGAGCGATGACCGGCTGCACTCCGAAACCCAATGGTCCCGAACCGACCGCGCAGGCGTTCTTCGCGGCACTGGGCAAGGGAGACACCGGTGCCGCGGCTGAGCTGTCCGACCGCCCGAACGACGCCCGAACTGCGATCAACCAGGCTTGGGCCGGCCTGCAGGCCACGAAGCTCGACGCTCAGGTGCTTGGTTCCAAGTACACCCAGGACACCGGCAAGGTCACCTACCGCTACACCTGGCACCTGCCCAAGGACCGCACCTGGTCCTACACCGGGCAGCTGAACATGATCCGGCAGGATGGGCATTGGCAAGTCCGTTGGGGCACAACCGATCTGCACCCGAACCTGGGTGAGCATCAGAGCATGGTGCTGCGCGCCGACCAACCCAGCCGAGCCTCGGTGAATGAACTCGGCGGCACCGACGTACTGGTACCGGGGTACCACTACCATTTCACACTGGACGCTCGCGCCGCCGCCGGCAATCTGATGTCCACCGCCCGTGCGGTCGCCGATACGCTGCGGCCGTTCGACGACACCATGGATGCCCAGCGACTGGCCGAACAGGCCAGTTCGTCGACCGGGCCGCTGGACCTGATCACCCTGCGCAAGGACGACAACGACAAGGTGTCCCCGGTCATCGGCCGGCTGCCCGGAGTGGTGGTCACCCCACAGCCGGAGATGGTGCCCACCAACGACAGGTTCGCGCCGGCGATCGTCAACCAGATCAAGCAGCAGGTCGCCGACCAGTTGGTGGGCCAGCCCGGTTGGCGCGTGGTCAGCGTCAACCAGAACGGCGCCGATCTGGACGTGCTCAACGAGGTGCCGGGCAAGCCCGCTCCGTCGATAACCATCAGCCTGGACCGCAACGTCCAGAACGCCGCTCAGGATGCGGTGAACATGGTGGGCCGCAAGGCGATGATCGTGGCGCTCAAGCCGTCGACCGGTGAAATCCTCGCGGTCGCACAGAATGCCGCGGCCGACGCCGACGGTCCGACCGCAACCATGGGCCTGTACCCGCCCGGATCGACGTTCAAGATGGTCACCGCAGGAGCTGCCATCGAAAATGACCTGGCCGGGCCCAACACACTGCTCGGCTGCCCGGGCACCATCGACATCGGCAACCGGACCATCCCGAACTACGACAAGTTCGATCTGGGTGTCGTGCCGATGGCCAAGGCGTTCGCCAACTCCTGCAACACCACTTTCGCTGAACTGGCCAGCCGGATGGCGCCGCGAGCGCTGACCAACGCGGCCGCCCAGTACGGCATCGGCGCGGATTACCAGGTCGCCGGGATCGACACCGTCACCGGTGAGGTCCCGCCGACGGTGAACCTGGCCGAACGTACCGAGGATGGGTTCGGCCAGGGCCGGGTGCTGGTCAGCCCGTTCGGTATGGCGCTGGCAGCGGCGACGGTGGCGGCCGGCAAGACCCCGGTACCGCAGCTGATCGAAGGCCGTCCCACCAGCGTGACCGGTACTGGCACCACGATCACCGAGAAGATGATCGACGGCCTGCGGCCGATGATGCAACTGGTGGTCACCAACGGCACCGCGAAGGACCTGCGGGGCAACGGCGACGTCCGGGGCAAGACCGGCGAGGCGGAGTTCCAGGGCGGATCACACGCGTGGTTCGCCGGCTACCGCGGTGATCTGGCCTTTGCAGCGCTGATCGTCGGCGGCGGAGGCTCGGAGACCGCGGTGCGGATGTGTCGGGACATGTTCAAGGGACTGCCGCCCGATTACCTGGTCTGAGTAGCCTTGTTGGATGACCAACGGCGACGAGATCGCGGTGCTGCGCGTGTCCGATGCCGACCGCAACGGCACCATGCGTCGGCTGCATAACGCGGTGGCACTCGGACTGATCGATATGGACGAGTTCTCAGAACGGTCCGCACTGGTGGCCATGGCCCGGCAGCACAGCGACCTGGCAGTGCTCGTCGGTGACCTACCCGGACCAGGTGCCATCGTGTCCGCGGCGACCGACCGGGTCGAGTTGCGCGGCGTCATGGGCTCGCTCAAGCGGCAAGGGGAATGGGTGGTGCCCACCCGGCTGGCCCTGGTGCGCCGGGTCGGCTCGATCGACCTGAACCTGACCAGGGCCCGGTTCGCCGGTCCGATCGCGATCATCGAACTGGACCTGCGGTTCAGCTCGCTGGACTTGCGACTGCCCGACGGGGCCAGCGCATCCATCGACGATGTCGAAGTGGCCGTCGGCAGCGCCTGCGACCACCGCAAGGACGCCCCCGCCGAAGGAAGCCCGCACGTCATCCTCACGGGCCGGGTGTCGTTCGGATCAGTCGACATCCGCGGCCCGAAGCGGCCCTGGCTGCGCCGCAAGGGCTAACGCGGTTCCAAGACGGCGAAGGTCAGAGTGGCCCGGGCGGCCAACCGGTCCCGGCCGATATCGGTGACATCGACCGACGTGACGATCAGTCGTTTACCGGCCCGCACGATTCGCGCCTCGGCGCGGGCTCGGTCCATGACCGGCGCCAGGAAATGGATGTTGAGGTCGGCGGTTGTGACGTCGTAGCCGTTACCGGTGGCCCGGCCCGCCAGGATGCCGGCAGCGATATCGATCAGGGTGGCGACCACGCCACCCTGCAGGGCGCCGCGCACATTGGCCAGATCGGGACGGTTGTCCATCTCCATGACGAGGCGGTCGTCAGTTGACTCGATCTCGACGTAGTCCAGCCGGCTCAGGATGTGCTCTTCGCTCACGGCCGTACGGTAACACCATTACCGCTATAGGAGAATGGGCCTCTACCTCAATGCCTCGGTCGGCACACCGAAGCGCTCCTGGTACCCGCTGACCTGGGCCCGCACCTCGCCGGCGTCCAGTCCGGTGTCGGCCCACCGGTAGCGTGTGCCGCCGCCGTCGCCGGGATGGGCGGCGAGGAAATCGTGCATGCGCTGTTCGGTGGCCGGCGTGAGCTCGCGGCCCAGCGCACCGTACAGGTCACCGATAGTGGCGAGCGGGTCGCGGATGAAATCGGCGAACTGGACATCGATGATCTGACCCGGTGTCAGCACGCCGGAGTCGCGGACTTTCATCGAACGTTCCAGCCCGGCGATGATCTCTTCGCGCGACTGCTGCGCGCATTCGGCAATGTCACTGTGATCGGAAGCCAGTCGGCGCAGGTGGGTGGTGAGCGCGGCAATGGACGAGATGACGTTGAGCGGGTCGCGGTGGGTCTGCACGATCACTGCGTCGGGGTATTCGGCGACCAGGGCGTCCAGCTGCCACAGATGTGCCGGTGACTTCAGCAGCCATTGGGTGGGTGCGGACGGGCCCGGAACTCCGGATTGCAAGTGCTGCAAGAAGATCCGGTGATACCGGTACGCGTCGCGGTGGTCGGCGGTGTGTAGTAGCCAGCGGTAGTACGTGGGCAGCCGGTACTGCACCGAGAAGATCATGCTGCAGAACTGGCCGGCTGACATCCGCACGCATTCCTGCCCGACCAGTGCGCCCATCGGATGGTGCGCCAGCAGGCCGGGCACCAGCTGTTCGGACATCTCGATGTTGGCCTGGATCTGCGCGATCCGGGGATCGGTGGTGTAGGTCTCCGGCTGCGGCAGTGGCCACGGTGCGTCAACCTCCCACGTCAGGGGTGGTCGTAGCGCGGGATCCTGGGCCAGGAGATCGAACAGGATGGTGGTTCCGGTGCGCGGCTGGCCGACGATGAAGATGGGCCGTTCGACGGGAGTGGCAGGGACAGCGGGATTTTCCTTGCGCCACTGCATGATTCGCAGCCTGTGTACCAGCGGATTGACGATGTCCATGAGAGCGATCTCGACGCCCAGATCGTTGAGTCTGGCTTCGCTGGCCAGTCCCTCCGTGAGCAACTCCAGGTTCTCGCGCCAGCCCCCGGGCTCACCGAAATCGTCGCTGCCTGCCTGGTCGCAGGCCTGCGCGATCAGGGTGTCTGGGTTGAAGCGGTTCATTTCACAGTCACCTTCACCTCAGGAGCGGCGGGGTTGTCCAGCCAGCGCAGCACGACGAAACCGCGGCGGTGCCCACCGGTGTCCAACCAGTGGCCGTGCCCGGAATCCTTGGCGCCGATGGCAATCCGGACTTTGCCGTCGGCGTCAGCGGCCACGCCCTTGTCGGTCACCGAGCTGTGCCGGCGTCGGGGCTCGATGCATTCATGCCAGATGTTCTCCAGCGTGATGTTCCAGTAGCGGGTTTCGGGCGGGGTGAATTCGAGGACCAGGGTCTGGTCATCGGCTAGTCCGAATGTGCCGATCATGTAGAGGTTGTCGGGTGTGGTGTCCGCCGAGCCCAGGGCAGCCGCCTCGGCGGTCACCAGCACGTTGGGTGTCTCGAGCAGTTCGGGCTTGATGGTGCGGTGCAGTGTCGTCAGTTTCATGAGCGTCCACGCCATGGCGGTGAACTGCTCAGCCACCTCCGAATCAGACAGTGGCACAGGCGGTCCCGCGTCGAGGGTCTCGATGTGCAAGGTTGCCGGCCGCTCGGTGGCCGCGTCGCCGACGTACTCGCGCACCACGATTGAGGCGGCATCGGCGGGAATCTGCAACCACTGCGCGCCGCCGAGATCGGCGGGTTCTTCGGCAGACACCATGATCGTGAACACATCTCCGGTCAATTTAAGGTCCGTGTCGCTGAGATAGGCGGCCATCCGGCGTGGGGTCATGCCGGTGCCGGCGAGTACCTGGAAGCCCAGATATGCGGTGGTGCCCCGGGTTCCGGTGATCCGGTAGGTGCGGTCGCCGCGGATCATGGCCAACAGGTAGCGGCCGTCGGGATTGGGCCCGCCTACAAGCCGGGTGGGGGAGCACATGTCGAAGAACCAGGGCAGCTCCGGGTCGGCCTCGACGGACAGCTCTGAGCACAGTCCCGTGACACGGGACACCACCCGCAGCCCGTCGAGGAGTTCGCGTTCGTCACGGGCATCGGCCTTCACCACCTCGGTGATGTCACCGACCATCTTCTGCACGAACTGCCAGGCTTCCAGGGCCTTCGGGGCCCGCTGTTCACTCATACTGAGACGTAGTATCAGATGAGACGTAGTATCAGGACCGAAATGACCGAACCCGTTCCCTTGAACGTCCGCAAGCGCCAGGCCACGCGCGACCGGATCGCCGCGTCCGCCGCGCAGCTTGTCGCTGCGGATGGCCTGGCCGCCACCACCGTGGAGCGCATCGCCGCTGAGGCAGAGGTTGGCCGTGCGACGTTCTTCCGGTATTTCGCGTCCAAGGAGGACGCGGTCGCCGACGGGATGACCAGGCATTGGCTCGACGTCATCACCGCACAACTTGCCGCCCAACCCGCTGGGCTGTCGGCACGGGACGCCGTGGTGGGGGCGTTTCACGACCTCGGTGACGGCTTCGACGCGATCAGGGCGCAGGTGCGTGAGCTGGCGACCCTCACCCGGTCGTCGCCGGCGCTCAGCGCCTGGACGCTGCAGATCTACGTCGGGTACGAAACCGCGATTGCGGACCTGGTGGCGCCCAGGCTGCCCGACCTGACCCCCGATGATCCCCGGCCGCGGCTCATCGGCGCGCTGGCCATGGCTTCGGTGCGCATAGCCCTCGACGACTGGCTGCAGCACGGCGGGTCACTGCCGCAGCGGGTGCGTGCGGCGTTGGACGCGCTCGCGGTGGGCTGACAGTCAAGCATCGTCGGCGAGCCGACAGTCAAGCATCGTCGGCGAGCCGACAGTTAGGCTTGTGCGATGTCTGTCCGTACCGCCCTGCAGCCCGGTGAGTTGTCCCCGACCCTGCCGGTTCCCAAGTCGATCCCTCGCCCGGAGTATGCGTGGAAGTCGACGGTCCAGGAAGGCAGCGAGCCCTGGGTGCAGACCCCCGAGGTGATCGAGAAGATGCGCGTGGCTGGGCGTATCGCCGCCGCGGCGCTGGCCGAAGCAGGTAAGGCGGTGGCGCCCGGCGTCACCACCGATGCCCTGGATCGCATCGCGCACGAGTACATGATCGACCACGGCGCGTATCCATCAACGTTGGGCTACAAGGGATTTCCGAAGTCCTGCTGCACCTCGCTGAATGAGATCATCTGCCATGGAATTCCGGACTCGACGGTGATCGAGGACGGCGACATCGTCAATATCGACGTCACCGCCTACATCGACGGCGTGCACGGCGATACCAACGCCACCTTCCTGGCCGGCGACGTGTCCGAGGAGCATCGCCTGCTGGTCGAGCGCACCCACGAGGCCACCATGCGGGCCATCAAGGCGGTCAAGCCGGGGCGTGCATTGTCCGCGGTCGGCCGGGTCATCGAGGCCTACGCAAACCGGTTCGGCTACAACGTGGTTCGCGATTTTACCGGCCACGGCATCGGCGAGACGTTCCACAACGGGCTGATCGTGCTGCACTACGACCAGCCGGCGGTGGAGACCGTGCTGGAGCCGGGCATGACCTTCACCATCGAGCCGATGATCAATCTGGGCTCACTGGACTACGAGATCTGGGACGACACCTGGACCGTGGCCACCAAGGACAAGAAGTGGACGGCGCAGTTCGAGCACACCCTGGTGGTGACCGATGATGGCGCCGAGATCCTGACTTTGGCGTGACCGCCGGGGCGCTGCTGGTCGCCGGCACCACATCGGACGCCGGTAAGTCGATGGTGGTTGCCGGACTGTGTCGGCTGCTGGTGCGTCGCGGTGTCCGGGTGGCGCCGTTCAAGGCCCAGAACATGTCCAACAACTCGGCGGTCACCGTCGAGGGCGGTGAGATCGGCCGGGCGCAGGCCATGCAGGCCCGAGCGTGCGGGCTGGCGCCCAGTGTGCGGTTCAACCCGATCCTGCTCAAGCCCGGTGGTGACCGAACGTCCCAACTGGTCGTGCGCGGCGTCGTCGCCGGCACCGTGGCGGCCGGCGATTACTTCACCCGCCGGACCCAGCTGGCATCCGTAATCGCCGACGAATTGGCTTCGCTCCGAAGCGAATTCGATGTCGTCATCTGCGAGGGTGCGGGCTCACCGGCTGAGATCAACCTGCGTGCCACCGACGTGGCCAATATGGGACTGGCCAGGGCGGCGCAGATTCCTGTGGTGGTGGTCGGCGACATCGACCGCGGTGGGCTTCTGGCGCATCTGTATGGCACGGTGGCAGTGCTGGAACCGGACGATCAGAGGCTGATCGCGGGGTTCTTGGTCAACAAGTTTCGCGGCGATGCTGCGCTGCTGGCGCCGGGACTGGACCAACTGGAAAAGCTCACCGGGCGGCCGACCTACGGCGTCATCCCGTACAGCGACGAGATGTGGCTCGACGCCGAGGATTCGTTGACCGTCGGCGCCCGCGGGCTGTTGGGACGACCAGCGCCACCGCGGGGGACGGAGGGTCTGACGGTCGCGGCGGTGCGGTTGCCGCGGATCTCGAACTCCACCGATGTCGAGGCGCTGGCCTGCGAGCCGGGGGTTCAGGTGCGGTGGGTCGACTCACCGGCGGACCTGGTCGGAGTCGACGTGGTGGTATTGCCTGGCAGCAAGGCGACGGTCGACGATCTTGGTTGGTTGCGGGAGCGCGGGTTTGCCGATGCGGTTGTGGCACATGCTGAGTCGGGGCGTGCCGTGCTCGGCGTATGTGGCGGGTTCCAGATGTTGTGTTCGGTGATCAATGACGATGTGGAGTCCGGAGCCGGCCGGGTAGCAGGACTGGGATTGTTGGACGCCGACATCGCGTTCGATGCCGAGAAGACGTTGCGGCATTGGGATAAACCGTTGTACGGCTATGAAATTCATCATGGTCAGGTTGTCAGGTGCGCCGAGCAGGACTGGCTGAACGTCGGTATCTGCCGGGGCAATGTCTTCGGTACACACTGGCACGGGCTGATGGACAACGACGGCGTCCGGCGCGATTGGCTGGATTCGGCCGCATCTGCCGCCGGCCGCAGCGGTTTCGTGGTGGCCGAGGACATTGACGTCGCGGCCCTGCGGGACGCCCAACTGGACGTCATGGCGGACCTGCTGGCCGAGCACGTAGACATCGACGCATTACTCGGGCTGCTCGATTCGGGTGCGCCGCCGCGACCGGTGATCGTCAGCGATTTGCACGGGTAGTCGAAGTGACCCGCCAGTCAGCCAGTCGGGCTCAGCCGACGGCCTCGACGGCGTCGACCTGCTTGATCGGACCGGTGAACCAGTTCTTCACCGACGCGTGCCAGTAGATGTAGAGCAGCAACAGGACACCGCCGACCAACAACGGCGTGTAGTTGACGAACTTCCATTCGAAGCTGGGGTCCCACGGCACCCCGCCCAATGACGTGGGGAACATCGCGATGACGGAGGTGATCGCGATCTCGGCCAGTGCTACCGGTGCCATCCACTTGTGGTGTCCATGGAGATTCCAACTGCCCGTTTCGAATTCGTCGCCCGCCCGCCAGCGGTAGTAGATCGGCACGGCGAAACACAGGTAGACCCCGACAACTCCGATCGACACGACGGCATAGAACGCCACCGGTGTGGGTGTGCCGTTGACGTCCACCTTGACCAGGGCGGGCAAGGTCAGCGCCGCGGCCACCACCGCGGTGATGGTCACGCTGTGCGCCGGAACCTTGTTCTTGCTGACAGCGGACCACCACCGGTGTCCCGGCACCGCACGGTCTCGGCTGAAGGCGAAGAGCATCCGTGAGGCGCTGGTCTGGCATGCGGTGGCGCAGAAGAACTGACCGGCGGTGGAGATGAACAACACCAGTACGACGAGGTTGTTGTTCTTGAGTGCCTGGCTGACGATTTCTGCGACCGGGGTCGACGCGGCGGAAACCTTGTCGGGGTCCTGGACGGCAAACAGAAAGGCCAACAACAGAATCCATCCGCCGATGGCCGAGTAGAAGATCGATCGCCAGATGCCGTTAGCGGCGGCATTGGCGGCACTCTTGGTTTCCTCGGACAGGTGCGCCGACGCGTCGTACCCGGTGATGGTGTACTGGGTCAGGATCACAGAAATGGGCAGTACGACCAACAACCAGCCCAGGCCTGAGGTTGCGCCGCCGAACATTCCGCTGTTGTTGACGGTCTTGGCGAAGACGTCGGAGAAACTCGCGTGGTGGCTGGGTACGAAGACCAGGATCGCGATCACGGCCGCCGCGCCGAAGACGTGCCACCACACCGAGACGTTGTTGATGACAGCCAGCAGATGACTGGAGAAGATGTTGATCACCGCGGAAATGACCAAGATGATCAGGAAGATGACGAAGGTCCGGGTAAGGCTGTAGCCGCTGAGCCAATCGTTGCTCATGGTATCCAGGGTGAGGTCCAGAAATGTCGCGCAGCCATACGCCACCGATGCCTGGATGGCGACCAGGCCGATCAGGTTGAGCCAGCCGGCATAAAACCCGGCCTTGGCGCCGCCGAGTTTTGCTGCCCACCAATAGATTCCGCCAGAGGTGGGGAAGGCGGAGACCAGCTCGGACATACACAGGCCGATGATCAAGATGAAGGCCGCGACGATGGGCCAACCCCAGGCGATGGCTGCCGGACCCCCGTTGTTCCAGCCCAGTCCGAAAGAGGTGAAGCACCCGGCCAGAATCGAGATGATGGAGAACGAGATGGCGAAATTGTTGAAGCCGGACCAGGACCGTTGCAGTTCCTGGCTGTACCCGAGTTTGGCCAGGAGCTGTTCGTCTTCGGTGAGTGCTTCGTGTCCCTCCGGCACAGGCGTTCTCCTTTCGCGTGGTCCGAATCCGCGGTCCGAATCTCTGAACAGCGGCCCAATTTTTTTAGAACAATAGGGCGCGGCCGCCTACTGCGCTCGCCGATCGGGTTGAGCGCTCGGACTGGGTGCTTTATCGGCCCTGCAGGTTCCGGTACGCCACGGTTGCCCAGGATGCCAGGGGATTTGTCCGGAAGGTTCATCGACGGTGGCGGTGGGTACCGCAGTCCCTGCACCTATGGAGACATGGGATTCGTTGTCTCACTTGTCAATACGATGACATCAACGGCTGCCAAACAGTTTGACGGGCCGGGCCGGGGCAACAGGATGTTCGCAGCGCGCGGCGGGTAGCTGGTATCGACGCGACGTTGATCGGTCCTAATACCCACGCGGGCCGATCGTAAATATAGGCGCTGCACCGCCGGGGTTCGCTACGGTTGCCTCATGCCAACCATCGAAACCGTCGACGGCTTCGACGCGCACGTCGAACTGGCCGGCCCCGAGGGAGCGCCGGCCGTGGTGGTGCTGGCGGCAGACGGTCAGATGCCGTCCGAGTACAACACGCTGTGCAAGTTGTTGCACACCGCGTCATTGCGCACCATGGTGATCGCCGCAGACGCCCGATTGAGCGTGAATTCAGTTGTGGGGATTATGGATACCCTTGAGGTGCGGTGGGCTCTGTTGGTGGGCGACCGGGACGGCGCCGAGCTGGCCTGGCGGTTGGCCGCCAACAGGCTCGATCGGTTCACCGCTCTGGTGGTCATTGACCGCGGGCATCCCCGGTCCATGGACGGCCCCGCCGGGGATGCTCACTGCCCGCCGGTGGAGGTGAACACCACCGCGGTGGTCACCACAGCCGGTGCGCGGCAGGTGGTAGCTGCCGGGCAGCGCTTCGTCTACGGCGACTTCCGGCTGGTCGACATGATCGGGCGGCGCGCCACCGAGGAATTCACCGCGCAATTGGCCAACGAGGTGGTGCTGCGCAGCAGCACCTGGTGACGGGTTCGGCCACGGCGGCTGGTCGAAGCCGGCCGTCGTCACGGTCACCTACTAAAGTGCGCCGTGTTTGTCGACCTTGGACTGCGTGGCTGGTTTGGTCGTCTTGGCTTCTGTTTGGCTGACCATGATGATGGGGCCCCTCGATTACGAAGGGCCCCATCGATTTTGGAGAGTGGTGCAGCTACTTGCCTGAGCCGCCTTTGTTGTCGCTGTGGCTCCCGGTGCTGTTGCTCTTGGCGGCCGAACCGGTCTTGGCTGAGCTGACGGCGCTCGAGGTCGACTTGGGTGAGTCGGGCTTCGTTGAGCTCGAACTGCTCTGTCCGATCCGGCTCACCTTGGGTTCCGACTTCTTGGTCGAGGTCGATGACCCGTTCGAGTCGGTGCCGCCTGCAGTTCCGGTCGACGCCGCTTCGGTTGAGGCGGTGGAACTCTCGGCGCTGGTGGCTGACGGCTGATCGGCGTTCTGCTGAGTGGCAGCCGGATTCGTCGCCGCGGTCGACGTAGCTACGGTCGACGTGGTGAGCTTCTGCACCGCCTGCGTCGTCTGTGCGGCCACCTGACTTGCCGCGGCCTGCGGGATGGAGGTGGCCGCTACCGACGTCGCCGCGGTTTTGGCCGCACTGGCCGACACCGCGCTGGTGCTGTTCTGCGTGGTGGACGACGCCAGTGATGTGACGAGGCTGGCCAGCGGATTACCGGTTCCACTCCAGCCGATCGCCTTGGCGAGCACTTGCCCCAGGGTGCTGATCGCGGTCAGCGGTCCCACTGCAGAGCCCGCCACCGAAAGGGGGTCGCCGAAGAGCGTGAGGTCGAGTCCGGCGGCATTGAAGATCGACCCGCCAACGCCGGTGCGACTGAGGGTGCTGCCGGGCGTGAGCAGCCCGCCCAGGCTGAGGGTCAAGCCGTCCAACGTAATTCCGTCCGGCAGCAACCCGGAGGCGTTGGCGAGAGGCGCTGCCACCGCGCTGATATCGAGGGTGGCGCCGTTGAGGAACCCGTTGACCATGCTGGCCGGAATGTTGAATGCATCCTGCGCCGCAGTCGCCAGATCGGATTGGCCGAGTGCGGTGACGATGCTCTGCACGCTGTTGGCCAGTGCGACCGCGGGGCTCAGGACCGGTCCTGCCAGGCCGATCAACACGCCGCTGAGCGGTGAGGACAGGAAGTTGAGTACCTGGGTGACCGTGTCGGTTGTGGATCCTGCCGGCAGCAAGTAGGGAATCACCGTAAGCAGGGCGTAGTGCAGGCTGTCGAGGGTGTTGCTGGTCACGGACGACACGGTGTCGTCGCTGGCGTTGATCAGCGTGCTGGCGGCAACCGCGGCCTGGACGTTGGTGGAGATCTGATTGAGCACCGTGCTGAAGTTGCTGGGGTTCTGCACGATCTCACCGAGGTAGGTCACCTGATTGGCGATGATCTGCTGCAGTAGCGGGAACGGAGTTCCGGTGGATGCGTTTGCGATGGCCGTGGCACCCGCAACAGCAGTGTTGTAGGTGTCGGTCCAGGCCTGGAACGGGTTGGAATCCGCAGTGAGCCGGACCGCTGCGGAGCTCACCGCGGGCAGCGCCTTCATATGCACGTCGGGCAATGCCGGCGCGAGCGCGGTGAAGGCGATCATGCCGGCCCCCGCCATGCAAACCCCTGCGGTGAGGCGTGGACGAACAGCGATCTGCATCGTCATTTCCTTTGCTGTAGATGGTGCCAATCATCGAATTGACTTCGAAGTAATTAGATAGTTATCCGATGTGTACATGTCAACGGCCTTTTGGTGTTACATAGAGAGTGCTCACGGTGGCCTGGGGGTGCCTTCTATATTTGCTGAAGGTGATACCCCGAGCCTGTCCCGGCATCGAAACGACCGGTGTGGTCTCGCTGGGCGGAGCGCTCGGCAAACGGTCTGGCCAATCGGTTCCGCATTCACAGCATCTATATATCGTTAGCCATGCTTTTGATTTCTCGCGCCATATCACCGCAGTTACCAGGCGGTAATTTACTCATCAGTAGGTTCGTTTGTGACGTGCATCACTTTGCTGCGTGAGTGTGTGGGCCGTCATCGAGGCCGAGGTGGGTAAACCGCGTTTGCTGGCGCCGATCGAGTCGGCTTGCTGGGGGCGGTATGCGTTGACAAATTCGCCCCGTTTGTACTGTTAGCCCGCGGTGGCCGACAGTGGTGTGATCTATCTCACTGCGGTTCGATGGAACCTGGTGTGGCGAGCCGTGGTCGCTCGGACCCGGACGAGACGGTCAGACCAGGCCCAGCAGGGCGTTCTCGACGACCTCCGGCAGCGCCGGATGAATCCAGTACTGGCCGCGGGCAACCTCTTGCGCGGTCTGGCCGAACGACATGGCCTGGATAAGCGGCTGGATGATCGACGATGCCTGGTACCCCATGATGTGCGCGCCCAGCAGCCTGCCGGTGCCGCGCTCGCCGATCAGCTTGGCCACCCCGGTGGTGTCCTCCATGGCCCAGCCGTAGGCCGTGTCGCCGTACGCCTGCAATTTGGTCACCACATCGAAACCCGCTGCGCGCGCTTCGGTTTCGTTCATCCCGACCATCGCGACCTGCGGGTCGGTGAACACCGCTGCGGGCACGAAACGGTGATCACTGGCTACCAGATCACCGTCCCAGTCGCGCAGCAGGTTCTCCTTGACGGTGCGCGCCTCGTGGTTGGCGACGTGCTTGAGTTGATGTGGCGACGACACGTCGCCCAACGCGAAAATCCCTCGCGCCGTGGTGCGTTGGAATTCGTCGACCACCACATAGCCGTCGTCGTCGAACTCGACCCCGGCCAACTCGGCATCGAGCAGATCGCCGTTGGGCACCCTGCCGGTGGCCACCAGCAACAAGTCCGCGTCCAGGGTCTGTCCGTCATCGAGCGACAGCACGATGCGCTCGCCGTCCTGGTGTGCACCGTTGACGTTCTCGTGGGTCCGGATGGTCCATTTCTTGGAGACCACCGTGCCGAACCGGTGACAAATTTCCTGGTCACAGCGCCGCAGCAGCCGGTCACCACGCAACAGGATCGTCACGCGAACGCCCAGCGACGAGAAGACGTGCGCAAACTCCACCGAGATGAAACCACCGCCGACGATCACCAGGTGCTCGGGCAACTCCGGTATCCGCATGATGTCGTCGCTGGTGTAATAGCGCACACCGGAATCGGCGATGGCCGTGGGAATCCGGCTGCGCGAACCGGCCGCGATCACCACCTGGTCAGCGCTGAATTCGTCCCCGGCCGCGGTGCGCAGCGTGTAGCGGCCGTCGGGCAGCTTGGGGCCGAACCGGGTGTGGCTGGCGTACACCGTGACGTTCGGCAGGCTGCGTCGATACTCTTCGCCACCTGCGGCGATCGGGTCGATCCGGCCGAACACCCGGTTCACGATGTCCGGCCAGCGCACCCCGTCGATGCGTGAGTCGATTCCGTAAGTGGCACTGTGCCTTATTGTCTGGGCGACTTCTGCTGCGTAGACGAACATCTTGGTGGGGATGCATCCGACATTGAGGCAGGTACCGCCAAAGGTGCCCTCCTCGCAGATGGCAACCTTCTTATCGGCATACCGATCATCGAGAACGCTGTTCCCAGAACCGGTTCCGATGATCGCCAGGTCGTAGTGCTCCATGTGGCGCCGTCCTATCCGGATTGTGTTGTAGTCGTGTGAGATTCGAGATATCGGTCGAGCCAGAGGTCGAGCGCGGCGAATGCGGCGGCGCGCGGCGCCGGCAGCGAGAGGAAGACGTCGTGTTTAGCGTCCACAATTGGCACGACGGTACCGCGGTTCCCTACGCAACCGGACCACCGGGCGATTTGCTCGACGTCGAGCACCGCATCACCACACTGCATCTGCGCGGGTGTCTCTGCGACGGTGTGATCCGACCGCAGGATCAAACTGGGCACACCGACATCGAGTCCGCGGTGCAGTGCGGTCTGCCCGCGCCGGATGGCATTGATCCAGCCGATGGTGACCGGGAACCCACCGAGTGGTTTCCATACGAGGTTGTAGTCGAACTCGCCGCCGTAGTCACGGTGCAGGCTCGTGCCGTATCCGCCCTCGGTCGGTTGGCGGACAACAGAGAATTTGCTCACTTTTGCCAACCCCATGAGCAGCGCTGACACGGGGGCACTGCGCAGCACGGCCGAACCGCGAAGGTCGAAGAACGGGCTGTTGAGGATCAGCGCACCAAGGCGGTGGGTGTCTGCCGCGGCTCGGTGCAACCGGTCGGCAAACAACGTGGTGATCAGTCCGCCGGCGGAATGCCCGTAGAGGCACACCTGCGCGCCGCCGGTGTCGGCAGCGATCAACTGCAGGGCGGCGAGCAGCTCGGCGTCATAGGACGCCAGGTCGGTGGTGAAGTGCGGAGTCTGATCATCCCGTCGGGCCCGGCCACACTTGTGCAGGTCAATTGCGTAGAACGCGAAACCGCGGGCAGCGAACCGGTCGGCGACTTCGGTCTGGAAGAAATAGTCGGTGTACCCGTGCACGGCCAGCACCGCGTTTTCGGTGTGGCCCGGCTCGCCGCGCCGCACCACCGTCGCAAATAGGTCGCCTTCACCGTCGGGGTCCGGGCCCAATGTGAGCGTCTGCTGCCAGTACCCGGGCAGTACATCTGGTTCCCAACCCTGTGAGGACACGGCAGGAAGCCTAATGCCGCGAAGCGTCGTGAGCGATCGCACGGTCATCGCGAGTTCACCGCAAAACCTGATCGCGATAACCTGAGCACCAACAACCGTCAGTACCGGCGGGTAACCCGACCACGAAGGACAAGCGATTCAGGTGTCTAAGGCAAGCGAAGCTGGGACAGAGAAGACTGATGTCGTCCTGGTAGGCGCGGGGATCATGAGTGCGACGCTCGGCGCGCTGCTGAAACTGCTCGAGCCAGACTGGAACATCACGCTGATCGAGCGGCTCGACGGAGCCGCCGCTGAGAGCAGCGATCCATGGAACAACGCTGGTACCGGCCACTCGGCCCTATGTGAGTTGAACTACACGCCGCAGAAAGCCGAGGGCTCGATCGACATCACCAAAGCCGTCAACATCAACGAGCAGTTCCAGGTAACCCGGCAGTTCTGGGCCTACGCCGTGGAGAACGGCGTCCTCGCCGACGTCAAGAGCTTCCTGAACCCTATCCCGCATGTCAGCTTCGTGCACGGCGCCGAGCATCTCGACTACCTCCGCCAGCGGCGTGAGGCGCTGGTGACCAACCCGCTGTTCTCGACCATGGAGTACATCGACGACAAGGATGAGTTTGCCCGTCGCCTGCCGTTCATGGCTGCCGAGCGCGACTTTTCCGACCCGGTGGCGCTGAACTGGACCCAGGAGGGCACCGACGTCGACTTCGGTTCACTGTCCAAACAGCTCATCGGCTACAGCGCGCAGCGCGGCATGACCACGCTGTTCGGGCACGAGGTGACCAACCTCAGCAAGCAGTCCGATGGCAGTTGGACGCTCAAGGTGCTCAACCGGCGCACCAGCGAGAAGCTGAAGATCAACGCCAAATTCGTGTTCCTCGGTGCTGGCGGCGGTGCGCTGCACCTGCTGCAGAAGGCCGGTATCCCCGAGGCAAAGGGCTTCGGCGGGTTCCCGGTCGGCGGGGCGTTCCTGCGCACCGACAACCAGGCGCTAACCAAGGGGCACCAGGCCAAGGTGTACGGGCAGGCATCGGTCGGCGCCCCGCCGATGTCGGTGCCGCACTTGGACACTCGCGTCATCAAGGGACAGTCGTGGCTGTTGTTCGGGCCGTTCGCCGGGTGGTCGCCGAAGTTCCTCAAGCAGGGCTCAATCACCGATCTGCCGTTGTCGGTCAAACCGAACAACCTGGCCTCGATGCTCGGCGTCGGTGTCACCGAACTGGGCCTGGTGAAGTACCTGCTGGGGCAGCTGGCCATGTCCGAGGGCGCACGTGTCGATGCGCTGCGCGAATTCGCCCCCAGCGCAGTCGATTCCGACTGGGAGCTGGACATCGCCGGCCAGCGAGTGCAGGTGATCCGGCGCAACGGCATCGGTGGCGTGCTGGAATTCGGTACTACCGTGCTGACCGCGCAGGACGGCAGGATCGCCGGTCTGCTCGGTGCTTCGCCCGGCGCGTCCACCGCGGTGCCCGCGATGATCGAGGTGTTGGAGCGCTGCTTCGGCGACCGCTACCAGTCGTGGTTGCCGAGGCTCAAGGAGATGGTGCCGTCCCTGGGCACCAAGTTGTCGGGTGAGCCCAACCTGTACCGCGAGGTCTGGGACTGGGGGACCAAGGCGCTCAAGCTCGATCAGCCGGCCTGATTCGGGAGGTTGCGTGACCGTGAGCGAGGAGCCGAAGGCGGATCGCGCATGACTGTCGCACCGAGGCGTAGCTGGGCCAAAGATCTGGACGCCGCAACGCTTTACGAGTTGCTCAAATTACGGATCGAGGTGTTCGTCGTCGAACAAGCCGCTCCCTACGCAGAATTGGATGGCCGCGACCTGCTTGCCGATACCCGGCACTTCTGGTTGGAAAACCCTGATGGGCAAGTCATTTCGACGTTGCGCCTGATGGAGGAGCATCCCGGGGGTACAAAGCTGTTCCGGATCGGCCGGGTGTGTACGAAACGTGCTGAGCGTGGGCATGGGCACGCCGACCGGCTGATGCGCGCCGCTCTGGCCGAGGTCGGCGATTACCCCTGCCACATCAACGCTCAGACCTACCTGGAGAAGATGTACGCCCGGCACGGATTCGTCCGGGACGGTGAGGAATTCCTCGACGACGGCATACCGCATGTGCCGATGGTCCGGCACGGAGGACACGCGTGACTTATCCCTTCAGTGCCCTGGTCGGTCAGGACCGGCTGCGGTTGGCGCTGGTGCTGTGTGCGGTGCGGCCGGATATCGGTGGTGTGCTGATCCGCGGTGAGAAAGGCACCGCGAAGTCGACTGCGGTGCGCGGCCTTACCGAAATCCTGGCCCAGGTCGACGCCGATGCCCGGTTGGTCGAGCTACCGATCGGCGCCACCGAGGACCGGGTGGTGGGCTCGATCGACCTGCAGAAGGTGCTCCGGGACGGCGAGCATGCCTTTTCGCCGGGTCTGCTGGCCCGGGCGCACGGTGGGGTGCTGTACGTCGACGAGGTCAACCTCCTGCACGACCATCTGGTCGACGTTCTGCTCGATGCCGCCGCGATGGGCCGGGTGCACATCGAGCGCGATGGCGTATCGCATTCACACGAAGCACGTTTCATGCTGGTGGGCACCATGAACCCGGAGGAGGGTGAGCTGCGTCCACAGCTGCTGGACCGCTTCGGACTGACCGTGGATGTCTACGCCTCGCGCGATGTCGACGTTCGGGTCGAAGTGATCAGGCGCCGCATGGCCTACGAGGCGGACCCGGTCGCATTTGCCGCCGGCTATGCCGAAGCGGGCGCCGAATTGGCCCGCCAGATCGCCGCGGCACGTGCCCTGTTGGCGTCAGTAGTGCTGCCGGACAAGGAATTACGGCGCATTGCGGCCCTGTGCGCAGCGTTCGACGTGGATGGCATGCGGGCCGACCTGGTGGTGGCACGGACGGCGGTGGCTCACGCTGCCTGGCGGGGTGCTTGTGGGGCGAGCGAAGCGACGGGGAATGTGGCTGGGGCGAGCGAAGCGACGGGGAATGTGGCTGGGCCGAGCGAGGCGACGGGGAATGTTCCAATGGTGACCGAGGAGGACATCCGAGTAGCCGCCGAATTGGCGTTGCCGCACCGTCGTCGCCGCGATCCGTTCGATGATCCCGGACTGGACCAGCAGCAGCTCGATGACGCGTTGGCTCAAGCCGGTGAAGAATCTGAGGACCCCGATCCCGATCCGCCGGGCGGCGGTGGTGGGGCCCCCGAATCAAACCGGGAATCAACCCCCGCATCGGACTCTGAATCCACTGTTCCACAGGGAAAATCGTCAGTTCCATCGCGGCCAAGTGCGGCACCGTCGGCGACTTTCCGAACCAGGGCACTGGTGGTGCCCGGTGTCGGCGAAGGCGCACCGGGCCGGCGCTCTCGGGCCCGTAACCGCACCGGCACCCCGATCGCGGCCACCGACGATCCGGCCGCCGGGCACGGCATGCACGTTTTCGGGACGCTGCTGGCGGCGGCCGACCGGCAGCCTCAGGCCGGCCAACTCAAGGTCGTGCCGAACGATGTGCGGCACGCGATCCGGGAAGGCCGGGAAGGCAATCTGGTGATCTTTGTGGTCGACGCATCGGGGTCGATGGCGGCGCGGGACCGGATGTCGGCGGTCAGCGGTGCGACGCTGTCGCTGCTGCGCGATGCCTATCAGCGTCGCGACAAGGTCGCCGTCATCACCTTCCGAGGTGCGGACGCCCAGGTGCTGTTGCCTCCGACCTCGTCGGTGCACATCGCGAGTCGGCGGCTGACCCGATTCGATACCGGCGGGAAAACCCCACTGGCGCAGGGACTTCTGGCTGCCCGTGACCTGGTGGTCCGAGAAAAGGCCCGGGACCGGGCCCGTCGACCGCTGGTGGTGGTACTCACCGATGGCCGGGCCACCGGCGGCCCCGATCCGCTGGGCCGCACCGGCAGGGCCGCGGCGATGCTGGTCGCCGAAGGCGCGGCGGCCGTGGTTGTTGATTGCGAAACTGGTTACGTAAGACTGGGGTTGGCCGGACAGCTGGCTGGGCAACTCGGCGCGCCCGCGGTGCAACTGGCTCAGCTGCGTGCCGACAATCTGACCCGTCTGGTTCGCGCCAGCGAGACCGCTGCGTAAGGAATCTGCTATGCCGCAAGGACAACCACTCAGCGTTCCCGAAGACGGGCTGACCACCAAGGCCCGCCGCAACGCGCCCATCCTGGCCGTGCACACCGGTCCGGGCAAGGGCAAGTCGACGGCTGCGTTCGGTATGGCGCTGCGGGCCTGGAACCAGGGCTTCGACGTCGCGGTGTTCCAGTTCGTCAAGAATGCCAAATGGAAAGTGGGCGAGGAGGCCGCTTTTCGGGCTTTGGGCCGGTTGCACGATGAGCAGGGCATCGGTGGTCCGGTGCAATGGCAGAAGCTGGGCTCGGGTTGGTCGTGGACCCGCAAGCAGGGCAGCGAAGAGGATCATGCCGCCGCCGGCCGTGAGGGGTGGGCCGAGATTTGCCGTCGACTGGCCGAGCAGCACCACGACTTCTATGTGCTGGACGAGTTCACCTACCTGTTCAAGTGGGGCTGGCTGGACGTAGAAGAAGTGGTTGAGGTGCTCCGCTCACGGCCGGGCAACCAGCACGTGGTGATCACCGGCCGCGACGCTCCGCCGCAATTGATCGCGGCCGCCGACCTGGTGACCGAGATGACCAAGGTCAAGCACCCGATGGACGCGGGCCGTAAGGGTCAGCGGGGCATCGAATGGTAGTTCCTGCCGTCGTCATCGCGGCGCCCGCGTCGGGAAGTGGGAAGACCACGGTGGCCACGGGGCTGATGGGTGCCCTGCGCCGTGCTGGACACCGGGTGGCCTCGGCCAAGGTCGGCCCGGACTTCATCGATCCCGGTTACCACGCGCTGGCCAATGGGCGGCCCGGCCGCAACCTCGATCCGGTTCTGGTGGGCGAGGACCTGATCGGCCCGTTGTACCGGCACGGCAGCGCCGGTGCGGACATCACCGTCGTCGAAGGCGTGATGGGTCTGTTCGACGGGCGCATCACCGACACCGCGATGGCCCCGGCCCCGGGATCCACAGCGCACGTCGCCGGGCTGCTCGGTGCACCGGTGGTCCTGGTCGTTGACGCCCGCGGCCAAAGTCACAGCATTGCCGCTCTGCTGCACGGGTTTTCGACCTTCGACCGGTCGGTGCGCATCGCCGGGGTGATCCTGAATCGGGTCGGTACTGCCCGGCACGAGCAGGTTCTGCGACAGGCCTGCGAACAGGCCGGTGTGGCGGTGCTCGGCGCCATCCCGCGGGCGGGGGAGCTCGAAGTGCCTTCGCGTCACCTCGGGCTGATCACCGCGGTAGAGCACGGACAGCTGGCGCTGCAGGCCGTCGAGGCCATGACCGAGTTGGTGGCCCGGCACGTGGATGTGGAAGCCGTCGTCCAATGTGCCGGCATCGGGCAGCTTGACGCAGTATGGGACCCGGACGTCGAACCGGCTCCTGCGAGAGTCACTGTGGCACTGGCTGCGGGCAAGGCCTTCAGCTTCGGATACACCGAACACACCGAACTGCTGCAGTACGCCGGCGCCGAGGTGGCCGCCTTCGACCCGTTGACCGAGCCATTGCCCGAGGGCACTGACGCATTGGTGATCCCGGGCGGGTTCCCCGAACAGTTCGCCGCCGAGCTATCGGCCAATGAGCTTGTGCGCCAACAGATTGCCGCACTGGCGGCCTCGGGTGCACCGGTGCACGCCGAATGTGCCGGGCTGATCTACCTGGTCGACGACCTCGACGGGCAGCCGATGTGTGGTGTGCTGGCCGGCTCGGCGCGGTTCACCGAAAGGCTGACGCTGGGCTATCGCGAGGCTGTCGCGGTGGCAGACTCCAGCCTGCATCCGTCCGGTCAGCGGACCGTCGGCCATGAATTCCATCGCACCACAGTCGAATTCGCCGAGAAGTATCCGCCCGCGTGGGCGTTTCGCGGCGTCGGGAAGACCACTGTGCACGATGGTGCGATCCGCGGCGGGGTGCATGCCGGGTATCTGCACACCCACCCGGCTGCCCACCCGCGGGCGGTGAGTCGGTTTGTGGCTGCAGCAACTAAGCTCGCGGAGTTACGCGGACGCGAGGAGCAAGACAGTGCACGCGGACGCGACGAGCAACACGATGGACGCGGACGCGAGGAGCAAAGTGAATTCTGAGAACGCCTACCTCGTCGGCCTGCGCCTCACCGGCAAGAAGGTGGTGGTTGTCGGGGCCGGCAGTGTTGCGCAGCGTCGGCTGCCACTGCTGATCGCCAGCGGCGCCGACGTCCACGTCATCGCCCGTGCGGCAACCCCCGTGGTGGAAGCCCTGGCCGACAACCCCGACGGCACCGGCATCACTCTCGTCCTGCGCGACTACCAGAGCGGAGACCTCGCTGACGCCTGGTACGTGCTGGCTGCCACCGACGATGAGTCGGTCAACGCGGCCATCGCTGCCGAAGCCGACCGGCAGCGCATCTTCTGCGTCCGCGCCGACGCGGGCCGTGAAGGCTCGGCGGTGACCCCGGCATCCTTCGAGTACGACGGTCTGACAGTGGGAGTGCTGGCCGGCGGCGAGCACCGGCGCTCAGCGGCCGTGCGTACCGCGATCCACGAGGCGCTCCAGCATGGCTTGGTGGCCGACAGTGCCGAGGCCGACGCACACACCGGCGTCGCGCTGGTCGGTGGCGGACCGGGCGACCCCGAGTTGATCACGGTGCGCGGCCGTCGGCTGCTGGCGCATGCCGACGTGGTGGTGGCCGACCGGTTGGCGCCCCAGGAGTTGCTCGCCGAATTAGGACCGCACGTCGAGGTGATCGACGCCGCCAAAATTCCCTACGGGCGAGCCATGGCGCAGGACGCCATCAACCAGGTGCTGATCGACCGGGCCAAGGCGGGCAAGTTCGTGGTGCGGCTCAAGGGCGGCGACCCGTTTGTCTTCGCACGCGGCTATGAAGAGGTGCTGGCCTGCGCCGATGCCGGGATTCCCGTCACCGTCGTGCCAGGTGTGACGAGCGCCATAGCGGTGCCCGCGCTGGCCGGGGTTCCGGTGACGCATCGGGCCGTCACGCACGAGTTCGTGGTGGTCAGCGGCCATGTTGCGCCCGGGCATCCCGAATCGTTAGTGAATTGGGATGCGCTGGCAGCAATGCACGGCACCATCGTGTTGCTGATGGCCGTCGAACGCATCGAACAGTTCGCGAAGGTTCTGCTGGAAGGCGGCCGACCTGCGGAAACACCGGTTCTGGTGGTTCAGCACGGCACCACGGCGGCGCAACAGACATTGCAGACCACGCTTGTCGACGCGCCGGAGGACATCCGCTCGGAGGGCATCCGACCTCCCGCGATCATCGTGATCGGGCCCGTCGCCGCGTTCGCGGGGTTAAAGGATTCTTAAGATTACGCTAAAGTAGCTCTCCATGACGGCTCTCAATGACGCTGAGCAAACCGCCATGGAAGACGGCCGCCGCGAATCGCCCTCGATACACGTAGGACAGACCGAGGACGAGCGAATCAGCTGGTATCCGACATGGTTGCCGTCCCCACGCTTTCTTTCTGCGGTGATCGCCATCGGTGGCATGCAATTGCTGGCCACCATGGACAGCACCGTCGCGATCGTTGCTCTTCCTAAGATCCAAGATGAACTCGGCCTGTCCGACGCCGGTCGCAGCTGGGTTATCACCGCCTATGTGTTGACCTTCGGCGGCCTGATGCTGCTGGGCGGTCGCTTGGGCGACACCATCGGCCGCAAGCGCACCTTCATCGTCGGCGTCGCGCTGTTCACCATCGCCTCGATCCTCTGTGGCAGCGCCTGGGACGAGACCACGTTGGTCATCGCGCGCCTTTTGCAGGGTGTGGGTTCGGCGATCGCCTCGCCGACCGGTTTGGCATTGGTTGCAACCACCTTCCCCAAGGGGCCCGCCCGTAACGCTGCCACCGCCATCTTCGCGGCCATGACCGGTGTGGGCTCGGTGATGGGTCTGGTCGTCGGCGGCGCACTGACCGTGTTCTCCTGGCGCTATGCGTTCCTGGTGAACGTGCCGATCGGCCTGCTGATGATCTACCTGGCCCGCAACACCCTGACCGAGACCAGTCGCGAGCGGATGAAGCTCGATGCAGCAGGCGCCATCCTGGCGACCCTGGCCTGCACCGCCGCGGTGTTCGGCTTCTCGATGGGGCCGGAGAAGGGCTGGATGTCACCCGTGACGTTGGGCTCGGGCCTGGCCGCCGCGGTGTTCTTCCTGGCCTTCTTCTTCGTCGAGCGCACCGCCGTGAACCCGGTGGTCCCGTTCGTGCTGTTCCGCGACCGCAACCGGCTGGCGACTTTCGCCGCGGTGTTCCTGGCCGGTGGCGTGATGTTCACGCTGACCGTGCTGATCGGCCTGTATGTGCAGGACATCATGGGCTACAGCGCACTGAAGGCGGGCATCGGCTTCATCCCGTTCGTCATCGCCCTGGGTATCGGGCTGGGCCTGTCCTCGCAGCTGGTGGCCATGTTCCCGCCGCGGGTACTGGTGATCGCCGGCGGCATCCTGGTGCTGGCCGCGATGATCTACGGCTCGACACTCAACGGCGGTATCCCATACTTCCCGAACCTGGTGCTGCCCATCACCGTCGGTGGGTTCGGTATCGGCATGATCGTGGTCCCGCTCACTGTCTCGGCCATCGCCGGGGTGGCGCTCAGCGACATCGGTCCGCTCTCGGCTATCGCGCTGATGCTGCAGAACCTCGGTGGCCCCGTGGTGCTGGCCATCATCCAGGCCGTCATCACCTCTCGCACCCTTTATCTGGGCGGTACCACCGGCCCGGTCAAGAAGATGAACCCGGCGCAATTGCATGCGCTCGACCAGGGCTACACCTACGGCCTGTTGTGGGTGGCCGCGGTGGCAGTGATCGTCGGCGTGGTGGCGCTGTTCATCGGCTACAGCGCCAAGGAAGTGGCGCAGGCACAAGAGACCAAGGATGCGCTGGACGCCGGCGAGCTTTAGCTCGCCCGTCGCATTCCGGCTCGCCGATCACCCGTTGATCCTGCGTTGACGACGAAGAAACTCGAGTGGACGACACCCTGCATGCAGAGTCAACGTGCATGCCCGATTACGTGAGTGACAAAAGTTGCTGGCGTGACACGCGTGACATGAACTGGCTTGCGCTGCGATCCGCACATAAGTTGGATCGGGCTGATGGTTCGGCCCATCGCATCGGCCAGGAGGGTTCGTTGACGGCGTCTGTGCCCGGCCGTGGATTTCGCGCAGGACCGCGGATCTGACCGATATGGGCCAATTCCTGACACAAGCGTCGTTGACCGACGGCTGGTTGCCGGTGTCCATACAGCTGATAAGTCTGGTCATCCTCGGTTTCGCGGTCGGCCGGCGATCCCGAGACTGGCATCTTCGGCGAGTTCCGATCGCCCTCGCCGCAGGCGCCGCACTCGCCTTCGCGCTGTACCGGTACATCACCTCGCTCGGCATCGCGGGCAGTCCGGCGCCGCTGAGTCTGTGGGGCTGGACGGCCTTGTGCGGTGTGGCCGCGAGTCTGGTGGTCCTGGGCTGGAGTGGTGGCAGTTGGCGCAAACGCGGCCTCAGTCTGTTGGCGGTGCCGTCATGTGCGCTGTGCATGTTGCTGGTGCTCAACATCTGGGTCGGCTACTTCCCGACGCCGTATGTCGCCTGGAACAAGCTGACCGTGGGCAAGGTGCCCGACGAAGTCGATCGCTGGTCGGTGACGGCCATGCAGCTCAAGGGGATTCGGCCGGACCGCGGAGTGATGCTGCCGGTCACCATCAGCTCCGATGAATCGAATTTCGAGCACCGGGCCGAGCTGGTCTACCTGCCGCCGGCGTGGTTCGCCACCAACCCGCCTCCGCAGCTGCCCACGGTGATGATGATCGGCTCGGAACTGAACACCCCGTCGGACTGGATCTGGGCAGGCAACGCAAAGGCGACCATCGACAAGTTCGCCGCCGCCCATGACGGGAACTCGCCGGTGTTCGTGTTCGTCGACGCCACCGGGTCCTTCGACAACGACACCGAATGCGTGAACGGCGCTCGCGGCAACGCCTCGGCGCACCTGACCAAAGAGGTCGTGCCGTACATGATCTCGAATTTCGGGGTCAGTCCCCGCGCGAAGCAGTGGGGGATTGTCGGTTGGTCAATGGGTGGCACCTGCGCGGTACAGCTGACCGCGCGCCGTCCCGACCTGTTCAGCGCCTTCGTCGATATCGCTGGGGACCTGAGTCCCAACCTGGGCAGCCGGTCGCAGACCATCACCCGGCTCTACGGCGGCGACGCGGCGAAATGGGCGGAATTCGACCCGAGCACGGTGATGGAGCAGCACGGCCACTACGACGGCGTCTCGGCCCTTTTCGAGGTACCCGGTACCGGCCAGACGTGCACCGCGCCGACACCCGGCGCACCTCACGACGCCGTCGCGAACCCGGAGGGCCAGGACATCGCCGCGGGGACGCTCTGCGCGGTCGGTGAACGCAACGGCATCGACGGTGAGATCCGCAGCCTGCCGGGTCTGCACGACTGGCCCTTCGCCGCCGAGGCGTTCGCCGACTCGCTGCCTTGGATCGGCGGAGTGCTGGGTTCGCCGGGTGCGCCTGCGGTCAAGCGGGCTGGCGCCAAGCTGTAACCGGCGGGCCGAGTTCTTCGGTCGATCGGTCAACCACTAAGCAGCACAACGATATTCGTCGATCGGCTGGAGTCTCTGCCGCGCCATCAGACAACAGTGCTATGCATGGTGCATGACTGGACAGCACTGGCGCCGCCTGATCATCGTCACTGCAGTAGGTGCTGCCACGTTGCTGACCGCATGCCAACGGCCACCGGCGCCGGGGCCGCAGGCCGGTGCGCTGTCCGGCGTGCCCATTCTGAACAACGTCACTGCCGCCGAATTGGTGCGTGACCTGGCGTCAGCCGGACTGGGCGTGGCCAACTCCCACGATGTGACCAGCCAGAAGTGCCCCGACATCAAATGTGTCGAGGCGATCGACACGGACAGTGTCTCGGTGTTCCGGTTCTCCACCACCGGGGCGGCTGAGGAGTACACGGGCACCATGTCCGGCACCTACCAGGCCGAGAACTTAGTGTTGCAGTTCAAGCCGTCAGTGCCGGTCGAGGGCCGGGGTGCCTACGAGAAGGTTGTCGAGCAGCAATTGCACTGATGATGTGATCCTGCCGACCGTGATGCAGGCCGGCCAGCGGTAAATTCCCCCGTCGCTTCGCTCGCCCCAGGTGGCTCGATAAGGTGGTCGGCTGTGATCACCCGCATGTCCGAGCTGTTTCTGCGAACCCTGCGCGACGACCCGGCCGACGCCGAAGTGCCAAGCCACAAACTTCTGATCCGGGCCGGCTACGTCCGGCCCATCGCCCCCGGCCTCTACAGTTGGCTGCCACTTGGCCTGAAGGTACTGCGCAAGATCGAGGGCATCGTCCGTAGCGAGATGAACGCCATTGGCGCACAAGAGATTCTGTTCCCGGCGCTGCTCCCGAAGGCCCCGTACGAGGCCACCAACCGGTGGACCGAATACGGCGACGGGGTGTTTCGGCTCAAGGACCGCCGCGACAACGACTACATGCTGGGCCCCACCCACGAGGAGTTCTTCACCCTGACGGTCAAGGGGGAGTACTCGTCGTACAAGGACTTCCCGTTGCGGCTGTACCAGATTCAGACCAAGTACCGCGACGAGGCGCGGCCGCGGGCCGGCATCCTGCGCGGGCGCGAGTTCATCATGAAGGACTCGTACTCGTTCGACATCGATGACAGCGGGCTCAAGGACGCCTATGAGGCGCACCGTGAGGCCTACCAACGGATCTTCGATCGGCTTGCGGTGAAATACGTCATCGTTTCGGCGGTGTCGGGCGCCATGGGTGGCAGTGCCTCCGAAGAGTTCCTGGCCGAGAGCGAGGTCGGTGAGGACACCTTCGTGCGCTGCGTGCAGTCCGGCTACGCGGCAAACGTCGAGGCAGTTATCACCGCGCGACCCGATGCGCTACCGATCGATGGCCGGCCCGAGGCGACCGTGCACGACACCGGCGACACCCCCACCATCGCAACTCTGGTCGATTGGGCCAACGGCGCGCTGGATGGCGAGGTCACCGCAGCCGACACCCTCAAGAACGTGCTGCTCAAGGTGCGCCAGCCGGGCGGGGAGTGGGAACTGCTGGCCATCGGTGTGCCCGGCGACCGTGAAGTGGACGACAAGCGACTCGGGGCCGCGCTGGACCCGGTCGAGTACGCCATGATCGATGACGCCGACTTCGCCAAGTACCCGTTCCTGGTGAAGGGTTACATCGGCCCGAAAGCGTTGCTGGCCAACGGAGTTCGCTACCTGGTCGACCCTCGCGTGGTTGATGGCACGAGTTGGATCACGGGCGCGGACGAGAAGGGCAAGCATGTGGTCGGCCTGGTCGCTGGTCGCGACTTCACCCCGGACGGCACCATCGAGGCCGCCGACGTCCGCGACGGTGACCCGTCGCCCGACGGCGCCGGACCTCTGGTTTCCGCGCGTGGAATCGAGATCGGCCACGTCTTCCAGCTGGGTCGCAAGTACACCGACGCCTTCAGCGCCGACGTCCTCGGTGAGAACGGCAAGCCGGTGCGCCTGACCATGGGCTCGTACGGCATCGGGGTGTCCCGATTGGTCGCGGTGATCGCCGAGCAGCATCACGACGAATTCGGTCTGCGCTGGCCGGCATCGGTGTCGCCGTTCGACGTGCACCTTGTGATCGCCAACAAGGACGAGCAGGCCCGTGCCGGTGCCACCGAACTGGCCGGTGAACTGGACCGCCTCGGCGTGGACGTTCTGCTCGATGACCGGACGTCATCGCCCGGCGTGAAGTTCAAGGACGCCGAGTTGCTGGGTGTGCCGTGGATCGTGGTGGTGGGCCGCGGCTGGGCCGACGGCACCGTCGAGCTGCGCAACCGGTTCAGCGGTGAGAAGACCGGACTCCCGGTCGAGGGACTTTCGGCTGCGATTGCCGCCAAGCTGGCCGGGTAGCCCCGGCCGGCTACTCGGTACCGCCAGGGAACGCCACGGTGTTGGGCGTGAGGCCGAGCACCTGGCGCCAGCGGGCGGCCAGCACCGCGCAGTCGGTGAGGGCTTTGACTGCCAGGGCGCGGTCCTCGTTGGTGCCGGCCTGTTCGACGACAGCGCGCCAGGCGGCGGCCGTGTCCTCTTCCATGCGTATCGCTGCTTTGGCTGCGTCAGTTGGGTTGTCCACCTCGAACGGCAACTGGTAGCCCGCGGCGGGCAACGGCGCCGGAATCGACCTGGCTGCCAGGGCGGCAATCCCGGCCTCGCGGTGGTCGCGGTGCTGGGCCAGCGCGTCGGCCACCAGGTCGTTGACGTCGGGGCTGGTGTGCGCCGAGACCAGCCCGTATCCGTAAATGGTGCCGTGTTCGGCGTTGATCGCATCGAATAACGCGGCATCGGCCGGGCTGGCGGGGCGCGACGAGGAGGGGTGCGGGCTGGTCATGAAGGCCTCCCGCCGAGGGTGACGGTGAATGCAGCGGTACACGCCGCCGCGATCGATGCCAACAGCCCGGCCGGATAACCGGACAGACCTGAGGCGACGTGCGCAGCGCTGTCCGCGGACTGTTGCAGGGCGGTGATGACGTCCTGCGGGGTTGGGGGTGTGGTCGGTACCGCGGAGGTGGCAGTTCCGGTCGCCGCGGCCGGAGTGCTCGATGCGGTGCTCGACGCGGCCTGGGCTGCGCCTCCGATGCGGCTGAGCTCGTCGGACAACGCTTGGGCGTGGGCGTCACGAATCGAGGCGACCGCCGTCAGTGCGGGCGCGAGTTTCGGCGGTGCGGCGCTGGCTGCGGTGGCGGCAAGCTGGCTGTCGTTGCGGGCCTGTTGTAGCTGGCCCTGTAGCGCATCGAGGGCGGGATCGCGTTGAGGCGGCGTCGAACAGGCCGACACCGTGCCGCCGGCAAGGGCCAGGGCTGCCGCACCGATCAGGACGCGCCGTCTGCTGACGGTGGTTTCGGCGTTCGGCACAGCCACATCCTGCCATTGCCACGGCGCCGCGCGGACGCGCGGTGCGTTCGGCAATAGCCACTGCATTGCTGGCGTATCGTTGACACTGGATTTCGCCCTTTTGGGGGCCTGTCCAGACCCGCACAACTCAAGATGAGGAGCTCGCCGTGCCCCGGGAGACGCCGGAAAGTCCGCTGCCGCCTAGCCGGTTACCGACCCAGGGTCAGGTGCTTGAGCTACTCACGGGGCCATTCGCGGATTCCGGTTATGACATCGAGGACGTGCGGGTGGAGGCCGGCGCCAAGCCGCCGCGGATCGTCGTCGTTGCCGACGGGGACGACGGTCTGGATCTGGATGTTGTCGCGGATCTGTCGCGCACCGCGTCAGAGCTGCTGGACCGCTATGACGCGGAAACCGTCCCTTACGTGCTGGAAGTGACTTCGCCGGGGGTGGATCGGCCGCTGACCACCGGTACCCATTTCCGGCGCGCACACGGCCGCAAGGTCGAGGTGACCCTGGCCGACGGTGCCGCGCTGAGCGCCCGTCTCGGGACCTCGGACGGTGTGCACGTCGACCTCGTGATCGCCGACCGCGGCCGGTTGTCGGTCCGTCGGGTGGAAATCGCAGATATTACGAAAGCTGTTGTACAGGTGGAGTTTTCACCACCCAATCGCCGTGAGTTGGAGCTGGCGGGTGTGGATAGTGCGACGGACGTGAACGGAGAGGAGGCCGACCGATGAACATCGATATGGCGGCACTGCATGCCATCGAGGCGGACAAGGGGATCAGTGTCGAGGTCGTCGTCGACACCATCAAGACCGCACTGCTGACCGCCTACCGGCATACCGAGGGCCACGAACCGGACGCGTACATCGACATCGACCGCAAGTCGGGCATGGTCCGGGTGATCGCCCGGCAGACCGACGCCGACGGCAACGTCATCCACGAATGGGACGACACCCCAGAGGGTTTCGGCCGCATCGCGGCGACCACCGCGCGTCAGGTAATCCTGCAACGGCTGCGCGATGCCGAGAACGAGAAGAACTACGGCGAGTTCTCCGCCCGGGAAGGCGACATCGTCGCCGGCGTGATCCAGCGCGACGCCCGGGCCAACGCCCGAGGCCTGGTCGTGGTCCGGGTCGGCACTGAGGCCAAGGGATCCGAGGGCGTCATCCCGGCTGCCGAGCAGGTGCCCGGTGAAAGTTATGTGCACGGCGACCGGGTGCGCTGTTACGTGGTCGGGGTCGCTCGCGGCGCCCGCGAGCCGGTGATCACGTTGTCGCGCACCCACCCGAACCTGGTGCGCAAGTTGTTCTCGCTGGAGGTTCCCGAGATCGCCGACGATTCGGTGGAAATCGTCGCGGTGGCCCGCGAGGCCGGGCATCGGTCCAAGATCGCGGTCGCCTCGCGGGTGCCTGGGCTGAACGCCAAGGGTGCCTGCATCGGCCCGATGGGCCAGCGGGTGCGCAACGTGATGAGCGAGCTGTCGGGCGAGAAGATCGACATCATCGACTATGACGAGGACCCGGCGAAGTTCGTGGCCAACGCGTTGTCGCCGGCCAAGGTGGTCTCGGTGACCGTCATCGACGAGGCGCAGCGTGCCGCGCGCGTGGTGGTACCGGATTTCCAGTTGTCGCTGGCCATCGGCAAGGAAGGGCAGAACGCCCGGCTGGCGGCCCGCCTCACCGGGTGGCGTATCGACATTCGAAGTGATGCGGACGACGGTACTCATGGCGACGGCCGCGGAGCCACCCGGGACGGTTAGCTGAAAACCGCCGGTGGGAGGCGTTGTCTCGGTACCAGAACGGCACCTGGGTGCCAAGCCGACCACGATTCTGTCCCGACGGCCGTTGACGGTAGACTGCAGTGTGATCCAGCGCGAGAATTCGGCAGCCCCGGTACGTACCTGTATCGGATGTCGGAAGCGAGAGCTGGCCGTCGACCTGCTTCGGGTGGCGGCTGTGTGCGACAGGGACGGCAAATGCGGCGTTTCAGTCGACTCAGCGGGTAACCTGCCGGGTCGGGGTGCGTGGTTGCATCCCGATCAGCAGTGCCTCCATGCAGCAATTCGGCGGCGAGCATTCGCCCGAGCGTTGCGCATCACCGGTTCGCCGGACACCTCCGCGGTGGAAGAGTTCGTCAGATCCCTGAACGGACTCGAACCAGCGCGGCAACCAGAACAGGTAGCGAAGAACATGAGCACACCGTGAAGTCCCGATGACCATGCGTCATAGCTAAACCCGAGGCGCGGCCCACCACCGCTGTCGCCTCACGACGAGGAGAGAAGTGGCAGGTAAGGCACGCGTACACGAGTTGGCCAAGGAACTCGGTGTGACCAGCAAGGAAGTGCTCGCCCGACTGAGCGAACAGGGCGAGTTCGTCAAATCAGCGTCCTCCACCGTGGAGGCACCCGTTGCGCGCCGGTTGCGCGAAGCATTCGGCGGTGGCAAGTCAGCTCCCGCCCCGTCCGCTCCGGCAGCCAAGCGGGCGGCGCCGTCTGGTGGGCCGAAGCCCGGTGCGCCCAAGCCGGCTGCTCCGCAGCCGCAGGCTACGGCCCCTACTCCGGCTCCGGCACCCGCTCCCGCTCGTGCGGCAGAGGTGTCCGCACCGGCCGCACCCGCTGCACCGGCCGCCCCTTCGGGTCCGAAGCCCGGTGCGCCCAAGCCGGCTGCTCCGCAGCCGCAGGCTCCGGTCGCGCCGGCTGCGCCCGCCGCAGCTGCGGCTCCGGCGCCTGCCCCGGCCACGCCGCGTCCGGCCACTCCGGGTCCGCGTCCGGGTGCTCCGAAGCCTGCACCGCGTGCCCCGCGGGTCGGCAACAATCCGTTCTCGTCGCAGCAGCCGGCTGAACGCCCGGCCCCGCGTCCGCAGGGGCCGCGTCCGGGTCCGGGCACCGGTGGTCCCCGTACTGGTGGCGGCCCCCGTCCGGGCGTCACGCCCGGCAACATGCCGCCGCGTCCGCCCGGCGCACGGCCCGCTGCGACCGGCCGCCCAGGCGGTCCGCGTCCCGGCCCCGGCGGTGGTCCCCGTCCGGGAGGCGGTCCCCGTCCCGGCGGTGCCGGTGGTGGCGGTAACTACCGCGGCGGTGGCGCCGGCGGTGGTGCCGGTGCCGGCGCAGCTGGTGGTGGCTTCCGCGGTCGTCCGGGTGGCGGCGGTGGCGCTCCCGGTGGCGGTGGCCCCGGTGGTGGCGGTGGTCGTCCCGGTCAGCGCGGCGGTGCCGCGGGTGCCTTCGGGCGTCCGGGTGGCGCACCCCGTCGTGGCCGTAAGTCGAAGCGGGCGAAACGCGCCGAATACGAGAACATGCAGGCGCCGATCGTCGGTGGCGTGCGGTTGCCGCATGGCAACGGCGAGACCATCCGGCTGGCCCGTGGCGCGTCGCTGAGCGACTTCGCCGAGAAGATCAACGCCAACCCGGCCTCGTTGGTGCAGGCGCTGTTCAACCTGGGCGAGATGGTGACCGCCACCCAATCGGTGGGCGATGACACCCTCGAGCTGCTGGGCAGCGAGATGAACTACGTCGTGCAGGTCGTGTCCCCGGAAGACGAGGACCGCGAGCTGCTCGAGTCGTTCGACCTCACCTACGGCGAAGACGCCGGCGACGAGGAAGACCTGGCCAGCCGGCCGCCGGTGGTCACCGTCATGGGCCACGTCGACCACGGCAAGACCCGACTGCTGGACACCATCCGCAAGGCGAATGTCCGCGAGGGCGAGGCGGGCGGCATCACCCAGCACATCGGTGCCTACCAGGTGCTCACCGAGCTGGACGGCAATGAGCGTCTGGTGACGTTCATCGACACCCCGGGTCACGAGGCGTTCACCGCCATGCGTGCCCGCGGTGCCAAGGCCACCGATATCGCGATCCTGGTGGTCGCCGCGGACGACGGCGTCATGCCGCAGACCGTTGAGGCCATCAACCACGCCCAGGCCGCTGATGTGCCGATCGTGGTGGCGGTCAACAAGATCGATAAGGAAGGCGCCGATCCGGCCAAGATCCGGGCCCAGCTGACCGAGTACAACCTGGTGGCCGAGGACTACGGCGGCGACACCATGTTCGTCGACATCTCGGCCAAGCAGGGCACCAACATCGACGCGCTGCTCGAAGCGGTGCTGCTGACCGCCGATGCCTCCCTGGACCTGCGGGCCAACCCCGACATGGAGGCCCAGGGTGTGGCCATCGAGGCGCACCTGGACCGCGGTCGTGGCCCGGTGGCCACGGTGCTGGTCCAGCGCGGCACGCTGCGCGTCGGTGACTCGGTGGTCGCCGGCGACGCCTACGGTCGCGTCCGCCGCATGGTCGACGAGCACGGCGACGATGTCGAAGAGGCGCTGCCGTCGCGTCCGGTTCAGGTCATCGGTTTCACCTCGGTGCCCGGCGCCGGCGACAACTTCCTGGTCGTCGACGAGGACCGCATCGCCCGGCAGATCGCCGACCGGCGCAGCGCGCGCAAGCGCAACGCGTTGGCCGCCCGTAGCCGCAAGCGCATCAGCCTGGAAGACCTGGATTCGGCGCTGAAGGAAACCAGCCAGCTGAACCTGATCCTCAAGGGCGACAACTCGGGCACCGTCGAGGCGCTCGAGGAGGCCCTCATGGGCATCCAGATCGACGACGAGGTGGAGCTGCGCGTTATCGACCGCGGTGTCGGTGGTGTCACCGAGACCAACGTCAACCTGGCCTCGGCCTCGGACGCGATCATCATCGGCTTCAACGTCCGCGCAGAAGGCAAGGCCACCGAGCTGGCCAACCGCGAGGGCGTCGAGATCCGGTACTACTCGGTGATCTACCAGGCCATCGACGAGATCGAGAGCGCTCTGAAGGGCATGCTCAAGCCGGTCTACGAGGAGAAGGAGCTCGGCCGCGCCGAGATCCGCGCCATCTTCCGGTCGTCCAAGGTCGGCAACATCGCCGGTTGCCTCGTGCAGTCGGGCATCATGCGGCGCAACGCCAAGGCCCGCCTGCTGCGCGACAACATCGTCATCGCCGAGAACCTCACGGTGTCCTCGCTCAAGCGCGAGAAGGACGACGCCACCGAGGTGCGCGAAGGCTACGAGTGCGGTATGACGTTGACGTACAACGACATCAAGGAAGGCGACATCATCGAAACGTACGAGTTGGTCGAGAAGGCTCGTACCTAAGCGATGGCTGATCCGGCACGGGCCAAACGACTGGCCAAGCGCATTTCGACGATTGTCGCCTCGGCGATCGAATACGAGATCAAGGACCCGAGGCTGGACGGCGTAACCATCACCGATGCCAAGATGACCGGTGATCTGCACGACGCCACGCTGTACTACACGGTTATCGGGACCAGCCTCGACGAGGAGCCGGACTATGCCGGCGCCGCGGCGGCGCTGGAGAAGGCCAAGGGCACGTTGCGCACAAAAGTCGGCGCGGGGACCGGCGTCCGGTTCACCCCGACGCTGACTTTCGAGCGCGACACCGTGCCCGATGCCGCGCACAAGATGGAGGAGTTGCTGGCCCGGGCCCGGGCCGCCGATGCCGACGTGGCCCGGATTCGGGAGGGTGCAACGCACGCCGGTGACGCAGACCCGTACCGTGTCTGCGGGGAGGAGTCGGCGGACGAAGAAGATGGACTCGAGGGCTCCGAGGATCAAGGTGACGGCGATCGAACCGAAGACTGAGGTATTGCCGCAGGGCGCGCGAGTTGATGCGCGCGGCGCGGCCGAATTGCTCAGCTCGGTCCAGAGCGTCAGCGTGGTCAGCCACGTCTACCCGGACGCCGACACCATCGGTGCGGGCCTCGCGATAGCGCTGGTCCTCGAATCCGAGGGCACCGAAGTCCAGGTCTCGTTCGCGGCGCCGGGACAACTGCCCGAGTCGTTGCAGACGCTGCCCGGCGGGCATCTGCTGGTGCCTCCCGATCAGATGCGCCCCGATGCTGACTTGGTGGTCACGGTCGACATTCCCAGCGCGCAGCGGCTGGGCTCGCTGGGCTACCTGGCCGATGAAGGCCGCCACGTGCTGGTGATCGATCACCATGCATCCAATCTTTTGTTCGGCACCTCGAATTACGTTGATCCGTCGGCAGATTCGACCACTCTGCTGGTGGCCGAGCTGCTCGATGCCTGGGGCAAGACCATCGAACTGCCGGTGGCGCACTGCCTGTACGCCGGGCTGACCACCGATACCGGCTCGTTCCGCTGGGCCAGTGCGCGTGCGCTTCGGCTCGCCGCACGGCTTCTGGACATCGGTGTCGACAATGCCGCCGTTAGTCGCGCGCTCTTGGACACCCACCCGTACTCCTGGCTGCCCATGTTGTCGCGGGTGCTTGCCTCGGCCTGCCTGGTGCCCGACGCTGCCGGCGGTCTCGGTCTGGTGTATGCCGTTGTGCCGCATGAAGAATATGCGCCGGCCCGGCCCGAGGAAGTGGAAAGCATCGTCGACATCGTTCGGACCACGGCTCAGGCCGAGGTGGCAGCGGTGTTCAAGGAGATCGAACCGCAGCGTTGGTCTGTGTCGATGCGTGCCAAGACCAAGGTGGACTTGGCAGTGCTGGCCAGTTCATTCGGCGGCGGTGGTCACCGGTTCGCTGCGGGCTACTCGGCGAGCGGAACCGCCGACGAGGTCGTCGCGGCCCTGTGTTCCGCCCTTGGCTGACCCCTTTTTGCAGCTAGCGTGCGTGTCGTGACAGCTGAGCGACAGGTGACCGGCCGCCGCATTGCGGCGCTGGCCTTTCCGGCGCTCGGTGTGCTGGCGGCCGAACCGATCTATCTGCTGTTCGATACCGCGGTGGTTGGCCGGCTGGGTGCGCTGCCACTTGCTGGTCTGGCCATTGGCGGGCTGGTCCTGAGCATGGTCAGTTCACAATTGACCTTTCTTTCCTATGGCACGACGTCGCGGTCAGCCCGCTTCTACGGCGCCGGTGACCGGGCCGCCGCTGTTGGGGAAGGGGTGCAGGCCACCTGGCTCGCGATGCTGGTCGGTCTGCTGATCGTTGCCGTGGTGCAGACCGCCGCAGTGCCGCTGTTGCGAGCGCTGGCCGGGCCCGGTCAGATCGCCGAGACGGCGTTGGTGTGGTTGCGCATCGCTATCGTCGGGGTGCCGGCGATCCTGGTGTCGATGGCGGGCAACGGGTGGTTGCGCGGGGTGCAGGACACCGCTCGCCCGCTGCATTATGTGCTTGCCGGAGTGGGGGTTTCAGCGGTGCTGTGCCCGCTGCTGGTGTTCGGCTGGGTGGGGTTGCCGCGGCTGGGCCTGGCCGGGTCGGCGGTGGCCAACCTGGTCGGGCAGTGGATCGGTGCCGTGCTGTTCTGTAGAGCGCTGGTGTCCGAACGGGTGTCGCTGCGGCCGCGGCCCGACGTTTTGCGCGCCCAGTTGGTGCTGGGCCGGGACCTGGTTTTGCGGTCGTTGGCGTTCCAGGTCTGCTTCATCTCCGCCGGTGCGGTCGCGGCGCGATTCGGCGCGGCGGCTGTCGCGGCCCACCAAGTGGTGCTGCAGCTGTGGAATTTCCTTGCGCTGGTGCTCGATTCGCTAGCGATCGCCGCACAGCAGCTGGTGGGTGCAGCGTTGGGTGCCGGACAGCCCAAGGCCGCCACCTCGGTGGCAGCCAGGGTGACCTTGTTCTCCCTGGTCGCGGCGACGGTGCTGGCAGCGCTGCTCGCGCTCGGGGCGTCGGTGCTGCCGGCGTTGTTCACCACCGACCAGGTGGTACAGGCCAAGATCGGCGTTCCGTGGTGGTTCATGGTGGCCCAATTGCCTATCGCTGGAATCGTTTTCGCGCTGGACGGCGTGCTGTTGGGGGCCGGTGATGCCGCTTTCATGCGCACCGCCACCTTGATCAGCGCCCTCGTCGGGTTCCTGCCGCTGATCTGGTTGTCACTGGTGTTCGGCTGGGGGCTGGCCGGGATTTGGTCGGGGCTGAGCACCTTCCTGGTGCTGCGTCTGGCGTTCGTCGGCTGGCGCGCGCTGTCCGGGCGGTGGGCTGCACCGGCACCCGCGGGATAGCCTCGGGCCATGCTGATCCATCCCTGGGACGCGCAGACCGATGCCGACGAATGGCGGCAGTGGCTGGCCCGCACCGACCGGTTCGGGGTGCTGGCAGTGAACAATCGCGACCCCGGCCAGGCACCCATCCTGGTGCCGGCGCATTTCACCGTGGCCGGTGACGAGCTGCTGATGCACCTGGCCCGACCCAACACGGTGTGGGAACACCTGGCCGTCGCCGAGGAGGTGCGCCTGGCGGTGATCGGTGACTATGCATACATTCCGTCGTACTGGCGGGGAACCGACGACGCCGGTGTCCCGACCAGTTATTACGCGAGTGTTCAGTTCGTCTGTCGCCCAACGATTGTCGACGAGCCGGATGGCAAGGCCGAGATCCTTGGTGCACAGCTCGAGGACTTCCAGCCTGAGGGCAGGCACGGTGAGGTGGCCGCCGAACAGGACCCGTATGGCCGGATGTTGCCTGGCATCCGCGGCCTGCGCCTGGCCGTAATGGCGGTCGAAGCGAAGTTCAAATACGACGATGCCAAACCCGTCGAGCAGCGACGACAGGTCAGCGCCAACCTCGACGAACGCGGCCGGGCGCTCGATGCCGCGGCCGCCACCCAGCAGCGTCGTCGACTGGAAGCCATCGGCGACTGGCAGACCTACCGGGCGTAGGCGACGGCGTCACCCTCGCTGGGCCCGAGTGCGCACAAAGCACACCTGACTCGGCCTCTTGCCGGACAGACGCACACTGTCGCCCCTTCAGAGTTGGTTTTCGAGCATGCTGCCGACATCAGGTGGGAAGGGCCGACCGGCGTAACTTGATAGGAGCGTGGCACTCCCACCGCAGCGCTGGATTGTCGGCAGGGAAATCAGATGAGAATCACCATTGATCCAAACATCCGAATCGAAAACAACTGGACATACGTGGGGTTCGGTGACGTGTTCGGAAACGTTGACGAGCTAAGCCCTGGCGACTGGGTAACGGCGATGTGGGAGGAAACTGACCAGATAGCAGATGCCATGGTCATGTGTATCGACTACGAGCGGAAGCTAGTCGACCTCGCCGTTGACTGGCCATCGTTCCGGAAAGACCCAAGCCGTGGGTTGTCCGTTGACTGGTCATCGTTCCGCAAAGACGAGGAACCCAAGATTGTCGGGAGCCTCACGTCGGATTCAGCAGACAGACGTGAGGAGTAAGAATGCCTGGTCATGAGAAGCTTGCAGCGGACCCGCGGCCGGAAGTAGCAGGTCGGTCTGATGTTGATCGTCGACCAGCAGCGGCACCCGGCTCGATGCCGGGTTCAGCGTCTCGGATGCGGCGGTGACCGCCTTGTCGGCGGTGGTAGTCATCGTGTCCCCTCGGTCGCTCAGCGGTCGCAGCGAAATACTCCGCGCACGCGGCGGCCAGCTCCAGGAGGCGCCGCCGGGTCCGCCGATTGAGTTCCTCCCTGATGTCGATCACCCCGCCCGGGCGCAGGTGCGCATCGAACGGTATCTCGATAACCTTCTGGCCCCGCTTGCCGAACCGCTCCACCAGCAGAGCACGATCATGTTTGGCGGAATGCCCGTCAGAGTCATTGACCACCACCACGGTGCTGTGCAGCAGACCGGTGAAGCCGTTATTGGCCAGCCATTCCAGCATCTGCCCCGCCGCCGAGGCGCCGCCATGCCACGGTGATGACACCACAATCAGCGCATCAACATCGGCGAGCACCTGCTGGGTCACCGCCGAATCCAGGGTCGATCCGCAGTCGACGATCGACAATGTGAAGTGCTTGTCGAGTTGCATCGTTGCCTCGCGGTAGATCGCGGCGTCCAACACGCGACGCCGCGCGGTGGCTGCTTCCCCCGCCAGCACGAACAGCCCGAACTTGTTGCTGCCCACCCGGCTGCGGATATCGCTGAACGTAAACAGCTTCTTGTCTGCGGCCAACTCCCAATAGGAGCCTGACGTCGCCGGGTCGATCAGGCTGGCCAGCTTGCCGAACCCGGTGTCGGCGTCTATGGCCACCAGCCGGTCGTCCTGGCGCAACTCGGCAAACACCGACCCGACGCTGGCGGCGATGGTGCTTTTGCCGACCCCGCCCTTGCCTAGCACACCGATCTTGTAGGTGCCGCGCAACAGTGACCGGGTCTTGGTCTCCAGCTCACCCTGATACCGCTCGTCAGGGGATTGGCCCAAATTGATCAGCTTGAAACTGGCGACATAGAGGGCTTTGCGCCAGCCTCGACCCGGGGGGATGCGCCGGATGGGCACCAACTCGCCACTGCGGAGGTCTTCGAGATAATTCCAGTTGGCCGCCGAACCCTGGGCATGGTTGAAGCCCTGACCACCCGCGGGCCATCCGCCCGGCGACCGCTGTGCCGGCGTGGGCGGCTGCTGCCGCGACTGGCCTGGCCGGGCCGTAAAGGCCGCGGGGCGCGGCGGGGGCTCTCCGGGCTTCGGTGCGATGTTGTAAGGCTGCTGTTCATACTGAGCAAAACGATCCGGCCGCGGCGGGGCCTGGGTGACAGGCTCACTCAGACCGCCCGAATCCGGCGGCCCGATGGGCAGGGCCGGTCGCGCTGTGTCACCGTGCGGCGCCAGTCCATCCGGCACCGAGGCCGTCGAGCGGCCGGCCCTTACATCGGGCGCCGCCGAGTGCTGCGTACCGGGCTGGACCTGCCACTGAAATACCTTCTCGAACGGTATCGGGTCGAATGACGGGGCTTCGCCGAGCAACGCGCCACCGCCGAGCCCCGGCGGGGGATCACCCGACGGGCCGCTTTCGGCCGATGGCGGCTCGGGCGAGTCGCTCTCGAGCCTGTGCGGCATCGAGTCGGAGGGGTTTATGTAGCGCTCGGGAAACTCCGGCGGCCGCGGCGGCGGGCCGGCCTGATCGTCGGAATGTTCGCCCTGGCGTTCGGTCATAATGCGATCCAATCAGCGGAAATGCACGGTATCCGCACTACTTTTTTGCTCGAGATTTAGTGTTCAGAGCCTCCCTAAGACATGCGTGGCGGGTTTTAATGGAAATGCCCGCGACAAAGACGAGAGATGCGATGCCGTCTTCAACGTCTTTGTCGAGGGCATGGCAGATATTGGAATACCGCCGCCGGTATTACGCGGGGCGATAAAACTCGATTAGTGGGCCTTCCACATGACCAGCAACTCTAACAGGGGAAGCGCCAGAGGCCCCCGCTATCCATCGAAGGGAAGCGTAGAGCCGAAAGAGAGAAACTCCCACCGGAAATGTAATACCTGAGCCGAACGGGCCGATAGTATATACGTGATTCTCTTGCTGTGGAACTACCGCCGTACCCCCCGGACCGACAAACTGCGGAAAGCCCGGCACGACGAGATTACCTGGTGGGAAAGGGCTGACAGCCTGAAGCCACGCGTCGATCTGCCACGTGCCAGCAGCGGGCCCCCCCGTCGTTGCCCAGCGGAATGTCAGGTCCCAAGTGTCTGGCGCGTTCGGACCCGTCCCGGGGCCTACCGTGATGAAAGTATCCGGTTGTGCCGAAGAGCTTGGGTTCCCTAGGTTGGTGAGGATGCATACAGGGTCCGTTTCGTCCGGGAAAGCGGGGTTCGCCTGGATATTGAAGGGGGGCGCTTCTCCCAGCTCGACAAAGTCGTGTTGCTTGAATGGAATCGAAATGCTCATTTTTTTCCTGCTCCTAGTAATTTCCGGCACGGGTGGGCCATCCACCCGCCCTCCCGGATCGGCCCGGTTGGCCTGGGCCCAACGTATGGAGGGTAAGGGCCGTTAGGGAAGAATGCGGTCCGCTCACCGGACCGGGACCCAGCTCAGCTTGACTTGTCGGTGCTGCCGGAATGGGCTGGCAGGACTGACCGTGCGCCATTCACTCGTTGGCGATTCAGGCACCAGAAAATAGCCACCGAGGATTGCCACTGTGGCCGTTCTTCTGTGGTTGTCGGGTCGGTTGTTCCATCTCGTCGACTGCGTGCCGGGAGATAAGGGTGCTGTCATCATCGGCTGCGACCTTTCGTGTCCGAACACGCGGCCGATTGGAATGCCGCAGCCGGTATTACACGGGCTTATAAAACTCGATCAGTGGGCCGTCCGCGCGACCAGCAATTCTGACAACGGGCGGCGTCCCGATACTTCTCCATCGTAGGGTCGCGAAGAGCCGACAGAGAAAAATTCCCGGCGCCGGAATACTCCCGCCGATCGGGGGAACAATCACTGATTCGTCATATTTCTGAGGATTTACCCCTGAGACGATTTTCGGAAAGTGCGGCACGGTGATATTCGGAATCGGGCCGGTGAGGCTTTGAAGAAACGCGTCCAGTTGCCATGAGCCGGCGGCGGGTCCGCCCGTCGTTGCCCAGTGGAATGTCAGTTCCCAAGGGTCTGGACCGTTTGGAGGCGCCTCGTCACCTACCGTGATGTAAGTATCCCTTCCTGGAGGGAGCCCCAAGTTGCTGAGGATGCATACCGGCTCCATTTCTGCCGGGAAATCGGGGTTCGCCTCGATCTTGAACGGGAGTGGGGTTCCCAGGTCGACAAATTTGAATGGAAACGAAATGGACATTTGCCCTGCTCCTAGTGCTTCCGGCACGGGTGTCCCATCCACCCATTCTCCTGGGTTGGCCTGGTTGGCCTGGGCCAAACGTATGGAAGGCGAAGGCATTAGGGAAGAGCGCGATCCGCTCGGCGGACCGAAACGCAGCGTGCCGGGGCCGACTAAAGGAAACGGAAGTTCTCACAGCGGGGCAGCGTGTGGTGCGGGTGGCACCACGCTGACGGCCCAGACCCGCGTCTCAGACCTGGGCGCGGCCGCGCTGCATGACGGCGTCGCGGTTGGCGGCGATCTCGTTGCCGACGGCGCTGTTCCAGTCACGGGCCGACGAAGCCTCAATCCACAACCCGGCATCGGTCTGCGAGGCGTCGATCCGGTGGTACGAATCCAGCAGTGCGCGAACAGCTTTCTGGTTGTTGCCGACGATGGACGCAGCGACGCGGCGTGCTGCGGGCAGCAGCTCGTCGTGTGCCACCACCTCGGTGACCAGGCCGGCCCGCAGCGCCTCGGCCGCTGACAGGTAGTCGCCGGTCATGCTCATGCGCCGGGCCAGGCCGACGCCGAGCTTCTGCGGCAGCCGCACGCTGAGCCCCCAGGTGGGCAGCAACCCGACCCGGGCGTGAGTGTCGGCGAACTTGGCGTTCTCCGAGGCGATCAGGATGTCGCAGTACAGCGCCAGCTCAAGGCCGCCGGTGACGGCCGGACCGTTGATGGCGCCGATCACCGGCTTGGTCAGGTTGGGCCAGCGCGGCGAGATGTCGGGCAGCTCGGCGCCTTCGCCGAGTTCTTTGAGGTCCAAGCCAGCGCAGAACACCGGGTCGGCGCCGGTCAGAATGATGACGTCGACGTCCGGATCGGTCTCGGCAGCCCGCAGCGCGCCGTAGAACTGGTCACGCAGCTCGGTGGACAGGGCATTGCGAGCCTGCGGCCGGTTCAGGGTCAGAGTGCGGACCCGATCGGTGGTGTCGATCAGAAGGCAGTCGGTCATGCCCTGAACATATCGTGTAGGGCATGTGCCGAAACATCACGGAGCTGCGTGGGCTGCAACCGGCGGCCACAGCTGAGGAGATCGAGGCCGCCGCGCGTCAGTACATCCGGAAGGTCAGCGGGATCACCCGCCCCACAGCGGCCAACGAAGAAGCATTCGAGACTGCCGTCGCCGAGGTCACCGCAGCCACGACGAAACTGCTGGCTCAGCTGCCTGAGCGTCGTCAACCGCCCAAGACAGTGCCGCCGCTTCGTCGGCCTGAGGTGCAAAAGAGGTTGGCGGCCAGGTGAATTCGCCGGCGCTCAAGGAGTGGGGCGCGGCCGTGCTGGCGCTGCTGGACGGGCGTCAGTGCGTGCTGCTGCGCAAAGGCGGCATTCACGAGAAGCGCTTTGCGCTACCCGCGCACGTGAGGAGCAATCCGGCTTCAGCGCCGCAGTTCGTGTTCTTCCCGACCGTCGCGCACAGCCACGCCGAGCGGGTGCGTCCTGAGCACCACAGTCTGGTCACCGAGGCGGAACCGGACAGCACCGACTCGACGCTGGTGATCAGAGGGGGAGCGAAAGTGGTTGCCGCCGTGGAGGTCAACCGTCCGGAGCACCTGGATGACCTCGCCGGTCTGCACATCTGGACGGCCGGATCGGTGCGCGAGGACCGACTGGATTTCCGGCCCCGGCACCGGTTGACGGTCCTGGTGGTGCAGGCCCGGCCGCTGACCGCGCCGGTCACCATCGCGCGCAGCGCCGATTACGCGGGCTGCCGCAGTTGGGTGGACCTGCCGCTGGACCCGCAATGGGGCGCACCGGTGCACGACGAGGCGACGCTGCAGGCCGTCGCCGCGAAGGTGCGCACCTCAGTCGGCTGACAGCGTCGCCACGGGGAGGACGAGTTTGGACAGTCCGCCGGTGCCGTGGTGCACGGTATGGGTGGCCGGCACCATCTGCTGCCCGGAGACCAGCGGTTCGGCGGTTCCCAGATTGCGGGCGAATCGCGGATGGCAGCCACCGGCGACAACCACCCTCAGTCGCGAGCCGGCCCGCACCTGGTAGGCAACCGCATCCAGCTCGAGTCTCACGGTGCTGGGGGCGCTGGGATCTGTTGTGAGCCTTCGGTATCCGTCTGTGATGTTGCGCGATCGGCCCTTGGAATCCACCTCACTGACCCGGACGAAGATGTCCCGGTGCGGGTTGTCGCAGGACAAGGTCAGCTCAGCCACCGGCACGCCCAGCAGGTACAGATCCTCGGTCAGCACATCCCCGGTGAAGTCGACGACGTCGGGTCGCATCGATAGCGCCGAGTCGTCGCAGTAGCCCGCGTCGGTGGACAGCAGCCGGCCACCGATTGTCGGTGTCGGCGCAGCCGGGTTGAAGGTGAACCGCGACGGCGGCTGGGCGGCTGACGGAGCGTCGGCCGCCAGTCGGTGCGCCGGGTGCAGGTACAGCTCACACTCGGTGGCGGCCGGCGGCCAGTCCTCCATGGTTAGCCAGCCCTGGCCGGTGACCTCGACCCGTACCGGCGCCCGCTCGGTCGTCGGGGTATGGCCGGCCAGGTGGTTGTCCAGCCAGGCCAGCGATTCGCGCACCACCGTCGGCGCGCCCTTGGACATGAGGTGAGTGTGCGTCCAGGAACCGATGGTCACCGCCGTCGGGACGCCCCGGCTTCGGAGGTGCTGGTACTGGCTCAAGGTCTGCTCCAGGAACAGGTCCTGCCAGCCGCCGAACAGCAGCACCGGCACGTCGACCTTGTCGAGCACGTCGTCGAATGCCATGTTCTCCCAGAACCGATCGTCAGCGTTCGGATGGTCCAGCCACGACTCGTACCACGATGCCCCGGTACCCAACAGGTCACGGCCGGCCTGACCGGCCGGCACCTGATTGCTGGCGCGTGAAACCAGCCGCGGTGCCCGCAGTTGGCGCAACCCGACGGCAACGCGGTTCGGATCTTCCTGGTGGGCCATCATGTCGCTCCAGCCCAGAAAATCGTTGAGCTTGAATGAGCCTGCGCCCCAAGTGGATTCGGCGAAATCATGCGGGCCGACGGCAATGATCGCAGCCTTGAGCTCGGGCGGCGGATCGGTCAGCAAGGCCCACTGGGTGAAGCCCAGGTACGACAACCCCATGGTGGCGAACGACCCGGTGAACCACGGCTGCTCGCGCAGCCAGACCACGGTGTCGGCGGCATCGGCGATCTCGTTGACCATAGGGTTGAACTCACCGCCGGAGCCGAAGGTGCCGCGCACGCTCTGCAGCAGCACGTGATAGCCGCGGGTGGCATAAATCGAGCCGAACAGCGTCGCGAACGGGAACCCGCGCCCGTACGGGCAGCGCACCAGCAACGTGCCCTTCGGCGCACCCGTCGGCTTGTAGTGGTTGCCGATCAGCTCGACGCCGTCGCGCATGGGCGTGCGTGCCCGGGTCATGGTGTAGTCCGCTGTCGGCGGCGGCACGTGGAGCGCGCGGCTCAGCGCAAGGGAGGCGTAGCGGGTGATTCTTGAGCTCACCTAGCGAAGGGTACTGATGGCTCCTGTAAAACCCCCGTTAATCCTGCGTTCAGGGCGCCGAAGTCCGAGTGGCCGGCGCCGCGGCCGCGGGATCAATGACGGAATCAGAACTTGTAGTACGGCACCAGCTGGTTGGCCCGCTGCAGGTTGGTCTGCAGGCAGTCAGGCCGGTCGGGCGACTCGATGGGCGAGTAGTACAGCGACTGATTGATGATGCCGTAGTGGGTTTTGAAAGTGATCATGCAGGTGGTCCACCACCGGTCATTCCAGTCGGTCGGCTTCATGATCCAGTATTGGGCCGCACGGTGCCCGGCGACGGTCAGCTCGACGGCATCGGGCGGCAGGGTTTGCTCGTAGGTGCGCCACACAATCGGCTCGATCGCCATCTGATAGTTGCCGGCGTCGTAGTGACAGCGCAGACCGTCCTCGTGGTCGGGCGGGGTGAAGCCCAGGCCAAGGCCGTTGGTGACGTCGAGCGGGATCTGGTCGCACGGGTCGAACGGGTTGGGGTCGGTGGTGGGGACCACCGGCCACTTGATGGTGGTGGACGGGCCGCTCATGGGTGCGGAGGTGGAGCGCAACTGGACCCGGTCGGCGTTGGTGGTGGTAGCCGGGTTGCTCTGCCAGACCACGACGACCGCTGCCACCAGCGCACAGATGGCCGATAGCAGCCGCAGTTTCGTAGCCATTGCACTCCTCGTTAGGCAGACCGGATGTTGCCGGGAGTCTACAAGTCGCTTAGTCCCAACCGAACGCGAAGCAGGAACCTGTTCTAGTTCTGTCCCGCTGTATGGGAGGGATGACCGAATCGTCCAAGTAGGGTGTTCGGTTGTGTCGAACCACCCGACTCTCTGGGCGATCAGTGACCTGCACATAGGTCACACCGGGAACAAGCCGGTCACCGAGTCGCTGCACCCTGCCTCGCCGGACGATTGGCTGATCGTCGCCGGTGACGTCGCCGAGCGCACCGACGACATCCGCTGGTCGTTGGACCTGTTGCGCAAGCGCTTTGCCAAGGTCATCTGGGTCCCCGGTAACCACGAACTGTGGACCACCAACAGGGATCCGATGCAGCTCTTTGGCCGGGCTCGCTATGACTATCTGGTCGACATGTGCGACCAGATGGGCATCGTCACCCCTGAGCATCCGTTCCCGGTGTGGACCGAGGAGGGCGGCCCGGCGACCATCGTGCCGATGTTCCTGTTGTACGACTACACCTTCTTGCCCCAGGGCACGGCGACCAAGGCTGAGGGCATGGCGCTGGCCCGGGAGCGCAATGTTGTTGGGACCGACGAGTTCCTGCTCTCGTGCGAGCCATATGCCACCCGCGACGCCTGGTGCCGCGACCGGCTGGCGGTTACCCGCAAGAAGCTCGACGACCTGGACTGGATGACCCCGACGGTGCTGGTCAACCACTTCCCGCTGGTGCGCGAACCCTGTGATGCAATGTTCTACCCGGAGTTCTCGCTGTGGTGCGGTACCACCGCAACGGCCGACTGGCACACCCGCTACAACGCGATCTGTTCGGTGTACGGACACCTGCACATCCCGCGGACCACCTGGTATGACGGCGTTCGGTTCGAGGAGGTCTCGGTCGGCTATCCGCGAGAGTGGCGGCGCCGCAAGCCGTATCGCTGGATGCGGCAAATCCTGCCGGACCCGAACTACCAGCCCGGGTATCTGAACGACTTCGGCGGTCACTTCGAGATCACCGCGGAGATGCGCGAGCACGCACAGAAGATGCGAGAGCGGCTGAAGAACCAGGGCAGATGACTGAACAAATGAGTCCGCTGTTGTCGGCCGTGCTGCCCGATATGGTGGCGACGGCCGAAATGTATTCCGATCCGGCCGATCTGGCTCCGCTTCCGGAGGAAGAGCCGCTGATCGCGCGTTCGGTTGCCAAACGCCGCAACGAGTTCATCACGGTGCGCTATTGCGCCCGCGAGGCCTTGGGCAAGCTGGGCGTCGGTCCGGTGCCGATTCTGAAGGGGGACAAGGGCGAACCGTGCTGGCCGGACGGGATCGTCGGCAGCTTGACGCACTGTGAAGGGTTCCGTGGGGCCGTGGTCGGTCGTACGGACGAGGTTCGTTCGGTGGGCATCGACGCCGAACCGCATGGCGTGCTACCCAAGGGGGTGCTCGACGCGGTGTCGTTGCCAGCGGAGCGGACCGAGCTGAAAGCTCTGGCCGGTGGCCTGCACTGGGATCGAATCCTGTTCTGCGCCAAGGAAGCAACGTACAAGGCCTGGTTCCCGCTGACGCACCGCTGGTTGGGCTTCGAGGATGCGCACATCACCTTCGCCGCGGACTTCTCTGGTACGTCGGGGACCTTCCGGTCGCGTATCCTGATCGACCCGACTGCCGAATCAGGCCCGCCGTTGAGGGAGCTGCCGGGCCGCTGGACGGTGGCCAACGGTCTTGTGGTGACGGCGATTTCGCTGTGAAACCACCGCCACCAGAGCCCGGCTTGGTCATCGTCGACAAGCCGGCCGGGATGACCAGCCACGACGTGGTCGGCCGGTGCCGCCGATTGTTCGGCACCCGCAAGGTGGGCCATGCCGGCACCTTGGACCCGATGGCCACCGGTGTGCTGGTGGTCGGGATCGAGCGGGCCACCAAGATTCTGGGGCTGCTGACCGCCACCGACAAGACCTACATCGCGACCATCCGGCTCGGTCAGACTACCTCCACCGAAGACGCTGAAGGTGAAGCGCTGCAGACGATTCCGGCCGGACACGTCACCGACGAGCAGATCGCGCGGGCGGTCGCCGCGCTGCGTGGCGAGATCGACCAGGTGCCGTCGGCGGTCAGCGCCATCAAGGTCGACGGCGAGCGGGCCTACAAACTGGTGCGCGAAGGCAAGGCTCCGGAACTGGCCGCGCGTCGGGTTCGCATCTCGCGGTTCTCGGTCGACGCCACGCGCCGGATCGACGAGTTCGTCGATGTGGACGTGACTGTGGACTGCTCATCGGGCACCTACATCCGGGCGCTGGCCCGCGATGTCGGAGCCGCGCTCGGGGTGGGTGGACATCTGACGGCGTTGCGGCGCACCAAGGTTGGCCGATACGGCCTGGAAGAGGCGCGGACGCTGGATCAGTTGGCCGACGCCGCCGAACTGAGCTACAGCCTAGACGCGGCCTGCCTGCTTGGGTTCCCGCGCCGCGACCTGACCGAGTTCGAGGTGCAGGACGCCCGACACGGCCGGGCGTTGGCGCCCGCCGGAATCGACGGCACCTACGCGGCCACCGCGGCCGACGGTCAGGTGATCGCCCTGCTGGAGGACGGCGCCAAGCGCACCAAGTCGGTGGTGGTGCTGCGTCCGGCAACGCTGTAGCCGCTCAGTCGCTTTCGGCCAAAAACGGTTCTGCCCCGTGCCGGTGCGCGGTGTCTGCCCCGGGCAGAGTGCCAACGCCATCCAGGACTGCTAGCGCCTCGGCATCGAGCTGGATCGAACCGGCCGCCGCGTTGTCATCCAGATGTGCGATGGAGCGGGTGCCGGGGATCAACAAGGTATTTGGGGCATGCGCCAAGAGCCACGCAAGCCCGATCTGGGCCGGCGTTGCGCCGATTCGGTCGGACACCTTCTGTACGGCAGGGTTGTCGGCGACGCTCGGGAATCCCGGGAATGCCGAACCGAGGGGGAAGAACGGCACCCAGGTGATGTGCTCCTCGAGGCACAGCTGCAGGGTGTCCTCCTGCACCCGGTCCAGCACGCTGTATGCGTTCTGGACGCAGGCGATGCCGGCTGGCAGGGCAGCGCGATCATCTCGGCCTGCACGCCCGGGGCCAGGTCCATGCGCCGCAGGTTGACCACCGGAATCTGTTCCAGCCCAAGCTGACTCAGGTCGGTCTCGACTGCGGCGCGCAATTCGGCCGGTTTCTGGGCGGCGGCCAGCGGCACGGGGCCGTCGGGAACGCTGGTCGAGGCGGTGTACCGGGCCGAATTGGCCGAGATCGCAGCCTCGGCGCAGGACCTGTTGCGGGCCCATCCGCCGGCCGAGGCATTACGACTCTGGATGGATCGCTACGCGGTGTTCGTGGCCACCAAGCGCGGTATGGCCGAGTCGCTCACGGCGATCTTCGCCTCCGGTGCGATCGACATGGGGGACACGCGCAGGGGCGTGATCGGCGCGATCAGCGCGCTACTGGCAGCGGGCGCCGGCGATGGCGGCCTGCGGTCGCATGTATCTGCGGATGACGTGTTCGCCAGCTTGCTGGGCATCATGCTTGCCAGCGGGTCGCCCGAGCAGCGCCAAAGGATGTTCGACCTACTGCTTGCCGGCTTGGTCGCCGGCCGATGACGCGCTAAGCGACTACCCAGATCGCTTCTGCCGCAGGGCTTCCCAGATCGACAGTCGACTCGTCGGAGGCGTCGCCGGTACCCGGATTGGTCACCGCCACCGAGATCATCCCGGCGAAGTCCCGCCGCGCCAGCACCCGAAGGTGCGAGTCCAGGGTGATCCCGACGCTGTCGAAGTACCGCAGCATCTCCGGATCATGGTCAGAGATGCGGGCCACGGTTCCGGAATCACCGTCGGCACAAGCCGACAACTGCCGGGCCGGAGGTGTCGGCACCTGACCGTCGGCGGCCGGGATCGGGTCACCGTGCGGATCGCGGGTCGGGTAACCGAGTTTGGCGTCGATCCGGTCCAGCATCCGGTCGCTGACCGCATGCTCGAGGATCTCGGCCTCGTCGTGCACCTCGTCCCAGCTGTAGCCCAACTCCTGGACCAGGAACGTCTCCATCAACCGGTGCCGGCGCACCATGGCCAGTGCGGCGCTGCGCCCGGTGTCGGTCAGGGTCACCGCGCCGTACTTCTCGTGGTGCACCAGGCCCTGATCGGCCAGCTTGCGAATGGACTCGGAAGCCGTCGAGGCAGACACCCCAATGCGCTCGGCCAGCATCTTGGTGCTGACCTTCTCGTGCGACCATTCCCGTGCTGTCCAGATGACTTTCAGATAGTCCTGGGCAACCGGGGAGAGCTCGGGCGGGTTGTCGTCAGGACTCACAGCACGAAGTTTAGGCAATCATCACCTGATCCGGGGATCTGACGCTGCCGGTTGTGGCAGTGCGCCGTAGGCTTGCGGGCGTGCAACGCTGGCGGGGGCAGGATGAAATCCCCACGGATTGGGGCCGTTGTGTGGTCACCATCGGGGTGTTCGACGGTGTGCATCGTGGGCACGCCGAGCTGATCAACCATGCTGTGAAGGCCGGTCGGGCCCGCGGCGTACCGACGGTGCTGATGACCTTCGACCCGCATCCGATGGAAGTGGTGATGCCGGGCAGTCATCCGGCGCAGCTGACCACGCTGACCCGGCGTGCCGAACTCGTCGAGGAACTCGGCATCGACGTTTTCCTGGTCATCCCGTTCACCACCGACTTCATGAAGCTCACCCCCGAGCGCTACGTGCACGAGTTACTGGTCGAGCGGCTGCACGCAGTCGAGGTGGTGGTCGGCGAGAACTTCACCTTCGGAAAGAAAGCCGGCGGCAACGTCAGCCTGCTGCGCAAGGCCGGTGATCGGTTCGGCTTTGCGGTGGAGGGCATCTCGCTGGTCGCCGAGCATCACCAGGCCGAGACGGTGACGTTCTCGTCCACCTATATCCGGTCCTGCGTAGACGCCGGTGACATGGTCGCCGCGACCGAGGCCCTGGGCCGCCCACACCGGGTCGAGGGCGTCGTGGTCCGCGGTGACGGCCGCGGCCGCGGCCTGGGTTTCCCGACCGCCAACGTGGCGCCCCCGATGCATTCGGCCATCCCGGCCGACGGGGTTTATGCTGCCTGGTTCACCGTGCTGGGGCACGGGCCGGCGGTGGGCACCGTGACGCCGGGGGAGCGCTACCAGGCGGCAGTGTCGGTCGGCACCAACCCGACGTTCTCGGGCCGCACCCGCACGGTAGAGGCGTTCGTACTGGACACCGATGCCGACCTGTACGGCCAGCACGTCGCGGTGGATTTTGTGGCCCGCATCCGCGGCCAGGAGAAGTTCGAATCGGTGGACGAGCTGATCGTGGCGATGGACCGCGATACGCAGCGGGCTCGCACGATTCTGGCTACGTAATAACTTCCTGTTAGACTGCCCGACGGCCTGGCATGTGCTGCAGTTCGCGGTGGCCTTGCCTTCACTATTCTTCGCGGACCCGTTTATTGGAGTTGTTTCGTGGCGCTCACCGTCGAACAGAAAAAAGAGATCCTCGGCCAGTACGGCCTGCATGAGACCGACACCGGTTCGCCGGAGGCTCAGGTTGCCCTGCTGACCAAGCGGATCGCCGACCTCACCGAGCACCTCAAGGAGCACAAGCACGACCACCACAGCCGTCGTGGCCTGTTGCTGCTGGTCGGCCGTCGCCGCCGGCTGCTCAAGTACGTCGCGCAGGTCGACGTCGCTCGGTACCGCTCGTTGATCGAGCGCCTGGGTCTGCGTCGCTGACGCTTCCAGGACTCAACGAGGATCGCCAGGTCTGCCATCGGCAGTCCTGGCGATCGGCGTTTACGGGGCCAACCCGGTGACTTTGGTGACCCGTGCGTGCGGATTTTCCAGATTTGGCGTGCATACCCCGCACGTCCGCGGATTTGCCGGGCCGATTGTCGACATGGTCCCGGTGTAATATGTATCTGTTTTGAGCGCTGCGCTTGAGACGTGCGTACATCGCAGCAGCATCCGACCCGACCTCGTAGGGCGGTCTTCGGTAGTGGCTGTCGGGGCTTACTCCGGCCGCTTCGATCGACGGCCGTCAGCAGTTTGCGGGAGGGTTTTCGGGATTTCTGGGTGCTCGCGTGTGACGATGCGACAACTGAATAAAGAGACCCAGAAATTACGGGAATCCCCGCCTGACGTGGGGCCCGAGAGAGGTAATTGCGACATCCATGTCTGCAGTTGAAATTGAAGACGGCATTTTCGAATCCACAGCCGTAATCGACAACGGAAGCTTCGGCTCCCGCACCATCCGCTTCGAGACCGGCCGCCTGGCCCGCCAAGCCGCAGGTTCGGTCGTCGCCTACTTGGACGACGAGACCATGCTGCTGAGCGCGACCACCGCCAGCAAGAGCCCCAGGGACCACTTCGACTTCTTCCCGCTGACGGTTGACGTCGAGGAGCGCATGTACGCCGCGGGTCGCATCCCCGGCTCGTTCTTCCGCCGCGAGGGCCGTCCCTCCACCGACGCCATCCTGACCTGCCGGCTGATCGACCGTCCGCTGCGCCCGTCGTTCGTCGACGGTCTGCGCAACGAGATCCAGGTCGTGGTCACCGTGCTGAGCCTGGACCCCAAGGACCTGTACGACGTGCTGGCCATTAACGCCGCGTCGGCGTCCACCCAGCTGGCCGGTCTGCCGTTCTCCGGCCCCGTCGGCGGCACTCGCGTGGCGCTCATCAATGATCCGACCGTCGGTACCGCCGACGGTGGCCAGTGGGTTGCGTTCCCGACCGTCGAGCAGCTGGAGAAGGCCGTGTTCGACATGGTCGTCGCCGGGCGTGTGCTCGAAGACGGTGACGTGGCCATCATGATGGTCGAGGCCGAGGCCACCGAGAACGTCATCGAGCTGGTGGCCGGTGGCGCCGGTGCGCCGACCGAGGCCGTCGTGGCCGAGGGCCTGGAGGCCGCCAAGCCGTTCATCAAGGCGCTGTGTGCGGCCCAGGCCGACCTGGCCGCCGCTGCGGCCAAGGAAACCGGCGAGTTCCCGCTGTTCCCGGATTACGCCGACGACGTCTTCTACGCGGTGTCTTCGGTGGCCGGCGACGAGCTCGGCAAGGCGCTGACAATCGCCGGTAAGCAGGAGCGCGATGAGCGCACCGACGAGATCAAGGTCGAGGTGCTCGAGCGTCTGGCTGAGACCTACGCGGGCCGCGAGAAGGAGATCGGCGCGGCGTTCCGCTCGCTGACCAAAAAGCTTGTGCGCCAGCGCATTCTGACCGACCACTTCCGGATCGACGGCCGTGGCATCACCGACATCCGGGCGCTGTCTGCCGAGGTTGCGGTGATCCCGCGGGCGCACGGCAGTGCCCTGTTCGAGCGCGGCGAGACCCAGATCATGGGTGTCACCACGCTGGACATGATCAAGATGGCTCAGCAGATCGACTCGCTGGGTCCGGACACCACCAAGCGCTACATGCACCACTACAACTTCCCGCCGTTCTCCACCGGTGAGACCGGCCGGGTCGGTTCGCCCAAGCGCCGCGAAATCGGCCACGGCGCGCTGGCCGAGCGTGCCCTGGCGCCGGTGCTGCCCAGCGTCGAGGAGTTCCCGTATGCCATCCGGCAGGTGTCGGAAGCGTTGGGCTCCAACGGTTCCACCTCGATGGGTTCGGTGTGTGCCTCCACCCTGTCGCTGCTGAACGCCGGCGTGCCGCTGAAGGCTCCGGTCGCCGGTATCGCCATGGGCCTGGTGTCTGATCAGGTCGAGGGGCAGACCCGCTACGTCGCGCTGACCGACATCCTGGGCGCCGAAGATGCTTTCGGCGACATGGACTTCAAGGTCGCCGGCACCAAGGACTTCGTCACCGCGCTGCAGCTGGACACCAAGCTGGACGGCATCCCGTCCAAGGTGCTCGCGGGTGCGCTGGCGCAGGCCAAGGACGCCCGGATGACCATCCTGGAGGTCATGGCCGAGGCCATCGACACCCCGGACGAGATGAGCCCGTACGCACCGCGCATCACCACCATCAAGGTGCCGGTCGACAAGATCGGTGAGGTGATCGGGCCCAAGGGCAAGGTGATCAACCAGATCACCGAGGAGACCGGCGCCAACATCTCCATCGAGGACGACGGAACCGTGTTCGTCGGTGCGTCCAACGGGGAGGCGGCGCAGGCCGCGATCGACAAGATCAACGCCATCGCCAACCCGCAGCTGCCCAAGATCGGTGAGCGGTTCCTCGGAACTGTCGTCAAGACAACCGATTTCGGTGCGTTCGTGTCGCTGCTGCCGGGCCGGGACGGCCTGGTGCACATCTCCAAGCTCGGTAAGGGCAAGCGCGTGGCGAAGGTCGAGGACGTGGTCAACGTCGGCGACAAGCTGCGCGTCGAGATCGCCGATATCTCTGCCGACAACCGCGGTAAGGGCCAGAAGATCTCGCTGATCCTGGTCGACGAAGAAGGTGACGCGGCGGCTTCGAGTACCGAGGCTGGAGTCGATTCAGGGGCTGCGCCGGCAGATGCCGCGACTGCAAACTCCTAGTCCCAACCTGCGCAACGGCCGGAGTCCTTCAGCGGCAACGCTGGAGGCTCCGGCCGCGGTGCGCCGGACCACGCTGCCCGGCGGTCTGCGGGTGGTCACCGAGCATCTGCCCTGGGTCCATTCGGCGTCAGTCGGCGTGTGGGTCGGTGTCGGCTCGCGCGATGAAGGTCCGTCGGTCGCGGGGGCCGCGCACTTCCTCGAGCATCTCCTGTTCAAGTCGACGCCGACCCGCGGCGCGGTGGACATCGCCCAGGCGGTCGACGCCGTCGGCGGTGAGCTGAACGCATTCACCGCACGCGAGCACACCTGCTACTACGCGCACGTGCTGGACAGCGATCTGGCCTTGGCTATCGATCTGGTGTCCGACGTGGTGCTCAACGGGCGCTGCGCCCCGGCCGATGTCGAACTGGAACGTGATGTGGTGCTCGAAGAGATCGCCATGCGTGACGACGACCCCGAGGACACCTTGGGCGACGTCTTCCTGACATCGATGTTCGGGTCGCATCCAGTGGGCCGCCCGGTGATCGGCAGCGTCGAGTCGATCTCGGCGATGACGCGCTCTCAACTGCACTCGTTCCACGTGCGGCGCTATACGCCGGATCGTATGGTGGTTGCGGTGGCCGGCAACGTCGACCACAACGAGGTAGTTTCCTTGGTGCGCAAGCACTTCCGGCCCCATCTGGTGCGCGGTGCCAAGCCGATTGCGCCCCGCAAGGGCACCGGCCGGGTGACCGGGAACCCGATGCTGCAGTTGGTCAAGCGCGATGCCGAGCAGACCCACATGTTCCTCGGTGTGCGTACCCCGGGTCGCAACTGGGAACACCGCTGGGCATTATCGGTGCTCAACACCGCGCTCGGCGGCGGTCTGAGTTCGCGGCTGTTCCAACAGATTCGGGAGAACCGCGGCCTGGCCTACTCGGTGTACTCGACCATCGACACCTTCGCCGATGCGGGGGCACTGTCGGTGTACTCGGCGTGCCTGCCGGAACGGTTCGACGAGGTGACCCGGGTGGCCACCGAGGTGCTGCAAGACGTTGCGCGCGACGGGATCACCGAAAGCGAATGCCAAATCGCCAAGGGCTCGCTGCGCGGCGGTCTGGTGCTGGGGCTGGAGGATTCCGGTTCTCGGATGCACCGGATAGGACGCAGTGAACTCAACTACGGCAGCCACCGGACTATTGCCGAAACCCTTGCCTTGATTGACACCGTCACCCTTGACGAGGTCAACGCGGTGGCCCGGTTGTTGCTGCAACGGCCATATGGCGCAGCGGTTTTGGGGCCGCAGTCCAAGCGGACGTTGCCGCGGTCGTTGCGGTCCATCGGCGACTGAGTTCGTGATCAGCCGACGCCGGATGCTCACCGGTGGAACCGCTCTGGCTGTTGCGTCCGTCACCGCGCTGCGCCCAGGCAGGGCCTCCGCTGATCCGGAATCGTCTCTCGTGGAACAGATTTCGAATCTGGAGAACGACAACAACGCGCTGATCGGTCTGGTGGCTACCGATCTGGTGTCCGGCCGGTCGGTTGCCAATCGTGCCGACGAGCGGTTTGCGGTGTGCTCGACGTTCAAGGTCTACGCGGCGGGCCGGGTGCTGCAACTGGTCGATCACGGCCAACTGTCCCTGGACCACAGCGTGGTCGTCGATCCTGCGGGTGTGGTGGCCAATTCACCGGTCACGGGCCCGCGGGCCGGTACCGCGATGACCCTGCACGAAATGTGCGAGGCCGCCTTGCAGCGCAGCGACAACACCGCCGGCAACCTGCTTTTGACGACCATCGGTGGACCGTCGGAGATCACCGCCTTCGCCCGCAGCATCGGCGACGACCAGAGCCGACTGGATCGGTGGGAGACCGAGTTGAACTCGGCGGTGCCAGGTGATCCGCGGGACACCAGCAGCCCGGCAGCGCTGGCTGCCGGGTTTCGCGCTCTGCTGGACGGGGCGGCGTTGAGTACGGCGCGACGGGCACTGCTGCTCGACTGGATGCGGGCTAACCAGACATCGAGCATGCGTGCAGGTCTTCCGCAGGGCTGGACCAGTGCGGACAAGACCGGCAGCGGTGACTACGGCAGCACCAACGACGTCGGAGTGGTTTTCGGCCCGGGCGGGCGGCGGGTTCTGTTGGCGGTCATGACGCGGTCCCGGGCTGACGACGCCGACGCGGCGAGTCTGCGTCCGTTGGTCGGGCAGCTCGCGGCGCTGGCGCTGCGGTCGCTCTAGCTGATCAGCGCGACAGTCGCAGAGAGTTGTCGCGACGCAGCACGAAGAAGTACGGCCGGCGCGACCCGCGGAAGTCCATGGCGCCAAGCACTGCATCATCGCTCAGTTTGCGGAACACGTCGTTGATCGGCAATTGGTCGTAAATCATTGTCGCGGTGTCGATTCCGCGATACCGCGTAGTGCGCAGCCGGGCCTTGGCCGAGTGGGCCCGCAGCACCGGGCGCAACGCGGCGATCGGCGCGGCCAGGGACATCTTGCTCAGCACCGGCACCTTGGCGGCCAACCCGAGTCCGCCGAACGCCAGAGCTGGATTGAGCGGCCACAGCGCCTCCCCGGAGACATCGGGGAACAGAAGTGGGTGCACGGTCTCGGCGTCGATGAACTGCTTGCCCCACCATCCGCTGGTTTCCAGCAGCCCGTCCATCGGATGTCCGGTCGGCAGTTCGGCGCCGTGCCAGGTGCCGATCATGAAGTCGGGTTCGACGGCATCGGCGGCGTCGAACAACTCCAGCGCTTCGGCCGTGGAGGACGGCGGCGTCGGCAAAATCTCCTGCAACAGCATGCGCACACCTTAGTTGACACATGTCAAGAATGCATTGTCGAGGTCCGCGAAAACGTCATCGCCAGGCCGACGCGTGACGCACCGGCCTGTAAGGCTGCGGCGTTACAGCACCGCAGCACCGAACGGCAGTCCGAGGTCAGAGGCGACCTGCTCGCTCAGCAGTTCGCCGTTGTGCGTCGAGAGGCCCTTGGCCAGCGCGGAGTCGGCGCGGCAGGCGGCCTGCCAACCCTGATCGGCCAGCTTGAGCACGTACGGCATGGTCGCGTTGGTCAGCGCGAACGTCGACGTCCGCGGCACCGCCCCGGGCATGTTGGCCACGCAGTAGAACACCGAGTCATGGACGGCGAACGTCGGGTCGTCGTGTGTGGTGGGTCGCGAGTCCTCGAAGCAACCGCCCTGATCAATGGCGATGTCGACCAGGACAGAGCCCGACTTCATATGGGCCACAGTCGAATTGGTGATCAGCTTGGGTGCCTTGGCACCCGGGATCAGTACTGCGCCGACGACCAGGTCGGCCTTCTTGACGGCCTCTTCAAGCTCCAGGCTCGACGAGTACCTAGTCTCGATGCTGCCATTGGTCTCATTGTCGATCTTGCGCAGCGTGTTGATGTTCAGATCGAAGACGGTGACGTGCGCACCCATGCCCTTGGCGATGCGGGCGGCGTTGTAGCCGGCCACGCCGCCACCGATCACCACAACCTCTGCGGGGGCCACCCCGGGCACGGCGCCCATGAGGACGCCGCGGCCGCCGTGGCTGCGCATCAGGTGGTAGGCGCCGACCTGCGCGGACAAGCGGCCGGCGACCTCGCTCATCGGGGCCAGCAGCGGCAGGGCTCCGTGGGCAGTCTGCACCGTCTCGTAGGCGATCGAGGTGGTACCCGAGGCCAGCAGCGCGTCAGTGCAGGCGCGCGAGGCGGCCAGGTGCAGGTAGGTGAAGAGGGTCTGGCCCTTGCACATCCGGGAGTACTCGGGCTCGATCGGTTCCTTGACCTTGAGCAGCAGTTCGGATTCGGCCCAGACCTGGTCGGCGGTGGTGACGATCTGCGCACCGGCGGCCTTGAAGTCGTTGTCGTGGATTGCCGATCCCTCGCCCGCACCGGCCTGAATCAGCACCTCGTGTCCGCGCAGCGTCAGTTCGGCGACGCCGGCCGGGGTGATGGCCACCCGGTATTCGTTGTTTTTGATCTCGGTGGGGATGCCGACGCGCATTGGGGTGCTCCTGGGGTCGGGAATCGGGGCGCGAGGCACTTCGCTGTGTCGCGATATCGTCAAGTGTGAACAAATATCGATATGACCACAATAACACTGATCAATATTCGTTAAGATAACGGTATGTCCGAAGAATCAACGACTGTACCGCCAGCGCACCCCAGCGGCTCGAAGGATATTCGGCCTGCGGAACAGGTTGTGATCGATGTCACCGATCGGCGCATTCTGACCGCACTGCATGCCGACGCCCGGATGCCGAACAATGCGCTGGCTGAGGCTGTCGGGATCGCTCCATCCACGTGCCACGGCCGCGTGCGCCGACTGCAGGAACTTGGCGTGATCCGGGGTTTCCACGCCGATATCGATCCGGCTGCCATCGGGCTGTCGTTGCAGGCCATGATCGCGGTAACGCTGCAATCTGGGGCCCGTGGCCGGATTCGAGACTTCATCGCCGGCATCCGCAAACTGCCGCAGGTCATGGACGTCTACTTCTTGGCCGGCGCCGACGACTTCATCCTGCATGTCGCAGCGCGCGACACCGACGACCTGCGTGCCTTCGTGGTGGAGAACCTCAACGCTGACACCGATGTCGCCGGCACCCAGACTTCGCTGATCTTCGAGCACCTGCGCGGCGCGTCGCCGCTGTAGACCGCCGGGGGCTACGCGCCGACAAGTTCCGGATGGAACTTGCGCACCATCCGGCCGATGCCGTCGCGCCAGTCGACGCTGGTTCCGCCGATGAGTTCGTGCATCCGGGTGGTGTCGGTCGGGCCGCCCCGAAGAGCATTCGGATCCTCCGCGAATACGGGTTCCCTGCCGACCAATTCGCCGATGTACGAACACCAGTCCTGCAGACTGACGGTCTGATCTCCGCACCAGTTCACCGTGGTGGCGGGAACCGATGCCGCCGCGAGCAGCTTCGGCAAAGTCGCGATGATGTCGTCTTCGTGAATCGGGTTGTACCGGGCCGGGCCGCCCGGCGGAACCGGGATCGGCATACCGGCCAGCATCATCTCCATCTGATAGAACGGCCAACCCCCGTTGTCGCCGTACGGGACGTTCAACCGGGCGATGATGGTGGGCAGCCCGAGTGTCCGAGCCATGGTGCGGGCAACCACCTCACCGGCGATCTTCGAGATCGAGTAGGTGGGGAACAGGTGTTTGTGGTTGTCGCCCAAGGCCGCCGATTCAGTGCGCGGCTCGTCGTCAGGCGGGTCGTAGACCGCCGCCGACGATGCATGCAGGAATGCCCTGGCGTCGCGGCAATGTGCCATCAGCAGACCAACCGACTCGGCATTGGCGCCGAGGTCCTTGTCCCAGCGTCCACTCTTGGCCACCGCCAGATTCAAGACATAGTCGAAATCGGTTGGCAGGGCTGAGAAGTCACTGTTCGCCAGATTCACCTTCTCGCAGTGAACGCCGGCCTGCTCCAAGTCCTGCTGTGCTTTCTGGTCGGTGAACCGGGCGATACCCCACACCTCATTGTCGGCCGCCAGGGCCTTGGCGATGGGGGATGCCACCTGGCCGGTCGGTCCGGTGATGAGGATCTTGTAGCCGCGCATGGGCCAGATGGTACGACGGCTAGGCTTTCTGTCATGCGAGTTGGAGTTTTGGGAGCCAAGGGCAAAGTCGGCGCGACCATCGTCGAGGGCGTGCAGGCCGCCGACGACCTGACCTTCACCGTGGGGGTTGACGCCGGAGATCAGCTGAGCCTGTTCACCGACAGCCAGACCGAGGTAGTCGTCGACTTCACCCACCCCGACGTGGTGATGGACAACCTGAAGTTCCTGATCGACAACGGCATTCACGCCGTTGTCGGCACCACTGGCTTCACCGAAGAGCGCATCGCGCAGGTGCGTGAATGGGTGGCGGCCAAACCCGGCGTTGCCGTGCTGATCGCCCCGAACTTCGCCATCGGCGCTGTGCTGTCCATGCACTTCGCCAAGCAGGCTGCCCCCTTCTTCGAGTCCGTCGAGGTCGTCGAGTTGCACCACCCGCAGAAGGCTGACGCGCCGTCGGGTACCGCTACCCGCACCGCCCAACTGATCGCCGAAGCACGAAAAGGCATGCCGCCCAACCCCGATGCCACCAGCACCGGCCTGCCGGGGGCTCGAGGGGCCGATGTCGATGGCATCCCCGTGCATTCGGTGCGCCTGCGCGGGCTGGTGGCCCACCAGGAGGTGCTGTTCGGCACCCTGGGTGAGACCCTGACCATCCGGCACGACAGCATCGATCGCACCTCCTTCGTCCCCGGTGTGCTGCTCGGGGTTCGCGAGGCCGCCAAACACCCCGGGCTGACCATCGGTATCGAAGCGATGATGGGATTGTGACACCGTCCCGATGACCAAATCGAGCTCGCAGGTACTGCGCATCCAGCTGGTGGTGGCGTTCCTGTGCGTGGCGCTGGTGGTCTATTTCTTGATGCTCGGCCGCTCCGGGGTGATCCTGATGCAATCAGGGAAGCCTGCCGCGATCGGGCTCGGTATCGGGATTTTCGTGTTGCCTTTGATCGGCCTGTGGGCCATGGCCGCCACGCTGCGTGCCGGCTTCGCACACCAGCGGCTGGCCCGGCTGGCCCACGAGGAAGGTGTCGAACTCGACGTCAGCGAGCTGCCGAAGCGGCCGTCGGGGCGCATCGAGCGCGACGCTGCCGACGCGCTGTTCGAAACCGTGCGCGACGAGGTTGAAGCCAACCCCGACGATTGGCGGGGCTGGTACCGGCTGGCCCGCGCCTACGACTACGCGGGGGACCGGAGCCGTGCCCGCGAGACCATCCGCAAGGCCGTGCAGTTGGAGCGCTCGTCCCGGGAGCGCGCGTGAAACTGCTTGTCGTGCACCACACTCCGTCCCCGTACTGTCAGGAGATGTTCGAGGCGGTGCTGGCCGGTGCCACTGACCCGGAGATCGAGGGTGTCGAGGTGCTGCGCCGCCCGGCGCTGACCCTGGCGGCCGCCGACGTCCTGGAGGCCGACGGGTATCTGCTGGGTAGCCCGGCGAACCTGGGCTATATCTCGGGCGCGCTCAAACATGCCTTCGACCAGATCTACTACCCATGCTTGGACGCCACCCGCGGCCGCCCCTTCGGGCTGTGGCTGCACGGCAACGAGGGCACCGAAGGCGCCGAGCGGGCCGTCACTTCCATCACCACCGGGTTGGGATGGGTGAAAGCTGCTGACTACGTTGTGGTTTCGGGCAAGCCGGGCAAGGCCGAGCTGGAGGCGTGCTGGAATCTCGGCGCGACCGTCGCTGCGACGCTGATGGGCTGACGGGTTCGTTGCTGGGACCGTGTTGGAACGTTGGGCATCCGTTCGCGGAGATATTTCACGGCCGTGCCCCTTGCTAGGGTCGATGGCGGACGCGTCGATGACGGAGATAACGGAGGAGCGAAAACATGCCGGGACTTGCCAGTTTGGCGTTGGGAGCTGCACCGATCGCCGGCGGCGCATTATTGGGAGTGGCCGCTGGCGGGCTCAGACCCGGCGACATGCGTTCCGCGATAAAGGCTGATATGGACATGCTGGACCGGTTGCCGCCCGAGCAGACCGAGCGCCGCGCGGAACTGCAGCGGGTGATCGACCTGCGCATTGACGAGCTGATCGCCGGCATTGACCGCGGTCGGCAGTTTCGGGCCTTTGCGGCCAACTACGCCGCCAACGGGCGCGGCGGCTGGCGTGACATCTTCCTATTCTTTCTGGCGATCGTGTTCACCGTCGTGTGGTGGAATGTCAAGCATTCACGTGCCGACTGGCTGCCGATGTTCATCCTGCTGATCGTGATGGTGGTCATCTCGGGGCTGTTGGCGGTGCGCGGCATCTGGCGGGCGATGATCCCGTTGCGACTGCGCAAGGCCAAGCAAACCGCCGACGACACTCAGTAGTGGTAGGTGTCCGACGGCGCCGACACGTGGTCGGGGTCGTCGCCGAACTCTGAGGCATGAATGCCGTACGCCTTGGCCAGGTCCAGAATCTTGTTGGCCCGGGCGATGCGCGGCAGGTCCGAGCCGTTGCGGATCTCTCCGCCGTCCCGCTGAAACTCAGCGAAAAACTCCTGCGCCCAAGCGATTTCGTCCAGTGACGGCGACAGGCCCTCGTTGACCGTTGCGCACTGTTCCGGCGTCAGGCAAATCTTGCCGGTCATGCCGAACTCGATCGACACCGCGGTGGCCTCGCTGAGCTTGCGCGCGCTGGAACCGATGGTGGGACCGTCGATGGCCCCGGGCAGGTGCGCGGCCTTCGCGGCGATGGTGAAGCGAGACCGGGCGTAGGCCAGGGTGGCTGGGTTGTCCCCGAACCCGGTATCGCGCCGGAAATCTCCGATGCCGAAAGCCATCCGGAACGTGCCCTTGGCCGACGCGATCTCGGTGATGCGCTCCAGGCCGCGGGCAGTCTCGACCAGGGCGACGATCGGCACGTCCGGCAGCCTCTTGGCGGTCTCGGTGACGTGGTCGACGGACTCGACCATCGCGAGCATGATGCCGCCGGCCGAGGTCTGGGCCAGCATCTCGAGATCGTCGGCCCACCACGGGGTGCCGAAGCCGTTGATCCGGACCCAGTCGCTGTTGCCGTCGCCCAGCCAGCGGACCACGCTGGCTCGGGCGGCTTCCTTGTCCTTGGGGGCGACGGCGTCCTCGATGTCCAGGATGACGATGTCAGCGCTGGACCGGGTGGCGGGTGCGAAACGGTCGTACTGCGCCCCGTTGACCAGCAGCCAGCTGCGCGCCAGTACCGGGTCCAGCCGGGATCCGTGTTCGTTGGCGTCGGGTTCGTAGCTGCTGGTCTGGTCGTACACGCTGTCAATGGTCCCGCACAGCGGGTGGTGCGCCCGCACCCGGGGGTTACTTCAGGGCGGCGCCGAAGACTCGCTCCATGGCCTCCCAGTGCCGGGCATCGGCCGCTTCGTCGTAGACGCCGACGTGGTCGGGCACCGCAAATCCGTGTGCACCGGCATAGAACTCCACGGTGTGCTCGACCCCGGCGTCGGTCAGCGCCTTGTCCAGGATTTCGCCCTGCTCGGCGGTGAACGACCGGTCGTTCTCGGCGGCGCCGACGTAGACCACCGCGGTCATCTTGTCGGCCTTCAGGTGCGGGCTGGTGTCATCGTCGGTGACCAAGCCGCCGCCGTGGAAGGACATCGCCGCGCCGATGCGCTCAGGCACGCTGCCGGCCAGCACGATCGAGGTGCGCCCGCCCATGCAATAGCCGGTGGTGCCGAACTTGTCGCCCTTGACGTCCGGGCGGGCGGCCAGATAGTCGAAGAAGGCGTTCGCGTCAGCAACCATCACGTCGGGGCTGATCTTCTGCATCATCCCGAACAGCCGGGCCCGTTCGGCGTCATTGGTGAAGGCGGTCGCCATGTCGAAAGGGGCCCAGCCGGCGTTGCGGTAGTAGATGTCCGGAACCAGTACGACGTAACCCAGCCCGGCCAACCGGGCCGCCATGTCGTCGAACGCCTGGCGCGGTCCGCCGGCGTCGGGGTACATCACGACGGCCGGCCATCGTCCTTGGCCGTCAGGGGTCGCGACGGTGGCTGCGCAGCTGCCGTCTTTGGTGGTAATGGTCTCTTTGGTTACTGGCACGGCTTCTCTTTCTCCCGTCGCGTCGCTCGCCCTTTACGTTCTACTCCATGCCTCCACACGTAAGCTGGCAGTGTGGCTGTGCCGACACCCGTACCGACACCATATGAAGACCTGCTGCGCCTGGTGTTGGAGCAGGGCACGCCAAAATCCGACCGAACTGGCACCGGCACCCGGAGTTTGTTCGGCCATCAGCTGCGCTATGACCTGAACGCCGGGTTCCCGCTGCTCACCACCAAGAAGGTGCACACCAAGTCGGTCGTCTACGAGCTGCTGTGGTTCCTGCGGGGTGACTCGAACGTGCGGTGGCTGCAGGAGCATGGCGTCACCATCTGGGACGAATGGGCTTCGGAGACAGGCGAACTCGGTCCGGTGTATGGCGTGCAGTGGCGCTCCTGGCCGACCCCGTCGGGTGAACACATCGACCAGATCAGCGCGGCGCTGCAGATGCTTCGGACCAACCCGGATTCGCGGCGCAACATCGTCTCGGCCTGGAACGTCGGCGAGATCGCCCAGATGGCGCTGCCGCCCTGCCACGCGTTGTTCCAGTTCTACGTCGCCGACGGCAAGCTGAGCTGCCAGCTGTACCAGCGCAGCGCCGACCTGTTCCTCGGTGTGCCGTTCAACATCGCCTCGTACGCGCTGCTGACCCACATGATGGCCGCTCAGGCCGGACTTGGGGTGGGGGATTTCGTCTGGACCGGTGGTGACTGCCACATCTATGACAACCACGTCGAGCAGGTGCAGCTGCAGCTGTCCCGGGAGGCCCGCCCGTACCCGGAACTTGTTCTGGCGCCGCGTGATTCGATCTTCGATTACGAATACGAGGACATCGCGATCGTCAACTACGACCCTCATCCGGCCATCAAGGCGTCGGTGGCGGTGTGAGGCTTGCTTTCAGGGCCGAACAATCCGGTACGGCCGCGTGAAGTTGATCTGGGCGCAGGCGAACTCCCGTGTCATCGGTCGGGGCAACGACATCCCGTGGCAGCTGCCGGAGGACATGGCGCATTTCAAAGAGCTGACGCTGGGACAGACCGTGGTGATGGGCCGGCTGACCTGGGAGTCGCTGCCCGAGCGGTTCCGGCCGCTGCCGGGACGGCGCAACGTGGTGGTCAGTCGCGATGCTGGGTACCTCGCGGAGGGCGCCGAGGTGGTCACCGTGCTGCCCGCCGAGGTCGACGGTTGGGTGATCGGTGGGGCGCAGCTCTACGCGATGGCTTTGCCGTCGGCGACGCAGTGTGAGGTCACCGAGATCGACCTGGACGTCCCCGACGGTGACGCCTTCGCCCCAGTGCTCGACGACTCCTGGGCCCGCTCGACAGGGGAGTGGCAGACCAGCAAGACGGGGCTGCGGTACCGATTCTGCAGTTACGTACGTCGGTGGTGACCAGCTTGCGCGTGAGCTATTGAGGCGAGTGCGGCATGTCGGTTTCGGTTATTGAATGATCCTCAGCGGGAATAGATTTCGGGTCTGCGGCCCTCCAACGCGCGTCGGCGTGGGCGTGCTGGGACACGGCTCGATGCAGTGATCACCGATCGGGCCCACTCCAGTGGCTCCGCCCGACGTTTCAGCCCGCAATTCGGCAGGCACGACCTAGTTGAGTGCTGGTGGGGGTGGTTGGAAGGGTTGGTACCACCACCATTGCGCGCGTTCGCCGGTGGGTCCGGGGCATGGTGGGACTGCGGGTGGTGGTGTGGTTGGTGGGCGGGCCAGCGATCCGCCGCTTAGTGGTTTTCCCGTGCTGTCGGTGACGATCAGTCGGTCGGCGGGTCCGGTGATGGTGATGCCGCCGTGGTGATGCAAGCGGTGATGGTGCGGGCATAGCAGCACCAGGTTGTGAAGGTCGGTGGGTCCGCCGTCTTCCCAGTGTTGGATGTGGTGGGCGTGCAATCCTCGGGTGGCTCCGCAGCCGGGAACGACGCAGCAGCGGTCGCGGTGCTCGAGTGCCCGGCGCATCCGGCGACTGATGGTGCGGGTGGTGCGTCCGGCGCCGATGGGTTGGCCGTGGCGCTGCAGCCAGAGTTCGCAGGTGGCATCGCACAGCAGCAGGCGGCGTTCGTCGTCGGTCAGCAGCGGGCCCAGGTGTAGTGCGGCGGTGTCGTGTTCGACGTCGAGGTGCACCACGACGGTGGTGTGCTGGCCGTGTGGCCGGTGTGCGACGTCGGTGTCCCAGCCGGCTTCGATCAGGCTCATGAACGCATCGACGGTGTCCGGGAACGGTGGCGCCTGCTCGCCGGCGTGCGCCTCGGTGTCGTGGTCGCGTTTCCAGTCGGCGATCAACCCATCGTGGTGCGATGCCAAGGCGGCGTCGAACGCCGCTGCTTCCAGCT
>NZ_JARXVD010000007.1 GCF_029892685.1 Mycobacterium sp. OTB74 | reverse complement strand
CAGCAGGCTGAGCAGGACAAGCAGAAGCAGCAGGCGGCGCAGCAGCAGGCTGAGCAGGACAAGCAGAAGCAGCAGGCGGCGCAGCAGCAGGCTGAACAGGATAGGCAAGCTGCTGCGGCTGAGCAGCGGCGTCAGGCGGCTGCTGCGGCTGAGCAGGAGCGTCAGGCGGCTGCTGCGGCTGAGCAGGAACGTCAGGCGGCTGCTGCGGCTGAGCAGGAGCGGCAACGCCAGCAGCAGCAGCAACGACAGCAGCAAAGCAGCGGAAGTTCGTCATCGAGCGGTGGTGGCAGCAGCAGCGGTAGGTCCAAGCCGGGCTTGTGTATTCGGGGAATTACGGCGCCCGGACTCTGCTAGTGATCACACATCATTCAGGCAACGGACACTTCCTTTCGCTCAGGCAGGATCGTGTGGTCCAACCTGTTGTCGTTTGTGCCGCGCTTTCGCTAGATGGCATATGGATCTGGTTGAGTCGGCAGCCTCGATAGCCGTGGCCGCGTGTCCGCCCGTGACACGCGGTGGCCGATGACGCTCGGCGGTTTCTACCGGCATCGCCACGTGGGATTGCTTCGGGGGCTTGGTCGACATGGCCGCCATTTCTGCCGACGCACCGTCGGAAGCAACGGAGAGCTGATCATGCTGATTCCCCGCAAGGTCAAGCACCGCAAGCAGCATCACCCGGAGCAGCGCGGTATCGCCAGTGGCGGCACCTCGGTGAGCTTCGGTGATTACGGCATCCAGGCCCTGGGCCATGCCTACATCACCAACCGGCAGATCGAGTCCGCTCGTATCGCCATCAACCGGCACATCAAGCGTGGCGGCAAGGTGTGGATCAACATCTTCCCGGACCGCCCGCTGACCAAGAAGCCTGCCGAGACCCGCATGGGTTCGGGTAAGGGTTCGCCGGAGTGGTGGGTCGCCAACGTCAAGCCGGGCCGTGTGCTCTTCGAGCTGAGTTACCCCGACGAGAAGATCGCCCGCGAGGCGCTCACCCGCGCTATCCACAAGTTGCCGATCAAGGCACGCATCGTGACCCGAGAGGAGCAGTTCTGATGGCAGTTGGAACTTCGCCCGGCGAGCTGCGTGAGCTGACCGAGGAAGAGCTGACCACCCGTCTGCGCGAGTCGAAGGAAGAGCTGTTCAACCTTCGCTTCCAGATGGCGACCGGTCAGCTGGCAAACAATCGCCGGCTGCGTACCGTGCGTCAGGAGATTGCGCGGGTGTACACCATCCTGCGTGAACGTGAGTTGGGCCTGGCGTCCGGGCCGGTTGGTAAGGATTGATCATGGCAGAAACTAAGGGACCCAAGCACACCGCGCGCACCGAGAAGCCGCGTGGCAGCCGCAAGACCGTGATCGGTTACGTGGTGTCGGACAAGATGCAGAAGACCATTGTGGTCGAGCTGGAAGATCGCAAGATGCACCCGCTGTACGGGAAGATCATCCGGACCACTAAGAAGGTCAAGGCGCACGACGAGAACGAGTCGGCCGGTATTGGCGACCGCGTCTCGCTGATGGAGACCCGTCCGACCTCGGCCACCAAGCGGTGGCGTCTGGTCGAGGTGCTCGAGAAGGCCAAGTAGCGAAGGCTATATCGCGAAGAGTTTCAAATGTGCCCAATTCCTCAGGGAATTGGGCACATTTGCGTTTGGCGGACGGACGTGAATTCAACCGAACGACTGACATTCGTAGCGGTGCCGTCACCGTAAACTCTCCTCAGTCTTTGCGCATTTATGCGACTTTGCTGGATGGTTAGGAGCCGCAATGAGCGACACCGGGAGCATTGATCCCCATCAGGAGTACCGCCGTCAAGCTGCCCAGCACTTTTCCTCACAGACTGAGCCCACTCCGCGGCCGCCCGGTCGGCCCGTAGTCGATCCCAGCAAGTTCGCCGCGGGTACCACATACAGCGGCGCCGGGCCTACCCCTGCCGCGCACACTGACCCGCCTCCGCCGGTGGGGCCGGCGGCATCGCCCTTGCCGCCGCCAGCCGCCGCTGGCGGCCACGATGCCGGCCAGTACTCGCTTCCGTCGGTTCCCGTAGTGCCGCCGCAGCCTTGGGGCACAACGCCATCTGGTCCAGCGCAGCAGCCTTCCCCGAACAGCGGTGCCCCACTGTTCAGCCTGCAGCCGTTCCATCTGCTTGCCGGCGTGGCCGGGTTTGCACTCTTGGCCTTCTTGTTCTCACCCGGGTTCTTCTGGCTGCTGGTGACGATGGTTGCAGCCGGCGGCGCTTGGTTCGTGCGTGTCCGCAGGCTTCCGTGGCCGCGGCACGTGCACCAATTACTGGCTCAGGTGAGACTGGCGAATCAGGCGGAGGGCGCGGCTCCCAGCGTCGGTCCCGGTCCGACTCCGGCGTCGCAGGCGTCGGGACCGTATCCGTCGGGACCGTATCCGTCGGGTCCGTATCCGTCGGGTCCGCCGAAGAACCGTGGTCTGCTCAAGCTTGGATTCATTGCCGGAATTCTGATCATAGGGTTTGGTGGATTCAAGCTCGTCGGTAGCTTGATCGACCCGAAGTTCGAAATCGGCGACTGCGTAACACCGAAGATCGCCTACAGCAGTGGCCACGACCTGAAGAAAGTCGAATGCAGATCGACGAGAGACGGATCACCTCGCTGGATGACAAATCATTTTAAGTCCGATGAAACGGTTTATCGCATCGCCAATATCGTGGACCTGCATGCGAGTTGCCCAGGGCGAGTGGATATTACATTCGCGCACGAACCACACGACGTCACGTATTGCCTCGTTCAATACTGATAGTCCCCAATACCGAACCTACGAAGTGAGTCAGCTATGGGATTGACTTATGCTCCCAACGGTGTGCTCGTTGGAATGGCTGCTGGACTGCTAGTCGGCGTCAAGACGCACAGCGTCGCGGCCGGCATCGCTGTTGCTGTTGTTGCCAGCGTGGTGTGTTGGTACGCGATTCGCGGCGTCGAGATTCTGCTCGGACGTGGTTTGAGTGCGGGATTCACTGCCCTAGAGAACCGATTGAGCAAGCCGAATCGGGCGCAATGGAATCAACCGCCGCCACAACCACCGGTGACTGGCGCGTATCCGCAAGCACCGCAGCCATATCCGGGAGTCGCACCGCCGCCCGCTAGCCAGCAGCAGCCGAATAGCTGGGGGCAGCCTGGCCAAACGCAATACCCGGGGCGCTAAGATGTCAGGCGTCGGATTCGCGGTCCTGTTTTTCGGTGGACTCTTCGGAGTTAGTTGGGTCTATTCCACGATCAAGAAAAAAGCCAAGCGCAATATCTTCTTCCGTGATCAGTACGCGCGGCAGCGGCAGCTGATCGATCGGAACGTGATTTTGATGACGACTGCATCGATCGATTCCGTCGTTGCGAGTCTCGCTCACTTCATTCCTAACGACACATCGGTCAAGGCGGCATTCTTGGGTGGCGGCATGCGTGTCCATATGGAGAGCCCGAATCGAATCATCTTCAAGCACGCGAGCAAGATCGGCACAGGCGGGTCCGGTGACGAATTCAGCGCCAGCGTGACTTTCAACCAGGTCTCTCGAGCGACTGTTCGGGCGGAAGTCAGTATTGACCGCTGGAGGGAAAAGGACGGAGTCACGAGGAGAGCCGGTATTCAGTCGATGGAGAATTTCATCAACACCGTCACCGCTGCATTTCGTGCCGTCGACCCCGCAGTGAGAATTGGCGCCTGACCTTGTTGTTCCATGGTCGGGACACCAACCCGATGCGCTTGAATCTGGGCAGAGGAATATTGGGCCGCCGGATGGTCTAGTACTACAGCCGTCGTCGGCTGTGGCCGAAGGTTCCCCGGACTCGGATCCAGGGTCCGCAACGGCGGAAAGTCGTTGCGCAGGCCCGAGGCACGCAGTTGGAAGACACCGATAAGCGTCGGTAGGTCCCGCAACCGGCGCGGCCCCAGGTCGACGAGATCGACGCCGCTGAGCAGCCCCGCCGTCGAGTCAGCCACCAGGACCTGACCGCCGTGCCCGGCGGACATCACCCGCGCCGCCCGGTTAAGCACCGTGCCGAAATAGTCCCCGTCGCGTAGCTCGGCCTCACCGGTCGCCAACCCCATCCGCACCGGCAACTCCAGCGCCCGCTGCGCAGAGACCGCCGCATCAACCGCCGACTTCGGCGAGGCGAACGCGGCGACCACGCCATCTCCGGTGTTGCTGAACAAGAACCCGTCATTAGCCTCAATCGCGCTGCGCAACACGATGACACGGGGTTTTTGCGTCGAAGTTCCACCGTCACAGCGATGCGGCCACGGACGCATGTACATCCCGAGCACGCCTCCGGTTTGCCAGCAGCACGCGGATCGTGGTGATGTGCAGAATGATCGAGAAGGGCACCAGGTAGGCCGGAAAGAGGACCATCGGCCATTGGGTGAACACCGACGTCGGTGGGTCGGTGTGCACTATGGCGAGGGTTTGGGTCGCCAGGAATGCGGTTCCCACCGCGCCGATGAAATCGAGAAGGCCAAGCACCGACCACGCAATCGGAATACTGGTCGACGTCGACCAGATGAGGGCGATCACGGCGACGCAGGCAGTCAGACCGACAGCGATGTCACCGAACGCTGCTGGGTAGGCGAAGAAGCCCGGAAGCTGACCGCCGACCTTCAACACCAGGAACACGCATCCCAACCAGCGAGCGGTCTGTGAGATGTTCAGCTCGGCGAGCGTTCGCCGGTCGGCCAACAGTTCATCCAGCGACGACGAGCGCGCCACCGCAATCGGTCCAATAACGATCAGCGCGAAGAACACGTACACCAGCCAAGGCGGGCGGTCCGGACCATCGTGAAGAGCCTCCACTCGGGTGTATCCCGCTGACAAGCCGAACCAGACCGCGAACACGACGATAAGGACACCCGCCAGCCTGAGCGACTCACGGGTCGAACGGCCATGGCGTTGCGCAGCGCGATAGATGATCATCGGCACCCACACGGTGAAGACGACAGCCACGGAGACCACCAAGATCGTGATGCTCACCGGAACGTCGGGAATCGGATGATCCACCGCTTCCTCCTCAACCATTCTCCTCAAACGTAAGGCGTTGTGATCCGCACGGCACAACCCTTGCTTGCCAACGGTCAGTCATCTGGTCCCGCAGACTCATCCGACCCTCCCGGCAACGGGGCTAATAACAGGACTCAACGGGATGGGGCATCCACAGAAATGAACTGCCTCGCCCCGTCGCCCCAGCGGGCGTCCCTGACCGCATCGTGAACACAGGCAGCGGTCCCCATCACCCTCGGTGACGGCGGGCGCTACCGAGGTCAAAACTCATCCTCGTCCTCGGCGAACTCGGTGGGATCGTAGGCGTCTTCGTCTTCGTCGAAATCCTCGATGTCACCATCGAGCGCCTCCGGATGCTGCTCGACCTGATCCAGCTTGTCGGCAATCGCACCCCACATTTCCAGCGGCACCGTGGATCTCACCGCGTGGAGGATTTGGTTGACCTGACGGCGCATGTCGGCGACGTCTTCGACCGGATCGTGCTTATCCAAAATGGACTGCAGCTTCTCGGCAGCCCGCAGCCCGGTGTCGACACTGACCTCTACATCGTTTTCCACGAGGCGGCGGAATGCCTTGTGCATCACCACTTCAAGGAAGGCCGGCGGGGTAAGGGCAGTGGCCGTTGCGTTGACGAAGTCGACCCTCGCGGTTGGACAGCGGGATCCGTAAGCTTGAGGTGGAGTTCGGTTTAACTCCGGCGGCGCGCTCACGGTTGGGATACTCCGAAGTGCGCAGAATCAGTCGACTCGATGAGATGATGCGCCGCCAGCAGGAAGGCCGCATATAACTCTTGGCGGTATTCCGCCCACCGGCATGAGGTTGGTCGCCTACGCTCTCGTCGTGCATACCAAGGCTTTTCTCGCTACTGCGGTAATAGCGGCCGCTTCAATCGGCTGCGCTGCTCCTGCGAATGCCTTCAGCGACCAGCAACACAAGTTCGTTACTGATGCGGCTCAGCACGGCGGACCAAGCATGGATCGGTTGATCACCCCAGCGGTCAAGGAGGACTGGATGAGCCCAAACGACGACCAATTCATAACGGCGATCACCGGCGACGGCATCTCAATGGATCAGGATGCCGCGATAAGAGAGGGACACGCGGTATGCATGTTCCTTGCCGGCGGCTCGATGTGGAACGCCATCGCGCAGATCAGGCGGATGCACCCCGACTGGTCAGTTCCCACCGCGACCCGCTTCGTCGAGAGGTCGATCCAGCACTACTGCCCAGCCCAGGCGCCGCTCTAATATCGCAGCGGTCGGGGTGGCCGGCCCGCCACGGCCACGTTCATGGGGCGATTACGTCGCCGGGGGGCCAAACGGGCAAACCTGTTGCGGTCGGCGCCTGTTCAGCGGGAATGACCAGTTTCGTTACCTTTCAACGGTTGTCATTGATTGTTGCTGGATAGCGAATCCTGTTGCAGTCCAACAGTTTCGACAACCAACGAGACTCAACGAGAACCACGGCCCGCAAATCCGTTGGTCGCGGGTTCGAGCCCCGCCCGCCCCGGCATGAGCTTCGGCCAAATCGCGAAACAACTGGACAACGAAGGCGTGTCGACCGCGCAGGATGGGAGTCGGTGGTGGCACGACACACGGTGGTACCTCCTCGGCGTGGAAGCGAGGACCGCCATTGCGTGTAGCGGCAGCCGGCGAGGAACTCAGCGATCACCTGCAACGAATCGCGCCACTGTTCGCGGATCCTGCTCGACCTGGTCCAGCTTGTCGGCGATCGTGCCCCACATCTCCTGCGGCACTGCCGATTTCAACGGCAGAGGATCAGGTTGCCGTGACGGCCCCCCACCGTCACTGAAAGGCGATTGTGGACCGCTGCGGGTGCGGACTCTCCGATCGCGCCCGCAGCCAATCGCCTGAGATCGGCGTGAACCCTGTGCTTGGGGTTCTGGTAGCTCGGTGCGGTTTTCCGCGCGCTCCGCGCGTTGGCCAACAGGTCGTAGTGGATCGCCGGGGCTTTCCTCCGCAGAGCGCTACGTCAAAGCATTACGTGCCGTTGATGATCCATCGTCGTGCCTCCTCGGCCCGCCCACCGGGGAAGTGTTTGATCTCCGCTGCCACGAAGTGCGACGTTAAATGCTCTGCGACGTCGCCCAAGTGGGAGTCTGTGACCACGGCGATCCTTTGTATGTGCTTGTGGTGATCTCGAACGAAGCGCAGCTGGTTGACCATTGCGCCGAAGCTCGTCCGTCCGCGGATAGGACGGGCCGCGCGAGCGCCGCTGCGCCGGGCTGGTCCACGTCGCCGGGCCCGCGAGACTGTGCAGACGTCTCGCGGGCCCGACTGTGCGGTGTCCTCATCGCCTGGATGCGCTGGACCGGGACCGCCGGTCCAGTACCCACACCGTGGCCAGCATGAGGGCAACGGCAAACGATGCGAGCACAATGAGATTCACATCGGTGCCTCCGTGGAATGTCTCGCGATAGGCGGACATGGCCGGCAGAGTGGCGGTGAACCGGTCGAGATCCAGGTCGCGCCCCAATGCTTCGAATGCGTGGCGGTTGGATAGGCCAAGGCTCATCAAACGTCCTGGGAAAGCCATCTTGTCAACGGGGACGATGGCGCCACCGAACAAAACCTGCGGGAAGCAAAGCATCGGCAGGGCGAGGGCGGCCTGAGCGGCGTTGTGCACGGCGGCCGAGGCGAGCAGGCCGAGGGCCAGCGCCGAGGTCGCTTCGATGACCATCGTCACGAATAGCAAGGCGTACACGTGCCATCCGACGGCGGGGAGCCGACCGAGTACCCGCAGCACGGCGAGGAGCACCGCACTCACTGCGGCCAGCACCGGAAGCAGGGCGGTGACCTTGGACCCCACGTAGGCGCCCACACTGAGCCCGGCCAGGCGCTCCCGCCGGAATACGGCGATCTCTCCGACGATCTGGAGCAGACCGTAGGTCAGGCCGAAGAAGAAGCCGTCGAATGCGATCCAGAAAACGATTTGGGCCGGGCCGACGTCGGCCGCGCCGCCTGGATCGAACGCGCCGCGTTTGAACAGCGTCGCCATCATCGCCGTGACCAGCACCGGTGAACCGAGCAGGACTGCCAACGTAAGCCGGTTGCGGATCAGAACATCAACATTGCGGCGCGTGAGCAGCCACCATTGCCTCACCATGCCCGTGCGCTTGACACTTGAACGGGTCGCCGGGGCGGCCGGCGGAGCCGGGTAGGGCTTCTGACTTGTCGGGCTGTTCGCAAATCGCTCCGCCCAGATCGCAGGGGTGTGCTCACCAGCCAGTCGCTCGTACACGCCGGCGAGATTCTCCACACCGAAGTAGCGCCGAGCCTCGGTCGGGCTGCCGCTGAATGCGAGGTGGCCGTCGCGGGCGAGGAACACCACTCGGTCACACCGATCGATGTCCTCCGGCGCATGCGTAGTGAGGACGACTGTTACCCCGCGCTGGCTGAGCCTGCGCAGCAGGCGCATCACGTCGGCCGCGGTCGACGGATCGAGCCCGGAGGTGGGCTCGTCGAGGAAGAAAAGGCGTGGCCGGGTGAGTAGTTCTACGGCGATACTGGCGCGCTTGCGCTGGCCGCCGGACAGCGCACGGACCGGCACCTCGGCCCGATCAGCCAGGCCGAGGTCACGCATGGTCTCCGCGACCACACGATCGGCCTCGGCCGCCGATGTGCCGGCGGGGAGCCGTAGTCGCGCCGCGTAGTGCAGCGTGCGGCGCAGGGGCATTTCGAGGTGGATGATGTCGTCTTGGGGCACGTAGCCGATACGGGAATCGACACCGGCTCGGGCACCGCGAACGACGCCGTTGTGCGAAACCTGGCCGGCAGACGTTGGCTGCAGTCCTGCGAGGATCTCCAGCAATGTGGTTTTTCCTGCTCCACTGCCGCCGGCAATGGCTACCAACTCGCCTGGGTCTATCGAGAGTGACAGCTCCTGCAGGATTTGCCGTGCGCCGACCCGCCGGCTCACGTTGACAGCATTGACCCGCCCGCCGACCGGCGCTCCGGGTGTCTGACTCGACGAGAGCGCATCGAAACGCTCGATTGCCGTTGGTTGAACCGCCAATTCGGTCATGTTGGTAGCCTTCCGTGATTCCTGAATTGCACTGTCAGGATCTGATCATCGGCCTGTGGCAGCACTGGTTGCATGAGGCGTTTGCCTCAAACTCCAAGAGTCGACGTCAGCCGGCGGAAAGGCTCCGCAGGTGGAATGCAAAGCGCGCCAGCGGTTTGAAGACAGCCGGCGACAGAGAGGCGTGAGCTGCTGCGGATGACGAGGGAGGCGAATGTCTCAGTGCACGCTGCTATTGGCCGGTAAAACGTTGCGGCTCTTCATCGTTCGGCGGCTGCGTTGACCGGAAAGCCCGCCAGGCCCCGATCGATTGCAGCGAGACTCGCCTGCGTGCGGTTGTTGACGCCCAACTTTGCATAGACGCGCTCGACGTGGTTGCGCGCTGTCTTCTCGGCGATGAATAACTCGGTGGCGATTTCACGGTTCGACCGGCCCTGCGCGACGAGTCGGAGGACTTCGACCTCCCGGGCGGTGAGCCCCGCCGACCAGGACGTCCGCCGCGATGTCTGATGCCCGGCCGCCGCCAAGACGGCTTCCACCGACTCGGGATCGAGGCGTCCGTCGCGCGCCTCTTGGCGCAGCTGACCGGCAGCATCGCGAGGATCGCGGGCGGCCCGTTGTGGACGTGGCTCGAGAAGTTGGTGATAAACCACCGCCGCGGCAAGCAACCGGTCGTGCGCAGTCAATTCAGCACCGGCGAGCCCTCGGGGAAAGCCGGACCCGTCGATGCGTTCCTCGTGCTTGGTAGCGACGGACACCACCGACTCCAAGCCGTCGACCCGGCTCAATATTCGTCCCGTCAGATATGGGTACATCCGTACCCGCTCCCATTCAGCCGTACTGAGCGGCCCCTTCTTCTCCCAGATCTGATTGGACACGCCTAATCTGCCGAGGCCGTGGACGAGGCCCGCACGGTACAGACGTGTGATGTCCGCCGGCGGCATACGCCGGTGTCGGGCCGCTGCGGCCGCGAGATCCGCAACGCCCCGCGAGTAGCCCGGAGAACAAGGACATTTGAGATCGACGAAATCCGCCATTGCCCTTAGTAACTCGTCGATCTCTTCCCCATCGAGAGTACGATCGCGATCCGGTGCCTGCGCCAAAGCCGCGGTCCAAACATCTATTTCGAGCAGCCCCTCGACGATTGCGGCGGCATCACGTTCGAACACATCAGCCACGGCCGGGCTGAACTGCGTGCCACGCCGGGACCGGGCAACCTCGACCGCTTGTGCCAGGCCACCCGTCCGCAGGTGCACCTCGATGACATCGGACAGGTGAACTATGTGGATTTCGAGCGGAATATCCTCCCCGCGAGCGCCGTTCGGCATCCCCCGGCCGTCCCAGCGCTCGAAGATATACGCCAGCGCCTTCCCGACCTGCCTGTCCAGGCCGATCCGATCGGATAGGACCCCGGCAGAAGTGCAATGCGAACTGATGAGGTTGGCAACCTGGTGACGCGCGGTGAGCAGAAAGGCAACCGAGCGGATGGCGCGCTCCCCGCCCGGCAATCCACGCCCTACGTGACCGACCATAAGACGCAGGAACGGCAGCCCAGCCATATCCACCCCATAGGTGTCGGCCCGGAAGGCGATGTCGTCGCCGAACAGCGCCGAAAGCTCGTGGGAATCGGCGTGACAACCGATCCACCCCACCAGGTTGGCGTAATACACCGTCGCGCGCTGTTGAGCGTCTAGCCCCATCCGCTCGGCGATGCGAGTTGCGATCAGGGAAGACCGCAGCATGTGTTCCATCGGCTGCCCCAGACCGAGGTCGATCCCCAGCGATATGGCCGCCAGCAACTCGGCTTTGCGTAGGCCCTTTGTCGAACCGTGCAGCGTCCCGGTCGGGTGCATGCGGTCATTCTGCACCTGCACATGACGCTATCGGCGCGAATGACAAGGCAGTGGCCCTACTACGTGCGCCTGGGTCCGATGCCCAGCGCGTCGGCCTTCCGGCGGTGCCGCGTTCTCGCAGTCAGACGTCACTGCTGGTCCTGGTGCCGATGTCCATCGTGTAGCACACCGCTGTTCCGTCCAGCACGACGGTGCCGTCGTCCCGCGTGACGGTGGTTCGAAGTTCGGTGATCGGTTTGTCGGTGCGCACCGAGATGACTTCGACGCTGCCCGTGATCGTGTCACCGCAGCGCACCGGTGCCTTGAAGGCCCAATTGACATTCAGAAACACCGTGCCCGGACCCGGCAGCTCCTCGGCCACAACGGCATTGAGTATGGCGCTGGTGACCCCGCCCTGGACGACGATTTCCCCGAACCGCGACGCCCTGGCCGCCACTTCGTCGTAGTGCAAAGGGTTCCGGTCGCCGCTGATCTCGGTGAACAGGGCGATGTCGTTGTCACCGACAGTGCGTGAGAGCTGCGCTGTCTGACCGACCGACGGTGTCGTGCGCGTAGGGCTGGTAACCATTGCTTTGCTCCTTGAATTGGTGGTGGTTGTGTAGGGCCGACATCGCTACGGCACCGAGTAGGGGGCCGGGTGCAAGAAGCAGAAATGCGTATTGCCAACCGATCAGTTCGGCGACGACAGGAACGAGTTGGATGGTGACAACGGTCAACAGGAAACCGGTCGCGGTCTGCGCGGTCAGGGCCGTGCCGACGAACCGGGTGTCCGTCGTCTCGCTGAGCACGGTGGAGAAGACACCTGAGTCGGCGATGACGGCGGTACCCCACACCAAGAGGAAGACCACGAGAAGCGGCGTCGGGCCGGCGAAGAATAGTGGTGATGCCACGCAGCAGGTTCCGCTGATCACCAGTGCCGCCACCGCCGCCGGAGGGCGACCGAAACGGTCTGACGCCCAACCGCCCAGTAGGCATCCGACGGTCCCTGCGACTCCGATAGCCCCGAATGCGATGAATCCGGTCGACCCCACGGCCGCGTCGCCTCGTGCGGCCCGACCGGCGACGACGAACATCGGCAGCCAGGTCCACAGGGCGTACAGCTCCCACATGTGTCCGAAATAGCCGAGACTGGCCAGCCGCGGTCTGCGGTCGGTGAGCAGAGCGAGCGCGTAGCGCGGATTCGGGGCGACCGCGCGGACGGCCAGATGGGGGCCGGGCCGAACCGCCGTCAGAGCGACAACGGCGCCCGCCCCCGTCAGTGCCGCCGCGGCCAGCAGCACCGTCCTCCAAGGCAGCGGTCCGAGGCCGGTGATGAGGTGTGGGAGGGCGGAGCCGATGGTCAGTGCTGCCAGCAGAACCCCGAACGTCCGGCCTCGATCGGTGGATGCCGACCATGACGCCATCAACATCATCCCCACCGGATAGACGCCGGCGAGAAAGATCCCGGTGAGGAATCTCAGCGGGACCGCCGCGGCGAGACCAGAGGCAAAAAGAGCCAGGGTCACCGTGCAGGCCGCCGCGCCCAAGGCGCTTGCAGCGAGCAGGCGCTGCGGTGTGGTGCGGTCGGCGAGGTTGAAAACCGTCGAGGTGATCGCCCCGACGACGAATCCGATCTGCACTGACGCGGTCAGCCAGACCGCGGCCGTCGCTCCGATACCCCACTCGGAACGGAGACTTGGCACGACCGCGGTGGTAGAGAACCATGCGCTCAGTGCCAAAACCTCGACAACCGCAACGAGTGCGCGTTGCCGGTTGGTCCCTGACGGCGTCATCGTCCAATTCCATTCAGGCGGCCGGCATCTGGTCGAGTGCGAGCAGCGCGTCGACTTCCGGCCGCATCGCATCGCTCAGTTCACGAAGGTATCCGCGCAGCTGTGCGAGATCCCAGCGGTAGCTCGCGATTCGTTCGGTGATGTCGAACAGTGGCTCGGACAGTCGGTCTCGGGTGCGCTCGTAGTCGTAGAGAGAGTTGAGCTGTGCCTGCCCGCCGCGGGGTGCGTCGAGCACCGCGCGGGCGAGCAGTTCCGCGTCGCGCAAGGCGTCCGTGATGCCGTGCGCGGTGATCGGGTCCTTGAAATAACCTGCATCACCGACCAATGCCCAGCCCGGCCCGGCGGACGCGCGGATCCAGCCCGGTTGGCCGGGGAAGCCTCGCAACGTGCCGACGGGTGGTGTGTCGGCGATAGAGCGGGCCAGCTCCGGGGCGGCCTCGGCAAGCAGCGACCGGTACGTAGCGTCCAGACCTGCGGACCGTTGTCGGGCGAACCTGTCGCTTGCAGTGCCCGACCAGACGCACGCCAAACCGTCGCCGGTCGGCACCACGCCCGCGGTCACCCCCTGTCGGTACGCCCAGTGGTAGCGGTCGCGCGCGAGTCCGGGAAAGTAGCCGTACACGATCGCGCCGGACACCGTGCCGCGTCGGCGGAAGGGGGCGTCGACCGCTTGCGCGATCGTCGAGTTCCGCCCGTCGGCGCCGATGGTCAGCGGCGCGCTGGCGCGGAAACGAGTGCCTGTGCCGCGCTCGATGCCCTCGATGCCGCGCACCCTGGTGCCATCGGTGAGCACGCGGGTCACCCGCGCCGGGGCGCGAATAGCGGCGCCTGCCTTGCGCGCGGCCTCTAGAAGCAGCGCGTCGAGGACGGTTCGGCGGGGGGCGCGCAGCGCCGATACTCCACCGCTCGGGCGGATATTGACGGTCTCGATGTCGTCGCCGTAAGCGAACTCGGTCGAAACGATGGCTGGAGTGCCCGCGTCGATGACCGCGTCGAGTAGACCCCAGCGGTGCAATTGCAGCACACCGCCGCGCATGAGCGCATGGGTGGACAGTGTGTCGGAACGCGGCCGGGTCGCCTCGACGACGAGCACACGCATGCCGCCGCCGGACAGCAGCATCGCGGTGGCCGCACCGGCACACCGGCCGCCGACGACGATCGCGTCATAGTCGTTGTCCATGAGTTGCTCCTCAGTTCGAGTCGAGATAGTGGGTGAGGTGTTGGCTCAGGTCGGTCGCGTCGGCGGCTGCGCCGTCGATCAAGGTCGACTTGCGGCGGCGGAGGAACGGCATCCCCATCACGTACAGGCCGGGGCTGGGGGTGATGCCGCCGTCGTGGCGGACATGGCCTTTTCGGTCGAAGACCGGAACGTCCAGCCAGGACAGGTCCGGACGAAATCCGGTGGCCCAGAGAATCGTTCGGACGGCGCCGGAGCGTAGGTCGAGGGTCAGCGGCGTGTGGGCGGGAACGGCGGTCGCTGCGAACCGTCGCGGCGGATCGCCGCCGTCCAAGCCCACTTCGGTCGCCCACGCATCGATGGTGTCGAGCAACCGGCCGAGTTTGAGGTCGGCCAGCGCGAACATGTTCGGCAACGAGCCGGAGAATTGCGCGATGCCGCCTCCGATGCCGGCCAACCGTCCGACCAACCGCACGCCGAGTTGACTCAGCGAATTCAGGTCGAGGGTGGTTCTCTCGGGTGACCCGACCAGCTGCATCGACGGCAGGTTGCGGGCTCGGATCAGATCGGGTATCTGGTCGTAGCGCTCGTCCAACAATCCCGCCGCGTCCATCCACCACAGGATGTCCTTGCCTCGGTAGGTGCGAGGCATTCGGACATGTTCCCCGACGGCGAGCGTGACCGGCCGGCCGGAGTGGTGCAGTTCCCTGGCAATCTGGATCCCGCTCGCCGAGGCGCCGACGACAAGGACCCCGCCGTCGGCAAGCTGGCTCGGGTTGCGGTAGTCGGCGGGGGTGATCGTGGTGATGCCGCCAGGCACGCCGCCCTGCAGCGCAGGCACCTTGGGAACCGTGCTTGCGCCCGGGGCGAGCACGACCGTTCGCGCGTGCCACAAACCTTGGTCGGTCTGCACCTGGTATCCCCGCTCGTCCCTCCGCACCGATGTGACGGTGGTGTTGGCTCGCACGGGTGCCGCCGACTCCTTCGCGTAGCGCTCGATCAGTCCCACGACGTCGGGTGCCGCGAGGTACCCGTCGGGGTCGTCGCCTCGGTAGGCGTAACCCGGTAGCCGGGTCATCCAGTTGGGGGTGAGCAGTCGCAGCGAGTCCCAGCGCTGCGTGCGCCAGGAGTGCGCTACCTCACCGCGTTCCAGCACGACGTGGTCGATCGAACGGTCGGCGAGGCAACGACTCATGGCCAGTCCGCAGTGCCCGGCACCCACCACGATCGCGGTTGTCTTCAGCATGGTCGGTCTCCTGTTGAAACGTCGCCCGGTCAGGACAGGTCGACGGTGACGGGCGTCGGGTTGGTCAGGATGTCGTAGACGGCCGAGCGTTTCTGCGACTGCGCGACAAGGGCTTTGATCTCGTCGGTGGTAGCGTCGGCGTCGATGGTGTAGGTCACCCTGACCCCGCTGAAACCGTTGCGGACATCGGGGTCCGCGCCGAGGATTCCGTGGATGTCCTCGTCGGCCTCCACGGTGGCGTGCACCGAGCGCAGCTGAATGCCTCGGCGCTGGGCGATCGAGGCGATGCCGGCGGTGAGGCAGCCGCCCAGGGCGACCAACACATACTCGACCGGAGTGATGCCGTTGTCCTGCGAGGCGAATGCAAGTGGATGGTCGACGTCATAGGTGAACGTCGTCTTGTGGTGTTGCTGCTCGCCCAATCCGTAGAAGGTGTCCACGCTCGAGCGGCTGTGGGTGCCGTTTACCCAGGAAACTCTTGTCCGCCATTGGAACTGGGCGATCTCCGGCGTGTCGGCCAGGGCCTCACGGACACCGAGCAGAGCTTCGACGTTGACGCCGTTGTCGACGGGGGTCTGGATTGTGGTCATGAACTTCTCCGTTCTTTGGGTGATCGGCCCCGTACGGAAACCGGTCAGGATTGGTCATGCCGCAATGCTCGACCCAGGCCCTCGGCCTGCGCATGAGGCACTTGCCTCAACTTTCAGGCCGAATGACTTTGCGGCGAGTTGTCCTCAAATGCGCCGCATACAACGACCGAAGTGTGTCCAGTTGCGCAAACGCGCGCGAAATGGGTCTGAGCCCAATTCCGCTCGAAACTCAGAAAGCGCTGTGGCAAGTGCCGAGAGGCGCGAATGCGCCAAATCGCCGAACATATCGATTCGGAATGTTTTCGTGCCAAACTTATTCACGGCCTATAGCCCGATGTCGAAAGGACGGTCTGGGCGTGGGAGCACCAGTGCGGCTCTCTGTCGCGGCGTGGCTGGTTTCGATGCCCATATTCGGCATCGAAGTGGCTACCGCGCATGCCGAGCCGCAGGACGGATCGAACGATCGCGGGTCCATCAGTCGGGCGGACCATCCTGCGACCGGGCAGGGCAAGGACGCATCTCGACCGGGCGAGACAAAGCAGGGCTGGGGCCGAGCAGACAAGGATCAACCGGGTCGCGGGCGGCCAGACAAAGATCACGACGGTAGCGGCCGACCGGATAAAGGCTGGCCAGACCGGGGTTGGCCGGATCGGGGCCAGTCCGGCGACCCGTCATCTCGGGACTGCCACGACCGATATCTTGCTGAAGAGCTGCAAAAGCTTCTCGCCAGCCTCTTTGCCGGGGGCGGTCAGTCCACCGGCGGCAGCCAACCCACTGGCAGCGGTGGCGGAATCATCGGCCGCACCGTTCCGACCGTCAGCACAACCCCGAAATTCGGCGACGGTCGCAGCGGCGTCATAGGTGCGACCGGCTCTGCGTCCGGCCAGCAGAACGGCACCTCGCCAGGTCCTGCGACGGTCGCTGTGCCATTGGGGGCAGGCATCGGGTCCCTGCCTCTGACGTCGGTGGGTGCAGGCATATCTCCGGCCGGCAATGGGCAACCCGCCTCGCTGGGTCCGGAGAACCCCGTGGCGTCGCAGCCGACACTCGCTTCGCCCGTCGAGTTGATCGCGTTGGCGCTGCAACCGCCCTCGACGCTCCCCGAACACGTTCACGGCATCGCCGAGCTTCCAGCTTTGCGGCCTTATCCACTGGATACCAATAGCGCGGCGCAACAGCCCGGCGGCCCCGACCAGTCCGGCCACCTCTACCGGGCCGGTAACCGGCTGCCCGTCGGTCCGGTTTTCCGTCCGGGGTACACGGACTACCTGCGTTCTGCCGGCTTGGACGAGGTGGCGACCGTGGCGGTCACTGGAATTACCGGCATCGTGGTGTTCACGATCTTCGGTGGATTGATCGGATACCGGCAGGCGCGTGCCGGCCATATGGTGCACGCCGGTGCCGGCGCCCGGTTCCTGAGCTGACGCGTTCGCCCTCGACGAGTCCGGTGCGTGCCTCGCGGCACAATGATTGGCAATGTCTGTACAGCCGCAAAGCCAGGCACTGACCCAAATCGGACAACGACTTGACCACCTACCCGTCGGGCCGGTGCATCGCCGGGTGGTCGCGGCCATCGGGCTCGGTCTGTTTTTCGAGGTCTACGAAATTTTCCTGGCCAGCAGCATCGCGGCAACCCTGCGCAGCCACTACCAGGTCGACGCATCGACCCTGAAGCTGCTGCTGGCCTCGACGTTCGTCGGGATGTTCGTAGGGTCGGTCGGGTTCGGGCGGCTGGCCGACCGACTCGGCCGCCGCCGCGCATTCATCCTGAACCTGGTCTGGTTCTCGGTGTGGAGTGTGGCCGGCGCATGTGCGCCCAATGCGTGGGTGCTGGTGATGACCCGATTCCTGGCCGGCGTCGGGGTTGGCGCTGAGTATCCGGTGGCCGATTCGTACCTGGCCGATGTGCTGCCCAAGGAACACCGCGGACGGCTGGCGGCCTGGGCCTACACCTGCTCATTCGTCGCGGTACCGGTACTGGGCTTTCTGTCGCTGTACCTGGACAAGCACACCATCCTCGGTATCGAAGGCTGGCGGGTGTTGTTGGCCGTTGGAGCGCTGGGCGCGGTCGGCGTTGCGGCACTGCGGCGAGGGCTGCCCGAGTCGCCGCGCTGGTTGGCCAGTCGGGGCCGACTCGATGAGGCAGAGGCAGCAGTCCAGCAGTTCGAGGCCGGTGGTGCTGCGGTCGCAGAACCGGTTGACTATGCCGCCGCTGTAGTCCCGGCCGAACCAGATGGGCAGCCCGCGCCGCGTGACCGGCTGTGGGTCAGCCCCTACCGGCAGCGCGTGGCCATGCTGTCGGTGTTCCACCTGTGCCAGCCGTTCGCGTACTACGGCTTTGGGACGCTGGCCGCATTGGTGCTGGTCAGCCGCGGTTACAGCACCACGTCCTCGCTACTTTTCACCGCGCTGTCCTACCTCGGCTACCCCGTCGGTTCGATGCTGGCGATCCCGTTGCTGGGCTGGATCGAACGCAAATTCCTGATCATCGGCTCTGCCGCGGCGATCGCGGTCAGCGGCGTCCTGTTCGCGACTGCCGACACTGCGCCGGCCATCGTGATCATGGGGTTCCTGACCACCGCACTGTGCAACGTGTTCTCCAACGCGTACCACGTGTACCAGGCCGAAATCTTCCCCACCGACATCCGGGCGACTGCGGTCGGAGCGACCTATTCGCTGTCGCGGCTGTCCAGCGGCCTGCTCCCGTTCATCTTGTTGCCGGTGCTGGACGACTACGGCGCCACCGCGATGTTCGGCGTGGTGGTTGCGGCGCTGGTGGTAGTGATGGGCGTCGTCGCCGCGCTGGGGCCGCGTACGAGCGGCCGCAATCTGGAGGACATCAACCCGGTCTGACCGGTCGAATGCCCATCGAATGCTCATAGAACGATATTGAAACTCGTTCCAACGGAACATATTTCGTTACAAACTTAGGCTATGGTGACGAATAAGCTTGGTGGGCAAGGTTATTCATGGCGTACGAACGGCTGCACCGCCGCGGGTAGTGGGCGCCCCGCGGCCGATCGGTCCTCGCGGCCCGACATTGCTGCAGTTCGGTAGGCGACACGCCCGAACGGTGTGGCGTGTACCGGGGACGCGCCGGGTGCAAGGTGCACATCACCCCGGTGACGGCTTACGCTTGCTCTGGTACCCCATGAGTACCCAATCGACAATCCCACGCTGACGCCGAATTTTTGGAGCTGTGTTGACGTCATCCCGCCGTGTCCGTGGCGCCTGGCTGGCAGCAGTGCTGGCCGTCCTTGCCGTACTCGGAGGAGCAACAGTCTCGTCGACGTCGCGCTGTGCGGACGGCTGCCGAGTAGTTGCTGCGGCCCGTGATCTGTCGGCATCGGCACAACCCGCTCCCGAGCCCGCCGCGCTGAAGATCGTCCCGGCTGCGGGGCTGGCCGGCGTGAACCCCGCCGCGCCCGTGAGCGTCACCGCGGTCACCGGAACCGTGACCTCGGTTGCCATGGAGAACGAGTCCGGCAAGACCATCCCCGGAACGCTCAGCGCCGACGGCAAGACCTGGACACCGGCCGAGCAGCTGGGGTACGGCCGCACTTACACCATGACCATCGACGCACGCGGGAACTCGGGCATGCCCTCGCGGCAGACGTCCAGCTTCAACACCCTGAGCCCGGACTACCAGACCACGGTCTACCTGAACACCGTCTCGGGTGCACAACTGCAAGAAGGCGGCACCTACGGCATCGGCACCGTCGTCGTCGCGCACTTCGACGACAAGATCGAAGACAAGGCCGCCGCCGAGCGGGCCATGACCGTGACCACCAACCCGCCGGTGTTCGGGTCGTGGCACTGGATCGACGACTCGAACGCGCACTGGCGGCCCGAGCGGTACTACGCGCCCGGCACCACTGTCACCGTGGACGCCAAGGTGTACGGCCTCAAGGTCGCCGACGGCACCTACGGCCAGGAGGACGAGCGCGTCTCGCTCCGGATCGGTGACGCCCATGTGTCCATCGCCGACGACAACACCAAGCAGGTCAGCGTCTTCGAGAACGGCAAACTGATCCGCACCATGCCAACCTCGATGGGCATGGGCGGCACCGAGATGATCGGCGAGCGGGAGCTGTCGTTCTGGACTCCGCCGGGTGTGTACACCGTGATGGACAAGGCCAACCCGGTGATCATGGACTCCTCGACGTTCGGGCTGCCGGTCAACAGCCGATTGGGTTACAAGGAGACCATCCCGTGGGCCACCCGGATCAGCGCCGATGGCATCTACCTTCACCAGCTGAACGCGACTATCTGGGCACAGGGCAAGACCAACACCTCGCACGGCTGCCTGAACCTGAACGGTGAGAACGCCGAGTGGTTCTACAACTTCTCGCAGCCAGGTGACGTGGTCGAGATCCACAACACCGGCGGGCCACCGCAGCGCATGAACCAGAACGGCGACTGGAGCATGCCGTGGGATCAGTGGCTGAATGGCAGCCGGCTCCCGCGTTAGGTGGATTGTGACCCATCTCACGCATACTGCTTTACGGGCGTAGCCTCATAGGTATCTCACGCACGAAGGGAGATGCCAATGAAAGGCGCGTACCACGACCCAGTGGATCACTCCCGCACCACGCAACCACACGCAGGTGAATCCTTCATCGACACGTTGTGGCTACCTGGGCTGGGCCTCATCGCACTCGGCATCGTCACCATCGCGGGCTTCGTCGCAGCCACCGCTTACCACCGCGATCAACTGCAGTTACCGCTCGGCCTGATCGCTGGTGCGCTGGTCACTGCCGGGGCCATGGTCGTGACCTTGGAGCACTACCGGGTCAAGAGGGTGGAACAGCGCTGGCTTGCAGACCACCCGGACCGGCGCCTGCACGCCGGCTGACCCACCTGCCGTCGGTCATCGCCGGGCCACCGGTTCTCAGTTGTCACGACGGGGTGTGAATCCCGTCCTCTCGCAACCGAATCCGCAGCCCGGTTGCTCGCAGTGCCTGACGCTGGACCGCGGCGCGTACCTCATCGACCGAGCCAACCACCCGTATCTTCTTTTTGGCGCGGGTCACCGCGGTGTAGAAAAGCTCGCGCGTGAGCAGGCGGGAGTCGGCCGGCGGCAAAAGCACCGTCACCTCCTTGGCCTGCGAACCCTGGCTTTTGTGGATGGTCATTGCGTACATGGTTTCGACATCAGCCATCCGGCCCGGTGAAAACTCCTTCATCCCATTCGCGCCCGAGATGCACACCTGCGGCCCATGCGGCCCCGCGACGACCAGTCCGGTGTCGCCGTTGTAGATGCCAAGCGCGTAGTCGTTGGCCGTCACCAACAGCGGTCGTCCCGGATACCACGGTGACCAGGTCGCCTGTCCGGTTTCTTCGCTGACCCACCGCTCCACCTGCCGGTTCCAGTGCCGCACCCCGTGCGGACCCTCGCGGTGTGCGCACAGCAACCGGTGCTCGTCCATGGTCAGCACCCCGACCCAGCCGGCGCCCAGCAGAGCGCACTCCCGAACCTGCACCGCATGGTTCACCAGCACAGGGCGCAGTATCTTGGCCGGATCTGCATCCTCGACGAACTCGATGGCCGGATCGCCGGAACGCAGCAGCTCCACCACGCGGTCGGAGTCACCTGAGCGGATAGCCTCCGCGAGCCCGCCGATGGCTGCACCGAATCGGTGCGTGGTGTGCAGCGCGGCAATCCGGATGTCCGGGTTCGCGGCCAGCCCGTCGACCAGGTCGGCCAGAACCGCTCCCGCCTGAACCGAGGTCAGCTGGTCGGGGTCACCGACCAACAGCAGCCGGGCTTCGGGACGTACTGCCTCCAGCAGCCGGGCCATCATGGTCAGCGACACCATCGACGTTTCGTCCACCACGATCACGTCATGCGGCAGCCGGTTTGCGCGATTGTGGCGGAACCGCGTCGAACTGTCCGGCCGTCCGCCCAGCAGCCTGTGCAGGGTGACCGCACGCAACGAGCCAAGTCGCTGCTGATCGTCGGCATCCAGCTTGCCCACCTCGGCGGCGACCGCTTCCTGAAGGCGAGCGGCGGCCTTACCGGTGGGGGCAGCCAGTGCGATACGCAGCGGACCGGCCGCCGACTGGGTGAGCAGCGCCAGTAGGCGTGCGACAGTGGTGGTCTTGCCGGTGCCCGGGCCGCCGGTGAGCACCGTGACCGGCTGCCGCACAGCCAGCTCGGCGGCGGCCCGTTGCTCGCCGAAGGCCGGTGGCGGGAAAAGTCGTTCGAGTGCGGCCGGATCCGGCTCAGGGGTGTTCCCGGCCCGGATGGCCAAGGCCAGCAGGTCGGTGCACACCTGCTGTTCCTCGCGCCAGTACCGATCCAGATAGAGCAGCCGGTCCTGATAGAGCTGGATGGCCACGCCGTTGAGGGGGCTGGCCTGTACCGCGGCGATGAACTCGTCCGGCGCCGGCCAAGGCAACTCATGATCCGGGTCGGCCAGGTCACCGCCGACCGCAGTCAGGTCGACGCACACCGAACCTTCGCGCAGCGCCCGCACAGTCAGTGCCACCGCCAGCGCGACTACCTCGCTGGGCTCGCCGGCGAGCATGCAACACCGCCCGGCCACATGAACATCGGAGGCGTCCAGCACGCCCGCGGCGTTGAACTCGGCCAGTTTGCCGGTCGCCTGCGGCACCCGTCGCCAGTCCATCAGATCCTCGGTCACCGTTCGGGACCTCGATCCAGCACATCGGACAACCGGCTCACCAGCGCGGCGGGCGGCTGCCAGCTGAAGACTCCGCACGGGTTGCCGTCCACCATCGGGGTCTGTGGTCCGCACATGCCGCGGACAAACAGGTAAAGTACGCCGCCCAGGTGCCGGTCAGGCTGGTAGTTCGGCAGTCGCCAGCGCAGAAAACGGTGCAGCACAACCGAATACAGCAGGGCCTGCAGTGGATAGTCCGAATGCATCATGGCCTCGGCCAGGGCGGCGGGCCGGTAGTCCGCAGCGGTATTGATGGCCTCGAACGAGCCAAGCCGGTTGGTCTTGTAGTCCACCACGAGGTACTTCTGCCCCCACCGTCCCGGCACCCGCAGCACCGCGTCGATCGAACCGGACAGATAACCGTGCAGTCGCTGATCGGCGAGTGGCTCGGACTGCAGCCGGGCACCGTACGCATACAACGGATCGGAGGCCGGAAGCAGCTTGGTGAGGAGTTCACCCACATCACCCAGCCGGATGTGCGGTGCCAGGTCGGGTCGGTACTGGCCGCCGCCCAGCGGTATCTCGAAATCCAGCTCCCGCAGCCGGTCTTTGAGACCGATCTGACGCAAGGTGAGGCCCGGCGCCAGCGGACCCAGCGAGGTGTCGTGCATCGGCACCAGTGCCGCGGCCAACTCGTCGGTGGGTACCTCGACGTTCCACAGTCCGACCTGTTCCCCGATCCGGGTCGTCAGTTCGGCGGTCAGATCGGGGGCCAGCGGGTCGGCGTGTTCGAGCACGGCGTGCACCAGCGAGCCGAACGCGGCGCCGGCCGGCAGTTGTGCCATGGGCGACGTCAGGTCGGCGTCCGGCGGCCCGGACGGGCCGCCAGGGGTGAAGTCACTGTCGGATTCGTCGTCCCGCAGCGCCGATTCGGGCTCGCTCGCCACTCCCGCGCGCGTACCGCCGTCATCGGCAACCCGCACCAGCGCCGAGTACGACGTGCGCCGCCAATGGGTGTCGATGTCGCGGTGAAAATGCCGCACATCCAGATTCCACGGCGGGGACTGAATGGCTGGGGGCACCGGGGTCACCGGCTCTGCCGACTCGATCACCGGACCACCGGCCTGCTCCCAGGCCGCGAAACAGGCCAGCGCATCGTCATCGGAAATCGTCTGCGGCGCCAGCACATCCGGAACATTGGTCTCGCCGATCCGGCGGCCGCGCAGCAACCGGGACAGACCACCGTGGCGTTCATCCCACGACGGCGCCCACCATGCCACCACCTGCGACTGCGCCCGCGTCAGCGCGACATACGTGAGCCGGACGTTCTCTCCGGCGATCTCGGCCAGGCCGGCCTGTTCCACTGCGTCGCGGTCGCAGGCGCCGTCGCCGCCGACATGCAGGCAGCGGGTGCCATCGGTGTCATGGAAGCGCAGCACCGCGTCGGTCTGGACATTGCGGTTGAACCCGAACGGCAGGTACACCACCGGGAACTGCAACCCCTTGCTGCGCCACACCGTCATGATCTGCACCGCGGCGGCGTCGCTGTCCAGGCGACGGTTACGTTCGGCGGGGCCACTGCGGTCCTGCAGCTGACGGCGCAGCCAATCACGCAGGGCCGGTAAGTGATACCGCTCGCGGTGGGCGACCTCATGCAGCAGCTGCCCGACGTGAGCAAGGTCGGTCATGTGCCGCTCACCGCCGCGGTAGCTCAGCACCCGCTCGGACAGGCCCTGCCCGTCCCGCCCGGCCGCCCCCTGCGACTGGGCGGCTTCGAACACCGCAGCGATGCCCCGTTCCCGGGCCAGCCCGGCCCAGTGTCGGACGGTGTTGGTGATCCGATCGGTCAACTCGTCGCCGCCGGCGGCCAGATCGGCAGCGCGGTACCCGAAGAACATGGTCGTCGCTACGGCCCGGACCACCCCGCTGCGGTTGGGTGTGTCGAAGGCGTCGAGCAGCCGCAGCCACTCGGCGGCGGCCACTGACCCGAACACGTCGGTGTCACCTGAGTAGACCACCGGAATGCCCAAGTCCAGCAAGGCATCTCGGCACGGCTCGGCGTCCCGTGCACCATCGACGATGACCGCGATATCACCAGCGGTGAGTGGCCGGCCATCGAACCGCGCGCCGCTGGCCAGCAGGACGGAGATGTCGGCGGCCAGATCCTTGGCGATGTACGGCCGTAGTGCCGGGATGGGAATGGTCTTGCGCTGGGGCGTGCCGAACTCATCGCGGTTGACGACGCGAAGCCGGAACGGCGCATTGCGTGGTGCACCGGCGAGGCGATGGCGGTCTCTGCGCGCCTCGATGGGGTGCACCACGATGTCCGGGTCACCCAGCGCCGCACCCCGCAGCACGGTCTGCAGGCTATCCACCAGAACCTTGTCGCTGCGCCAGTTCTCGGCCAAGGTGAGCCTGTCGGCACTGCGCGCGGCGCTCAGATAGGTGACGATGTCGCCGCCGCGGAACGCGTAGATGGCCTGCTTCGGGTCGCCGATCAGGATCACCGCGCTGTACCCGACGAACGCCCGGGAGATCACCTGCCATTGCACCGGATCGGTGTCCTGGAACTCGTCGACCATCACGATCGGCCAGCGTCTGCGCATCCGGTCGCGGGCCGGCGCGTCGGGCTCTTGCAGGGCGGTCGCCAGCCTGCTCAGCAGGTCATCGAAACTCAGCACACCGAGCCTGCGTTTACGGCGCTCAAGCTCGTCGAGCACCGCGGTGGCGAACGACAAACGTTCTGCTGCAACGCTGTCAGGCTCGGTGGTCAGTGGCCGCAGCTGCGCACCAGGGTCGCCGACCACCCGCTTGGCCAGCTCGAGCGCGGCGGGGTAGCTCAACGCAGGTTCGTCACGCTGGCCTCCGTAGGCGGTCAGATACAGATCCGAGACGATCTCGGTGACCAGATCGTCGAGGCTTTCCACCAGTCGTGCGCCCGAATCGGTGTCACCGGCGATCCCGAGAGAGCGCAGCACCAGCCCGCAGAATTCGTGCGTGGTGGCGATGGTCGCGGCGTCGAAATCCGAAAGAGCATCGCGCAGTCGGGCGCACCGCTGGTCCAGCTCTTCGGGAGGTGCCGCCGCCAGATACCGGATCAGGTCGTCGTCCTCGCCAGACGGATGCTCCAGGGCCGCAAGGGTTTTCACCAACTGACTGCGAACCCGTTCACGCAATTCCCGGGTCGCCGCGCGGCTGAACGTGATCAGCAGCATCTGATCAAGGGTGGCCGCGCCCTCGGCGATGTAACGGGTGACCAACCCAGCCAGAGCGTAGGTCTTGCCGGTGCCGGCGCTGGCCTCCAACACGGTTGTGCTCCCCGGTGCCGGCAGCGGGCCGAGCAGATCGAAGGCGCGCATCAGCACCGCCGCTCAGCGTCGAGCAGTGGCAGCCACAGTCGGCTCGCGTAGCTCCCCAGCCGGGTGGTCTCGCCATGCACCGCGACATCGTCGGGTCGTGGCGGATCGAGCAAGACGCTCAACGGTGGTGCCTGACCCCATATCTCGACCTGTTCGGCAGAGTCCTTCTCCCAGCGCCATTCCCGGTCGGCCTCGCGTTCGGGCACATCGCTGTATTGCCGGGCCTGCGCCCAGGCCAGCGAGGTCTTCAGCGGCAATGGCAACGGCTCGCGCCGGCCGGCGTCGTAGATGGCGACCAACTCGCGCAACACCGAAAGTGGTTGTGCAGGGCGACGATAACCCAAGGTCTGAATGGTATTGCGAGGGCCGCGGCCGATGCAGTATGCCTCCCAGTCGCCGTCCGGTGCCCCGGCAGCCAGCGCCACCAGCGTGATCCAGGCCTGCAGTCGGTGCTTGGCCCCCAGCTTCGAATAGGTCACCGCCACGGTCCGGTCGCCCCACAGCGGGGTGATGGTGCCGGTGAGCTTTCGGCCACGGTCGTCGCTGATGTGGATGTTGATGTCCAGCGCACCTGGTTCGCGGCCCTGCTGTAACGTCCGGGCCGCGGCGGCCAGTTCGCTTGCCTCGCCGCTGATTTCGCGGGCCTGACGCCAGCCGAGGCGCCCCGGCGGCAGAGTGCCGCGCCGCCATTCGGCACCGATGACGAAATCGGAGTCCTGGCCGGACATCAGATCACCGAGCATGCGGTCACCGACAGCCCACCGGTCCAGGCTGTCGATGGCGACCGGCATGGCATCGGACGGTTCTTCGGCGTCCCACGGCAGGGTGTAGTCAAGTGCCCGGAAGAAGCCCCGCACCGGGTTCTCGAAGAATTTCAGCAGGTCGATCAATTCGATATCGCCACAAGGCAATTGGTCCAGTGGTTCATCGATCAGCCGGGGCTTGGGTGCGCGCTCACCGATGATGGCACGGGCGCCGCGCAGTGCCGCCGGGTCGTAGGTGAACGACTGGTGCGGCACCAGTCCATTGGGCTCGACGGTGCGAATGTCGAACGGCTGCAAGGGGTGGTCGACGACGATCTGCGTGCGTACCCGCTCCTGGGTGGTCCGGTCCACGGCATCGAGCAATTCCTGCACCGGGACCGCAGGCGGGCGGTGCTCGCCGGAGTGCTCGTCGGTCCCGGTGTAGGTGATCACCAGGGTGTCGGTGGCCGAGCACACGGCGTCGAGCAGCAATTGCCGATCCTCAGAACGGATGTCGCGTTCGCCGGTCAGCGGATGCCGGGCCAGCACGTCGTCACCGTCGGCAATGTTGGTGCGCGGGAACGCCCCGTCGTCCAAACCGATCAGGCACACCACCCGATGCGGCACCGAGCGCATCGGCACCATGGTGCACACGGTCAAGGTGCCGGTGCGGAAGTTGGCGCGGGTCGGCCGGCCCGCCAGTTGTCGGCTGAGCAAGGCGCGGACATCGGTCAGTCGCAGCGTCGTGTCAGACCGAGAACCTGCGTGGGACAATATTTTTGCCAGTTCTCGGTCCAACTGACCCTGCTGCCACAGCTCATCAGGGCCGATCCGGGTCAGCAGGGCCGTGCCTTCGCGAAGTACCTCGACCCATCTATGTAGGGGCTCGGCGCCGGTGAGGCGGTCCACCACGGTGCGCAACCGCTGCACGTATTCGGCCAGCCGCCCGGCCAGTTCGACACGATTGCTGTCGACGTCGTCCAGCGGTAGGGCGGTATCCAGCCAGGCGTGCGAGTCGTCGGACATCGCGGCACCGGTCAACAGCCGGTCGACGCCGAATTGCCAGGTGTTCTGCGGGTACTGCTCCAGGTGGTACGGGGTGCGGTGGTCGGCGTCGAATCCCCACCGGATGCCTGCTGCGGCAACCCATTCGGTGATGGTCACCAGATCATCGTCACTGAAACCGAAGCGGCGCCGCACCGGTTCGCTGTGCGCGAGGCTCAGTACGGCGCTGGCCGTGGCGCGCCCGTCGGCGATACCCAGCAGCTCGGACAGCACACCCAGCAGCGGGTTGGTCTGGGTCAGTGCCCGGTCTGCCAGTCGGACCCGCAGCCCCTGGGCGGGATGATTGCGGTCGGCGTACTCGCCCGCGCCGAACGCCGCGGTGATCAGCGGCGCATAGGTATCGATATCCGGGCACATCACCAGAATGTCGCGCGGTTGCAGAGTGAGATCGTCGTCGAGCAGGCCGAGCAGGATGTCGCGCAGGACGTCGATCTGCCTGGCTGCGCCGTGACAACGATGGACCTGGACGGAGCGGTCGTCCTGCTTGTGGAACCGGTGCCCGACGGGCCGCACCTCATTGGCCGAGATGTCGGACTGCAGCCAGCCGAGCAACGTATCCGGGAAAGCCGAGCGGGGATGGAACTGATCGGTTTGCGCAGCGGGCAGCCCGCGCTGCAGCTCGCGTAAGTCGCGGCCGAGCGTTTGCAGCAGCGGATGACCGACTCGCAGTCGACTGGTATCGGCACTGCGGGCCACCTGCCCGCTCAGGTCGGATAGTGCGCGCCACAACGGGTCACTGGGATGTGGCAGCCACAGGTGCAGATCGTGGTGAGTGGACAACGCGCCGAGCAGCTCGATATCGGCCGCGGGCAACCGCGTGTGGCCGAACAGGGACAATCGCTGGGGCAAATCGGTGGGCGAATCCTGCAACTGTGCAACGATTTTCGCTTGTCTTACCGGCGGCGGATCGGCGGTGATCCGCTCGGCGACCGATCGCCACAGCTGCGGTTGCCAGCGCAGGTCATCGTCCAGTTGGCGGCCCGCCCCGTCGGTGTAACGACCGTCCAGCCAGTCGGCGAGCATGGCCGGCCGAGCCTTGGCATAGGTATCGAACAAGCCGGCCAGGCGGCGGGCCACCGCGTAGCGCCGCCCCCGGCGCAGGTCGGTCTCCTCGGGATTGCCCAACTCGGTGTATCCGAGGTGGGCGGCCAGCGCGCCAGCCCACGTACCAACAGTCGGCGCTGAGCCGGTCTGGTCCAGGACTTCCAGTACCGGCCACACCATGGCATCCGGGTCCCACGGGTTGGTGCCGCCGGCCGTGCCGGAGATCTCGGCGAGAAGTGATGCGGGGGAGCGGAATTCGACTCCAGCACAGACCCCGTCGGTCGACGGACGACCATCGCGGGCGATGCCTGTCCACCCCGTGCCCAGGACATGGGACAGCTGCTGACTGAGCCAGCGCTCCATCCCACGGGCCGAGACCAGAACCAATTCGGTCGCGAACGGGTCCGGCATCGGTTCGGACAACAGTGCGCCCAGTCCGGCGGCGAGGGCGCCGGTGTCCTCGGCTCGATGCAGGTGTAGTGCCATCGGCCCCAACCCTAGGGCGTGGGACCGACAGTTCTACGCGGGTATCTGAAAGCCGCGGAAGCTATGCCCTTTCAGGCTTCGCCTTCGCGGGCTTGATGAATCTGGTTCTTGATCTCCCGGTAGGCCTGCACGCGGGCCATCACCGCGTCGACCGCGGAATCGGTGGGCGTGGTGTCCGGTGCGGCCTCGATCCCGTACAGCATGGAGGTGAGCTTCGCGTGCAACTCGGCGCGCTGTTCGGCAATCCGAGCATCCTCGCGCTCGGTCTGAAGCGATTTGTCGATCAGTTGCGCTTCGATGGCGCATTTGTCGATCAGGTCGACCCGCTCGACCGCGGCGAGTTCCAGTTTTGCCGCGGTGGTTCGGGCTTCGGCGAGGATTTTGCGGTCCTCGGCGCTTGGTTTGTCCAGTGCGGACAGTTTTCTGGTCAACTCGCGTAGGGCGTACGCCTTCTCGAAGGTGGCGGTGATCTGCTGGATGTCGGCGCTGAAGTCGACATCGCCCAGCCACCCTGCCCGCGCCGCTTCCGACGTCGCGACCATTTTCACGGCGGTCAGCGCCGACTCGACGAATGCGGCATTCTCCCTGCCGAGGGTGTCGAGGCGCTGCTGCTTTTCCTGGCGGGCTCGATCCTCGCGTTCCTGTTCGGCGGCCGCCGCCCGCTGGGTCAGCTGCACACGGGCGTGCTCCTCCACTGCCGCGCGGCGCGCGTCCGCGGCCGCGAAGATGCGATAGGCAATCCAGCCCGTCACCGCGATGGCGGCGACGATGCCCAGGACTATCCACACCGGCTTGGGGACCAACGCGATCAGCACGATGAGACCGAAAATTGCGCCGCCCACGCCACCGGATCCGCCGGATGAGCGTCTGCTACTCATGGCCGGCCCTGTGCCGTGCGCCCTCGGCCATCACCGTCTGCCTCTGCTCGCTGCGTCCTCCGGCACCGATACCGTTCTTACTGGTCAGCGCCGTTTACGAGCGTAGTCGGACCCACCGACAACGGTGTTGGTATCTCCTAGGACGCTATCCGCCGAACTCGGCGGCCAACCCGTCTATGCCGAGCCGGATCGCCGCGAGCCCCTCGCCGCGGGCCTTGAGCTTGCTGGCCAGGTGGTGCTGGGGATGCAGTGTCGCGGCGAATCCGGCGGCTACCTGCTGCGCATGGCTCAATACGTTCTCCGGCTCGACGATCTCGTCCAGCCAACCGGCGGCCACCGCCTCGGGACCGGCGAAGGTCGCGGCCAGGCCGACTGCCCGCTGGAAAGCCGCGCCGGTCAACCGCATTCGGAGGATCTCCACACAGGCCTGCGGCACAGTCATACCGATGGCGACCTCGTTGGCCTGGCACCGCGTCTTCGACGACCCGACCCGGTGATCGCCGGACATCAGCAGGAACGATCCACCGGCGATCGCTGGGCCGGTGGCCGCGATCACCACCGGGACGGGGAAGGTCAGGATGCGGACCATCAGTTCCAGCCCGCCGCCCAGCATGGCCAACCCGGCGACCGGATCTCCGGAGCCGAAGATCGCCAGGTCGAATCCGCCGCTGAACACCCGGGAGTTTCCGGCCAGGACGACGGCCTTGACCTCGCCGATTGCGGCGGAATGCTGGGCCTGGTCCAGTGTGATGTTGATGTTCTGCTGCATGGTCGGGCTGAGCACATTGACCTTGCCGTCATCGAGCGTGATGGTCGCGACCGCGTCGGCCTGCGCGTAGTTGACGGTGCTCATCGTTCTCCCTTGGTTCGTCCCGTGCCTGGTTTGTCCCAGTGCCGGGAACGGGTTTGAGCCGATGCTAGACGGGCCGGGGGTCGGGCGATCGCGGTGCTGCAGCGCCGTTGCGGTGCCGGCCCTGCTGACCTGCGTCGACCCACTGCACCTCTAGCTCGGTGGTCTCATCGAATTGCGTTGAGCGCCAACGATCCTGGGTCTCCCGGACGGCGCGGTTCATCCGGTCGATCTCCGCCCGGAAGACGTCGGGCCGAGTCTCCTGCGAGGCGTAGTGGAAGTACGTCAGCACGCTCCGCAGCAGTTCCAGCTTCTGCTTCTCGCGCTTGGCCAGATCGTGCGACGTCATCAACTCCAGGCGGTGTACCGGTTGCAGCGCGTCCCAGTCCAGCACCGCGGTCGACTCGAACTGCCTGCGCTGGGGGCCGAATCTCGCGGTGCGCTTGGCGTTCTCGATCCGCGGCCCGTCGTAGTAGGTGACCGTGCCGTCGAACCGGGAGCGGATCGATCCGCCGAGTTGTTCGCGGCTGATCGCCGAGTCCCACACTGTTCGCCACTCTTGTCCCGGAGCTAACACTGAGAGTTCGCTGGGAAGTGGTAGTTCAGTGACGTCGAGCTCGCCGTCGTACTCGTGTCTCTCGTAGACGGCGACCGTTGGGTGCTCCGTGAAGTTGAGCATGACGTTGTGCGCTGCGGTCTGGCCGAAGTTGCGTACCACCAGCTCGATCAGGTGCCAGTCCGACGAGTGCGGCTCCATGAACATGGTGACCTGGGGGCGGACTTGGTCTCGCTTGAGCTCGCGATTCCGGTTCAGCTGGCGCGTTGTGACGACCAGCGCCGCAACGCCGAACGCCAGCGCGGCCCAGGCGGCGAGAGCGAGCCAACCGCCGGATCCGAAACCTGTGAGGTCGTGCCAACGATTGGTCATCCAGTCCACGGCGTCATCCAGTCCATTGGGGTGGGCAAGGCTTGCGGGGCTTTACGACGGCGCGGCCAATCGTACCGTCGTCCCGACCCTAGAGCTTCGCTGGTGAACTTGCACAACGCAGCAGCTGCAGTTGCTGGTCAGCCGCCCATGAGCATGCGCCACTGGTCCAGGTTGGAGGCCCGGTAGACGTAGTTGGTGCGCCGAACCTCGTCCAGCGAGGCGCTGGGTGCGGGCGAATACCAGTGGCCGGGGAACACCGTCGGGTCTCCGGGCAGTGCGGCCAGCGACTGCAGGCTGCGGAACATGTCGTCGACGTTGCCGCCGGGGAAGTCGGTCCGGCCGCAGCCGTCGAGGAACAGGGTGTCCCCGGCGACCAGTCGGCCGTCGAGCAGGAAGCACTGGCTACCCGGGGTATGGCCCGGGGTGTGTAGCAACTCGATGGGTACCGCGCCGACGTTCACCGTGTCGCCGTGATCGTGCGGGGTCAGTTCGGAGAGTGCGATACCCGTGATCCGGGACACCCAGTCGGCTTCGTGGGTGTTCACGTGCACCGGGACGCTGACGCGCTCCAGCAGTTCAGCCAGGCCCTTGAGCTCGAAGCCCATCATGGAACCCCCGACGTGGTCGGGGTGGTGGTGGCTGACCAGGACTCCGGACAGCCGCATGCCGTCGGCCTCCAGCGCATCGACCAGATCACCGGCGGCGTAGGCGGGATCGACCACCACGGCATCGCCGGTCTCGCGATCGCCGATCAGGTAGGCGAAGTTGCGCATCTGCTGGGCGATCGGGTCGCTCGCCGCGAAGTCGCGGCCGGAGAGCAACTGGCGGAAGTACAGGCGGTCGTCAGCCGTGGGATGAGCCATGAAGACGAGCCTATTGCCGAGGGGTGACCGCCAAAACTGCAGGTGCAAAAACCGCACCGGGCGGGGTGTTTGACAACACTGACTAAATTCCGCATTTCTGATGCGGAATTTAATACCGTGATTGACATGCAACTCACCCGGTTCACCGATCTCGGTCTGCGGGCCGTGATGCTGCTGGCCACCGGTGACGTCGCCGATCGCCGCGTCACCACGCGCTCCATCGCGGCCAGCTCGAACGCCTCGGACAATCACGTGGCAAAGGCGGTCTCGCGACTGGTCGAACTGGGCCTGGTGGAGGCCCGGCGGGGGCGGTCCGGCGGATTGTCGATCACCGATGCCGGCCGCCAGGCGTCCATCGGCTGGCTGGTCCGCGAACTCGAGGGCGATCACGACGTCATCGATTGCCACGGCGAGAACCCCTGCCCGCTGATCGCCGGGTGTCGACTGCGCTGGGCGCTATCCGATGCGAAGGACGCGTTCTACCGAACTTTGGACGAACTGACCGTTGACGACCTGGTCAATGGTCGCACTCTGCAGATCACGGCCCGGCCGTGAGCTGAGCTACCGCAACCCGATTTTCAACCATCATCACCGCAAGGAGAAGGAGTAAACATGTCCGGCGTAGGTTCCGAAAAGGTCTCTGCTGCAAGAGAACTCGACAGCGGTAACGTCGAGATCATCTCGGCGACGCTGCCGCTGGTCGGCGCGCACATCGACGAGATCACCTCTGAGTTCTATCGCCGGATGTTCCAGGCGCACCCCGAACTGCTGCGCAATCTGTTCAACCGTGGAAACCAGGCCCACGGGGCTCAGCAGCGCGCGCTGGCGGCGTCGATCGCGACCTTCGCCACGCATCTGGTTGACCCAGCGCTGCCGCACCCGGCCGAGCTGCTGTCCCGGATCGGGCACAAGCACGCGTCGCTCGGCATCGTCGCCGAGCAGTACCCGATCGTCCATGAGCACCTGTTCGCAGCGATTGTGGAGGTGCTCGGCGCCGACACGGTCACGGCAGAGGTGGCCGGGGCCTGGGACCAGGTCTACTGGATCATGGCCGACACCCTGATCGCGCTCGAACGGGACCTCTACGCGGCCGCGGGAGTCGAACCGGGCGATGTCTACCGCAGGCTCCGCGTGACCTCGCGCATCGATGACCCCTCCGGAGCCGTGCTGGTCACCGTCGCAACCGGGACGCCGACGAATTTCCTTCCCGGACAGTATGTTTCGGTCGGCGTCACCTTGCCCGACGGGGCCCGCCAACTGCGTCAGTACAGCCTCGTCGGCGTCAGCGGAACCGACCACCTCACGTTCGCGGTCAAGCCTGTCGAGGCGGCCGGTGACGCGCCGGCCGGCGAGGTGTCGAACTGGATTCGGGACAATCTCTGCATCGGCGACCTACTCGACGTCACTGTGCCGTTCGGCGACCTGCACACTGCCCGCGAGACCGGTCAGCCCCTGGTGCTGATCTCGGCGGGCGTCGGGATCACCCCCATGATCGGCATCCTCGAGGCGTTGGCAGCCGGGCATCCCGACACCCGTGTGCAAGTCCTGCACGCCGACCGCGGTGACTCCACCCACCCGCTGCGGGAGCGTCAGCACGAGCTGATCCTGGCGCTGCCCAACGCGAGTCTGGAAGTCTGGTACGAGGACGGCGTCACCGCAGGAACTCCTGGTGTGCACCCCGGGCTGATGAACGTGTCCGGCGTCGATCTGCCGGGCGATGCGCAGATTTACCTGTGCGGCGGGTCCGGATTCGTTCAAGCTGTACGCAGCCAATTGCTCGACCGCGGCATCACCGCCGAGCGTGTGCACTGCGAGCTGTTCTCACCCAACGACTGGCTGCTGAATTGAATCCTGGCAGCTAGAACGCACTCCTGGCGGCCGCATTGACCTGCGGTTTGGTGCGGCTGCCAGGTAGGTTGTACCCTCTTTAAGGCCCACCGGGCAGGCAGTCATCAACCGGCTGTTCGATCCGAGGGCCAGGCCCCCTTAGCTCAGTCGGCAGAGCGTTTCCATGGTAAGGAAAAGGTCAACGGTTCGATTCCGTTAGGGGGCTCGGTGGACATAAGGCGAGCTGAGCGACGGAGGCCAACTCCGCCGGCGCACTGCCAGCGTCTATCGGGGCGGTGTAGCTCAGCTGGTTAGAGCGCACGACTCATAATCGTGAGGTCGGGAGATCGAGCCTCCCCACCGCTACAAGCGCAATGCGCAAGAAGCTAGATAACGAAGACCCGAAAAGAACCGCGAAAGAGGCAGAGACGTGGCGTCGAGTACCGACGTACGGCCGAAGATCACCTTGGCCTGCGAGGTGTGCAAGCACCGTAACTACATCACCAAGAAGAACCGTCGTAACGACCCCGATCGGCTCGAACTGAAGAAGTTCTGCCCGAACTGCGGTACGCACCAGCCGCACAAAGAGTCGCGTTAGCCACTAACCGTGGGTCTATCGTCGGATATCGTCGGGTTGCACTATCGCCATCCCGAGTATTACGAGGTCGGACGCGAGAAAATCCGTGAGCACGCGACGGCCGTAAAGAACGACGACGCGTGCTACTTCGATGAGGCAGCCGCGGCCGAACTCGGTCACGACTCAATTCTCGCGCCGCTGACCTTCATTTGTATCTTCGGGTACCAGGCACAGTTCGCTATGTTCGAAGACGCCGGTATCGGCATCGAAGACGCTCAGATCGTCCAGGTTGATCAGCAACTGAAGTTCCTGGTGCCGATCAAAGCTGGGGACAAGATCTACTGCGACGTCTACGTTGACGCGTTCCGGCGGGCGCATGGGACCGACATCATCGTGACCAAGAACATCATCACCAATGATCGCGGTGATGTTGTGCAGGAGACCTACACGACCCTGGCGGGTCGGTCGGGTGAGGACGGACGAGAGGGTTTCTCAGATGGCGCTGCGTGAGTTCAGTTCGGTCAAGGTTGGCGACGATCTGCCCGAAAAGATCATTCAGTTGACCCGGCAGGACCTGGTCAACTACGCCGGAGTCTCCGGTGACCTGAACCCCATCCATTGGGATGACGACATCGCCAAGCAGGTCGGTCTGGATACCGCGATCGCCCACGGCATGCTCACCATGGGTCTGGGCGGCGGCTACATCACCTCCTGGGTCGGCGATCCGGGTGCGGTGACCGAGTACAACGTCCGGTTCACCGCGGTGGTGCCGGTTCCCAACGACGGTGTCGGCGCCGAGCTGGTGTTCAGCGGCCGGGTGAAGTCCGTCGATCCTGAGACCAACTCCGTGACTGTCGCGATCTCGGCCACGACCGGAGGAAAGAAGATCTTCGGCCGCGCCGTCGCGACCGCCAAGCTGGCGTAGGCGAGGAGTTAGCTCATGGCTCTCAAGACAGACATCCGCGGCATGACCTGCCAGTACCCCGATAGCTTCGTGGTCGGTCGCGAGCAGATCCGTCAGTTCGCGCAGTCGGTCAAGTCCGCCGACCCTGCCTCCATGGACGAGGCGGCCGCCGCAGAACTTGGCCACATGGCGCTGATCGCACCGCTGACTTTCATGTCGATCTTCGCTGTGATGATCCAGCGGTACTTCTTCCAGACGGTCGACATCGGTATGGAGACGCTGCAGATCGTCCAGGTGGACCAGCGGTTCAAGTACCACCGGCCGATCGTGAACGGCGACGTGCTGACCGGTGTCATGCACGTTGATTCCGTCGTCGAGCGCTTTGGTGCGGACATAGTCACCACCCGCAACGTGCTGACCGACCACAAGGGTGAGGTCGTCATGGAGGCCTTCACCACCCTGATGGGCCACGAGGGCGAGAACTCCATCTCGGCCAAGTGGGACCCGGAGACGGGTCAGGTCGTCCGGACCGCCGTTCACTAGCGCGACGCTGCGCGGCGGCGCCGGAGGCTATTAGCGGATTAGTAACTCCGACATGGGCCGATGTACACTCGGTCCTCGGGGCTTCTTCCATTTCAGCGCGCTGTCCGTCGGTTTGATATCGACCGATCGGAGAGCGCGCGAACTGTGTGAGGCCCCAACCGGAAGCGGCGGCAATGCCGACGCTGAAGGGGCGTAGCTCAATTGGCAGAGCAGCGGTCTCCAAAACCGCAGGTTGCAGGTTCAAGTCCTGTCGCCCCTGCTCAACTGAATACCCGATGTGGACACTGGATTATGTGACCACCTGGACCAGACGAAAGGCATGCGGTGAGCGACGAGCGCGATAGTGCCGGCTCCGCAGGCGCCGGTACTGATGCGGGCACCGACGCGGGCGATATTGAGTCGCGCGGCCAGACTGCGGTTGTGACGCGTCCGGCGCGCCCGACTGGTAAGCGGGCACGGCGTGCCGTGTCGGTTGACACCGACGACGCCGAACTCGAGGACGCCACCGAGGCCGGCGAGGACTCGGACGAGGGCGCCGAGGATGCGAAGGCTGACAAGAAGGCCAAGTCCAAGAAGGCAAAAAAGCCGAAAAAGGACGGCCCGTCGCGTAACCCGTTCGTGTTCGTTTGGAACTACCTCAAGCAGGTAGTGGCCGAGTTGCGGAAGGTCATCTGGCCCAACCGCAAGCAGATGATCAGCTACACCACGGTGGTGCTGGTCTTCTTGGTGTTCATGGTGGCGCTGATCGGTGGGGTCGACTTCGGTCTCGCCAAGCTCGTGATGTGGGTGTTCGGCTGACGCCGATCCATCTGCCCGTGATGAGCTGGAAAACGTTAGAGAGGACTGACTACCGTGACGACTTTCGATGGCGAGACGCCCTCGGATGAGTCCGACGTGACCGCCGAGGCAGTCGAGTCGGTGGAGACGGTCGAGGCGGCCGATACGGCTGTCGAGGAAGCCGTCGAGGAGTCGGCTGCTGACGAGGTGGCTGTTGACGAGGTGGCTGTTGAGGAGCCCGCGGCTGAGGAATCGGCTGCTGAGGAGCCCGCCGCTGAGGACGAGGACCCCGCAGTCACGCTGAAGAAGGAACTGCGTCGCAAGCCGGGTGAGTGGTACGTCATCCACTCGTACGCCGGCTACGAGAACAAGGTGAAGGCCAACCTCGAAACCCGCGTGCAGAACCTGGATGTCGGCGACTACATCTTCCAGGTCGAAGTGCCCACCGAAGAGGTCACCGAGATCAAGAACGGCCAGCGCAAGCAGGTCAACCGCAAGGTGCTGCCGGGCTACATCCTGGTTCGCATGGAGCTCAACGACGAGTCGTGGGGCGCAGTGCGCAATACCCCGGGTGTGACCGGGTTCGTCGGCGCAACCTCTCGGCCCTCGGCGCTGTCGCTGGACGACGTCGTCAAGTTCCTGCTGCCGCAGGGCGCGGCGAAGAAGCCGGCCAAGTCTACCGGTGCGGCCGCGGCTGCCGGTGCCGTCGCCGAGACCGGTGGCCTGGAGCGTCCGGTCATCGAGGTCGACTTCGAGGTCGGCGAGTCGGTCACCGTCATGGACGGTCCGTTCGCCACGCTGCCGGCCTCGATCAGCGAGGTCAACGCCGAGCAGCAGAAGCTCAAGGTGTTGGTGTCCATCTTCGGACGCGAGACGCCGGTCGAATTGACCTTCAACCAGGTCAGCAAGATTTAGCCGGGAGCAATTGCTCACCGACTAGCAGGACGCAGTCGCGCCGCGGCTGCCTAGAAAGGAACACCACAACCCATGGCCCCCAAGAAAAAGGTCACCGGGCTGATCAAGTTGCAGATCCAGGCCGGGCAGGCCAACCCCGCCCCGCCGGTCGGTCCTGCGCTCGGTCAGCACGGCGTCAACATCATGGAATTCTGCAAGGCGTACAACGCTGCGACCGAATCGCAGCGCGGCAACGTCATCCCCGTGGAGATCACTGTCTACGAGGACCGCAGCTTCACCTTCGCTCTGAAGACCCCGCCCGCCGCCCGGATGCTGCTCAAGGCCGCCGGTGTGCAGAAGGGTTCGGCCGAGCCGCACAAGACCAAGGTCGCCAAGGTGACCTGGGACCAGGTGCGCGAGATCGCCGAGACCAAGAAGGAAGATCTCAACGCCAACGACATCGACGCCGCTGCCAAGATCATCGCCGGCACTGCCCGGTCGATGGGTATCACTGTCGAGTAAGTCCGCCTGACCCTGTGCTGAGGGCGGTAACAGGCGAGTAGCCACCGCCATGAGCGCAAAGTCAACACAAGCAATACGTGGAAGAGCCCGCTTCGGCTCGTTAACCACAACCTCTGAACTGGAGATACTGGAGTTTCAATGAGCAAGAACAGCAAGGCATACCGCGAAGCCGCCGAGAAGGTGGACCGCAACAACCTGTACACCCCGCTCGAGGCCACCAAGCTGGCCAAGGAGACGTCGTCGAAGAAGCAGGACGCAACCGTCGAGGTCGCGATCCGGCTGGGTGTCGATCCTCGTAAGGCAGACCAGATGGTGCGCGGCACCGTCAACCTGCCGCACGGCACCGGTAAAACCGCCCGCGTAGTGGTGTTCGCGGTCGGTGAGAAGGCCGAGGCCGCTGTGGCCGCCGGCGCCGATGCCGTCGGTAGCGATGACCTGATCGAGAAGATCCAGGGTGGTTGGGTCGACTTCGACGCGGCGATCGCGACGCCTGACCAGATGGCCAAGGTCGGCAAGATCGCCCGCGTGCTGGGCCCGCGTGGCCTGATGCCGAACCCGAAGACCGGAACCGTCACCCCGGATGTGGCCAAGGCCGTGTCCGACATCAAGGGCGGCAAGATCAACTTCCGCGTTGACAAGCAGGCCAACCTGCACTTCATCATCGGCAAGGCTTCGTTCGACCAGACCAAGCTGGTGGAGAACTATGGTGCGGCGCTCGACGAGGTGCTGCGCGCCAAGCCGTCGTCGTCGAAGGGTCGTTACCTGAAGAAGGTCACCATCTCGACGACCACCGGCCCGGGCATCCCGGTTGACCCGGCGATCACCCGTAACTTCACCGAAGAGGCGTAGGTCGAAATCGAAGAGGCGTAGGCCGAATCTGACTGAAAAGAACCCCGCACGTTCAGACGTGCGGGGTTCTTTTGTTTTGACGGACGGCACCGATCCGTCGACACCGGCTATTTCGGCACCGGGTAATAGGGTCAGAGGATGATCGTGCGAACGCTGGCTCTGACGCTGGGCGCCCTGTGGGCGATCACCGACTTCGGTACCGCGTCGGCCGCGCCGCCGCCGGTGTCGCCGCAAGCGCAGGCCGCCGGTCTGGTCGACGTGCGGACCGTGGTGCCTGACGCTGTCATCGATCTGCGTTATGCGACGCCCAACAACTTCGTCGGGGTCGCGTTGTATCCGGCTGATGCCCGCTGCTTGGTGCACCAATCGATGGTGTCGGGGTTGGCCAAGGCTGCCGACAAGTTGCGCGCTCACGGCGAGCGGCTGGTGTTCTGGGACTGCTACCGACCGCACGAGGTGCAGGTGCGGATGTTCCAGGCGGTGCCCAATCCCAACTGGGTGGCCAAACCCACCGAGTTTGCCCGCAGCCACGAGGCCGGCAGGTCGGTCGACGTCACCATCGCCGGTGCCGACATGGGAACCGACTTCGATGACTTCAGCCCGCGTGCATTGGCCTATGCCACAGAGGGTGTCACCGCGCAGCAGCAGGCCAACCGGGCCCGGCTACGGGACGCCATGGTGGCGGGCGGGCTAACCCCGTATTCGGGGGAGTGGTGGCATTTCGACGGACCGGGCGCCAAGGAGCCGCGTCCGGTCCTCGATGTACCGGTCAGCTGACCCTGGTGGACACGAGGTGTGTCCACCACAGGCAGCGGGGTATTAGCTCAGGCTGCGGCTGGCTTGGCGTAGGTGACCAGGCTGACGTCGAGGATTTCGTCCAGGAAGTAGTACTGGCAACCGGTCAGGTAACGCATGTACCGGTCGTAGTTCACCTCGCCGGAGATTTCGATGGCCTTGTCCTTGTTGTGCTCCAGGTTGGCCGCCCACACCCCGAGGGTCTTGATGTAGTGGTTGCGCAGCGACGTCACGTCTGGGACGCCGAAGCCGGCCGTCTCGCCGTGGTCCACCATCATCTGCGTGGTGGGCAGCCGGCCGCCGGGGAAGATATCGGTGGCCATGAACTTGATGAACCGCGCCAATTCGAACGTGAGTTTCTTGCCCCGCGCTGCCATGTCCATGGGGTGGTAGCTGACGCTGCTCTGGATGGTCATGCGGCCGTCAGCGGGCAGGATGTCGTAGCAGTTCTTGAAGAAGTCGTCGTAGCGCTCGAAGCCGAAGTGTTCGAACGCCTCGATCGACACGATCCGGTCCACTGGCTCGTGGAATTCCTCCCAGCCGTGCAGCAGCACGCGATGCGACCGGTCGGATTCCAAGCCGTCCAGCAGTTGGGTGCAGAACGCCTGCTGGTTCTTGCTCAAGGTGAGGCCGATGACGTTGACGTCGTACTTCTCCATGGCCCGCTGCATGGTGAGGCCCCAGCCGCAGCCGATCTCGAGCAGCGTCATCCCGGGCCTCAGATCAAGGCTTTCGAGATGCTGGTCGACGTTGGCAATCTGGGCGGTCTCCATCGAGACGAACGGGCCGGTGAAGTACGCGCAGCTGTACTTACGAGTGGCGTCCTGGAACAGCCCGAAGAAATCATCCGACAGGTCGTAATGAGCCTGGATGTCCTCGAAATGCGGTCGCATATCTTTGGTGTTCGCTGTGTTTTCAGACATATCCGTACCCGCTAGGCCTTCCCTATGGCGACCGCGACGGTCATCACTAGCACTTAATTCTGCCCGCACACTACCTGGCCGGGCGCTGAAGACACGCGGCCCCCACAGGCAATTTGCAGTGGACCCGCGTGGTAATCCCATTGGGACCGACCACGCGTAGGTTAGCGCGCTTCGTCGAGAAGCTAACCAGAAGTTGGATGATTACTGAACTTCGGCGAATGTGGTTGCCAGTTCGGCGGCGATGCCGTCCCACAACGGCTCGGGCAGATCGTGGCCCATGCCGTCAAATAACACCAACCGAGCCCGGCGAATGGCACTGGCTATGGCGCGGCCACCGGTCGGGCGCATCAGTTTGTCGGCGCGCCCATGGATGACAACGGTCGGCACGGTGATCAGCCGGTCATATTTCCGCAGGCTGCCGCTGCCCAGGATGGCGCCGAAATGCCGGGCGACGCCGATGGGGTAGTAGGACCGCTCATAGCTTTCGGCGGCGTCGGCTTCGGCCTGTTCGGTCGGCGTCGGGTATCCCGGGCTACCGATGATCTCGCCCACCCGCACCGCATTGGCGATGATGCCCTCGCGGGAGGTGTCCTGGGGACGGGTGGTGATCGCCTTGAGTTGTTTGGGCCCCGGCGGCGGCAGCAGCGCGCGGTTATTGCTGGAGAAGACGACCCCGAGTGTCTTGGTGCGCTGCTGGTAGCGCGCCGCGAAGACCTGCGCGATCATGCCGCCCATCGAGCCGCCGACGATGTGTGCCTGGTCGATATTGAGGTGATCGAGCAGCGCCGCGGCGTCATCGGCCATGTTTTCCAGTGTGTATACCGCCTGGCTGGGCAGCCCGAAGAACGAGCGCACCATCCGCGGCAGCAAGGGCGACGACGCGTGCCGGCCATCCAGCTTGGTGGACAGTCCGACGTCGCGGTTGTCGAACCGGATGACTCGGTAGCCCTTGCTGACCAGCCTGTCGCAGAACCCCTTGCGCCACAGCAGAAGTTGTGCGCCGAGTCCCATGATCAGCAGCACTGAGGGGTCGTCAGGGTTGCCCATGTCCTCGTAGGCGATATCCAGATCACCGGATTTCGCGAAGCCGGTGCGCACCACCGGTTCGGTTTCACGTTCGGGTTGCATGCCTTCTCGTTGTCTCTTGTGCTCAGTTGGCCGGATCGGGGATCGGCTGATCTTCGCCGGTGTCCTTGTGTTCCCGGCTGATGTCGACCATGAAGTTGGCGAAGTAGCCGGTCAACTGCGGGTCGTTCATCATCTGCCACTTGGGTGCCAGCAGCTTCATGTACCGCTCGACGTATAGGAACTGCTTGCCGATCAGCACCAGTTCGCGGGGCAGCTTGACGTCATAGGCCTCGGCCAGGGCTGACAACTGCCGGCCGATATCGGCGTACGACATGTCGCCGAGGGATGTCATGGTCAGCGGTGTGGCGAACGCTTCCAGGTCCTTAGCGGCCTGGCCTTCGGGCTTGACGGTACCGACCGCACCCATCAGCACGACGATCTTGCCCGCGGCTGCGTGGTCCTTGGTGACCAGCAGCGCGTAGATCAGCTCGCGGAGCAGCCAGCGGGTGCGCGGGTCGATCCGTCCCATGATGCCGAAGTCGAAGAACACGATCTTGCCGTTCTCATCGACGTTCAGATTGCCGGCGTGCAGGTCGCCGTGGAACAGGCCGTGACGCAGGCCGCCCTCGAACAGGCTGAATAGCAGTGCCTTGACCAGCTCTTCGCCGTTGAAGCCGGCCTTGCGGATGGCGGGGGCGTCATCGATGCGGATGCCCTGGATGCGTTCCATGGTCAGCACCCGCTCGCTGGTCAGGTCCCAGTACACCTGTGGGACCCGGATGCCCTGGCCCAACGGCGAGGCGTGCATGTGTGCAACCCAGGCGTCCATTGACTGCGCCTCAAGCCGGAAGTCCAGCTCCTCGGCGAGGTTGTCGGCGAAGTCGGCAACCACATCCTGGGCGGAGAGCCGCTGACCCAGCTTGGCCAGTTCGGCCACCTGCGCGCCGCGTTTGAGAATCTGTAGATCGGCCGCCACTCGCTGGCGGATGCCCGGCCGCTGGATCTTGACTACGACCTCTTCGCCGCTGTGCAGCGTTGCGTAGTGCACCTGGGCGATCGAGGCAGAGGCGAACGGTTCGTCGTCGAAAGTCTGGAACAAGTCGGACGGGTTGCCGCCGAGTTCTTCGCGCAACAGTTGGTGCACTTCGGCCTTGTCGGCGGGCGGGACCCGGTCCAGCAGGCTGCGGAACTCGCGGGACATGGGTTCACCGAAGGCTCCGGGGCTGGACGCGATGATCTGTCCGAATTTGACGTAGGTGGGGCCCAGGTCTGCGAAGGCCTGCGGCATCTGCTTGAGAACCTTCTGCTGCAGCGAACCGCCGCCGAAGATGTTCGTCACCACGCGCAGTCCGGTGCGGGTGAGCTGCCAACCGGTGGCGCCGATGCGTGCCGCCTCAACCGGCAACGGCACGCGATCCAGCCGGGCACCTTCGCGGTGGGGAGGTTTCCGCGGAGTACTCATCAATGCAGTGTCTCAAAACCGTGGGTACCGCCAAAAATGTGTGTCTGCCGTCACATGTGTCGCTATGCGATCTCATACCGGAGCGAAGTCGTGTTCGATCTCTGCGCGGCTGCGGATCGGGTCGCTGCCGAGCACGTATTCGGGCTCGGTGTGCGGTGCCAGGTCGTCGACTACGCGCTGACTGTCATCCGCCGCTGAAGCCGACGAAATGGCTGCTCCGGGGTCGCGGCGAGCCAACATTTCGTCGACCTCGTCGCCGACCTACGACGCGGCGGGCCGCCAGCGCTTGATCCACTCGTTCTCCGGCCAGTGCTCGGCCGCGGCCATCAGCTCGTACATGGTTGCGCCGTCGATCGATTCGCGAATGATGTCGGCGTGCCCGGCATGTCGGGACAACTCCTCGACCAGGTGCATGGCCACCCAGCGCACGGACCAGTGATCGACGTCAGCCGGGAACCACGGCACCTCGTGGGGAACCGGAACCGGGAGGTCCAGATCGGCTTCGGCGAATGCGTCCAGCGTGGCGGCGTTCTGCACCCGCAGCGCCGCCAACAGAGTTTCGAGGCTTTCGTCGTCACGCATCACGTGCTGGTCGGCGTGCTCGGCGATGATCTCGGCCATCGGGCGGGAGTCGGGAGCGGGGAAGTCCGGCGCCGCGGTCACGCGGGCCGTCCAGCCTCGTTGAACCCCAGTGACGTGCTTGATCAGGCCGCCGATCGACAGCGCGCTGACCGAGGGTGTGCGGCGGGCCTGCGTATCGGCGAGTCCGTACGCCACGGCATAGAACGAGTCCTGTTGGTAGGCCAGGAAATTGAGTAGCGATTGGCGCTCGTTGGTGGCGGGCAGCGGTAGTCCGGGCATGGTCAGTTCTCCTTCGGTTTGGTGTGGACGTACAGGTCACGGATGCAGGCAATCTCGGCTCCGTGGTGGATCACTTCGCGGTTGATGTGCAAGACCAGGGTGGCCATCGACAGGTCGGCGTAGGGGCCTTCGGCCGGTCCGCACGGTCGCGCCAGCGCGGCGGCGTCCAATCCCCGGACCCCAACAATCCAGTCCGCGTAGGCATCATCGAGCTGCCGCAACGCGGTGTCGGCGTCAGTGGCGGATGGCCAGGATTGGTAGTCGGCCGGCGGGCCGCCGAAGTGTGAATGGTTGCGCATGGCCAGTACCCCGACGATGACGTGTGCCAACCGCCAGGCGATGGTGGTGAACGGCTCGGGAGCTGGTGGGGGATAAGCGAAGTCGATCGATCCGTCCGGGTGGACGGTCCAGCAGTTGGGTACCGGCTGCCAGAAGTACTCGTCATCGGTGAGTCCGTTGAGCCGTGGTCGTAGTTGATGTTGCCAATGCCATTCGAGTTGGTCGCCCAGTTCGGTGGTCATGGGAGAAGCCTTTCATCGATTTAGGACAGTTTGTGTCCTAAGGGTGCGGAACAATAGTTGGCATGTCCGAAACCGCGAGCCGGGTGCTGCAACTGCTGGGACTTCTGCAGTCGCGGCGGGTCTGGACAGGCGCAGAATTGGCGCAGCGACTGGGCGTCACCGACCGCAGCGTGCGTCGGGACATCGAGCGGTTGCGTGCCCTTGGCTACCCGGTGCACGCCAGCAAGGGGAGCGACGGCGGCTATCAACTGGGCGCGGGGGCCGCGCTGCCGCCGCTACTGCTTGACCCGGACGAGGCTGTGGCGATGGCGGTGTGTCTGCGCCTCGCAGCCGGAGGCAGCGTCGCGGGCGTTGGGGAGTCCGCACTGCGTGCGTTGTCCAAGCTCGACCAGGTGATGCCGGCACGCCTGCGGGCGCAGGTGGCCGCGGTGCACGGCGCGACCGTGACCCTGCAGCCGGCCGGCAGGCCCGACGAGATCGTTTCGCCTGACGTGCTGATGACATTGGCGCGGGCCTGTCGCGACCACGAGCACGTCGGCCTCGGTTACACCGACCGGTCTGGCAATGTCACCCGCCGTCGCATCGAGCCGTACCAGCTGGTCACTACTGGTCGCCGCTGGTACCTGATGGCCTTCGACCGAGACCGGCGGGACTGGCGCACCCTGCGCCTGGACCGGATGGCCGAGGTGGTTGCGACCGGCGGCAGGTTCGTCCCGCGCGATGCACCCGATGCAGCGGAGTATGTGCGACGGGCCATCTCGGCTCTGCCGTACCGGCACGTCGCGCGGGTACGTTTCCACGCTTCGGAAAGTGTTGTCGCCCAGTCATTTTCCTCAGCAGCGGTGCACGTCGAAGCTGACGGGCCGGACCGGTGCATCGTCACGACTGGGGCCGATGATCCGGAGCGGCTGGTGCTGTGGCTGGCGATGGCGGGCCCGCGCTTCGAGGTGCTCGAACCCGTCGAGGTGCAGGTCGCATTACGTTCGGTTGCCCAACGACTCGGCGGCGCAATGCCGCCCGACTAGCTGTGCCGCGTCGTAGGGTGCAGGAGTGTCGAAGGGACGATCCCTGCAGATAACGGCGGTGGTTGCCACCGAATTGTTCGTCGGGCCGGTCGATCAGCCGGTCCAGATCGTCCGAGTCGACTACACCGGCTGTACCGAACCGACGCAGCTGCGCGTCCGCGGCGACGGCCTGACCGGCCAGGCGGAGGCCGGGCCGGGCAATGGCAGCGTCGAAATTCCCGTAACCGTCACCGACCCGGTGCCTGGCCAGGTCCGGGCGGCGCAGCTGCAGGTGGGCGGGGCCCAGGTGCCGTTCGACTTCGCCGTCGCAGAGCCGGGCTGGACCATGTACATGGTCAGCCACTTCCATTACGACCCGGTGTGGTGGAACACCCAGGCTGCCTACACCAGTGTCTGGACCGAGAATCCGCCAGGCCGGTGCCGGCAGACCAACGGCTTCGACCTGGTCACCGCGCACCTCGAAATGGCAAGGCGGGAACCGGAATACAAATTCGTATTGGCCGAGGTCGACTACCTCAAGCCATACTGGGACACCCATCCCGAACAACGCGCGTCGCTGCGGGAGCTGCTCGATCAGGGGCGGCTCGAGATCATGGGCGGGACCTACAACGAGCCCAACACCAACCTGACCAGCCCGGAGACCGCCATCCGGAACTTTGTGCACGGCATCGGTTTCCAGCGTGACATCATGGGTGCTGATCCGGAAACGGCATGGCAGTTGGACGTGTTCGGCCATGATCCGCAGTTCCCCGGAATGGCTTCGGATGTGGGCCTGACGTCCAGCTCATGGGCCCGCGGGCCGCACCACCAGTGGGGGCCCATGCACCGCGACGGCGACCCCGAACGCATGCAGTTCGCCAGCGAATTCGATTGGATCGCACCGTCTGGCCGTGGCCTGCTCACCCACTACATGCCCGCGCACTATTCGGCTGGTTGGTGGATGGACTCGGCAGCATCGCTGGCCGACGCAGAAGCCGAGACGTACAAGCTGTTCACGCAGCTGAAAAAGGTTGCGCTGACCCGCAATGTGTTGCTTCCGGTGGGCACTGACTACACCCCGCCGAACAAGTGGGTCACCGAAATTCATCGGGACTGGGCCAGCCGCTACACCTGGCCGCGCTTCGTCTGCGCACTGCCGCGGGAGTTCTTCGCCGCAGTGCGGGATGAACTCGACCGCACCGGTGCGTCCCCGTCGCCGCAGACCCGGGACATGAATCCCATCTACACCGGCAAGGACGTGTCGTACATCGACACCAAGCAAGCCAACCGCGCGGCGGAAAACGCGGTGCTGGAAGCTGAGCGATTCGCCGTGTTCGCCGGATTGCTCACCGGCGCAACGTATCCGCAGGCCACCTTGGCCAAGGCCTGGGTGCAGCTGGCTTACGGTGCCCACCACGACGCCATCACCGGATCCGAATCCGACCAGGTCTACCTGGATCTGCTGACCGGGTGGCGGGAGGCCTGGGAACTCGGGCGCACCGCGCGAGACAATGCACTTGCGCTGTTGTCGCGGGCGGTGGACGGCGACGTGGTGGTGTGGAATCCCTTGGCGCACAACCGGACCGATGTGGTCACCGTGTACCTGGACCAGCCATTGCAGGGTGCAGTGCACGATTCCGGCGGGACTCCGGTCCCGGTGCTCAGCGAGCACGGTGGTCGCACCGTCAGCTGGCTGGCACAGGACGTACCGCCGCTGGGTTGGCGGGCCTACCGAATTGACGGTGAGGCAGTCGCCGACACCTGGCGGCCAGTGCCGGGCAACGTGATTGCCACCGAAACCCACTGCTGCACCGTCGACCCGGCTCGTGGAGGCGCAGTGTCTTCGCTGCGCCGAGGCGGTGTCGAGCTGATCGTCGAGGGACAGGTGGGCAACGAACTAGCCGTCTATGACGAGTATTCAGCGCACCCCACCGAGAACGAGGGGCCGTGGCACCTGCTGCCCAAGGGGCCGGTGGTGGGCTCAGCCGACCAGCCCGCCCAATCGGTGCATGCATACCGCAGTGCGCTCGGTGAACGCATCGTAGTTACTGGGCGTATCGGCGAGGTACTGAGCTACACCCAGACCATCACGTTGTGGCACGGCGTCGACCGCGTGGACTGCCGCACCGTCGTCGACGAATTCACCGGTTCTGACCATCTACTACGGTTGCGCTGGCCCTGCCCGATCCCGGGCGCCATGCCGATCAGTGAGGTCGGCGACGCGGTGATCGGCAGGGGATTCGGGCTTCTGCACCAAGGCCATTCACACACCGCCGTCGATACCGCCCATCATCCGTACACCCTGGACAACCCGGCCTACGGGTGGTTCGGGCTGTCGTCGGCGGTGCAGGTGCACGTGCGTGACGCACACGGCGAGGGGGTGCGCGCCATCTCGGTTGCCGAAGTGGTGGCACCCGATGGGAGCGCGAGCACTCGTGATCTGATGGTCGCGCTGGTCCGGGCCGGAGTCACCGCCACCAGCAGTACCGCAGACCACCCACGGTACGGCGACCTTGCCGTCGACTCGAACTTGCCCGACGCGCGCATCGCGCTCGGTGGACCTGATGAGAACCCTTTCACTGCAGCAGTATTGGATGCCGCAGGCCGTGCCTACCGGGCTGATGTGCTGCGTCAATTGGAAGCCGGGCAGGCCCGGGTGTGGGTACCTGCCGACGCCGATCTGATCCAGCGTTGGGTGCCCGGTGCCGACCTGCGTGCGGTGCGCGCTCTGCCGGTGTTGATCGTGGCCGGGCTCGAGGCGGTTGCCGATCTGATCGACGATCTTGCCGACGCGCGGATCGCCGTAGTGCAGGATGCGCCCGCTGAGGTGGGTCCGTTCGAATCCCGTACCGTCGCCGTATTCAATAGTGGCATACCGGGTTTCGCAGTCGAGCCCGACGGTGTGCTGCATACCTCGCTCATGCGGTCATGCACCGGATGGCCGTCGGGCACCTGGATCGACCCGCCTCGTCGGACCGCGCCGGACGGGTCGAATTTCCAGCTGCAGCACTGGACCCACACCTTCGACTACGCCGTCGCAGCCGGCGACGGGGACTGGCGGGCGTCATCCATGCCCGGCCGCAGTGCAGAGTTCGGCCATCCGCTGATCGGGGTGCACACCGACCATCCGGCGGTGGCCGGCGGACTGCCCTGCATCGGCTCGCTTTTGGGTGTCGAACCGGCGACCGAGGTGAGCCTCGGTGCGTTGAAAGCGACCGGCAACCCGATCGCCGCGGGCAGCCGCGCCCCGGTAGACCCGCGGGCGGGGATCACCTTGCGGCTGGTGCAGACCTCGGGCAGGCCGACAGATGTCCGCATCACGTCGGGTATTCGCCACCTGGACGAGCCCGAACGACTGGACCTGCTGGAGCGCCCGTCGGCCACCGACGACGGTCTGACGCTGCACGGTTACGAGATCGCGACGGTGCGGGCCCGGCTCGACCTACCGCACGTGCTCAACGGCGACCACACCACGCTGGCGCCCGATGCCGAAGTGGCACAACCGGTCTACGCCAGGTATTGGCTGCACAACCGGGGGCCCGCGCCGCTCGGCGGGCTGCCTGCGGTGGCCTACCTGCATCCACAGAATCTGGTCGGTGAGGCGGGGTCACAGATCAAGCTTCGACTCACCGCGGCCAGCGACTGCACTGACCTCGCCCTGAACGGCCGGATCAGGGTGCTCGGCCCGGACGGCTGGTCGGTCGTCCCCGACGAACTGCCCTTCATGTTGCCGCCGGGCAGCTACTTGGAGACCGAGGTTCAGCTGGAGATTCCGGCCGGGACACCGGCGGGCCGGTATCCGGTGCGCGGTGAACTGGCCATCACGGGCGGGGCGCGACACGGTCAGGTTCCGGCCTCGTGGCGGCAGATGGTCGAGGACGTCTGCGTGGTGACCGTGGGTGACCCTGCGCCTGGCACTGCTCAACTGCTCAAGCTGGTTGCCGAGCCGGAACCCGTCGAGGTCGCGGCGGGGGACAGTGCCTTCCTCAGCGTCACCGTCGGCACCGAGGCCGGGGCTGATCTGAGCATCGAAGCGCACCTGTTGAGTCCATGGGGTACGTGGGAATGGTTGGGGCCCAGAGTCATTGGCGCCGAGCTTCCGGCCCGCGGCACTGTGGCGCTGGACTTCGATGTGGCGCCACCGCCGTGGACGGCACCGGGTCGGTGGTGGGCGTTGATCCGGATCGCGGGCGCCGGCAGCCTGATCTATACCCAGGCTGTATCGGTGACCGTCCGATGAGCACGCCGCTCGCAGCCACCGTCGGTGGCCGGCCGGTGCGGGTCAGTGCGATCGATGAGCGTGAATCCCGTTTGCGGTCAAGCGGATTGGCGGACGCATTGCCCAGGATTGGCACCAGTGAGGGGCGGCAATTGCGGCGCTGGCTGACTCAGCTGGTGGTGACCGATGTTGTGGTGCAACACGAATCGGAGGCCTTGGGAGTAGCCGCGGGTGATGCACCGGACGAAACCGAACTGCTGCCGGACATGGCTGCGCGGTTGGAGATCGGCAGCGTCGCCGCCGCAGCGCTCGAGCAGCCGCTGGCTCGAGCGCTGTTCGTCAGAGTCACCGACGCCGTTCAGGTCGGTGACGACGCCATCGTCGAATACCACCAGCGCAACCCGATGCGCTTCGCTCGTCCGGTGCCCGGGCCGGACGGCTGGCTGGTCGCGCCGACGGTCCCGCCGACACTGGGTGCGGTGTGGTCGGAGATCGCCGCGGAACTACTGGGCTCGGCCCGTCGCCAAGCCTTCCGCAGGTGGCTGGATGCCAGACGCGCCGATCTGGTGCATCTGGAGCCGGGTTACGAACACCCGGGAGACCCGCGCCAACCCGACCACGTACACCGCCATTGACCACCCAAGGTATCGAAATGTCTGAATTGACAATGGCTCTCGATATCGGCGGGACCAAGATCGCTGCGGCGTTGGTCGATGCCGACGGCACCATTGTGCGTCGTGCCCAGCAGCCGACTCCGCACGTTGACCCCGAAGCGATCTGGTCGACGGTCGACGCGTTGATCGGCGAGGTGTGCGACGCCCCAGGCGGGCCAGGTGGACCACCCGACGGGGTGGGGATCGGCTCGGCCGGACCGGTCGACGTGGTGGCCGGCACCGTCAGCCCGATCAACATCACCGCCTGGCAACGGTTTCCGATCGTCCAGCGGGTAGCCGAGCGCACCGGGCTGCCGGTCCGGCTGGGCGGCGACGTGCTGTGCCTGGCGATGGGGGAGTCATGGCTCGGCGCCGGGCGTGGGGCCCAGTTCATGCTCGGGATGGTGGTGTCCACCGGTATCGGCGGCGGCTTGGTGCTCGATGGCGTCCCGTATGACGGCCGCACCGGGAATGCCGGGCACGTCGGCCACATCGTCGTCGAACCCGACGGCCACTTGTGCACCTGCGGCGGTCACGGCTGCGTCGAGACCGTGGCCTCCGGGCCACATCTCGCGCGGTGGGCACACGAACACGGATGGGACGCGCCACCGGACGCTGATGCCAAGGCGCTGGCCGAGGCTGCTGGATGCGGTGACGCGGTGGCCTTGCAGGCATTCGGGCGTGGTGCCGAGGCCCTCGCGATGGCGATCGCGTCGGCGGCCGCGGTGTGCGACCTGGACCTTGTGGTCATCGGTGGCGGGGTGGCCAAGGCCGGCCCGGCGTTGTTCACCCCGCTGCGAGAGCGGCTGGCCCACTACGCTGGTCTGAGCTTCATCCGCGAATTGCGCGTGGAGCCCGCTCAGCTTGGCGGCGACGCCGGACTGGTCGGCGCTGCCGCCTTGTTCCGGTCCGGATCTGCCCTCGCCTGAATCGCCGTTTTGGCTGATCGGCGCCGCATCGGCTACTCTGGTCCAGTTCCACCGAAGACCGTCGGTCACCGAGCAATCGGTTGAAGGTCCGGAAACATCTGTTGTTCTTCGCGCAAGCGGTTCATCAGATGCCCGGCGGCCCACGCAGGAGGACGAGGTTACGTATTGCGGACCAGCTCCGTATTTCTGCGCGCCCCGGCCTGTCTGCGTCGGGGCGCTTGTCGTTTCCGGGTCGGATTCCGAACCGAATCCCCGGCAGTCTCCAGTGGGCAAACGAACACACCACAAGGAGGCATGCATGGCCAAGGCTGACAAAGCCACTGCGGTCGCTGACATTGCCGAACAGTTCAGGGCCTCGACGGCCACCGTCGTGACCGAATACCGCGGTCTGACGGTTGCCAATCTCGCCGAGCTGCGTCGCTCCCTTGGTGCTTCGACGACCTACACGGTCGCCAAGAACACCCTGGTCAAGCGCGCCGCCTCGGAGGCTGGGATCGAAGGCCTCGACGACCTGTTCGCAGGTCCGACCGCTATCGCGTTCATCACCGGCGAGCCGGTCGATGCCGCGAAGGCAATCAAGAAGTTCGCGAAGGATCACAAGCAGCTCGTGATCAAGGGCGGCTACATGGACGGCGCCGCGCTGTCCGTGGCGCAGGTCGAGAAGATCGCCGACCTCGAGTCGCGCGAGGTGCTGCTGTCCAAGCTGGCCGGCGCACTGAAGGCGAAGCAGTCTCAGGCCGCGGCGCTGTTCGTTGCGCCCGCGTCCCAGGTCGCTCGCCTGGCAGCTGCTCTGCAGGAAAAGAAGGCCTCAGAAAACTGAGCCGCCGGCTTCAAACACCAAACAAGACCAAACAAACCAAGAAATAAGGAAGGACCATTCACATGGCCAAGCTGTCCACCGAAGAATTGCTCGACGCGTTCAAGGAAATGACCCTGCTGGAGCTCTCGGAGTTCGTGAAGCAGTTCGAGGAGACCTTCGACGTCACTGCTGCTGCTCCGGTCGCCGTTGCCGCCGCTGGTGGCGCTGCTGCTCCCGCCGAGGCTGCTGAAGAGCAGTCCGAGTTCGACGTCATCCTCGAGGGTGCCGGCGACAAGAAGATCGGCGTCATCAAGGTCGTCCGCGAGATCGTTTCCGGCCTGGGTCTGAAGGAAGCCAAGGACCTGGTCGACGGCGCCCCGAAGCCGGTGCTGGAGAAGGTCAACAAGGAGGCCGCCGAGGACGCCAAGGCCAAGCTCGAGGCTGCCGGCGCATCGGTCACCGTCAAGTAAGTTCTGCAGAACTGCACGCAAGTCCCCCGGAGTCCACTCGGACAATGGGGGATTTGCCGTTTTCGGGCTATCTCAACAGCTCCTGAGCTGCACTTTTCGGGGCTGCGTAGCCGCTTGGTCACCGTTCGTTCGCATAGTGGGAACAATGTGCATCGGGACGCAGCAGATGCGCTACAGTGACTCAAGCCACAGGTAGGGCAGTAGATGGCGCGCGAGCGCTGGCGAAAGGTAGTGCATATGGGCGTCCAAATCGACGTGACGGGACTGAGCAAGTCGTTCGGGTCGTCGAAGATCTGGGAAGACGTCACGTTGACTATCCCGGCCGGCGAGGTCAGCGTCATGCTGGGCCCGTCCGGTACCGGTAAGTCGGTGTTCCTGAAGTCGCTGATCGGCCTGCTGCGTCCCGAGCGCGGTTCCATCGTCATTGACGGCACCAACATCATCGAGTGCTCGGCCAAGGAGCTCTACGAGATCCGCACCCTGTTCGGTGTGCTGTTCCAGGACGGCGCGCTGTTCGGCTCGATGAACATCTACGACAACACGGCCTTCCCGCTGCGCGAGCACACCAAGAAGTCCGAGAGCGACATCCGCAAGATCGTGATGGAGAAGCTCGACATCGTGGGTATGCCCAATGACGGGCACAAGTTCCCCGGTGAGATTTCCGGTGGTATGCGCAAGCGTGCCGGTCTGGCCCGCGCCCTGGTGCTCGACCCGCAGATCATCCTGGTCGACGAGCCGGACTCGGGTCTGGACCCGGTGCGTACCGCCTACCTGTCGCAGCTGCTGATCGACATCAACGCGCAGATCGACGCCACGATCCTGATCGTTACCCACAACATCAACGTGGTGCGTACCGTGCCGGACAACATCGGCATGCTCTACCGCAAGCACCTGGTCATGTTCGGCCCGCGTGAGGTGCTGCTGACCAGCGAGGAGCCGGCGGTCAAGCAGTTCCTCAACGGTCGTCGTATCGGCCCCATCGGGATGTCCGAGGAGAAGGACGCGGCCACTGCCGCGGCCGAGGCTGCGGCGCTGGATGCCGGTCATGGTGATGGTGGTGTCGAGGAGGTCGAAGGCGTGCCGCCGCAGATCGCGGTGACCCCGGGCATGCCGGTGCGCCAGGCGGTCGCTCGTCGTCAGGCTCGCGTCCGTTCCATCCTGCACACCCTCCCGCCGGCCGCGCAGGCCGCCATCATGGAGGACCTGAACAACAACCCGGCCGGCAGCCCCACCGATGCGCCGACCGCTCACGTTGCACGCCCGAGCGATGACGAGGTGACCTCGACCATCGAGGTTCCGCACAAAGTCTGAGCTATGGCAAACCAATTGCGCCTGGACCGATACGCTCGGCCCGGGCGTTTTTGGTCTTTTGGGTAACTCGAATGGCCTGGGTGCGAAAAGTAGGGAAAAGTCCACACCAAACACCGTGTGAGCTCTTGACTGACGGTCGCAAACGGGCCAGTCTGTTGGGCAGCATGTGTTCGAGGGTCTTGTTCGTGGGTACAGGCGCCAGCCAGCGTCAGCCGGTGCGACCCTCTTTGCAGCGTGCCGTGGTTGAGGAATGCGCCGTCCTACGGTAGTGTTGGACTTTGCGCTGGCTGCATCCTGCCCATCTCACCTGTACCTGACACCGTGGACCTAGTCTGAGTTCTGCTCAGCACTCTAAGTTGCGTGCCGTGTATTCGGAGAGTCTGGTCTTGGACCGGGCATGATCCAGTCAGCCGGACCGACGCAGATAGAGCGGCTTTTCGGGAACCGGTTCAACCGGCACCGATAGGGTCGCGTGAGGTGCTGGAAGGACGCATCTTGGCAGTCTCTCGCCAGAGCAAGTCAGTAGATACCCACAACTCCGTTCCGGGAGCACCCAACCGAGTTTCCTTCGCCAAGCTGCGCGAGCCGCTGGAGGTTCCTGGGCTGCTCGATGTGCAGACGGATTCCTTCGATTGGCTGGTCGGTTCGCCCGAATGGCGCGCGAAGGCCGTCGAGCGTGGCGATATCGATCCCAAGGGCGGCCTCGAAGAGGTGCTCGACGAATTGTCCCCGATCGAGGACTTCGCCGGCACCCTGTCGCTGAGCTTCTCCGACCCGCGTTTCGACGAGGTCAAAGCTCCGGTCGATGAGTGCAAGGAAAAGGACCAGACGTACGCGGCCCCGCTGTTCGTCACCGCGGAGTTCATCAACAACACCACCGGCGAGATCAAGAGCCAGACGGTCTTCATGGGTGACTTCCCGATGATGACCGAAAAGGGCACCTTCATCATCAACGGCACCGAGCGCGTCGTCGTGTCGCAGCTCGTCCGTTCGCCGGGTGTGTACTTCGACGAGGCCATCGACAAGGCCACCGAGAAGACCCTGCACAGCGTCAAGGTCATCCCCGGTCGTGGCGCCTGGCTCGAGTTCGACGTCGACAAGCGCGACACCGTCGGCGTGCGCATCGACCGCAAGCGCCGTCAGCCGGTCACCGTGCTGCTCAAGGCGCTGGGTTGGACCAACGAGCAGATCCGGGAGCGTTTCGGCTTCTCCGAGATCATGATGGGCACCCTCGAGAAGGACCCGACCGCCGGTCCCGACGAGGCGCTGCTGGACATCTACCGCAAGCTGCGTCCGGGCGAGCCGCCGACCAAGGAGTCCGCGCAGGCTCTGCTGGAGAACCTGTTCTTCAAGGAGAAGCGCTACGACCTGGCCCGCGTGGGCCGCTACAAGGTCAACAAGAAGCTGGGCCTGAACGCCGGCCAGCCGATCACCAGCTCGACGCTGACCGAAGAGGACATCGTCGCCACCATCGAGTACCTGGTGCGTCTGCACGACGGCGACAAGACCATGACCGCTCCGGGCGGCGTGGAGGTCCCGGTTGACGTCGACGACATCGACCACTTCGGTAACCGTCGTCTACGTACCGTCGGCGAGCTGATCCAGAACCAGATCCGGGTCGGCCTGTCGCGCATGGAGCGTGTCGTGCGTGAGCGCATGACCACCCAGGATGTCGAGGCGATCACCCCGCAGACCCTGATCAACATCCGCCCCGTCGTGGCGGCGATCAAGGAGTTCTTCGGTACCAGCCAGCTGTCGCAGTTCATGGACCAGAACAACCCGCTGTCGGGTCTGACCCACAAGCGTCGTCTGTCGGCGCTGGGCCCCGGCGGTCTGTCCCGTGAGCGCGCCGGCCTCGAGGTCCGCGACGTCCACTCGTCGCACTACGGCCGTATGTGCCCGATCGAGACCCCCGAAGGTCCGAACATCGGTCTGATCGGTTCGCTGTCGGTGTACGCCCGGGTCAACCCGTTCGGCTTCATCGAGACCCCGTACCGCAAGGTCACCGACGGTGTGGTCACCGACCAGATCGACTACCTGACCGCCGACGAGGAGGACCGCCACGTCGTGGCGCAGGCCAACTCGCCGCTGGACGAGAAGGGTCACTTCACCGAAGAGCGCATCCTGGTTCGTCGTAAGGGTGGCGAGGTCGAGTACGTCGCCTCCACCGACGTGGACTACATGGACGTCTCGCCGCGCCAGATGGTGTCGGTCGCCACGGCCATGATCCCGTTCCTCGAGCACGACGACGCCAACCGCGCCCTGATGGGTGCCAACATGCAGCGCCAGGCGGTTCCGCTGGTGCGCAGCGAGGCCCCGCTGGTCGGTACCGGCATGGAACTCCGTGCCGCGATCGACGCCGGTGATGTCGTGGTGGCCGACAAGGCCGGTGTGGTCGAAGAGGTCTCCGCCGACTACGTCACCGTGATGGCCGACGAGGGCACCCGGCACACCTACCGGATGCGTAAGTTCAACCGCTCCAACCACGGCACCTGCGCGAACCAGCGCCCGATCGTGGACTCCGGTCAGCGTGTCGAGGCCGGCCAGGTCATCGCCGACGGCCCCTGCACCGAGAACGGTGAGATGGCCCTGGGCAAGAACCTGTTGGTCGCGGTCATGCCGTGGGAAGGCCACAACTACGAGGACGCGATCATCCTGAGCCAGCGTCTGGTGGAGCAGGACGTGCTCACCTCGATTCACATCGAGGAGCACGAGATCGATGCTCGCGACACCAAGCTGGGCGCCGAGGAGATCACCCGGGACATCCCGAACGTCTCCGATGAGGTGTTGGCTGACCTCGACGAGCGCGGCATCGTCCGCATCGGCGCCGAGGTCCGCGACGGCGACATCCTGGTCGGCAAGGTCACCCCGAAGGGTGAGACCGAGCTGACTCCGGAAGAGCGCCTGCTGCGTGCCATCTTCGGTGAGAAGGCCCGTGAGGTCCGCGACACCTCGCTGAAGGTGCCGCACGGTGAGTCCGGCAAGGTCATCGGCGTCCGGGTGTTCTCGCGCGAGGACGACGACGATCTGCCCGCCGGCGTCAACGAGCTGGTCCGCGTCTACGTGGCCCAGAAGCGCAAGATCTCCGACGGTGACAAGCTCGCCGGCCGCCACGGCAACAAGGGCGTCATCGGCAAGATCCTGCCGATCGAGGACATGCCGTTCATGCCGGACGGCACCCCGGTCGACATCATCCTGAACACCCACGGTGTGCCGCGTCGTATGAACATCGGCCAGATCCTGGAAACCCACCTCGGGTGGGTGGCCAAGGCCGGCTGGGAAATTGAGAAGGACGCAACCGGGAACTATCCAGCGTGGGCGGCCAACCTGCCCGAGGGGATGCAGAGCGCTCCGCGCGACAGCATTGTGGCCACCCCGGTGTTCGACGGTGCTCGCGAGAACGAGCTGCAGGGTCTGCTCGGCTCGACGCTGCCCAACCGTGACGGCGACGTCATGGTCGACGCAGACGGCAAGTCGCAGCTGTTCGACGGCCGTAGCGGTGAGCCGTTCCCGTACCCGGTGACGGTCGGCTACATGTACATCCTGAAGCTGCACCACTTGGTCGACGACAAGATCCACGCGCGTTCGACCGGCCCGTACTCGATGATCACCCAGCAGCCGCTCGGTGGTAAGGCGCAGTTCGGTGGCCAGCGGTTCGGTGAGATGGAGTGCTGGGCCATGCAGGCCTACGGTGCGGCGTACACGCTGCAGGAGCTGTTGACCATCAAGTCCGACGACACCGTCGGTCGTGTGAAGGTCTACGAGGCGATCGTCAAGGGCGAGAACATTCCTGAGCCGGGTATCCCGGAGTCGTTCAAGGTTCTGCTCAAGGAACTCCAGTCGCTGTGCCTCAACGTCGAGGTGCTGTCTTCGGACGGCGCTGCGATCGAGATGCGCGACAGTGACGACGAGGACTTGGAGCGCACCGCCGCGAACCTGGGTATCAACCTGTCGCGCAACGAGTCCGCGTCCGTCGAAGACCTGGCGTAGTTCTCGCTCAAGCCATCCGCCATAAAGTTTCAACACCCGCAAGGGGAAAGGGAGTTACGTGCTAGACGTCAACTTCTTCGATGAACTCCGCATCGGCCTGGCCACTGCCGAGGACATCCGCAATTGGTCCTTCGGTGAGGTCAAGAAGCCGGAGACCATCAACTACCGCACGCTCAAGCCCGAGAAGGACGGCCTGTTCTGCGAGAAGATCTTCGGACCGACTCGCGACTGGGAGTGCTACTGCGGTAAGTACAAGCGCGTCCGCTTCAAGGGCATCATCTGTGAGCGCTGCGGCGTCGAGGTGACTCGCGCCAAGGTGCGTCGTGAGCGGATGGGTCACATCGAGCTGGCCGCTCCGGTCACGCACATCTGGTACTTCAAGGGTGTGCCGTCGCGGTTGGGCTACCTGCTCGACCTGGCGCCGAAGGATCTCGAGAAGATCATCTACTTCGCTGCCTACGTCATCACCGCCGTCGACACCGAGATGCGGCACAACGAGCTGTCCACGCTCGAGGCCGAGATGGTCGTCGAGAAGAAGGCCGTCGAGGATCAGCGAGATCTCGACTTGGCCGAGCGCGCCCAGAAGCTCGAGAACGACATGGCCGAGCTGGAGAAGGAAGGCGCCAAGTCCGACGTCCGCCGCAAGGTGCGCGACGGCGGCGAGCGCGAGATGCGTCAGCTCCGCGACCGGGCCCAGCGCGAGCTGGACCGTCTCGACGAGATCTGGACCACCTTCACCAAGCTGGCTCCCAAGCAGCTCATCGTCGACGAGGTGCTCTACCGCGAGCTGCAGGATCGCTACGGCGAGTACTTCCAGGGCGCCATGGGCGCGGAGTCGATCAAGAAGCTCATCGAGACCTTCGACATCGACGCCGAGGCAGAGTCGCTGCGCGACACCATCAAGAACGGCAAGGGCCAGAAGAAGCTTCGCGCGCTGAAGCGTCTGAAAGTCGTTGCGGCATTCCAGCAATCGGGCAACTCGCCCATGGGCATGGTGCTCGACGCCGTTCCGGTGATCCCGCCGGAGCTGCGCCCGATGGTTCAGCTCGATGGTGGCCGCTTCGCCACCTCCGACCTGAACGACCTGTACCGCCGCGTCATCAACCGCAACAACCGGTTGAAGCGACTGATCGACCTCGGCGCGCCCGAGATCATCGTCAACAACGAGAAGCGCATGCTTCAGGAGTCGGTGGACGCGCTGTTCGACAACGGCCGTCGTGGCCGGCCGGTCACCGGTCCGGGCAACCGTCCGCTGAAGTCGCTGTCCGATCTGCTCAAGGGCAAGCAGGGCCGCTTCCGTCAGAACCTGCTGGGTAAGCGCGTCGACTACTCGGGCCGTTCGGTCATCGTGGTCGGTCCGCAGCTCAAGCTGCACCAGTGTGGTCTGCCGAAGCTGATGGCCCTCGAGCTGTTCAAGCCGTTCGTGATGAAGCGCCTGGTCGACCTGAACCACGCGCAGAACATCAAGAGCGCCAAGCGCATGGTCGAGCGTCAGCGCGCGCAGGTGTGGGATGTCCTCGAAGAGGTCATCGCCGAGCACCCGGTGCTGCTGAACCGTGCACCGACGCTGCACCGCCTGGGTATCCAGGCCTTCGAGCCGCAGCTGGTGGAAGGCAAGGCCATCCAGCTGCATCCGCTGGTGTGTGAGGCGTTCAACGCCGACTTCGACGGTGACCAGATGGCTGTGCACCTGCCGCTGTCGGCAGAGGCGCAGGCCGAGGCCCGCATCCTGATGCTGTCCTCGAACAACATCCTGTCGCCCGCGTCGGGTCGCCCGCTGGCCATGCCGCGTCTGGACATGGTGACCGGCCTGTTCTTCCTGACCACCCACATCGAGGGTGACACCGGCGAATTCAAGCCGGCAGGCAAGGATCAGGCGGAAACCGGTGTGTACAGCAGCCCGGCCGAGGCCATCATGGCCATGGACCGCGGTGCGCTGTCGGTGCGCGCCAAGATCAAGGTTCGGCTGACGCAGCTGCGTCCGCCGGCCGACATCGAGGCCGAGCTGTTCGAGGATGGCTGGAAGCCGGGCGACGCCTGGACCGCCGAGACCACCCTGGGCCGCGTGCTGTTCAACGAGCTGCTGCCCAAGGGCTACCCGTTCATCGACAAGCAGATGCACAAGAAGGTGCAGGCCGCGATCATCAACGATCTGGCCGAGCGCTACCCGATGATCGTGGTCGCTCAGACCGTGGACAAGCTCAAGGACGCCGGCTTCTACTGGGCCACACGTTCGGGCGTCACCGTGTCGATGGCCGACGTTCTGGTTCCGCCGCAGAAGCAGGAAATCCTGGAGCGCTACGAGGGCCAGGCCGACGCCATCGAGAAGAAGTACCAGCGCGGTGGTCTGAACCACGACGAGCGCAACGAATCGCTGGTCAAGATCTGGCAGCAGGCCACCGAAGAGGTGGGTAAAGCTCTGGAGGACTACTACCCGGCGGATAACCCGATCATCACCATCGTGAAGTCGGGCGCCACGGGTAACCTCACCCAGACCCGCACCCTGGCCGGCATGAAGGGTCTGGTGACCAACCCGAAGGGTGAGTTCATCCCGCGGCCCATCAAGTCGTCGTTCCGCGAGGGCCTGACGGTGTTGGAGTACTTCATCAACACCCACGGTGCCCGTAAGGGTCTGGCCGACACCGCGTTGCGTACCGCCGACTCGGGTTACCTGACCCGTCGTCTGGTGGACGTGTCGCAGGACGTCATCGTGCGCGAAGAAGACTGCCAGACCGAGCGTGGCGTCACCGTCACCTTGGCCGAGGTGCAGGCCGATGGCTCGCTGGTTCGCGACGCCCACGTCGAGACCTCGGCGTACGCGCGGACCCTGGCCACTGATGCCGTCGATGCCAACGGCAACGTCGTCGTCGAGCGTGGTCACGATCTGGGCGATCCGGCGATCGAGGCGCTGCTGGCCGCGGGCATCCCGCAGGTCAAGGTGCGTTCGGTGCTGACCTGTGCGACCGGTACTGGCGTGTGCGCCAAGTGCTATGGCCGCAGCATGGCCACCGGCAAGCTGGTCGACATCGGCGAGGCCGTTGGTATCGTCGCCGCCCAGTCCATCGGTGAGCCCGGTACCCAGCTGACCATGCGTACCTTCCACCAGGGTGGTGTTACCGGTGGCGCCGACATCGTCGGTGGTCTGCCCCGCGTGCAGGAGCTGTTCGAGGCCCGCGTGCCCCGCAACGTCGCTCCGATCGCCGACGTGGCCGGCCGGGTTCGGCTGGAAGAGGACGACAAGTTCTACAAGATCACCATCGTTCCCGACGATGGTGGCGAGGAAGTCGTCTACGACAAGCTGCCCCGCCGTAACCGCCGCCTGCGCGTGTTCAAGCACGACGACGGCAGCGAGCGCCTGCTCGCCGATGGTGACCACGTCGAGGTCGGTCAGCAGCTCATGGAGGGTTCGGCGAACCCGCATGAGGTGCTCCGGGTCCAGGGCCCGCGCGAGGTGCAGATTCACCTCGTCAAGGAGGTCCAGGAGGTCTACCGCGCCCAGGGTGTGTCGATCCACGACAAGCACATCGAGGTCATCGTTCGGCAGATGCTGCGTCGCGTCACCATCATCGACTCGGGCTCGACGGAGTTCCTGCCCGGCTCGCTGACCGAGCGTGGCGAGTTCGAGACCGAGAACCGTCGGGTGGTTGCCGAGGGCGGCGAGCCCGCGGCCGGCCGGCCGGTGCTCATGGGTATCACGAAGGCGTCGCTGGCCACCGATTCGTGGCTGTCGGCGGCGTCGTTCCAGGAGACCACTCGCGTGCTGACCGATGCGGCGATCAACTGCCGTAGCGACAAGCTGCAGGGTCTGAAGGAGAACGTGATCATCGGTAAGTTGATCCCGGCCGGTACCGGTATCAACCGTTACCGCAACATCCAGGTGCAGCCGACCGAGGAAGCCCGCGCTGCGGCGTACACGATCCCGTCGTACGAGGATCAGTACTACAGCCCGGACTTCGGCCAGGCCACCGGTGCTGCGGTGCCGCTGGACGATTACGGTTACAGCGACTACAGGTAGTCGAAGCGAGGAAGCCCCCGCCCCCTGTTTTGGGAGGCCGGGGCTTTTTCGTATCTGTGAGCAAAAACGCGCGAACGCCGCTACGTGCCTTCACACTCTTTGCTATGGAGGGCTGGTTCCGTTCGCCGCCATTGGCGCGCGTCGCGGTCATCATCATGGCCTGGTTCGGCTACGGGTTTCTGGTACTCAGAATGCTCGGGCCCCAGAGCGCCGACCGGATCGGGTTGTGGGTCGGTGCTGCATGCGTGGTGGGTGCCGGTGTCACGGTCGGCCTGGACCACCGGTTGCACCGCAAGTTCGGCTCGGTTGAGCAACTGCGGGCCTATCGGCGCGCGTTGCGCACCGGTGATTTTCCAGAAGGCGCCGACCCTGGCGTGTGGTTGCGCCGGCTGGCCGGCAGTCAGGCTTGGTGCGCGTTTGCCTGGCTCCTCGTCGGCCCGTATGTGCTGTTCGGCCTGATGGCCGGCATGTACTGGCAATCGGAATACCGATGGGCTCCGACTGCAGCCTTCGGGATCTTCGCGGTGTGGGGGTTTGGCTTCGTTGCCCTACGAGGCTCGCGCGTCAAGCGATTGACAGCCGCCATCCGGAACCGTCGCAGCGCGCTCCGCGCGGTTGACGGCACTGCGCCCGACAGGCAATCGGCCCGGCGGGAGGAAATGTTCGCCCAATCTCTGGCGCAGCGATTGGGCGTCGGCGCGCTGACGTGGATCATCATCGCCTCGTTGATGTTGTTGGTCGCCGACCTCGACTCGCTGTTCTACGGCGGCCCCTCAATCATCGGGCTGAGGTGGGCGGTGGGTTGTGCGGCTCTGCTGGGAATGGCATGGATGATCCTGAGCGACGAACGCGACTTGCGCCGGAACTTCGACTCCTATGACCAGTACGCCGAATACAACAGCACGCTGCGTACCGGATCGTTGCCGGCAGCCGTCGTACCCGATACCTGGAAGGCCCGGCTGCACACGAGTCGACGAGAAAACCTGTTCCGGTTGGTATGGGCGGGCTATCTGGTGGCGGTGGGCGCGGCTGCACTCATCGCTCGGCAGTCGCCGTATCACTGGGTGATCGCATCGCTGTACGAGCTGGTGGCGATATGGCTCCTCATCAACTGGTGGGTGATGCGTGAGCGCCTTGCGATGTTGACCGGAGCGGTGGAGCGCCACGTCGTCAGACAGACGTGGGGTTGAGCTGTCGGGCGGGCCGGCGTCCCGGCCGCTGTCATTAGACTGGCCGACGTGCTGATCGGATCGCATGTCAACGGTATGGACCCACTGGCCGAGGCCGCGGCGGACGGTGCCGATGTGGTGCAGTTCTTCCTCGGCAACCCGCAGAGCTGGAAGAAGCCCAAACCACGTGAAGATGCCGAGGTTCTCAAGGCGTCGGGCGTTCCGCTGTACGTGCACGCGCCGTACCTGATCAATCTCGCGTCGGCCAACAACAAGGTGCGCATCCCGTCCCGCAAAATTTTGCAGGACACCTGCGACGCCGCTGCCGAGATCGGTGCGACGGCAGTCATCGTGCACGGTGGTCACGCCGATGACAACGACATCGAGGCCGGCTTCGAGCGTTGGGTGAAAGCGCTGGCCGCCCTCACGACCGAGGTTCCGGTGTATTTGGAGAACACCGCCGGTGGCGACCACGCCATGGCCCGGCACTTCGACACCATCGCCCGGTTGTGGGATCACATCGGGGACAAGGGAATCGGCTTCTGCCTGGACACCTGCCACGCCTGGGCTGCGGGTGAGGTGCTGATCGACGCGGTGGAGCGAATCAAGTCCATCACCGGGCGCATCGACCTGGTGCACTGCAACGACTCCCGTGACGCCGCCGGCTCCGGCGCCGACCGCCACGCCAACTTCGGTGCGGGCCAGATCGATCCGCAGCTGCTGGCGGCCGTGGTGCGGGCAGCTGACGCGCCGGTCATCTGCGAGACCTCTGAAGAGGGGCGCAAGGACGACATCGCGTTCTTGCGCGAGAACATCTGATTCGTTACAGCGCAATCAACTCCGAGCCAACCCACAGCTTCGCCCGTTTTCCCGTCTGGATATGTGGTAGACGTTTCCGGTGGGAGACGTCAACACTGAAGTAGAAGCCGTCGACGCCGGGTATCAGCGGGGCTTGTCCGCGCGGACCGTGCAGATGATCGCGATCGGCGGGGCCATCGGTACCGGGTTGTTCTGGGGTGCCGGCGGCGCCATCGAGAAAGCCGGCCCGGCGCTGATCCTGGCCTACCTCGTTGCAGGCCTTGCGGTTTTCGTCATCATGCGAGCACTCGGTGAGTTGCTGGTGTACCGCCCGGTGTCCGGCAGTATCTCCGAGTACGCCGAGGAGTTTCTGGGCCGCTTCGCCGGTTTCGCCAACGGCTGGACGTACTGGGCGGTGTGGGTTACCACCTGCATGGCCGAGATCACGGTGGCCGGCAAGTATGTGCAGAACTGGGGCTGGGGCCATGCCATCCCGCAGTGGGTCACCGCGCTGGTGGTGCTGGTGGTGTTGTTCGTGGCCAATCTGATCTCGGTGAAGATCTTCGGTGAGGCCGAGTTCTGGTTCTCGATGATCAAGGTGACTGCCATCATCGGCATGATTCTCATCGGCATCGGTGTGCTGCTGCCGTTCACCGGCATGGCTCCCGGCCCGGGGTCGTCGCTGGCCAATCTGTGGAATGACGGCGGCTTCTTCTCGACCGGGTTCGCCTCGGCGTTGCTGAGCCTGCAGATCGTGGTGTTCGCATACGTCGGTGTCGAGCTGGTGGGCGTGACTGCGGGAGAGGCGGAGAACCCGAAAGTCACGCTGCGCAAGGCGATCAACACCTTGCCGTTCCGCATCGGGCTGTTCTACGTCGGCGCGCTGGTCATGATCCTGTCCATCCAGGGTTGGCGGCACTACCACGCCGGCCAGAGCCCTTTCGTTGCGGTATTCCAGTACCTCAACATCCCGGCGGCCGCGGGCATCGTGAACTTCATTCTGCTGACGGCGGCGCTGTCGTCGTGCAACTCGGGCATCTACTCCACCGGCCGCATGGTGCGCAGCTTGTCGCAGCGCGGCGATGCGCCGACCGGCCTGCAGCAACTCAGTAACCGACACGTGCCGATGCTGGCCATCTGTTTCTCGGCAATGGGCATGGGGTTGGGTGTGCTGGTGAACTACCTGTCGCCGGACAAGGCGTTTGCCTACATCACCTCGGTGTCGACCATCGGCATCATTTTCGTGTGGGGTTCGATCCTGGTGTCGCACATGGTCTATCGCAAGCGGGTGGCCGCGGGCCTGCTGCCCGCCTCGGACTACCGGCTGCCCGGTGCGCCCTACACGTCGGTATTGGCCCTGGCCTTCCTGGCCCTGGTCGTGGTGTTGCTGTTCTTCAGCGATGACGGACGCACCGCGATCATGGTGGGCGCCGTCTGGTTTGTGCTGGTGGTGCTCGGATACTTCATTCACCGGGCCGATCGGGCCGCGAAGGTTGGGGCAGTCGAACGCAACTAGCGACTGATATTACAATCCTTGTGCAACCGTCGGAGAACTGTAATACTCAGTTTATGGCCGATCGCTCGCACTTCGCAACCCCGCGCACCCATGACGTAACCAATCAGGTTCCACTGCTGGAGGACTACAACCCGGCCACCTCGCCGGTGCTGGCCGAGGCGCTGATCCGCGAGGGCGGCGAATGGGGCGTCGACGAGGTGCACGAGGTCGGCGCCATCGGTGGCAGTGCGAAGGCGCAGCGCTGGGGTGAGCTCGCCGACCGCAACGTTCCCATCCTGCACACCCACGACCGGTACGGTTACCGCGTCGACGAGGTCGAATACGATCCGGCCTACCACGAGCTGATGAATGTGGCCGTCACCCACGGCCTGCACGGTGCCCCGTGGGCCGACGATCGTCCGGGCGCGCACGTGGTGCGCGCCGCGAAGATGTCGGTATGGACGCCAGAGCCCGGGCACGTCTGCCCGATCTCGATGACCTACGCCGTGGTTCCCGCGCTGCGCTTCAACCCTGAGCTGTCCAAGATCTACGAGCCGCTGCTGACCAGCCGGGTCTATGACCCGGAGCTGAAAGTTCCTGCCACCAAAGCCGGTATCACGGCCGGTATGTCGATGACCGAGAAGCAGGGCGGCTCTGATGTGCGCGCCGGCTCCACCCAGGCGACCCCCAACGGTGACGGCAGTTACTTGCTGCGGGGCCACAAGTGGTTCACCTCGGCCCCTATGGGCGACATCTTCCTGGTCCTGGCCCAGGCGCCCGACGGGCTGTCGTGCTTCTTCCTGCCCCGGGTGCTGCCCGACGGCACCCGGAACCGCATGCACATTCAGCGGCTAAAGGACAAGCTGGGCAACCACGCCAACGCCTCCAGTGAGATCGAGTACGACGGAGCGGTCGCCTGGCTGGTCGGAGAGGAAGGCCGCGGCGTGCCGACCATTATCGAGATGGTCAACATGACCCGACTGGACTGCACGCTCGGTAGCGCAACCAGCATGCGCAGCGGTCTGACCCAGGCCGTGCACCACGCCCAGCATCGGAAGGCATTCGGCGCCTACCTGATCGACCAGCCGCTGATGCGCAACGTGCTCGCCGATATGGCCGTCGAGGCCGAGGCGGCGACCATGCTGGCCATGCGGATGGCCGGTGCGGCCGACAAGGCCGTCCGCGGCGATGAGCGCGAATCCCTCTTGCGACGAATCGGTTTGGCGGCCGGCAAGTACTGGGTGTGCAAGCGCGCCACGCCGCATGCCGCGGAGGCGATGGAATGCTTGGGCGGCAACGGTTATGCCGAGGAATCCGGCATGCCGCGGTTGTACCGGGAGGCCCCGTTGATGGGCATCTGGGAAGGTTCCGGCAACGTCAGCGCGCTGGATACCCTGCGCGCCATGGCAACCAAGCCGGAATGCATCGACGTGCTGTTCGACGAGCTGGCGCTGGCGCAGGAGCCACGGTTGGACGCGCACGTCAATTCGCTGAAGGCGCAACTCGCTGACGCACAGACCCTCGAATACCGCGGACGCAAAGTGGCCGAAGACATTTCGCTGGCCATGCAGGGCGCGCTGCTGGTGCGGCACGGACATCCCGCGGTGGCCGAGGCGTTTCTGGCCAGCCGCCTCGGCGGCCAGTGGGGCGGCGCGTTCGGCACCCTGCCCACGGGGCTGGACCTCGCTCCGATCATCGAGCGCGCGCTCGTCAAAGGATGAACACGCTCAACACGATGACCTACGAGGTCACCGATCGCGTCGCGCGAATCACGTTCAACCGCCCGGAAAAGGGCAACTCCATAGTCGCGGACACGCCAGTGGAGTTGGCGGCGTGTGTCGAACGCGCGGACCTCGATCCGAACGTGCACGTGATCCTGGTGTCGGGTCGGGGTGAGGGGTTCTGCGCCGGTTTCGATCTGAGCGCCTACGCCGACGGCACCGGGTCGGCCGGCGGATCAGCGCACCGCGGCACCGTACTGGACGGGAAAACCCAAGCGGTCAATCATCTTCCGGACCGGCCATGGGATCCGATGATCGACTACCAGATGATGAGCCGCTTCGTACGAGGCTTCTCGTCCTTGATGCACTGCGACAAGCCGACAGTGGTCAAGATCCACGGCTACTGCGTTGCGGGCGGCACCGATATCGCGCTGCACGCCGATCAGGTGATCGCCGCCTCCGATGCCAAGATCGGCTACCCGCCCATGCGGGTGTGGGGTGTGCCGGCGGCCGGGCTCTGGGCACACCGGCTGGGGGACCAGCGCGCGAAACGTCTGCTCTTCACCGGCGATTGCATCACCGGCGCGCAAGCCGCCGAATGGGGTCTGGCCGTCGAAGCACCCGAACCGCAAGACCTTGACGAACGCACCGAACGGCTCGTCGCGCGTATCGCGGCCATGCCGGTCAATCAGCTGATCATGGCCAAGCTGGCCTGCAATACCTCGCTGCTGCAGCAGGGTGTGGCGACCAGTCGGATGGTCAGCACGGTGTTCGACGGCATCGCCCGGCACACCCCGGAAGGGCACGCGTTCGTCGCCGACGCGGTGCAGCACGGCTTCCGGGACGCGGTGCGGCACCGGGACGATCCGTTCGGGGATGCGGGCCGCGTTGCCTCCGGGGTCTGAGGTCAAGCGACTCACCGCACGATCGGTGGTGCTCAGCGTCCTGCTGGGCGCGCACCCTGCTTGGGCATCGGCCGCTGAATTGGTCAGGCTCACTGCTGATTTCGACATCAAGGAACAAACGCTGCGGGTGGCGCTGACCCGCATGGTCAGCGCCGGAGATCTGGTGCGGTCGGCCGACGGGTATCGGTTGGCCGATCGGTTGCTTACCCGGCAACGGCGTCAGGACGCCGCCATCGACCCGCAGCTCAAGCCATGGGACGGCACCTGGACCACCGTCGTCATCACTACCGTCGGCGCTGATGCGCGGACTCGGGCTGATCTGCGAAATGACCTGATACAGAACCGGTTCGGAGAACTTCGCGAAGGCCTGTGGTTACGTCCGGACAACTTGACCGCTGAGCTACCGGCGGAGATAGCGACCAATGCGCGGGTCTTGAGCAGCCGTGATGGCGATCCGGTGGGGCTGGCCGTGACGCTGTGGGACCTGCCCGAGTGGGCCGCGACGGCGCGCCGACTGCTCGACGAGATTGCCGCGGCCACCGACGTTCCCGGCCGGTTTGTTGCTGCCGCGGCCATTGTTCGGCAGCTGCTGACGGACCCGGTGCTGCCGGCCGAACTGCTCCCCGGAGATTGGCCCGGCAACCAGCTGCGCCAGGCCTACGCTGATTTCGCCGCCGAATTGACCGCGCGGCGTGACCAATCGATGGAGGCGATGTGAACGATCCGGTGCGGGTGGAGAAGAACGGGCCCGTGACGACGGTCGTCATCGACCGCCCCGGGGCCCGCAATGCGGTCGACCGGCCGACGGCCGAGGCTCTCTATGCGGCATTCGACGAATTCGACCGCGACGAGTCTGCGTCGGTTGCGGTGCTGTGGGGTGACAACGGAACGTTTTGCGCCGGAGCCGATCTCAAGGCGTTCGGTACCCCGCAGATGAACCGAACCGAGGCCACGGGGCCCGGGCCCATGGGACCGAGCCGGATGATGCTGTCCAAGCCGGTGATCGCCGCGGTCAGTGGTTATGCCGTCGCCGGCGGTTTGGAATTGGCGCTGTGGTGCGACTTGCGGGTCGCCGAGGAAAACGCCACCTTCGGTGTGTTCTGCAGACGTTGGGGTGTCCCGTTGATCGATGGCGGAACCGTGCGACTGCCCCGGCTGATCGGGCAGAGTCGAGCGATGGACCTGATTCTCACCGGTCGTCAGGTCGACGCCGCGGAGGCCCTGGCGATCGGGCTGGCCAATCGGGTGGTACCCACTGGACAGTCCCGCCAGAAGGCCGAGGAACTGGCTCTTGAGCTGGCTGCGCTGCCGCAGCTGTGTCTGCGCGCAGACCGGATGTCCGCGCTGCGGCAGTGGGGCGAATCAGAGGCATCTGCAATGGATTTCGAGTTCCGGAGCCTTGAGCAGGTGGCCGCGGAATCGGTCGCAGGCGCCAGGCGGTTCGCCGACGGCGCCGGACGGCATGGGGCCAAGGCCTGATCCGGTGGTACGGGCTCAGCCCTTGCGGATGGTGTTCCCGCTGCCGGTGTCGTTGACCTTGGGCGAGCCATCTTTGTAGGTGACGGTGGCGTGCATGCCGACGACGTCGAGTTGCTGGTCGATCTTGTCGAAGGTCACCTTGTTGTCAGTGCCTCCGATGTTGGCCTTGGCGCAGGTGCCTTTGACCGTCAGGGTGTTGTTGGCGCCGCCAACGGTCAGCGATTTTCCGTTGGCGCAATCGACTTCCGCCGTCGTGCCCACCGAGCTGTAGTTGATGGTGTTACCGACTTCGATCGGCGGGCTGACCGACGATGCTCCAGCGCCAGAACCGCCGTCGTTCGAGGTTCCGCAGCCCGCCAGCACCATGGCTGCGGCGGCGAAGGCGCCGATCGTTGCCGTGATCTTGGTGGAGTTCATTTGTGGTCCCTCCCTGTCGGCGAACAGCGCCTTTTCGGTACCCCTATTGGTCCCTGGAACGTTACGCCGGAGCCCGGTTCAGCCGGTTCGTCATGCCGAGCTCGCGCCCGCGGTCGATCAGCGCCGGGTCTCCGTTGTGGTAGATCACCGTCTGGTTGGCCCCGTACACCGTGATGTCGTTGACGACGGTGTCGGCGATGATGACGTTCGACGATCCCTGCACCGTCACCGCCCAGCAGGTGCCGAAGGCATTGATGGTGTTGCCGGAGCCGTTGACGAACAGCGTGCCGCCACCACAGTCCAGGGTCTGGTTGATGCCCTGCCCGACGATGTGTGTGTCACCGTTGATCGCGGCTGCGTTCGGCACGCCGAGCGCAAGCGGCAGGACCAGCACTCCGCTAACCAGTGCAGCGCCCCACGCTCTGAAACCCACGATTTTCTTTCCCCCTTCGCTCGGCTGAGGCAGACCCAGCGGCGGTCTGTGTAGAGGGAGCCTACGTTGCCGCAACGATTTAGCGGCGGCGGTTCGCCCGTTCTGTGGGACTTCTGGTCGCACCGGAATGAGACGCGGTTACAAGAAGTACCCGATTGAGCCTGAATCTGCAGCGTCTTAAGGTTAGAGTCATTAGTTAAATTCGCCGTAGGGTGCGCGGTCGAATCCACGACGACTATGGAGGAACGGCTACATGGCAGCTCGGCCAGAGTCGCAGCGGCTGGGCGATGCCCGGGCCGCAGCGCCGGCGCGATCGCGCGGGGCGGCGCGGTCCACCAAGCTCAGTCGGGACTCAATTGTCAATGCCGCGCTGACGTTTCTGGACCGCGACGGTTGGGACGCGCTGACCATCAACGCTCTGGCGAATCAGCTCGGGACCAAGGGCCCGTCGCTGTACAACCACGTGCAGAGCCTCGATGACCTGCGTCGAACCGTCCGGATGCGGGTCATCGACGACATCATCGGGATGCTCAACACAGTGGGGGAGGGCCGCAGTCGAGACGACGCGGTCATGGCGATGGCCAGCGCGTACCGCAGCTATGCGCGTCATCACGCCGGTCGGTATTCGGCCTTCACCCGCATGCCCCTGGGCGGTGACGACCCCGAGTACACCGCGGCCACCCACGCTGCTGCGGGCCCGGTCATCGCGGTGCTCGCCTCCTACGGGATGGACGACGAGAACGCTTTCTATGCGGCGCTCGAATTCTGGTCCGCGCTGCACGGATTCGTCCTGCTGGAGATGACGGGCGTGATGGACGGCGTCGACACGGATGCGGTTTTCACCAACATGGTGCTGAGGCTGGCGGCCGGGATGGAACGGCGCGGGTAGCTTCTGTAGGCATGGTCGTCGTGGCCCGGGCCGCATTGCACTCGCCGTCCGCATTCACCGGTCCAGGCGTATCGAATCCGGTGTCGCGATGACCGATTACTCTCCTGACGAATCGCAGGCAGTGCCGCCGGCCCCTGGCGAATCGACGCCGTCAGAGCCGGCCACGTTTCCGGGCTACCAGGTCGGCGGGTACCCGCCGCCAGGCGCGGGGTGGGCGCCGCCGCAGAACCAGTGGAATGCGTCGACCTTTGCCCCACCTGAAGTCGACGCTGCGCATAGCCAACGGACGGTGCGCACGTGGGTGAGCATCATTCTTGCGGTCGTCGTGCTGGCGTACGGAGCGGCAGTACTGCTCACCAAGGACGCGTGGAGCAGCGGTGAGCCGAGGTCGACTACCCGCGCAGAGTTCACGGTCCGAGCGCTTGCGGGCGGCTCGATCACCCCGGACCTACTTGCTCAGACGCACGACGGCCTGCAATCGCGGATCAATCACCTTGGCGGCCGTGACACGACGGTGACTGCCGGGGGGGACCACCTCACCGTGCAAACCTCCGGGGTCAGCGAAGCGCAATTGCGCGGGATCAGCGGCGTTGGTCGGCTGGACATTCGGCCGGTCATCCACACAATCGCCGCTAGACCAGGTGCTGTCAGGTCCCGCCCCGCCCAACCCGTCGCGGATGCGGCCAAACTCGTCGCCGCCGAAAAACAACTGCGGCAGAGCGCAAACCCGCAGATTCAATTGTTGGCGCTGCAGTTCCAGGCCACGCGTTGCGATCAGACTGACCCACTGGCGGGCAGTGACGATCCGATCCTCCCGCTGGTCACCTGCTCCAAGGACCACAAGCAGGTGTATCTGCTGGCCAAGTCGATCGTGGGGGCGGGTCAGATCAAGAGCGCCTCTTCGCACCTCGACCAGCAGCAGGGCCAGTACGTCATCGACCTGCAGTTCAACGACAAAGCCGCGGCAACCTGGGCTGCCTTCACCGCCGCCAATGTCGGTGTGCAGACGGCCTTTACTCTCGACGCTCAGGTGACCAGCGCTCCGGTCATCCGGGAATCGATGCCTGACGGGCACGTCCAGATCATCGGGAATTTCACCGGTGATGAGGCCCGGTCGCTGGCCGCTACACTGGCCAGCGAACCGCTGCCGTTGGCCGTCGACCTGCAATCGACGCAGGTCGAGCCTCTGAAACCTAAGTTCTGGACCGTGCCACGGATTGCGGTGGCGTGCGGCGGAATCGTGGTTCTCCTCACTGTCATCGCAGGCCTGCTGGTAATGAGGCCACCGGCGCGTCGATAGCTGCCGGGTGTCGGGTGCGTCTTGGTCGATGGCTCTGACCTGCGATTAGGGTCGTCCTGGCGGGTTTGGAGCGGGGCGGTCAGTGCTGGTATCGTGGTAGCTCGTGCCTGGCCGACTAGGCGCTCGCATTGATTGTGATGTGTGAGCAAGCCTGCACGCCGGGCCACTTCGCATGTCCGTGGTGCACCTTCAGGTTCGCACCTTACCACGTGCGACACGCCCGGATGCGGGGTACGCAATCGGGTGAAAACCGCAGTACAGAGACTTAGAACCGCAGTAGATACGCAACACAGAAAGCCGATAGATGCCAACCATCAACCAGCTGGTCCGCAAGGGTCGCCACGACAAGACCTCCAAGGTCAAGACCGCGGCGCTCAAGGGGAGCCCGCAGCGGCGCGGCGTGTGCACCCGCGTGTACACCACCACACCCAAGAAGCCGAACTCCGCGCTTCGTAAGGTCGCCCGCGTCAAGCTGACCAGCGGGGTCGAGGTCACGGCCTACATCCCGGGTGAAGGCCACAACCTGCAGGAGCACTCGATGGTGCTCGTGCGTGGCGGTCGTGTGAAGGACCTCCCCGGTGTGCGTTACAAGATCATCCGCGGCTCGTTGGACACCCAGGGTGTCAAGAACCGCAAGCAAGCCCGTAGCCGTTACGGCGCCAAGAAGGAGAAGAGCTAATGCCACGCAAGGGCCCCGCGCCGAAGCGTCCGCTGGTCAACGACCCGGTCTACGGTTCGCAGCTGGTCACCCAGCTCGTCAACAAGGTGCTGTTGGACGGCAAGAAGTCGCTCGCTGAGCGCATTGTCTACGGCGCCCTCGAGCAGGCCCGCGAAAAGACCGGCACCGACCCCGTCGTGACGCTCAAGCGCGCCATGGACAACGTCAAGCCGTCGCTTGAGGTCCGCAGCCGCCGCGTCGGTGGTGCGACCTACCAGGTTCCGGTTGAGGTCCGTCCGGACCGCTCGACCACGCTGGCGTTGCGCTGGCTGGTGAGCTTCTCGAAGGCTCGCCGGGAGAAGACGATGATCGAGCGCCTGGCCAACGAAATTCTGGACGCAAGCAATGGCCTGGGTGCCGCCGTCAAGCGGCGTGAGGACACCCACAAGATGGCCGAGGCGAACCGGGCGTTCGCGCACTACCGCTGGTGACGTCATCGCCGGCCACCAATGGCGGTGGCCGGCGCACTCACAACTGAACCGCCCTTCGGGGCGATGCGATACACCAAAGCAACTGAAAGAGTGGGAATCTAGCCGTGGCACAGGACGTGCTGACCGACCTGAACAAGGTCCGCAACATCGGCATCATGGCGCACATCGACGCCGGCAAGACGACGACGACCGAGCGCATCCTTTTCTACACCGGTATCAGCTACAAGATCGGTGAGGTCCATGACGGCGCGGCCACCATGGACTGGATGGAGCAGGAGCAGGAGCGTGGTATCACCATCACGTCCGCTGCGACCACCTGTTTCTGGAACGACAACCAGATCAACATCATCGACACCCCGGGTCACGTCGACTTCACCGTCGAGGTGGAGCGGTCGCTGCGCGTGCTCGACGGCGCCGTTGCCGTGTTCGACGGCAAAGAGGGCGTAGAGCCGCAGTCCGAGCAGGTGTGGCGTCAGGCCGACAAGTACGACGTGCCGCGTATTTGCTTCGTCAACAAGATGGACAAGCTGGGCGCCGACTTCTACTTCTCGGTGCAGACCATGAAGGATCGCCTGGGTGCCAACGTCATCCCGATCCAGCTGCCCATCGGCTCCGAGGGCGACTTCGAGGGCGTCGTCGACCTGGTCGAGATGAAGGCCAAGGTCTGGCGCGGCGAGACCAAACTCGGTGAGAAGTACGACGTCGTCGACATCCCGGCTGACCTGCAGGAGAAGGCCGAGGAGTACCGCACCGCCATGATCGAGGCCGTCGCCGAGACCGACGACGAGCTCATGGAGAAGTACCTCGGTGGCGAAGAACTCACCATCGACGAGATCAAGGGCGGCCTGCGCAAGCTGACCGTCACCAGCGCTGCCTACCCGGTGCTGTGCGGTTCCGCGTTCAAGAACAAGGGTGTGCAGCCCATGCTCGACGCGGTCATCGACTACCTGCCGACGCCCTTGGACGTGCCGGCCGCAGAGGGCCACGTTCCGGGCAAGGAAGACGAGGTCATCTCTCGCAAGCCGTCGGCCGACGAGCCGTTCTCAGGTCTTGCGTTCAAGGTGGCCACCCACCCGTTCTTCGGCAAGCTGACCTACGTGCGTGTCTACTCGGGCAAGGTCGACTCCGGCGCCCAGGTCATCAACTCGACCAAGGGCAAGAAGGAGCGTCTGGGCAAGCTGTTCCAGATGCACTCCAACAAGGAGAACCCGGTCGAGTCCGCTGCCGCCGGCCACATCTACGCGGTTATCGGTCTGAAGGACACCACCACCGGTGACACCCTGTGCGATCCGAACCACCAGATCGTGCTGGAGTCCATGACCTTCCCGGACCCGGTCATCGAGGTGGCCATCGAGCCCAAGACCAAGAGCGACCAGGAGAAGCTGGGTACGGCGATCCAGAAGCTCGCCGAAGAGGACCCGACCTTCAAGGTGCACCTGGACCAGGAGACCGGCCAGACCGTCATCGGCGGTATGGGCGAACTGCACCTGGACATCCTGGTGGACCGCATGCGTCGCGAGTTCAAGGTCGAGGCCAACGTCGGTAAGCCGCAGGTTGCCTACCGCGAGACCATCCGCAAGGCCGTCCAGAACGTCGAGTACACCCACAAGAAGCAGACCGGTGGCTCGGGGCAGTTCGCGAAGGTCATCATCAGCATCGAGCCGTTCGTCGGCGAAGATGGCGCGACCTACGAGTTCGAGAACAAGGTCACCGGTGGTCGCATCCCGCGTGAGTACATCCCGTCGGTGGATGCCGGTGCGCAGGACGCCATGCAGTACGGCATCTTGGCCGGCTACCCGCTGGTGAACCTGAAGCTGACACTGCTCGATGGTGCCTACCACGACGTCGACTCGTCGGAAATGGCATTCAAGGTCGCTGGTTCGCAGGCACTGAAGAAGGCGGCACAGGGTGCGCAGCCGGTCATCCTCGAACCGATCATGGCAGTCGAGGTCACCACGCCCGAGGATTACATGGGCGATGTGATCGGCGACCTGAACTCCCGCCGTGGCCAGATCCAGGCCATGGAGGAGCGCAGCGGTGCGCGTGTCGTCAAGGCACAGGTGCCGCTGTCCGAAATGTTCGGCTACGTCGGCGACCTCCGGTCGAAGACCCAGGGCCGGGCGAACTACTCCATGGTGTTCGACTCGTACGCCGAAGTTCCGGCGAACGTGTCGAAGGAGATCATCGCGAAGGCGACGGGTCAGTAATCTGACCTGTCGTCCCGCAATGGGATCAGCGAAGGCGACGGGTCAGTAGTCCCGTCGCTGCCGCGGCACACAACTGAACACATCAACACTGCTTTAAGTAAAAGCACCAACAAGTCCAGGAGGACACCACAGTGGCGAAGGCGAAGTTCGAGCGGACGAAGCCGCACGTCAACATCGGGACCATCGGTCACGTTGACCACGGCAAGACCACGCTGACTGCAGCAATCACCAAGGTTCTGCACGACAAGTACCCCGATTTGAACGAGTCGCGCGCATTCGACCAGATCGACAATGCGCCCGAGGAGCGTCAGCGCGGTATCACCATCAACATCTCGCATGTTGAGTACCAGACCGACAAGCGTCACTACGCCCACGTGGACGCCCCCGGTCACGCTGACTACATCAAGAACATGATCACCGGTGCCGCTCAGATGGACGGCGCCATCCTCGTGGTCGCCGCCACCGACGGCCCGATGCCGCAGACGCGTGAGCACGTGCTGCTCGCCCGCCAGGTCGGCGTGCCCTACATCCTCGTCGCGCTGAACAAGTCCGACATGGTTGAGGACGAGGAGCTCCTGGAGCTCGTCGAGATGGAGGTCCGCGAACTGCTGGCCGCCCAGGAATTCGACGAGGACGCCCCGGTCATCCGCGTCTCGGCGCTCAAGGCGCTCGAGGGCGACGCCACCTGGGTCAAGTCCGTTGAGGACCTGATGGACGCTGTCGACGAGTCGATCCCGGACCCGGTCCGCGAGACCGACAAGCCGTTCCTGATGCCAGTCGAGGACGTCTTCACCATCACCGGCCGTGGCACCGTCGTCACCGGTCGTGTGGAGCGTGGCGTGATCAACGTCAACGAAGAGGTCGAGATCGTCGGCATCAAGCCGACCACCACCAAGACCACCGTCACCGGTGTCGAGATGTTCCGCAAGCTGCTCGACCAGGGCCAGGCCGGCGACAACGTCGGTCTGCTGGTTCGTGGCATCAAGCGCGAAGAGGTCGAGCGCGGCCAGGTCGTCGTGAAGCCGGGTACCACCACCCCGCACACCGAGTTCGAGGGCAGCGTCTACATCCTGTCCAAGGACGAGGGCGGCCGCCACACGCCGTTCTTCAACAACTACCGTCCGCAGTTCTACTTCCGTACCACTGACGTGACGGGCGTTGTGACCCTGCCCGAGGGCACCGAGATGGTTATGCCCGGTGACAACACCGACATCTCCGTCAAGCTGATCCAGCCGGTCGCCATGGACGAGGGCCTGCGGTTCGCCATCCGTGAGGGTGGCCGTACCGTCGGCGCCGGCCGCGTTACCAAGATCATCAAGTAAGTAGCCTCGCGCACTTAGGTGATCTGAATACGTAAACAAAGTGCCGCTCACCCGAAAGGGTGGGCGGCACTTTGTTTACGCGGGCAAGATGGCAGGATCGTTCGCAATGGAGGGGAACAACACAATGAGGGGTGCCCGGTAATGCGGGTAAGTGTGCGGGCCTTCACCGATACGGGGCTGCGCCGCAAGCGCAACGAAGACGCGGTGATGGTCGGCGGTTGGGTCAGCCAGACCCACAACGGCGTTCTGGTGGAGATGCGGATGCAACCCGGGGCACCGTTCGTCTGCGCGGTTTGTGACGGGATGGGCGGCCATGTCGGTGGTGACGTGGCCAGTCGGACCGCGCTGAGCATGATCGCCACAATGTCGCCGGGCTGGACCGGATGCGACGACATCGGTTCGTCGCTGGCCTACGTCAGTGACTGGCTTCATGACATGGGCCGGGACACCGAGTTGGCCGGTATGGGCACCACCATCGCCGGGGTCTGCCTGACCGAGGGCGAGGTTATCGTCTTCAATGTCGGTGACAGCCGGGTGTATTCGATCAACGGCGGTGAGCTGCACCAGGTTTCGGTGGACGACGCGGTGCTCGACGAGGCCGGCCGACCGACCAACATCATCACCCAGTCGCTGGGCCAGGGCATCCCGGTCAATCCGCATCTGACGGCCACGCCGCTGGCGCCTGGCAGTTATCTGATGTGTTCGGACGGCGTGCACGGGCAGATGGAGCATCACGACCTGCAGGCCGCGACATCGTGCAACGATCGAGCAGACGGCGCAGCAATCATCATCGGGACGGCCCGGGCCAACGGTGCAGCAGATAATTTCACGTTCATCCTGCTGGACGTCATCGACGACTGATAAGCGTTAAGCTCTCTGACAGCATTTGTCCCAGGCTGACGTTGAGGAGCGTATGACGTGCTCTTGCGCTATCTGAAGGCGCAGGCCATGGTCCTGCTGTGCGGTGGACTGGTCGGGCCCATCTTCTTGGGCGTGTACTTCTGGACGGGCCAGGAACCCATCCTGAAATGGATGTTCTGGGTCGGGGCCATCGTCACCGCCATCGATGTGCTGGCCGCGCTCGCGCTGGCGAATTTCAGTGCCAAACAGTCTGCTCAGCAAAACCTGCTGGAAACCCAAGGTGTGTTGGCGCTGGCTCAGATCACCGGGATAGCCGAGACCGGCACGTCGATCAACGATCATCCGCTGGTGAAGGTCGGTCTGCACATAGAGGGACCGGGCCTGTCCCCGTTCGACGCCGAGGACCGGGTGCTGGCCTCGGTGCCCCGGTTGCCCATGATCACAGGCCGCAAGCTGGCCGTCTTGGTCGATCCCGAGACCAGAAAATTCCAGATCGATTGGCAGCGAAGCGCTTTGCTGTCCGGCGTGGTCCCGGCGCAGTTCACTTCGGACGAGGATGGCAAGACGTATGACTTGTCCGGGCAGGCCGGCCCGATCATGGAGATCCTCCAAATTCTGAGGGCGAACAACGTGCCGGTGCAGGGCGCTGTGGACATCCGGTCCAATCCGGTGGTGCGCCAACAGGTCATGGCGGTGCTGCGACGTACCGCACCGGTTGGTACCGCAGCGCCCGGCGCGGTGGCCGAGTCGGTGGCTCCGCAAACCCCAGTGCTGCCGGTACCGCCCAGCCCGTCGACCGCACAGCGGTTGCAGGAATTGGAGACGCTGCGGGCGATGGGCACGGTCAGCGAGGCGGAATACACCGACAAGCGCGCGCAGATCATCGCTGAGCTGTAACGGACAAGCCGTTCCCGATGCCCGTCGAGGACGTCTTCACCGGCCGTGGCAATGTGGTCACCGGTCGTGTGGAGCGTGGGCGCCGGCCGGGGGCACCAAGATCATCAAGTGATGATCCGACCTGGCACTGCGAAGACCCCCGCAATCTCCGGATTTCGGGGGTCTTTGTATGCTCGCTGCACGTACACCGACCGAGAAACGGTCCCGCTCAGAGCGCTGGACGTTTAACATGAGCGGTCGACACGATTGATTGTTAGAGGGCGAGCTACCAGATGGACGCTGACGTGACAGGACCGATCCTGGTGCCGGTGGCGCTCGGCGAACGGATCCGGCGGGAATTGAGTCCGTCACGTGTCATCGCAGGTATTTCGACGACGGTCGCCGTCGTCGCAGTCGGTGCGTTGCTATGGGTGGTCGGGCAGGACCCGGCCGGTCCGACGGTGGAAAGCCCGAAGCCGGCTGTCGTGGCGTCGGTGCCTGTCGAGCACGTGCAACCCATCGCGGCGCACCCGACAGAGCCGGCCGCCGCAGAGGCCGCTGCGCCCGTTGCACCATCGCCCAAACCGTCGGCTCCTCCTGCATCGATGCTGCCGGCCACCGGTGGAACGACCCGTAGTTCCGACACCTTCAACCACACCGCGCCGATCTTCGGCTCGCCACCGGACTTGCCGGCCGAAGCGGAAGCACCGGCTGTGCCAGCCGAAGCAGAAGCGCCTGCTGTGCGGGCAGAAGCGCCGGCCATCTCCTGGCCGTGGTTCGATAGCTCGTCCGTGCCACCGCTGGATCCTTTCGGATCGAGTGCGCAATCCACGGCCTCGACCATCGCCTCCGCCATTTCCGGCCCGGTTGGTGGGGTAGGCGGCGGTGTGTTGGATGTACTCGGCGCCATCATCACGGCCTCGACCTACGCCAGCCAGAGTGGCGGTACCTCAACGCCGAACGGCCTTGCTTCGCTGCTGTTGCCCTCCGTGACGAACGCCGGCCTCGGTCTTCCGGGCTTGCCGTCGTTTGACTTGACGAAGTTGCCGCCACCGCCGTCGTTTGACTTGACGAAGTTGCCGCCACCGCCGTCGTTTGATTTGACGAAGTTGCCGCCGCTTCCGCCGCCACCGCCGCTTCCGTCACTGGGCAACCCGCTTGCCATGCTGCCGAGCCCAACGCGGGCGATCGGTCTTCCCTTCTGATCCAGGCCCATCACCATCGGTGTGCTTGCCGCGCTCGCACTGGACGGGAACGCTAGAACACGTTTCAGTTTGGCTGCTAGCCTGGCCATGAATTCACGCTGGATGTGTTGAAAGGACTGGCGATGACGGGATCTCTCGAAGGCAAGGTGGCGTTCGTTACCGGGGCGGCCCGTGGGCAGGGCCGGTCGCACGCGATCCGGTTGGCCAAAGAGGGCGCCGACGTCATCGCCATCGACATCTGCGGCCCGGTGTCGGACTCCATCACCTACCCGCTGCCGACGCCGGAGGACCTCGCCGAAACCGCGCGCCTGGTCGAGGCCGAGGGCCGCAAGGTGCTGGCCCGCGAGGTCGACATTCGGGACCTGGCCGCGCAGAAGCAATTGGTTGCCGAGGCCGTCGAGCAGTTCGGTCGGCTGGATGTGCTGGTCGCCAACGCCGGTGTGCTGAGCTGGGGACGGCTGTTCGAGATGGATGAGGACCAGTGGGACAGCGTCGTCGACGTCAACCTGTCGGGTACCTGGCGCACCATTCGCGCGGTCGTGCCGGCCATGATCGAGGCCGGCAACGGTGGGTCGATCATCATCGTCAGCTCGTCGGCCGGGTTGAAGGCCACCCCGGGCAACGGCCACTACGCGGCGTCCAAGTTCGGTCTGGTCGGTCTGACCAACGCATTGTCACTTGAGGTGGGGGAGTTCGGGATTCGGGTCAACTCGATCCATCCGTACTCGATCATGACGCCGATGATCGAACCAGAGGCCATGACGGACATCTTCACCAAGTACCCGAGCTACCTGCACAGCTTTGCCCCGATGCCCTACAAGCCGGTCTCGCATGACGGCAAGGCGGGGCTACAGGAGTTCATGACCCCCGAGGAGGTCTCCGACGTGGTGGCCTGGCTGGCCGGGCCGGGGTCGGGCGCCATCTCGGGTTCGCAGATCGCGGTCGACCGCGGCGTCATGAAGTACTGAGCGCCCGCTCGAATCTGTCTATCGTCCAGTCGATCTCGGATTCGCTGATCACCAGCGGCGGGGCGAAACGAAGGGTCTGACCGTGGGTGTCCTTCACCAGGACCCCCAGTTCGAGCAAGCGCAGGCTGAGCTGACGGCCGGTGCCGATGGCCGGGTCGATATCGACCCCGGCCCACAGTCCCAGCCCGCGAACGGCATCGACCCCGTGCCCGATAAGCGCCTGCAGGCGGGCGTGCAAGCGCCAGCCGAGTTCGGTTGACCTGGACTGGAATTCGCCGCTCTGCAGCATCGCCACGACGGTGGAGCCGATTGCGGCAGCCAGTGGATTGCCGCCGAACGTGGACCCGTGCTCACCGGGGTGCAGGACACCGAGCACGTCGCGGTCGGCCACCACGGTCGACAGGGGGACCACACCGCCGCCGAGAGCCTTGCCCAGCAGGTAGACATCGGGCACCACGGACCAGTGGTCGCAGGCGAAGGTGCGACCGGTGCGAGCCAAGCCGGACTGGATTTCGTCGGCGATCATCAGCACGTGGCGTTCGGTGCACAGTGCGCGGACCCGCGGCAGGAAGTCGTCGGGAGGCACGATGACGCCGGCCTCGCCCTGAATCGGCTCGATCAATACCGCCACGGTGTTGTGGTCGATGGCGGCGGCCAGGGCATCGGCGTCGCCGAACGGGATGGAACGGAAGCCCGGGGTGTAGGGACCGAAGCCGGACCGGGCTACCGGGTCATCGGAGAAACTGATTATCGTAGTGGTGCGCCCATGGAAATTATCGTGTGCCACAACGATATTGGGGTCATCGATACCGCGGACGTCGGCGCCCCATTTGCGCGCCACTTTGATGGCACTCTCCACCGCCTCGGCGCCGCTGTTCATGGGCAGCACCATGTCCTTGCCGCACAAGTCCGCCAGTGCTGCGCAGAAGGGACCGAGTTGGTCGGAGTGGAAGGCTCGACTGACCAAGGTGACGGTGTCCAACTGGGCGTGCGCAGTCGCCAGGATTTCCGGGTTGCAATGGCCGAAGTTGACGGCCGAGTACGCCGACAGGCAGTCGAGGTAGCGGCGGCCTGACACGTCGGTGATCCAGACGCCTTCGGCAGATGTGGCGACCACCGGCAGCGGCGCGTAGTTGTGTGCGGTGTAACGATTGTCGAGCTCGATGACTCGAGCGGTTTCCTGTTCTGTCGCAGTGGCTTTCAACATGTCACCGGGTACACCTCCAGCGTGCAGCACTTGACCGAACCGCCGCCTTTGAGCAGCTCGGACAGGTCGACCCCGATCGGGATGAAGCCTGCGTGCGCTAGTTGTGCTGCGAATCCGGTCGCCGCCGCCGGATGGATGACGTTGCGGCCGTCGGACACCGAATTGAGGCCCAGCGCATAGGCATCCGTGTCGGATACCTCGATGGCGCCGGGAAACGTCTTGCGCAACAGTGCGATGGATTGCGAACCGAACGCGGGCGGGTAGAAGGCGATGGTGTCCTCATCGAGGACTGTCAGCGCGGTATCCAGGTGGTAGAAGCGCGAATTGACCAATTGCAGGTTCAGCACCGGCAGTCCGGCCAGTTTCGCGACTTCATCGTGCGCGCGACGGTCGGTCCGGAACCCGTAGCCGGCTAGTATCTGTGAGCCGACGAGCAGAAGGTCGCCCTGTCCTTCGTTGGCGTGTTCGGTGTAGAGCGGGCAGTAGCCGTGCTCGTACATCCAGTTCGCGTATGCGGCCGATTCGGCTTCCCGTTGCGGGTAGGCGAAGCGCGCGATGATGGCCACCTTGTCGATGCCGTCGTCGAGCACCAGGCCGCCGTTTGCGGCATAGACCATGTCGGGCAGCCCGGCCACCGGTTCGACCATCTCGACGGTGTGCCCGAGGTCGCGATAGGTGCCGACCAGCGTCTGCCATTGCCGGGTGGCTAGCGCGGTGTCGACGCTGACGGTCGGGTCCATCCAGGGGTTGATCGCATATTCGACGGTGAAATGCGTGGGTGGGGTCATGACGTAGTGCCGGCGTCGGGAGGTGCGTTCCGGTGGGGGCCCGGGTTGCGGTGTCGTCGACCTGACGACTTCAGAGATCGTCATACACCGAGCGTAGGAGTAATATCATGCGCAAGCAATCACCGAATATTGCGTGTCTATAGGTGATCTGTTGTGTGATCCTTCGTCTGTCGGCTGTCTGTTGCGCGGTTGGTCGGGTTGGTAAGTGGATACGGAGGTGAGCGCCGGTGGACCGGCTCGATGACACCGATGAACGCATCCTCGGTGAGCTCACTGAGAACGCTCGCGCCACTTTCGCCGACATCGGTCAACGGGTGAACCTCTCGGCCCCGGCGGTCAAGAGGCGGGTTGATCGAATGGTGGACACAGGTGTCATCAAGGGTTTCACCACCATCGTCGACCACAACGTGTTGGGCTGGGAGACCGAGGCTTTCGTCCAGGTCTACTGCCACGGCACCATTGCCCCTGACCAACTGCGACAGGCCTGGGAGAGCATTCCGGAGGTGGTCAGCGCGGCCACTGTGACAGGAACGTCAGACGCCATCCTGCATGTCCTGGCCCAGGACATGCGCCACCTGGAGGAGGCGCTGGAGCGCATCCGGTCCAGTGCGGCCATCGAACGCAGCGAGAGCATTGTCGTGCTGTCGAATATCATCGACCGCAGGCGCGGCCCGACCCCACCAAGCCAGGGCTGAGCAGCAAAGTGCAGGGTGCTCTACCTTACGTTGGCCGGATCGTGTAAGAAAGCCCACGTGACTACTAAGGGAGGCATCGTCATCGTCGGCGGCGGTCTGGCCGCTGCGCGCACTGCCGAGCAGTTGCGCCGCGCCGAGTACGACGGGACGATCACGCTGATCAGCGACGAGGACCATCTGCCGTACGACCGCCCGCCGCTGTCCAAGGAAGTGTTGCGGGCCGAGAGCGACGACGTGGCCCTCAAGCCGGCCGAGTTCTACGACGAGAACAACATCACCGTCAAGCTGGGGTCGGGTGCGGCCGAGCTCGACACCGAAGCACAGACTGTGACGCTGTCGAACGGCGAGGTGATCGGCTACGACGAGCTGGTCATCGCCACGGGTCTGGTGCCCAGGACCATCCCGTCGCTGCCGGATCTGGCGGGCATCCGGGTTCTGCGCACCTACGACGAGTCGATGGCGCTGCGTGAGCATGCGGGGTCTGCCAAGCGTGCTGTGGTGATCGGTGCCGGCTTCATCGGTTGTGAGGTCGCCGCCAGCCTGCGCAAGCTGGGTGTCGAGGTGACGTTGGTCGAGCCGCAGCCCACCCCGCTGGCTTCGGTGCTCGGCGAGCAGATCGGTGAACTGGTCGCGCGGCTGCACCGCGCCGAAGGGGTCGACGTGCGCTGCGGCGTCGGTGTTACCGGGGTGACCGGTTCGGGCCACGTCGAAAAGGTGCAGTTGGCCGACGGTTCCGAGCTGGACGCCGACGTCGTGGTGGTCGGGATTGGCTCGCGGCCGTCCACGGACTGGCTCGAGGGCAGTGGCATCGCGGTCGACAACGGTGTGGTTTGTGACGAGGCCGGTCGCACCAGCGCGCCCAACGTTTGGGCCATCGGTGACGTCGCGTCGTGGCGGGACACCGCCGGACACCAAGTGCGTGTTGAACATTGGAGCAATGTGGCCGAGCAGGCGCGAGTGATCGTGCCGGCCATGCTGGGACAGGAAGCCACCGCGCCGGTGGTGGTGCCGTACTTCTGGAGCGACCAGTACGACGTGAAGATCCAGTGCCTGGGTGAGCCCGCTTCCGGCGACACCGTGCACATCGTCGAGGACGACGGCCGGAAGTTCTTGGCGTTCTACGAGCGCGACGGCAAGGTCAGTGGTGTGGTCGGCGGCGGGATGCCCGGCAAGGTGATGAAGAACCGGGCCAAGGTCGCCGGGGCTGTTCCGATCGCCGACGTCCTTTAGGAAGGGTCTGTTCACGTTTGGTATCGGTGACCGGTACCAAACGTGAACACGCCTGCAGTTTTCGACTAAATCCGCGCAGCGGCCGTTAGGAAGTGGTTCGCTGGTCAGGTGACCACGGCAACCGTGCTGTTGACAGGTCGGCGCCAGACGATGAACTTGGTGCTGTCCACATGGGTTTCGGCGATCAATTTCTGGGCCTGGAACATGATCGGGCCACTATCCACCACTTATGCCGGCGATATACGGCTGTCCAGTACACAGGCATCGCTGTTGGTCGCGACGCCCATTCTGGTCGGTTCGCTGGGCCGGATTCCGATTGGTTCACTGACCGACCGATAACGGCGGCCGGGTGATGTTCATCGCGGTTTCGCTGTTGTCCATTCCGCCCGTGCTGGCGGTGGGGGCGGCCGGGGACGCCAGGTCATTTACCTGGTTGTTGGTGTTCGGGTTCTTCCTCGGCATCGCTGGCACCATCTTCGCGGTCGGTATTCCGTTCGCCAACAATTGGTATGAGCCGTCTCGTCGTGGTTTTGCCACCGGCGTGTTCGGTATGGGAATGGTCGGTACCGCGTTGTCGGCGTTCTTCACGCCGCGAATGGTCAAGGCGTTCGGCCTGTTTCCCACCCACATCGTGATCGCGGTTGCGCTCGCGGTGACGGCCGTTCTGTGCATTGTGTTGATGCGCGATTCACCGGCGTTCCAGCCCAACAACGATCCAGTGCTACCCAAATTGAAAGCGGCTCTCAAACTGTCGGTGACGTGGGAGATGTCGGCGCTATATGCCGTCGTGTTCGGCGGCTTCGTCGCATTCAGCAACTACCTGCCGACATATATCAAGACCATCTATCACTTCTCAGCAGTCGATGCCGGTGCGCGCACAGCGGGTTTCGCTCTGGCAGCGGTGTTGGCCCGGCCGGTGGGCGGCGCTCTTTCCGACCGGATCTCACCGAAATATGTTGTGCTGGCGTCATTTGCCGGTACCGCGGTCATGGCATTGGTCGCGGTTTTCAAACCGCCGCCGGACTTGTGGTCGGGTATCACCTTCGTCCTGCTCGCGGTGTTCCTCGGGATCGGTACAGGTGGCGTTTTCGCCTGGGTGGCGCGGCGTTCGCCCGCGCACGCGGTGGGATCGGTCACGGGCATCGTCGCCGCCGCAGGCGGATTGGGCGGCTATTTCCCGCCTTTGGTGATGGGTGCCACCTACAACGCTGCCAAGAACAACTACACCGTCGGCCTGCTGTTGCTGACGGTTACCGCGCTGGTGGCCTTCGGGTACACCGCGTTGCGATTGCATGCGCGAGAACCGGAGGCAACAACAGCCCATGAGTAATGCGCAGGTCGGTGGACCTATAGAGGAACTGCTCACCAGCAGCGCCCGATTCTTCCCGGGTGCCAAGGTTTCTGCCGATCTGCGCACCATCACGCGGCAGGGCGGTCGTGAAGGCGACGTGTTCTACCGCGACCGGTGGAGCCACGACAAAGTGGTGCGCTCGGCGCACGGGGTCAACTGCACCGGATCCTGTTCGTGGAAGGTGTATGTCAAAGACGGCATCATCACCTGGGAGACTCAGCAGACGGACTATCCGTCGGTAGGTCCCGACCGTCCTGAGTACGAGCCGCGAGGGTGCCCACGCGGCGCGGCGTTCTCCTGGTACACCTATTCGCCGACCCGGGTGCGTTATCCGTACGCGCGCGGCCTGCTGGTGGACATGTATCGGGAAGCCAAGGCGCGCTTGAAGGATCCGGTGCTGGCCTGGGCCGATATTCAGGACGATCCGCAGCGGCGGCGGCGCTATCAGCAGGCCCGCGGCAAAGGTGGTCTGGTGCGGATCACCTGGGCCGAAGCCACCGAGACGATCGCGGCCGCGCATGTGCACACCGTCAAGCGGTACGGTCCGGATCGGGTCGTGGGGTTCTCGCCCATTCCGGCGATGTCGATGGTGTCGTTCGCCGCCGGTGCGCGGTTCATCCAACTGCTCGGCGGCGCCATGACGTCGTTCTACGACTGGTACGCCGATCTGCCGGTGGCCTCACCGCAGGTGTTCGGGGATCAGACCGACGTGCCGGAGTCCGGGGACTGGTGGGACGCAGCGTATTTGATGATGTGGGGCTCCAACGTCCCGGTGACCCGCACACCTGACGCGCACTGGATGGCCGAGGTGCGGTACCGGGGTACCAAGGTGGTCACCGTCAGCCCGGACTTCGCCGACAACACGAAGTTCGCCGACGAGTGGATGCCGTGCGCGGCCGGCACCGATGGCGCCCTGGCAATGGCCATGGGTCACGTCATTCTCGACGAATGCTTTGTGCAGAAACGGGTTCCCTTCTTCGTCGACTATGTCCGCCAATTCACCGACCTGCCATTTCTGGTGAAGCTCGAAGAGCGCGATGGCGTGCTGGTGCCCGGGAAGAACCTCACCGCAGCCGATCTCGGCGGGCCCGTGGCCGAACAGGAGAACGCGGCGTTCAAACCGGTGCTGCTTGACGGCGCCAGTGACAGTGTCGCGGTACCGCAGGGCTCGCTCGGCTTCCGATTCGGCAATGACGGTGTGGGTAAGTGGAACCTCGACCTCGAGAGTCTTTCTCCCGCACTAACTGTGCTGCAGGACCTCTCCGAGACCGCGGAGATCACTCTGCCCCGTTTCGACACTGTCGACGGCAGCGGTGCGACCATGCGGCGCGGGGTGCCGGTACGTCGGGTCGGTGAACACTTGGTGTGCACCGTATTCGACCTCATGCTGGCGCAGTACGGCGTGCACCGGCCGGGCATGCCTGGTGACTGGCCCACCAGTTACGACGACGCCAGTCGGCCACATACCCCGGCCTGGCAGGAGGAGATCACCGGAGTTCCTGCGGCGCAGGCGATTCGGGTCGCCCGGGAGTTTGCGCGCAACGCCGAGGAATCCGGCGGTCGGTCCATGATCATCATGGGCGCCGGCATCTGCCAGTGGTTCCACGCAGACGCGACCTATCGTGCGGTGCTGTCGCTGTTGCTGCTCACCGGCTCGATGGGCCGCAACGGCGGAGGCTGGGCCCACTACGTCGGTCAGGAGAAATGTCGTCCGGTTACCGGGTGGGCCCATATGGCCAACGCGTTGGACTGGTCCCGGCCGCCGCGCCAGGTGGCGGGCACGTCGTACTGGTACGTGCACGCCGACCAGTGGCGCTACGACGGCTACCGGGCCGACGCGCTGTCCAGTCCGGTGGGCCGGAACCTGTTCAACGGCAAACACACCATGGATGTATTGGCATCCTCGACGGCCATGGGCTGGAATCCGTTCTACCCACAGTTCGATCGGTCCAGCCTCGAACTCGCCGAGGAAGCCAAGGCGGCCGGTGCAGATATCCCCGGTTACGTGGCTGAACAATTGGGGTCCGGACAGCTGAAGCTGGCCATCACCGATCCGGACAATCCGAAGAACTGGCCACGGGTGCTCAGTGTTTGGCGGGCCAATCTGCTGGGCTCGTCCAGCAAGGGCAACGAGTATTTTCTGAAACACCTGCTGGGCACCGATTCCAACCTGCAGGCGCAGCCCGCGCCGGAGGCGGTGCGGCCCAGGGACATCGCGTGGACTGATGACGTCCCAGAGGGCAAGCTCGACCTGTTGATGTCCATCGACTTCCGGATGACTTCGACAACCATGCTGTCTGACGTGGTGTTGCCTGCGGCGACCTGGTACGAGAAGGCCGATCTGTCCAGCACCGACATGCACCCATTTGTGCACGCGTTCACCCCGGCCATCGACCCGCCGTGGGAAACCCGTTCGGACTACGAGGCATTCGGTGCCATCGCCCGCACCTTCAGTGCGATGGCTCGCAAGCACCTGGGCACCCGCACCGACGTGGTGATGGGCGCGTTCCAACACGACAGCCCCGGGGCCCTGGCGTATCCCGCTGGGGTGCAAAAGGATTGGCGGGAAACCGGGGAAGTTCCGGTGCCCGGCAAGACCATGGCGCCGCTGGTGGTGGTTGAGCGAGACTACGGTGCTGTCGCCGAGAAGTGGGCGACGCTCGGTCCGTTGGTGGATACCTTGGGTCTGACCACCAAGGGCATCACCACCCACCCCGATCAGGAGGTGGCGGAGCTGGCCGCCAAATTCGGGGTGATGGATTCCGGTGCGGGCCAGGGCCGTCCGGCCGTGACGACGGCCGAGCGGATGGCCGACGTCATCCTGGCCCTGTCCGGCACCACCAACGGTCGGCTGGCAGTCGAGGGCTTCAAGGAATTGGAGCGCCGTACCGGCCGCAAGCTGGTGCACCTGGCCGAGGGCAGTGAGGAGAAGCGCGTCACCTACGCCGACACGCAGTCGCGCCCCGTACCGGTGATCACCAGCCCGGAGTGGTCCGGCAGTGAGACCGGAGGACGCCGCTACGCGCCGTTCACGGTGAACATCGAGTTGCTCAAACCGTTTCACACGCTCACCGGGCGCATGCACTTCTTCGTCGACCACGACTGGTTGGAAGAACTCGGCGAGCAACTGCCCGCGTACCGTCCGCCGCTGGACATGGCACGGCTGTTCGGTGAGCCCGAGTTGGGGTCGAGCGATGGGGTGGGGCTCACGGTCCGTTATGTGACACCGCACTCCAAATGGTCGATTCACTCCGAGTATCAGGACAACCTGTTCATGTTGTCGCTGTCGCGTGGCGGCCCGACCATGTGGATGAGTCCGCAGGATGCCGCGAAAATCCAAGTGCAGGACAATGATTGGGTTGAGGCAGTCAACCGGAACGGGGTGGTGGTCTGCCGGGCGATCGTCTCGCACCGGATGCCCGAGGGACTGGTGTACGTCTACCACGCCCAGGAGCGCACCATCGATGTACCGCTTACCGAAACCACCGGCCGGCGCGGCGGTATTCACAATTCACTGACCCGGCTGCACATCAAGCCGACCCACCTGGCCGGTGGCTACGCCCAGAACACGTTCGCCTTCAACTATCTCGGCCCGACCGGAAACCAGCGTGACGAGGTGACGGTGGTGCGCCGCCGCAGCCAGGAGGTGCGATACCAGTGACACCGCGCGAAGCCTGCGAAATGAGGTCCGCATGAAGGTCATGGCCCAGATGGCAATGGTGATGAATCTGGACAAGTGCATAGGCTGCCACACCTGTTCAGTGACCTGCAAACAGGCCTGGACCAACCGCGCAGGCACCGAGTACGTCTGGTTCAATAACGTGGAAACCCGCCCCGGACAAGGGTATCCGCGCACCTACCAGGACCAGGAGAAGTGGCACGGTGGCTGGGTACGGGACAAGCGCGGCCGGTTGCGTCTGCGCGACGGTGGCCGGTTCGCCAAGCTCGCGCGGATTTTCGCCAACCCCAAGCTGCCGTCTATCGACGACTACTACGAGCCGTGGACCTACGACTACGAGAACCTGACGTCGGCTCCGCTTGGGGAGCACATGCCGGTGGCCCCGCCGCGCAGCCTGATCAGCGGCAAGCCCATGAAGGTGTCCTGGTCGGCGAACTGGGATGACGATCTGGGTGGTTCCCCCGAGATCGTGCCCGGCGATCCGATCCTGAAGAAGGTCTCCGAGCAGGTCAAGCTGGAATTTGAGCAGACTTTCATGTTCTATCTGCCCCGGATCTGCGAGCACTGCCTGAATCCGGCGTGCGTGGCGTCGTGCCCGTCGGGCGCCATGTACAAGCGTGCGGAGGACGGGATCGTGCTGGTCGATCAGGACCGGTGCCGCGGCTGGCGGATGTGCGTGTCCGGATGTCCTTACAAGAAGGTGTATTTCAACCACAAGACCGGTAAGGCTGAGAAGTGCACGTTGTGCTATCCGCGCATTGAGGTAGGTCTGCCGACGGTGTGCTCGGAGACCTGCGTCGGCCGGCTGCGATACCTCGGCTTGGTGCTGTACGACATGGACCGGGTGCTCGAGGCCGCGTCGGTCGAGGACGAGACGGACCTGTACCCCGCGCAGCGGGACATCCTGCTGGATCCGCACGATCCGGAGGTCATTGCCGGGGCGCGGGCCTCAGGCATCTCCGATGAGTGGATCGAGGCTGCCCAGCAGTCGCCGATCTTCGCGTTGATCCATACGTATCAGGTGGCGCTCCCACTGCACCCGGAGTTCCGCACAGTGCCGATGGTTTGGTACATCCCGCCGCTGTCACCGGTGGTCGATGCCGTCTGCCGGGACGGCCACGACGGTGAGGAGCTGGGCAATCTGTTCGGCGCCATCGACGCGCTGCGTATCCCGATGGAGTATCTGGCCGGGTTGTTCACTGCGGGCGATACCACGGTGGTCGAATGCGTGCTCAAACGGCTGGCGGCCATGCGGTCGTATATGCGCGATATCAATCTCGGCCGCGAAACCCAGCCGCACATCCCGCAGTCCGTCGGGATGACGGAGGAGCAGATGTACAACATGTACCGACTGCTGGCCATAGCGAAATACGATGAACGGTACGTGATTCCGACGGCATACAGCGCTGAGCTACCCGGCGTCGAGGAGCCTGGGTGCTCGTTGTCGTTCGAGGGTGGCCCGGGCATGTACGAGTCCGGTCCGTTCGGGGAGACCAGTGGAACGCCGGTGCCGGTGGCGGTCGAGACGTTCCATGCCCTCTACGATCGGCAGACCAGCGAGAGCATGGCGGCCAACGAGCGCCGGCCGTCGCGGGTGAACCTGCTGAACTGGGACGGTCGTGGGGTCCCGTCGGGCATGTTCCCGAAGGGGCAGAACGGGTCGTCGCAATGAGGTTCCGGGCCAGGGACCGCATACTGAACGACCGATTGGTGTGGCAGTCGGCTTCGTTGTTGCTGGCCTATCCGGACGAGCGGTGGATGCAGCGGCTCGCCACGGTGGACCGGTTGCGTGCCGGCATTACCGGCCGGGCCGCCACGTTGCTTGATGAATCCGTTGCAGCGCTGCGGAACACGGATCAGGCGCGCGCTGCCATCGATTATGTCGACACCTTCGACATGCACAAGCGCGCCACCATGTACCTGACCTACTGGACCGCAGGTGACACCCGCAACCGGGGCAGTTATATGCATGCCTTTGTTCGGGCGTATCACGATGCCGGAGTGCCGGCACCGAAAGATGAAGCGCCCGACCACCTTCCGGTAGTACTGGAATTCGCCGCCACCGTAGATCCGGATGCGGGGCGCCAACTGCTGGTTGCCCACCGGGTACCCATCCAGGTCCTGCTCGCCGCGCTTAGCGCTCGAAGGTCGGCATACGCCCCGGCCGTCGCCGCTGTGTGCGCGACGTTACCGGTGCCGACGGAGCGTGACGTACAACGTGCGCAACAGCTGACGGCCGGTGGGGCGCCGGCCGAAGCCGTTGGGCTGGAACCGTTCACATTGACCGTGCCGCCGCGGCGGTCAGGCGAGGCAGAGGTGGGTACGAGCCGCGTTGCGGCTGGAGGAGAGGTCTGAGATGGACAGGATCTTCTGGAACATCGTCCCGTACGTGACGCTGGCGATGGTCGTCGTCGGCAGTTGGTGGCGCTACCGCTACGACAAGTTCGGCTGGACCACCCGGTCGTCACAGTTGTACGAGTCGAGACTGCTGCGGATCGCCAGTCCCATGTTCCATTTCGGCATCCTGGTCGTGTTCGCCGGGCACGTCATAGGCCTGTTGATCCCCGAATCCTGGACCACCGCAGCCGGTCTCAGCGAACACGCCTATCACGTGCAGGCCGTCTTGCTGGGATTCCCCGCTGGGGTGGCGACGCTGACCGGCATAGTCCTGTTGATCTACCGGCGCCGATCAACCGGACCGGTGTTCATGGCCACCACTGTCAACGACAAGGTGATGTACGTGTTCCTGGTCGCCGCCATTGCGGCGGGGTTGACCGCGACGACGTTGGGTTCGGGCCTGTTCGGTGAGGCCTACAACTATCGGGAGTCCGTTTCCATCTGGTTCCGGTCCATCTGGGTGTTCCGGCCTCGCGGTGACCTGATGGAAGAGGCGCCGGTGTATTACCAGGTGCATGTCGCCATCGGGTTGGTGCTGTTCTGTCTATGGCCGTTCACTCGACTGGTGCACGTATTCAGTGCGCCCATCGGCTATCTGTTCCGGCCATACATCGTCTACCGCAGCCGCGATGTGGCGAAGCAGGGTCAACTGGTCGGCTCCGCGCCGCGCCGCCGCGGCTGGTAGCCATCACAAGGAGCCGAGGTAGAAACGGGCGCCTTGATCGTCAGTGCACTGGGCTGACATGCCGTACGGCTGACGCGACGGCGCGTCGATAACCGAACCCCCGGCCTCGAGCACCCGCGCCACGGCTCCATCGATGTCGGTCACCGTCCACATCGGGACGGCTGCGGTGCGGGCCGAGCCGCCGGCCACCCCGGACATCGGCTGGCAGCCCTGCAACGCCCACCCGTCGACGACCCGGCCGGGCTCGAACGTCCAGCCCAGCACCTGACCGTAGAACTCCTTGAAGGCGGCCGAGTCCGTCTCCTCGTACGTCAGATACGAAAGTTCGCCCGGCCCTGCGCCATTCAGCGCGGGCCGGGGAATGCCCGGCGCAGGCTGGAACACCGCGAAGTCGGTGCCCAGTGAATCGGTGGCGTCGAGCGTCGCGCCCCATTCGTGATTCTCGGGCGTACCCACCTGTCCGCCTGCGGCCACGATGGCGCGCCGGGCAGCGTCGAGGTCGGTCACCGCGTAGCAGCAGAACAGAGTGTGCGGGCCGGTGGTCTGGAAGATGCCTGTGTGCAGTTGGTTGTTGGTGACCTGGTGGGTCGACGGGTCGTACGTCCAGCCCAGCACGTGGTGGTAGAAGGCGGCGGCGCGCTGGGCATTCGGCGTCTGCACCGACACGTACCCGATGTCGCCGTGTCGGATCAGCGACCCCACGACTGAGACCGGACCGGTGAACATCCAGCGGTGGCCGAACGGGTCGATCACCACGGCGGTGCGCGATCCGTGGGCTTCGTAGGGTTCCCGCTGCACTTCTGCACCGTGCTCGCGGGCGCGGGTCAGGGCGGCGTCGGTGTTCGGCACCGTGAGCATGAGACTTACCGAAATCGATTGGGGTGCTGGTGCTTTCAGCCCGATCTCGGGGAATTCGTCAGCGAGGTAGAGCACCCCGCCCGCCAGTGCCAACTCGGCGTGCCCGATTCGGCCGTCGTCCATCACGATCGGTTCGCCGACCGTCGCTGCGCCGAGCGCGTCGACATACCAGGCAATCGCTGCCCGGGCGTCGGCGACCGCCAGGTAGGGCAGCGCCGCCGGTCGCGGTGGGGCGGTTATCGGATCAGGCTGGTTCAGTTCCGCAATGGCTGCGTCAGTTCCACTCACAACAACTCCTCTCGGCAAACCGGCCGCAGATTCCAGCCGGGCACGCAGCCGGGCCGCGAATTCGGGGTCGGGGTCGATCGGGGGTTCGTCACCGGACAACACGCGCAGTGGATCGCGGCCGTTGTACTGCGTCATGACGCACCCCCTTCCTGATACTCGGTTCGAAAAGCCCGCCGGGCCCGCACCAGCAGTGTCTCGGTGGCGTGCACGGTGCGGCCGATCAGCTCGGCGCATTCAGGCACCGACCGGTCGTCCAGATACCGCAACGCCAGCACCACCCGGTGGTGCTCGGGTAACCGCGACAGCGCAGCTTCAGCGACGATCCGGTCCAGTTCGGCGTCCCAATCATCGAAAGGCTCTGCTGGTTCAGGTGTTTCGGGTACTGGCACGGTGAATCGGTCGTGCCGGCGGCGGTAATGATCGGCCAGCTTGTGCCGCGCCACGCCGATCAGCCAGGGCACCGTGATGACCGGGGGCACGTCACGGCGGGCGGCGTCCATGGCTGCCAGGAACGTCTCCGACGTCAGGTCCTCGGCGGTGCCCCGATCGCTGCAGCGCCGGACGAAGTACCCGTAGACCGCAGGTAGCGCCTCGTCGTACAGCGCCAGCAGTGTCTGCGGAGCGTCATCGTCTGATTCGTCGCCCACACCCTTATCGTCGCGCCGGGCGGCGGTTTTCCGACGGCTGGCCGGAAAATTTTTGACTCAGCATGTGTTCAGCTCACGTAATCCGGCGCTGACCACGTCGAACGCGCGACCCAGTGCGTCGGGCAGCATGACGGTCTCGTCGGCCAGCCATTGCTCGTAGGCGGTCAGCGCCACCCCGAGCACAGTCCACGCCACGGTCTGCGGCACCAGGTCGGTCGATTTGATGTCCAGCCGTTTCGCGACGAACACCGCGATTACGCCGCGCCAGCCGGCGTACATGGTCATCGAGTAGGCCTGCAGCGCGTCGGTTTGCAGGATCACCCGCATCCGCCGGCGGTGCCGGGGCGTTTCGGATTCGTCAAAGCTGTTGAATGCCAACAGTGCTGACCGCAATGCCGCATCCAGCGGGATGTCCTGCGGGACCGTATCGAGCAGGTCCCTTAGGTGCTCCAGGTGTGCGTCGAAGTCGGCCCAGGGGATGGCGTTCTTTGTGGAGAAGTACCGGAACAGGGTGCGCCGGGAGATCCCGGCGGCATGGGCGACGTCGTCGACGCTGACATCGTCGAAGCCCCGGGTGGCGAACAGTTCGAGGGCGACATCGGTGATGTGGTCCTGGGTGGTGGAACGGCGTCGACCGGCGACCATCAGACCCGCCCTTCCATTTCGGCACTCAATGCCATATTGTTGCGACCTGGATCACAGTTGTCGAGTCCCGACAACTGCCACGGTAGCGAAAGGGGCGATCCATGGACTCGAATCAGCACGTTGAGACTGGCACTGCAAATAACACCGAACTTCTGACCGAGACGCTGGTCGAAGAGGTCTCGATCGACGGCATGTGTGGGGTCTACTGACCATGTCGGCTCCAGCCGCGGCCCGGACCGGGCCACAGGCCTTCGATCCCGACCGCGGCTGGCGGCTGCACCACCAGGTCGCGGTACGGCCCGAGCCATTTGGCGCGCTGCTGTATCACTTTGGTACCCGCAAGCTTTCGTTTCTGAAGAACCGAACCATCGTCGAGGTGGTCAACTCGCTGGCCGAGCACCCGGATGTCCGTAGTGCCTGCCGCGCCGCCGGGATCGACGACGATCAGCAAGCTCCGTATCTGCACGCTTTCGCCGTACTGGTCCAGTCCAAGATGCTGGTGCCGGCGGACCAGAACAGCCCAGAAGGATCCACAGCCCCATGACCTCCACGGCACCCGTACCCCGGCTGATCGAGCAGTTCGAGCATGGCCTCGACGCGCCAATCTGCCTGACCTGGGAACTGACCTACGCGTGCAACCTGTCCTGCGTGCACTGCCTGTCCTCGTCGGGCAAGCGCGACCCGCGCGAGCTGACCACCCAGCAGTGCAAGGACATCATCGACGAGCTTGAGCGCATGCAGGTGTTCTACGTGAACATCGGCGGTGGCGAACCGACCGTACGGTCGGATTTCTGGGAGCTGGTCGACTACGCCACCGAACACCACGTCGGAGTCAAGTTCTCCACCAATGGCGTTCGCATCGATGAAGAAGTGGCCGCCAGGCTGGCCGCCAGCGACTATGTCGACGTACAGATTTCACTCGACGGCGCCACTGCCGAGATCAATGACGCAGTGCGCGGGCCGGGTTCATTCGCCATGGCCATCCGGGCGTTGGAGAACCTTTCTGCCGCGGGCTTCAAGGACGCCAAGATCTCGGTCGTGGTGACACGGCAGAACGTCGATCAACTCGATGATTTCAAGGCCCTGGCCGACCGGTACGGCGCCACCCTGCGGATCACCCGGCTGCGCCCCTCGGGCCGCGGCGCCGACGTCTGGGACGACCTGCACCCCACCGCCGAGCAACAGGTCCAGCTCTACAACTGGCTGGTCGCCAAGGGCGAGCGGGTGCTCACCGGCGATTCGTTCTTCCACCTGTCCGGGCTCGGTGAGCCAGGCGCGTTGGCCGGGCTCAACCTTTGCGGTGCCGGCCGGGTGGTGTGCTTGATCGACCCGGTTGGTGATGTGTACGCCTGCCCGTTCGCCATCCACGAGCGGTTCCTGGCCGGGAACATCCTCAGCGACAACGGTTTTGACAACGTCTGGAAGAACTCGCAGTTGTTCCGCGAGCTGCGCGAGCCGCAGTCGGCCGGTGCCTGCGGTAGCTGCGGACACTACGACAGCTGCCGTGGCGGCTGCATGGCGGCCAAATTCTTCACCGGACTGCCCATGGACGGTCCCGACCCCGAATGCGTACAGGGCTTCGGTGAGCCCGCGCTGGCAACCGATCGCGAAAAGCCCAAGTCGCACATCGACCATTCGCGCAGCGGCGGCCGTAAAGGGCCGATTCCGCTCAAATTGCTGGCCATGCCGGTTAAAGCCCCCCAGAAATTCTGCAACGAAAGTCCTGTATAGATCATGGCTCGTGATACCTGGTTCGAAACCGTCGCCATCGCGCAGCAGCGCGCCAAGAAGCGACTGCCCAAGTCCGCCTACTCCTCGCTGATCTCGGCGAGCGAAAAGGGCTTGACCGTCTCCGACAACGTAGAGGCGTTCGGCGAGCTGGGCTTCGCCCCGCACGTCATCGGCGCGCTGGACAAGCGCGACCTGGCGACAACCGTCATGGGGCAAGAAATTTCGCTGCCGGTGGTGATCTCGCCGACGGGTGTTCAGGCTGTGCACCCGGACGGCGAGGTGGCGGTGGCGCGAGCCGCTGCCGCTCGTGGCACCGCCATGGGCCTGTCCTCCTTTGCCAGCAAGCCAATCGAAGAGGTCGTTGCGGTGAACCCCAAGACCTTCTTCCAGGTGTACTGGCTCGGTGACCGTGATGCGATCGCCGCTCGGGTCGAGCGTGCCCGCGCCGCCGGTGCGGTAGGCCTGATCGTCACCACCGACTGGAGCTTCTCGCACGGCCGGGACTGGGGCAGCCCGAAGATCCCGGAGAAGATGGATCTCAAGACCATCATCAAGATGAGCCCCGAGGTCATGACCAAGCCGCGGTGGTTCTTCCAGTGGGCCAAGACCCTGCGGCCACCGGCCCTTTCGGTGCCCAACCAGGGTGCCAAGGGTGAGGCCGGCCCGCCGTTCTTCCAGGCTTACGGCGAGTGGATGGGTACCCCGGCTCCGACCTGGGAAGACATCGCCTGGTTGCGGGAGTTGTGGGGCGGGCCGTTCATGCTCAAGGGCATCGTCCGGGTCGACGACGCCAAACGTGCTGTGGATGCAGGTGTTTCGGCCATCTCGGTGTCCAACCACGGTGGTAACAACCTGGACAGCACCCCGGCCTCGATTCGTTGTCTGCCGGCTATCGCCGACGCGGTCGGCGAACAGGTCGAGGTGTTGCTGGACGGCGGCATCCGGCGCGGCAGCGACGTGGTCAAGGCGCTGGCCCTGGGTGCCCGCGCGGTGATGATCGGCCGGGCGTACCTGTGGGGCTTGGCGGCCGAAGGCCAAACCGGTGTGGAGAACGTGCTCGACATCATGCACGGCGGCATCGATTCGGCGCTGCGCGGTCTGGGCAAGGCGTCGGTGCATGACCTCGGTCCCGATGACGTTCTGGTGCCGGAGGGTTTCACCCGGACTCTGGGCGTTCCACGTAGTTGAACCGGCGCTGACCCGATCGCGAATGTCGACGGCACTACTGAAACGCGCGTGGCTGCCGTGGCTGGCGTGGTGAGTTGGACCCTTGGAATCCGGTGATTGTTCGCTCTTTGTCCACCAATTGTTGCCGATACGTCAACAATTGGCGCACTCCAGGCTAATTCGGCTTACCATCGGCGGGTGGCCTTCCCATGCGAGCTCGGGAACTCGACGTCGAGGCACCTGCGATCCCTGCAGCCTTGCGTGATCGTCCCGCTAGGTTCTACCGAGCAGCATGGGCCGCACCTGCCACTGGACACCGACACTAGGATCGCCATCGCTGTGTCCGTTGCCGCCGCCGAGCTCCTCGATGGGTCGACGGCGTGGACGGTGGCGCCGGCCATCGCCTATGGCGCCAGTGGCGAGCATGAGGGTTTCCCGGGCACCGTCTCGATCGGACTGGCCGCTTTGGAACATTTGCTGGTGGAGTTCGGCCGTTCGGCCTGCAACTGGGCGTCCCGGGTGGTGTTCGTCAACGGACACGGGGGCAATGTGGCCGCGCTGACGGCTGCGACTTCGCTGTTGCGCTCCGAGGGGCGGGACGTGGCCTGGTACCCGTGCGCGGCTGCGGGAGCCGACGCTCATGCGGGGCATACCGAAACGTCTGTACTGCTACATATTTCACCCGGCGACGTCTGGTTGTCGGAAACCGTGCCGGGCAACACCGCGCCTCTGCGCGAGCTGCTTCCGGTGATGCGCAGCGGCGGGGTGGCGGCTGTCAGCCCGGTTGGTGTGCTGGGCGACCCCACGACGGCGACCGCCGCCGAGGGCGCCCGTATCTTTGCAGAGATGGTGCAAACCTGCGTCCGCCGAATCGGCGCCTGGGCGCCGGGTAGTGGGGGGATGCTGGCGTGAAGGCGACCAGAATATGACGGGTCCAAGGCTGCCCGATGGGTTTGTCGTCCAGGTGGATCGACGGGTCAAGGTGCTCGGCGAGGGTTCGGCGCTGCTCGGCGGGTCGCCGACCCGCTTGCTGAAGCTTGCACCCGCGGCGCAGACCATGCTCGACGGCGGCCGCTTAGAGGTGCATGACGCGCAGAGTGCGCAGCTGGCCCGCACTTTGCTGGACGCCACCGTCGCCCATCCACGCCCGGCGACGGGGCCGTCGTACCGCGACGTCACCATCGTCATCCCGGTGCGCGACAACGCAATTGGCGTGGTACGACTGCTCGGGGCGTTGCGCGGACTGCGCGTGGTGGTTGTTGACGACGGGTCGGCGGTACCGCTGATGGCCGCTGATCTGGAAGGCCACCACTGCGACGTGCGGGTACTGCACCATGACGTCAGTCGCGGACCGGCCGCAGCCCGCAACACCGGGCTGGCGGCCTGCGAGACAGACTTCGTCGCGTTCCTGGACTCGGACGTGGTGCCCCGTCGCGGGTGGCTAGAAGCGCTTCTGGGGCACTTTTGTGACCCGGCCGTGGCGTTGGTAGCCCCGCGCATCGTAGGGCTGCGTGAGCCCGAGAATCTGATCGCCCGGTACGAGGCCGTGCGCTCCTCGCTCGATCTGGGAATCCGCGAGGCACCTGTGGTGCCCTACGGCCCGGTGGCCTACGTCCCGAGCGCGGCGATCATCTGCCGGCGGTCGGTGTTGGACGAAGTCGGCGGCTTCGACGAGACGCTGCAGTGCGGCGAAGACGTGGACCTGTGCTGGCGGTTCATCGAGGCAGGTGCCAGGTTACGGTACGAGCCGATCGCGCTGGTCGCCCACGAGCACCGCACCGATCTGCGAGAGTGGTTCACCCGCAAGGCTTTCTACGGATCATCGGCCGCACCGTTGGCGCTGCGTCATCCGGGCAAGACCGCGCCGCTGGTCATCTCCGGATGGACGCTGGTGGTGTGGGTGCTGCTGGCCATGGGTTCGGGCGTCGGTTATCTGGCCTCGACTATCGTGGCGGCAATCACGGGCAAACGCATCGCAAACTCGCTGCGTTCCGTTGAAACCGAGCCCCGCGAGGTCGCGGCGGTGGCCGCGCAGGGGCTATGGGCGGCGGCGTTGCAGCTCGCCGCGGCGCTCTGTCGGCACTACTGGCCGGTGGCCATGGTGTTGGCCTGCTTGTTCCGCCGATGGCGGCATGTGGTGCTGATCGCTGCCGTGGTGGACGGTGTTGTCGACTGGGTTCGGCGGCAGCAGGCGGTCGACGAGGAAGTTCAGCGGGTTGGGCTGTTGACGTATCTGGTGCTCAAGCGGCTCGACGACATCGCCTATGGCGTCGGGTTGTGGGGTGGCGTGCTCAAGGAGCGTCACCTGGGCGCGCTCAAGCCCGAGATCCGTACTTGATCGATGTACTGATTGTCGGTGCGGGCAGTGCCGGCTGCGTTCTGGCCGAACGTGTTTCCGCGGATCCGTCCTGCCGGGTCACATTGGTCGAGGCCGGCCCGGCCTGGACTCCCGCCGATGATTGGGTGCTGCCGATCGGCCCCGACAGTCCAGTCAGCCGGCATCATCGAACGACGTTGACGCATGATCCACACCAGCCGGTCGGCATCGTCCGTGGCGCAGTGGTCGGCGGTTCGGGCGCGGTCAACGGCGGCTATTTCTGCCGGGCCGCGGCCGCAGACTTCGACGCCTGGGCGCTGCCCGGCTGGAGTTGGGACGACGTACTGCCGCACTACCGGGCCATCGAATCCGACCGTGATTTCACCGGCCCTGAACATGGTCTGAAGGGACCTATTCCGGTGCGGCGCACCGCCGATTTCGGTGCGGCGGCGCGCGCGTTCATCGACGGCGCGGCCGCGGCGTACCGGTGGATCGACGATCTCAACGGGGCGAACGGCGAGAGGCGGGGCATCGGGGCGGTGCCGCTGAATGTGGCCGACTCCCAGTTCCGGCACGGGCCCGGGGAGGCCTTCTTGGTGCCTGCGCTGGGGCGGCCCAATCTGACGCTGCTGACCGGCACCAAGGTGCTCAAGGTGTTGTTCGATCAGGACCGGGTGGCCGGAATCGCTTGCTCGGGCCCAGATGGTGAAATGACCCTGCATGCCGATCGGATTGTGTTGTGCGCCGGGGCAATCGAATCGGCGCACCTGCTGATGCTGTCCGGGATTGGTCCGGCCGGTGAGCTGCGGGCCGCCGGGCTGCCGGTGGTCGCGGACCTACCCGTGGGCACCAATACCGCGGATCATCCGGAATTGGTGGTGCCAGTCGACTGGCCCGGCACTCCGGGCCGTCCTCCCGTCGAGGTGCTGCTGACCGACGGTGGGCTGGAAATACGGCCTTACACATGCGGTTTCGCTGCGATGACCGGATCTACCGCCGATGTGGATCCGGTGCACATCGGGATTTCGCTGATGCGTCCGAAGTCTCGCGGTCGAGTTCGCTTGGTATCTGCCGATCCGCGGGTGCCACCGGTGATCGAGCACCGCTACCACGCCGACCCAGCCGACGCAACGGTTCTCGGTGCCGGTTACGACCGGGTGCGCGAACTGTTCGGGGCCACGACGATGGTCGGCGACCCGTCCTGGTCCACGGCGCAACACCTGTCGGCAACCGCGCCGATGGGGACCGACGGGCAGGAGTGGGCCGTCGTCGATCCCCGGTGCCGGGTGCTCGGAATCGACGGCCTGTGGGTGGTGGATGGGTCGATCCTGCCCGGTATCACCGGGCGGGGTCCGCATGCCACCATCGTGATGATCGGCCATCGTGCGGCCGAATTCGTCAGCGGCTGAACAGCTTTATTGTCGACGTTGATGACGATGCCAACCGGGTAATGGCGTCGGCAGCAACGACGAACGACCGCGTCCGGGGCCTCGGAGCGCGATGACCACGGCGGCGATCGCGGTGATCACCGCCAGTACCAGCAGGGTGGATTGCATTGCGTGCAGGAACGCCAACCGTGCAGTGCCGATCAGCTGATCGGCGCGCGGGCCGAGTCAGGCGGCTGCAGTTGTGGCGCCCGCCAGCGAGCCGCGGATGGCCTCGCGTGCGGTCGGCGGAAAGCCTGTCAGCGCTGGGCTGATGTTCTTGGTGTATCCGGCGGCCAGTAACGACCCGGTCAGCGCGATGCCCAGGGCCGCCCCGATTTCCCGGGTGGTGTCGCGGTCATGATCGCCGATGTCGTTGGGGCGGTGAAGATTCCGACGCCGGTGCTGCGGGCGGGAGAGGCCACGCCAGATCCCAGTACGGTGAATCCAAGTGGACCAGTCGAAGGCACGTCCGGCCGGCGGCCAGCAGGAGCAGGCCGGTGAAGACCACCAACCGCAGGCCCAGCCCGGGCAGGTACCACAACGACATCGGGGAAAGCACCAGCATGGGTACCGCCAGCGGTGACAGCGCGACGGCGGTGCCGATGGGGCTGTATCCCATCACCAGTTGCATGAATTGCATCGCCAGGTAAAAGAAGCCGAACATCACCAGGAACAGCACCGTGACTGCCCGGCGGGGCGAGGTGATTGTCGTTGGCGCCCCGGTCAGCTCGGTGACCATGTGGACTCCGTTCGATGAGTACGCTGGCTAGCGGGTCAGAAGTCGCAAAACAAGACTAACTGTCTTGTTTCCTAGGCGGAGGAGTTTGCCGCATGCCAGGCGAACGCAGCGATCCGCGGACGGTCAGATCGCGGGCGAAGCTGCTCGACGCGGCGACCTCGCTCCTGCGCGCCGGTGGGCCCAGCGCGGTGACGGTCGACGCGGTGATCCGGGCATCCAACGTTGCCCGGGCCACGCTGTACCGGCACTTTTCGAGTGGAAATGACTTGCTGGCAGCGGCATTTCACGCAGTGATCCCGCCGGCGCCGATACCGCCGAGCGAGGGAACGCTGCGGGATCGACTGCTGGAATTGGTCAATGCCCAGGCAGAGTTGATCGCCGAGGCCCCGGTGAGTCTGGCTGCCATGTCCTGGTTGGCGTTGGGCGGCAACCTCGAGCACCTGCCATGGGGCGGCGGGGGTGTCGAGAGCCAGGAGATGCGCAGCCTGCGTGAACGGGTGGCCGCGCAGTACGCCGAACCGCTCGACGCGGTACTCGGCAGTCCCGATGCCATAGCCGAACTCGGTGAGGTGGACCGGGTGCGCGCTGCGGCGTTGCTACTCGGTCCGATCGTGCTGGGCAAGATCAGCACGTTGCCCGATTTCGACTACCGCGAGATCGCCGCCGCGGCCGTCGACGGATTCCTGGCCACGCATTCGGTCAGCGCAACGAATACCGGATCGGCAGATGCTTGAGCCCGCCCACGAAGGTGGTCGCCGAAAGCTCTGGGGCACCGGCTAATTCGATCGAATCCAGCCGCGTCAGCAGTTCGGTGAACAAGCTGTTCATCTCCATTCGGGCCAGCGCGGCGCCCAGACAGAAGTGCACGCCGTAGCCGAACGCCAGGTGCTTGTTGGGGTCACGGCCGATATCGAACCGGAACGGGTCGGCGAAAACCTCCTCGTCCCGGTTGCCGGAAACGTAAGCCAGATAAACAGATTCGCCCTTGGCGATCGGCACGCCACGAATTTCGGTGTCGGCGGTCGCAGTGCGCATGAACTCCTTGACCGGGGTGCTCCAGCGGATCATCTCCTCGACCGCGGTCGGCATCAGATCCAGGTTCGCCTTCAGCCTGGCGAGTTCGCCCTGGTTTTCGATCAGTGCATACAGCCCGCCGGAGATGGCGTCTTTGGTGGTGTCGTGGCCCGCACTGGCCACGATCACGTAGTAGGACGCGGTGTCGACATCGCCGAGCGGTTCGCCGTCGACCCGGCCATTGGCGATCGCCGATGCCAGGTCTTCGGTGGGGTTGGCCCGACGCGAGGCGGTCAGCGTCGCAAAGTAGGCAAAGAAGTCCATCAGGACCGCGAGTTGGTCCTCGAGCGATCCGCTGTCGCGTTTGTACTCGTCGTCATCGCCGCCGAACATCTCCTGGGTGAGCATGTGCATGCGGCCGAAGTCTTCTTCGGGCAGCCCCAGTAGCGACATGATCACGTACAGCGGATAGTCGACCGCGATTGTGGTGACGAAGTCACATTCCGGGCCGCTCTCGGCCATCTTGTCCACGTAGCGCCTGGCCAGGGCGTCGACTCGGGCCTTGAGGTCCCGCATGGCCTTCGGCCGGAACCAGTCGGCCCCGATGGAGCGAATTTTGCGGTGGTGTGGGTCGTCCATGTGGATCAGGGTGCGAAGTCCCATGCCGGCTTCGAGTTGGGCACGGGCCAGGTCGTCGGCGGCCGCGGTGGCCAGCAGTGGGCGCGGTTCGTTGATGAACAAGTCGTTTGCCCGCTCAACCGCCATGATGTCGGCGTGCCGGGTAACCGCCCAGAATGGTCGATACGGTGGATTATCAACCCAGGCAACCGGATTGGTTGTGCGAAGGTGGGTGAGCGCGGTGTGTAGGCGTTGATCGTCAGCGTATGCGGTGGGGTCGGCCAGAACCTTGGCGGCCTCGTCCATGGTGCGTGTGCTCATCAAATCTGTGACATCCTCGCGCTCGACCTGCGGTTTTGATGGTGTACTTGGTAATATAGGTCGGCTCTGGGTCACTCGTCGTGGATTGCCGCGATCGGGTGACCGGGGCGTTGATTCAGTAGGCTCGGGCTCCATGTCGTCCTTGTCTGCGAGCCGTGCGGTGCGTCGGGTGTTCGCCCTGACCGCCGCTGTGGTGTTGCTCGCCGGGTGCGGCCGCGGTGACGGTGCCACTCCCGCCACCGCGGCGACAGCGGAGGCCGATCCGGCTCTGGTGCAGACAGCGTCGGGAACGGTGCGCGGGCTGCTCGCGCCCGATCTTCGCTTTTTCGGTGCAATCCCTTATGCCGCACCGCCGATCGGTCCGTTGCGGTGGAGGCCGCCGGCTCCTGCGGTGCCGTGGACGGGAGTCCGCGATGCTGCCGAGCCGGGTCCGCGGTGTCTGCAGAACCCTGAGGGTGACCTCGAGATGGGGCGCAACACCAGCGAGGACTGCCTGACCCTGAACGTCTGGACGCCGGAGGTGAAGCCCTCCGATGGCCGGCGGCCGGTCCTGGTCTGGATTCACGGCGGCGGGTTCATCAACGGCAGCGGTGGCATCTACAACGCGAAGCGATTGACCGCGCGCGGCGACATGGTCGTGGTGACCTTGAATTACCGGCTGGGTGCGCTGGGCTTTCTGGCCCACCCCGCACTCGGCGACGGCCCTGATGTCGGCAACTACGGCTTGGCTGACCAGCAGGCGGCGCTGCGCTGGGTGCACGACAACATCGCCGCGTTCGGTGGCGACCCCGATAAGGTCACCATCGCGGGCGAGTCCGCCGGCGGAATGTCGGTGTGTGACCATCTGGTCGCACCGGATTCGGCGGGCTTGTTCCGGGCGGCCATGATCCAGAGCGGCCCGTGCCAGGCGCAGGTTGCGCTGCCCGAGGCCCAGCGCGCCAGCACGGCCTATGCGAACGCGCTGGGATGCACCGATCCTGCCTCCGCGGCCGATTGCCTGCGCCGGATTCCGGCCGAACGGCTGCGAAAGCCGGTGTGGTACTACCATATTGGTGAGGACTCGCTCAGCGGTCCGGTCTTCGGTACGGCTTCGCTTCCGGTAGACCCGGTGACTGCATTCGATACGGGTTCGGCGGCTAAGGTGCCGGTGGTGATCGGCACCACGCGGGACGAGTTCACGCTTTTCGTTGCGCTGCAATATGTCAGGGCGGGGAAGCGGTTCACCGCCGCGTCATACCCGCATCTGTTGTCGTCGACATTCGGCGCCGACGCCGCGGCGGTGGCCGAAAACTACCCGCTGAGCAAATTCAATGGCAATGTTCCGCAAGCGTATTCGGCTGCGGTCACCGACGGTGTGTTCTCGTGTGTGGGTGACCGGATCGGTGACGCGCTGACCCACGGTGCGTCGGTCTATGGCTACGAGTTCAGCGATCCGGCCCCACCGACACCGGATCCGTTCAGCCACTTGCCATTTCCACTCGGCGCCAGCCATTCGCTGGATCTGCGATACATCTTCGACATGGGTGGGGCGCCGCCGATGTCAGACGCCCAGCTGGCGCTGTCCGACCAGATGATCGACTACTGGAGCGCGTTCGTCGCGACCGGCAGGCCGGAGGCTCCGGGCGGACCGCAGTGGCCGCAGCTGACCGGCGGTACCGATGACCAGCGCCTGTCATTTCGCCCCGACGGCACCCAGGTGACGAGCGATTTCGAGGCCGTCCACCAATGCGCATTCTGGGAAAGCCTCAAACACTGATCTTCTTTGCGCCCAAACGGACAAACGGGCGCCAAAGTACACGAAAAACCGGCCATTAAGTCGATTTCGGCGGATGACTGTGAGGTGAACATGAAGGCTGCTGACGCAGAAGCTTTTGCACGGCATTGGGTTCAGGCATGGAATGACCACGACGTCGAAGCTGTGCTCGCGCATTTCCGTGACGACGTCGTCTTCAGTTCACCTGTGGCCGCCGGCATTCTGCCCGAGTCCGGGGGAGTGGTGCGGGGCAAGCAGGCGCTGCGCCGGTATTGGGTGGACGCCTTGGCGGCCTTCCCCGATCTGCACTTCGAAGTGGTGGCGACATACGTCGGCACGCAGGCCATCGTCATCAACTACCGCAACCAGCGTGGGCGGCTGGTCAACGAGGTGCTCATCTTCGACGGCGCCCTGGTGCGCGAGGGTCACGGCACGTACCTCGACTAGGCCGACATCCTGATGGCCAGGAGCAGCACGATCCCCAGCGCGGCCAGTACCCGGCAGCACACCGCGGCGCGACCGGTGCCGAGACACCCCAGCACCAGCGCGACGGCCGCGGTCTCCAGCAGATAGGCAAGTGCGGCTCCGACTTGGTAGGTATGCGTGCCGTCCTCGAAGTCCGATGCGAAATCGGGGCCGAACAACGCCGCGCCGATAGGCCATGCGGACACGAAGCCGGTGACGACGGCTACCAGAAGCGCGACCGGGGCCAGATATGTGCGTGCGACGGACGGCTAACGCATCTTCAGACTGGCGTGACCCAGGTGGTGATGTCCGCGTGTACGACCTCGGCGCCATAGGTGTCGACCACCGAGACCGACACGATCACGTCGGTACCCGACGTCAGTTCCGAGAGGTCCGGCACCTCCAACCGGGCGTGGGCTCGCAATGAAGTCGTGGCCTTCGCCAGGTACTGGACGTTCATGGCCTTCGGAATCCACCGGTGGCTGGTCGGGACGGTGGCCTCCATCGCCATGCCCATGGCCATTTCCGCGGCGTTGCACGATGCGATGGCGTGCACGGTATGCAGGTGGTTGTAGACGAAGAACCATTTGGGCACGGCCACCTCGGCATAGCCGGGTTCCATGGTCACCACGCGTGGCAGGACCGACGCGAAATAGGGGACGCGCACCATGGCGGCGGCCGAGAACACCAGGCTGCCGCCGGGGCGGCCAGACAGCTGCTTCCAGGCGCGGTAGGTGGTGCTCGAAGCGGTCATAACGCTATCTTACTTGGCGGTAAGTTAGGTGCCCACGCCGAAATCGACGAGGGGGCTGCCTTCACTCGTAAAAACCGGCCGGTTTGTTGGGTCGGACGGGGTTGAGACCGGATTTGGACCAGGCCCGAATCTGGGGCATACTATTCGGGTTGCCTTGCGCCGGGTTCGCTCGCTGCAGGCATACGACCGACGCCCACCACGGGCGTATCCGGTGCCAACATCGCTCGAGACGGAATTTTCGTCGCGGACGACTGTGCGCAGAGGCGACACACCCGAGCGCGGGTACCGGTGAACCACAGAAACGTAAAGAGCGGCGGCATAGCCAGCGTGCGCCATCGGGTGTCCCGGGGCGTACGCACGAAGACCAGGCCCAAGACATTGGGTCCGTGAGTAGTGAGGTAGGAGAAGCGTGGCGGGACAGAAGATCCGCATCAGGCTCAAGGCCTACGACCACGAGGCCATTGACGCCTCGGCGCGCAAGATCGTTGAGACGGTCACCCGTACGGGGGCAAGCGTGGTCGGCCCGGTGCCGCTGCCGACCGAGAAGAACGTGTACTGCGTTATCCGGTCCCCCCATAAGTACAAGGACTCGCGGGAGCATTTCGAAATGCGTACCCACAAGCGCCTTATCGACATCCTCGACCCCACGCCGAAGACCGTTGACGCCTTGATGCGCATCGATCTGCCGGCGAGCGTCGACGTCAACATCCAGTAGGAGACCCAGAAAAATGGCACGCAAAGGCATTTTGGGCACCAAGCTGGGCATGACGCAGGTGTTCGATGAGAACAACAAAGTCGTCCCGGTGACGGTCGTCAAGGCCGGCCCCAATGTGGTGACCCGCATCCGTACCCCCGAGCGCGACGGCTACAGCGCCGTCCAGCTCGCCTATGGCGAGATCAGCCCCCGCAAGGTGAACAAGCCGGTCACCGGTCAGTTCACCGCTGCGGGCGTCAACCCGCGCCGGCACCTGGCCGAGCTGCGTCTCGATGACGAGGCCGCGGCCGCCGAGTACGAGGTCGGCCAGGAGCTGACCGCCGAGATCTTCGCCGACGGTGGATACGTCGACGTGACCGGCACCAGCAAGGGCAAGGGCTTCGCCGGCACCATGAAGCGTCACGGCTTCAGTGGTCAGGGCGCTGCGCACGGCGCTCAGGCTGTGCACCGTCGCCCCGGTTCGATCGGTGGCTGCGCCACCCCGGGCCGTGTTTTCAAGGGCACGCGCATGTCCGGCCGTATGGGTAGCGATCGCGTCACCAGCCAGAACCTGAAGGTTCACAAGGTTGACGCCGAGAACGGTGTGCTGCTCATCAAGGGCGCCATCCCCGGCCGCAACGGTGGACTGGTCGTCGTTCGCACCGCGATCAAACGAGGTGAGAAGTAATGACTTTCAAGATTGACGTCAAGACCCCGGACGGCAAGAAGGACGGCTCTGTCGAGCTGCCCGCCGCGCTGTTCGACGTCGAGCCCAATATCGCGCTGATGCACCAGGTGGTGACGGCCCAGCTGGCCGCCGCTCGCCAGGGCACGCACGCCACCAAGACCCGGGCCATGGTGTCCGGTGGTGGCAAGAAGCCGTACCGCCAGAAGGGCACCGGCCGCGCCCGTCAGGGTTCGACCCGCGCCCCGCAGTTCACCGGTGGTGGCGTCGTGCACGGCCCGCAGCCGCGTGACTACAGCCAGCGGACCCCGAAGAAGATGATCGCTGCTGCCCTGCGCAGCGCGCTGTCGGACCGGGCCCGCAACGAGCGCATCCACGCGATCACCGAGCTGGTGGCCGGTCAGAACCCGTCGACCAAGAGCGCCAAGTCGTTCCTGTCGTCGCTGACCGACAACAAGAAGGTGCTCGTGGTGATCGGCCGCGCAGACGAGGTCGGCGCAAAGAGCGTGCGCAACCTGCCGGGTGTGCACGTGATCTCGCCGGATCAGCTGAACACCTACGACGTCCTGAACGCCGATGACCTGGTGTTCTCGGTGGAGGCCCTCAACGCCTACATCACCGCCAACACGAAAGAGGAGGTGTCGGCCTGATGGCTACCGTGACTGATCCTCGCGACATCATCCTGGCCCCGGTCATCTCGGAGAAGTCCTATGGGCTGATCGAGGACAACACGTACACGTTCGTCGTGCGTCCGGACTCGAACAAGACCCAGATCAAGATCGCCATCGAAAAGATCTTCGACGTGAAGGTCGACTCGGTGAACACCGCCAACCGCAAGGGCAAGCGCAAGCGCACCCGCACCGGTTACGGCCAGCGCAAGAGCACCAAGCGCGCGATCGTGACTTTGGCCGCCGGCAGCAAGCCGATCGAACTGTTCGGAGCCCCGGCGTAATCGCCGGGAACTAAGAGGATTTAACTGATATGGGAATTCGCAAGTACAAGCCGACGACCCCGGGTCGTCGCGGTTCGAGCGTCTCCGATTTCGCCGAGATCACTCGTTCGACTCCGGAGAAGTCGCTGGTCCGTCCGCTGCACGGCACTGGTGGCCGTAATGCCCACGGCCGCATCACCACCCGCCACAAGGGTGGCGGCCACAAGCGTGCCTACCGCGTCATCGACTTCCGTCGCCATGACAAGGACGGCGTCAACGCCAAGGTCGCGCACATTGAGTACGACCCCAACCGCACCGCGAACATCGCACTGCTGCACTTCGTGGACGGCGAGAAGCGCTACATCCTCGCCCCCAAGGACCTCAAGCAGGGCGACGTGATCGAGTCGGGCGCCAACGCCGACATCAAGCCGGGCAACAACCTGCCGATGCGCAACATCCCGGCCGGTACCGTCATCCACGCGGTTGAGCTGCGTCCGGGCGGCGGTGCCAAGCTGGCCCGCTCGGCCGGTGTCAGCATCCAGCTGCTCGGTAAGGAAGGCGCCTACGCCACGCTGCGTATGCCCTCCGGCGAAATCCGTCGCGTCGACGTGCGCTGCCGCGCCACCGTCGGCGAGGTCGGCAACGCCGAGCAGGCCAACATCAACTGGGGTAAAGCTGGCCGTATGCGGTGGAAGGGCAAGCGCCCGACCGTCCGTGGTGTCGTCATGAACCCGGTCGACCACCCGCACGGTGGTGGTGAGGGTAAGACCTCCGGTGGTCGCCACCCGGTCAGCCCGTGGGGCAAGCCCGAGGGTCGTACCCGCAAGCCCAACAAGCCGAGCGACAAGCTCATCGTCCGCCGCCGGCGCACCGGCAAGAAGCGCTAGGCCGGAAAGGAATAGACGATGCCTCGTAGCCTCAAAAAGGGTCCGTTCGTCGACGACCATCTGTTGAAGAAGGTCGACGCGCAGAACGAGAAGAACACCAAGCAGGTCATCAAGACCTGGTCCCGTCGGTCCACCATCATCCCCGACTTCATCGGTCACACCTTCGCCGTCCACGACGGTCGCAAGCACGTGCCGGTGTTCGTCAGTGAGGCGATGGTCGGGCACAAGCTCGGCGAGTTCGCCCCGACGCGGACCTTCAAGGGTCACATCAAGGACGACCGGAAGAGCAAGCGCCGCTAATGACAACCGTTACTGAATACCCGTCCGCGAGCGCCAAAGCGCGCTTCGTGCGTGTGTCGGCCAGCAAGGCCCGCCGGGTCATCGACCTGGTCCGTGGCAAGAGCGTCGAAGAGGCGCTCGACATCCTGCGGTGGGCACCGCAGGCTGCCAGCGAGCCGGTAGCCAAGGTGATCGCCAGCGCTGCCGCCAACGCGCAGAACAACGAGGGCCTGGACCCGACGACCCTGGTGGTCGCCACGGTCTTCGCCGACGAAGGCCCGACCGCCAAGCGCATCCGGCCGCGCGCCCAGGGGCGTGCGTACCGAATCCGCAAGCGCACCAGCCACATCACCGTGATCGTGGAAAGCCGGCCGGCTAAGGACAAGGGCGCCAAGGCATCTGCCTCGGCAGGTGCGGCTCGTGCCCGCCGTGCCCAGGGCAGCAAGGCCGCCGCCCAGAAGACGGCCAAGGCCGAGACGAAGGGAGGCTCGGAGTAGTGGGCCAGAAGATTAACCCGCACGGCTTCCGCCTCGGTATCACCACCGAATGGAAGTCCCGTTGGTACGCCGACAAGCAGTACGCGGACTACGTCAAGGAAGACGTCGCCATCCGTCGCCTGCTGGCCACCGGCCTCGAGCGCGCCGGCATTGCCGATGTGCAGATCGAACGCACCCGCGACCGGGTCCGCGTGGACATCCACACGGCTCGTCCGGGCATCGTGATCGGTCGCCGCGGCACCGAGGCCGACCGCATTCGCGCCGACCTGGAGAAGCTGACCGGCAAGCAGGTCCAGCTGAACATCCTCGAGGTCAAGAACCCCGAGGCGGTCGCGCAGTTGGTGGCCCAGGGTGTGGCCGAGCAGCTGAGCAACCGTGTCGCGTTCCGTCGCGCCATGCGCAAGGCGATCCAGTCCGCTATGCGTCAGCCCAACGTCAAGGGCATCCGGGTGCAGTGCTCGGGCCGCCTCGGCGGTGCTGAGATGAGCCGCTCGGAGTTCTACCGCGAAGGTCGAGTGCCGCTGCACACGCTGCGCGCCGACATCGACTACGGCCTGTACGAGGCCAAGACCACATTCGGCCGTATCGGCGTGAAGGTGTGGATCTACAAGGGCGACATCGTCGGTGGTAAGCGTGAGCTCACCGCCGCCGCACCGGCCGGTTCCGACCGTCCGCGTCGGGATCGTCCGTCGGGTACCCGCCCGCGCCGCAGCGGCTCGTCGGGCACCACGGCGACGAGCACCGAGGCCGGTCGTGCCGTGGATGCCGCTGTTGAGACCGCTCCCGCCGCCGAAGCTGCCACGGAAGCAACGGAGAGCTAAGCATGCTGATTCCCCGCAAGGTCAAGCACCGCAAGCAGCACCACCCAGAGCAGCGCGGTATCGCCAGTGGCGGCACCTCGGTCAGCTTCGGTGACTACGGCATCCAGGCACTGGGCCATGCCTACATCACCAACCGGCAGATCGAGTCCGCTCGTATCGCCATCAACCGGCACATCAAGCGTGGCGGCAAGGTGTGGATCAACATCTTCCCGGACCGCCCGCTGACCAAGAAGCCTGCCGAAACCCGCATGGGTTCGGGTAAGGGTTCGCCGGAGTGGTGGGTTGCCAACGTCAAGCCGGGCCGCGTGCTCTTCGAGCTCAGCTACCCCGACGAGAAGATCGCCCGCGAGGCGCTCACCCGTGCCATCCACAAGCTGCCGATCAAGGCACGCATCGTGACCCGAGAGGAGCAGTTCTGATGGCAGTTGGAACTTCGCCCGGCGAGCTGCGTGAGCTGACCGAGGAAGAGCTGACCACCCGTCTGCGCGAGTCGAAGGAAGAGCTGTTCAACCTTCGCTTCCAGATGGCCACCGGTCAGCTGGCAAACAATCGCCGGCTGCGTACCGTGCGTCAGGAGATCGCGCGGGTGTACACCATCCTGCGTGAACGTGAGTTGGGCCTGGCGTCCGGGCCGGTTGGTAAGGATTGATCATGGCAGAAACTAAGGGACCCAAGCACACCCCGCGCACCGAGAAGCCGCGTGGCAGCCGCAAGACCGTCATCGGTTACGTGGTGTCGGACAAGATGCAGAAGACCATCGTGGTCGAGCTGGAAGATCGCAAGATGCACCCGCTGTACGGGAAGATCATCCGGACCACCAAGAAGGTCAAGGCACACGACGAGAACGAGTCGGCCGGTATCGGCGACCGCGTCTCGCTGATGGAGACCCGTCCGACCTCAGCCACCAAGCGGTGGCGTCTGATTGAGGTGTTGGAGAAGGCCAAGTAAGCCTTCGCGCATCGTCGAAACACCCGGAACATCTTGTTCCGGGTGTTTCTGCATTTACCACGCGATTACTCAACCTGTCGGAGTGAACATCGCTGGTTAATCGTGTGCCGATAACGATTTCGGAGGAACGCGGGCGCGGTCCAAGCACGCCGCTTAGGCTGGCAAATCGTGACGCCGCGCATAATGTCGGTATTGGCCGCGACGGCGTTGGCCGTCACAATCGCATTGCCCGGCAATGCCATAGCGGCTCCAGACAATGATCCGTCGCTGGTCAGCGCACCCACGCTGAGTTTGATGACGTTGGGCGCCGGTGCGCCCATCGCTTTGTACGGCATCGCGGGCAGCCAGACGCTGACCTTTCCCGTGCCCCCGGGCTTGGTACCAGCCGAGCTGACCGCGACCATCCAAATGCCGGTCAATATGCACGGCGGGATACTCGAGGTCGTTCAGGATGACCGCGCGGTATCCCGTACTCCGCTGCCGTTGACCGACCAAGCTCCGATCGTGATTCCCTTGGTGGGAGCGCGAATTGTCGACAATTCACTGACAGTGCTGCTGCGCAGCTACCTGGTTCCGCCCGAGGGCTACTGCGCCTTCGACCCGACCAACCCCCTGCGGTTGGTCGCCACATCGGTGCGCTTCACCGGTCAGGAACTGCCGCCGGCGACGATCGCCGACTTCCTTCCCCCGGTGCTGAGCAAGCTGACGGTTTTCGTCCCGGGCAAACCCTCGAGATCAGAATCGGATGCCGCGATCCGCCTGGCCACGGCGACGATCGCGCGGTACGGCCAACAACGGCCGGCCATCGATGTTGTCCCGCTCGCCGGGGACAGCGTGGCGCCCCCGCAGCCGCTGGAACGCCAGATCATCGTGCGCGAGCGTCCCGGCCCAGGCCTTTCGCTGCAGGGGCCGAATACTGTTCCGGCACTTCTGGTTTCGGGTGAGGGCGGAGAGCTCACCAATCAGGCTCGGTTGGTGTCCAGCGACATCTCGAAGTTGGCGGTGAGTTCTAAAGCCGTTGCGGGTCCGTTGTCCAGCACACCGCAGCTTCCGCCTGACCTGACCACCATTCGCAAACTCGGGCAGCCGGGGGTCAATGCCACCGCACTGGTCAATCCACAAGTGACCATTCCGTTGGATCAGTCCAGATTGGGTCGTTCGGTGCGTGGCTTGCGGGTACATCTGCAGGGCTCGTACACACCGTTGCCGGCGAGTATTTCCGGTCAGGTTCTGGTCAAGGTCGGTGGTGAGACCTTGTCGCGCTGGACGACTGACGCCACCGGGCGCATCGATACCTGGGTCGACGTGCCGGACCGTCTGCTGCAGCGCTACACAAGTCTGGACGTATCTGTGAACGCCGCCGGTAATACCGGCCGCTGCGGTGAATTCCAGCCGATCACCCTCACCATCGACGGCGAGTCCGCCGTGCAGACCAGCCTGGCCAAACCGCCTGTGCCAGGTGGATTCCAGGCGTTGCCACAGGCGCTCATGCCGCGGATGGAGGTGGGCCTGGAGGACGGCTTCGACAACCTGAGGCGGGCGGTGCTGATCCTGTCCGGGCTGCAGCGGCTGAGCTCGCGTCCGTTCGACACCGCGGTGACTTCTCTGCAGGATGCGGTGGCGTCGCCGAATCCCGCGCTCTTGATCAGTGCCAACGGCTGGAACAACGGCAGCATCGCCCTGCCCGTTACGGCGGGCGACAAGGGCACCATCACGGTGCAGACTGCCAACGGTGTCGGCCAGTCCGGCACGGTCACGCTGGACCCCGCGCAGCCGTTCGGGTCCCTGCAGACGACGTATGTCGGTGGGCGGACGGTCTTGATCGCCACGTCGAACAATGCACCGCAGGAGTTGGATCGTCTGATTGGTTGGCTCGATGCCGATATTGCGCACTGGTCCGGTCTCACTTCGAGCGCCGTGCTCGCGTTTCCGGGCCGTGCACCTGTCATGGTCACGACCGATGTGGCCGCGCCCGAGGCTCCGCAGCCCGCTGACCGGTCCGCGCTGTACTGGACGATCGGTGGCCTGGTCCTGGCTGTGCTCGCCGGTGGCCTGATTGCGTTGCGCGGCAGGCGTTCCCGGGGAAGTCAATGAGCATTGCCACCGACACCAGGCGCAACTCGTGGGAAGCCCTGGTCTCGTGGTATTACGGTCTAAATCCCACGATCCGGCTGATTCTGCGATGGATACTCATCGCAGTGCTGACCGTAGTGGCGTTCCGGGCGAGCCTGTCCAACTTGGTTGTGACCACCCGGGAGGGTGGCCTGGTTGGTTATGTGTGGGTGATTCCGTTTGCAGCCCTGCTGGCGGCGGTGGGTGTCGCTATTCGTCGGCGCACCGAACTGCCGATCCACGATAGGCAGACCGACATCATTGTCGGGACCATGGGCCTGGTTCTGGCACTGATGTTCCAGGGGGTGCTGCTGCGTCGTTACGCGGAGTACTTCCATCTGCTGCGACTGGACCTGTTCGCGATGTGGATTTTCGTGTTGAGTTCCGCCATCGTGTTGTTCGGAGTGCGACCGGTGGCGCGGTTCGGCTGGGTCTGGCTGTTGACGTCAATGGTGTTCTCGTTGCCGTACCAGGTGATGGTGATCGTGCTGGGCGGTGGCACCTTGGCCGCCGCCGTGGCCTCGCTGTTCATCGCCGCACCGGCGACTGCCGTTGCAGTGGGCGGTACTCATCGTCGGGCGTTCGTAGGGGCGGTTGCCGCGTTCGCCTTGGGTCTGATGGTGCTGTTGCTCATGCATTATTTGGTGCCGGGGGCGCCCCTGTTGGCCTATCAGCTGGTGCCCTCGCTGGCGCCGATCGTCCTGGTGGGTGGCGTCGCGTTCTTCCGGCTGCGTCGGGGAAAGCCGCTGCGTGTCCTCGACCGGAAAGTGGAACCGCTTGCCGCCAAACAGGTCTGGGCCGCCGTGCCGCTTGTGGTCGCCGTAGCGGTGGTGCTGGCCTTCATCCCGCTGCCCAAGCAGCAGTCCGCACTCGTCATCAGTCGCAGTGCGCCTTACGATCTGGTCCCGGGATTGGCGTTGGTCGTACCGTCGGGCTGGGCTGTGACCAAGGTGGAGACCAACGTCGATGACGTCCGCCGGTACTACGGCGAAGATGCCGTCCTGGTGCGTCAGCGGATGACCGCACTGTCGGGAGACGCACGGTTCGACAAGTTCGCCAGGCCGCGGACCCTGATGGTGGACAGCATCGTCAGTTCACTGCCCTACTCTTTCGATGCCTATACGGGCCGGGTGCTCTACGACACCACCGGCGCCCGGTTGAGCCGGTCTCAGCCCGTAGATCTGGGGCACGGTGTGCATGGGCGCATCCTGTCGGTGATCGATGACCGGCTGCTGGTCACCTGGGATGTGTTGCGATTCGCCTGGGGGGACGATGAGCAGGACCAGATCGTGGGTGTTTTCGCGGTGGACAATCACGAGAACGACGCTCCCTTCCCGGACCCGCGGTCGGGCCTGGTGTCGACGTTGCGAGACCTGTTCACCGTGCTGTTCCGCGGTAACGCAGTCACGGAGCAAAACCGCCCGACATTCAAGGACGCTGAGTTGTTGACCGAGTTCGGCCGCCAGCTGGTGGCCGCGCAGTTCGAGCACGGTGCGGCGGCGCACTCATGACAGACACCCTTGATCTGGACAGCGCGGATGACCGCCGATTCGCCTTGCATCGCGCGATCAACGGTCTGCGCGATGACGATCCCATTAACTCCGCGTCTACCCCGATCCTGGGCTGGCAGAAGCCGGTGCTGTGGGGCCTGTTGGCGATTGTCATCGTCTGCGGGGTGTGGCGACCGATAGCGACCGCTGCGACGCTGATCGGTTTGTGTACCTTCGGCTACCTGCTGACGTTGGGTGACCGCGTGTTGATCTTCCGCCAAGGCTTGGCAACCCGTCCCATCGGCATCTCCGACGAGGCGGCCCGCGCCGTTCCCGACGAGGACCTGCCGCTGTACACGATCCTGGTACCGGCCTACAACGAGCCAGAAGTGGTAGGCAACCTCATCGCTGCGATGGACGCGCTGGAGTATCCGGCGGACCGGTTGCAGGTGCTGCTGCTGCTGGAAGCCGACGACCAGGTGACCATCGACGCGGCGAACGCCTGCGGCGTGTCGGACAAGGTCACCATTGTGCTTGTGCCGCCGGCGAACCCGCGTACCAAACCCAAGGCGTGCAATTACGGCCTGCACTTCGCGACCGGTGAGATCGTCACAATCTTCGATGCGGAGGACCTTCCGGAGCCGTTGCAGCTGCGCCGGGTGGTGGCCGGATTTCGGCAGCTGCCGGACGATGTCGCATGTGTGCAAGCCAAACTCGTCTATCACAACGGACATCAGAACCTCTTGACCGCCTGGTTCACCGCCGAGTACGCGCTGTGGTTCGGATTCCTGCTGCCGGGCATGATGGTCAGCACGTCACCGATTCCGTTGGGCGGCACGTCGAATCATCTGCGCCGCGATGTCCTGAGACGCATCGGCGCGTGGGATCCCTTTAACGTCACCGAAGATGCTGATCTGGGCCTGCGGATCGCCGCCAACGGATATCACACCGCGGTCATCGATTCGTACACCCTCGAAGAGGCCAACAGTGACGTGATCAACTGGATCCGGCAGCGTTCCCGTTGGTACAAGGGATACCTGCAGACCTGGCTTGTCCATATCCGGCAACCGCTGAAGTTGTACCGCACCATCGGTTTTCGCAGTTTTCTGCGGTTCAACCTTGTCCTCGCCGGGACCCCGGTCATCTCGGTGCTCAACCTGTTGTTCTGGCTCATCACCGTGCTGTGGTTTCTCGGGCAGCCCGCGGTGGTGGGTGCGGTATTCCCTTGGTATATCTACTTTCCGGCGTTGATCGCGATGATCATCGGCAACGCGACCGTGATGTACATGAACATGATCGCGCTCCGCGAGGATGATCGTTCCGACCTCTTGCTGGCCGGTCTGAGCGTGCCACTGTTCTGGGTGATGATGAGCATCGCCGCGGCCAAGGGCTGTTATCAGCTGATCCGGCAACCGTCATACTGGGAAAAGACCTTTCACGGCCTCACCGAACCTTCGGAGCAGGAATCCGCTGAGGCGTCGGTCGGTGTGATATGACGGCTCCTGGTCGGCTGTCGGACCGCGCCATCAAGTGGGTCATCTTCGGTACGGGCGCGGCGTTGTACATCGGCGTCGGTTATTGGTTGCAGGTGCGTCACGGTTTCTTGATGGGTGACACCCTGTCTCGGATAGCCGCAACGCAATCGGTGCTGTTCAGTCGGGACCCCCACCTGGCCGCGATCGGTTTTATCTTCACGCCGGTCACTGCGATGTTGCAGATACCGGAGATTCTGCTCAGTCCCTATTTCTCGGTGCTGTCCGAGCGGGCATTTGCGGGCACATTGATGTCCGGTTTGTTCATGGCGGGCGCTGCCGTTCAGCTGTTCACCATGGGCAACGACCGCGGGCTGCCGCGCGCCTACTCACTGACCATCACAACATTGTTCGCACTCAACCCGATGATCATCTTCTACGGGTCCAACGGCATGAGTGAAGCGCCGTTCGTCTTCTTCATGACATGGGCGGTGCGCCGGCTCGTCATGTGGACGGCCGACGACGATGTGCACCACCTGGTCACCGCAGGCGGTATTGCGATGGGGCTGGCATATCTGACCCGCTATGACGCCCTGGCGTCCGTGGGTGTGTCCGGTCTGCTGGTGGGTGTCACGACCTATCTGCGTGCCCGGCCGGCGCCACGACTGCGGCGCGCGGTGCTCGACACGCTGACCGTCAGTGGCCCGGGCGTGCTGGCTTTCATCGGATGGGCCGTGGCAGGGTGGCTGATCACCGGCGAAGCGTTCGCACAGTTCACCTCGCAGTACGGGAATACCGCGATCCTGGCGCAGTCCGGGCAGACCGCACCAACTTTCCTTGGCGGCGTGCATTTTTCCATGATGTGCATGCTGGTGCTGGCGCCGACGCTGGTTCCGATAGCGCTGTGGGCGATCGTGCGGCGGTGGGGCCGTCCGAACTGGCAGATGCTGGTGGTGCCGTTGGCGCTGTTCGGTGTGGTGCTGGCATTTCAGGCCTACAACTATGCGACGGGCTCCACCTTTGGGTTCCTGCGTTTCTACATCACGGTGATACCGCTCGCCGCATGTCTGGCTCTGCTGGCTGTCCCGGATGGTGTACTGGTTTCTCCGAAACGCCGCGGCAGGTACGCACCACCGATCGCTCCTGTGATCCCCACCAGGGGGTGGGCTCAATACGCCGCTGTCGCAGTGGCTTTCGCGGTCACCCTGCCGGTTGCGATGTGGGGCATGGGGCAACCGGAGTATGCGCCGCAGGAGTTCGCGTTGCGGGCTGTCGTCTTTCCCCGACCTGACGATGTCAGTGAGCGCAGCGCGCGGGAACGGCGTATCGTGCGGACATTCGCCACTGAGCGTGAGATCGCTTCGTTTCTGGAGAAACTCAACCTTCCGGACAGCTCGGTCATCACCGATACCGTGTACGGGTTCGGCATATTGGCGGCGTCAAAGCGGCCAAGGATGTTCGTGATCCCGTCGGACCCAGATTTTACTCAGCTCCTCAACGATCCGTCGGCCTACGGCATCAAGTACTTACTTGCCGTGCCGCGGGTCGGACGCGGCACGGCAGATGCGCTCAACGTGCGCTACCCGACGTTGTATGACACGGGGGCCGATGTGGCGACACTGGCCCTAGAGATTCCCAATGACGGTGATGGCCAACCGGACTGGCGACTGTACCGGGTCAACGAACCTGTCGGTGGTCGGCGCTAGTCGGTCGCGGCGCTAGTTGGTGGTAGTCCCCGGCAGGGGGAGTGGCTTGGTCCCTGGGGTGCCCAGCTTGCCGGCCAGCCAGGGTAGGGCGGCCTCGAATCCGGCGCCGGCCGCGGCGAATGTGTGAGAGCCGGGGTAGCTGACCACAGAACATTCCATATTGTGGGCGCTCAACAACAGGCACAGCCGGTTGGCGTTGGCCGCATGCGCTTCCGAGTACTGATCCCAACCGGCCAGGGCTTGCGGGTCTACAGGCGTGTCGCTGGCCCGACGGTGCACCGTCGGCGTCTTCTCCGCCACTCCCAACCAGGCCGCTATGTCGGGGTATCGGCCCGTCTTCTCGATCACCGTCTTTGGGTCAAACGCCGCCCACGCATCGGCATCCCCGCCGAACAACCTCGCGATGGTCTGCGTTTTGGTGCCGGTGTTCGGTCCGAGTTGTCCATCCAAGGCGACGAACGCGCTGAACAGTTCCGGGTTCCTCATCGCCAGCACCAGCGCGCAGGTGCCGCCTGATGACCACCCGACCAGTCCCCATTTGGCGCGGTCCGGGCTGACGCCGAAATGCGAGATCAGATAGGACCGAACATCTTTGGTCAGGTGATCCGCCGCGTTGCCGCGCGGCCCGTTGACGCACTCGGTGTCGTTGTTGAATGTCCCGGTCGAGTCAGGGAAGACCACTACGGGCGTGTTGCCGTGGTGAAAGGCCGCGAACTCATCGAGGGTCTTGAGGGCCCCACCGGACTGCGGCCAGTCGGAGGGATGGCTGAATTCAGCACCGATGGCCATGACGGCCGGCAGTGTCGGCGGGGGATCAGAGCGGAACCAGGAGGGCGGCAGGTACACCAGCTCGCGCCGGTGGCCGAATCCTGAGGCGTCCCTGGGGATGTCCACCCACACCATGGTGCCGCGGGTGGGCTGCTCACCAGCGTGGCGCATCGCCGCCAACGCGGTTTCGTCGATCCATTGCGCAGGCCCGGATCCTGTTATCCGCTGCCAGGCGGACTGCACCGTCGGGAAGTAGCCGGTGGCGATGTTCAACTCCACAAATCCGCACAGCACCGCAAGCACGACAGCCAGTACGGACACGATTCGGCGCCACCAGCGACCGCCGCGCCACGCCAAAACCGCCATGGCGGCCGCGAATCCGGTGATCACCACCCACAGCACGCTGGGCAGCGAGGCGGCTCTCGAGGCCCAGCCCTGGTACTTGACGAATGTCCGGGTGAGTATTGCGAGCAGCACACCGGTGAGCAGTGCGATGGTGACCGCTCGCAGCAGCCAGGGTCGGCTTCGAGGTCCGATGCCCAGTAGTAAAGCTGTGATCGCCAACACTTCCAGGGCGATCGGTACAACTCCGCTGACCAGTGACACGACCACTCCTATCCCGGGATTACGGCTTATGGCCCGCCATGAACATGGGGCAATCGTTGGCCGACGGCAGTAGCTTCATCCGGTCGGTGAGCCACCCCAACGCGGCGACCGGCTGAATCTGTTCACGCCCCTTGTCCGGCCAGTAGACGAGCTGAATCACATCGCCCATGGTGCAAGCTCGTGAGATCGCGTGCTCGGTCCACGCGGCCGGGATCACCGCATCCTGACCGCCGTAGATGATGTACATGGGCGCCTGCGTGGGACCCTGAGGCAGGGTGGTCTTCTGGAGGTACCCACGCAGCTTCTGCAGGGCGGCGGCGTCGGCGGGACGTAGGTCTTGCGGAGGGATGTTGTCGGCCAGCGCTTTTCGTTGCACGGGGTCCGTGCAGCCCAGCAGTGCATCCCAATTCTGTTGGGCGGCACCGCGCCGGTAGTTGTCGAGTTCGAACTCGTAGTAGTACTGGTCCTTCAACGCGGCCAGGTAGGCGATGTAGACCAGTTTCTGGTCGGTGTTCAGCGTGCCGGCCATGGCGGCATCGGCGAGGCCGCCGAAGTCTGCCATCGGTGCAAGTGCTGCCGTGGCAACCAGTTTCAGGTCATGAGCGTAGTTGTCGGCCAACTCGTTGGCAGCCCACGCCGCTTGGCCGCCCTCGGCCGCGCCGATCGAGGCCCACGAAGTCGAGGTCTGGGGCACCATTTTGTGCGCTGCGCGCACCGCGTCGATCATGTTGTAACCGGCTGTGGTGGAGTCCAGATAGGGGTGGAAGTCATGGTCATCGGGTTTGGTCGGCTTGCCCAGACCTTGATAGTCCGGCGCGGCCACCACGAAACCGGCGTTCAACAGCGCGACGACCGTGGCTGCTCCACCGCGCAGATCGGGGGACAGTGAAGGGGCGCAGTCAGGGGTGGTACCGGCGGTCGAGTGCCCCAGGGCCACAATCGGGAACCCGTCGGGTGGCGGATTGCCTTTGGGCACAAATACCGTTCCCGTCACGTGCGATACAGCCTCGTTGACGCCGTTGCGCGACGCATAGGTCATGACTTTGGCTGTCGAGGCTGCCTCACGCAGTGCCGGATCCAGCCGATCCAGCGGTGCGTCGGCGACAATTTGACCTGGGCTGTCCGGCTGGCTACCGGGTTTTGGTGCCGCCGAGCAAGCAGTCAGGCAAATAAGAACTACCGACAGCAGCGCGGTGAATCGCACCATTGAATATTCCTAGCTCCGGAGTGATCAGTGGCCAGTGGGCAAACTCATCCTGTCATCGGAGCATCCCGGTTGTATGGCATATGCGCAACCTCGCCGGCCGCCCATCGCGGCAATGCTGATCCGAATTGGTTGTGCGAGATCGACTCTCGCAAAGCAGAATTTACGCAATTGAATATGTAGGCGTGAAGGTGCGACGTGACCGCCTGGCCGGAGTCAGCCAATGAACGGTCCCACGGACGGCCGGTGCCGATTCACTCGCCGTCGTCTATGCCATGGGCTGGCACCCGCCAGCTCAAGTTCCTGGCATGGCGCACGCAGGCGCACCGATACCCCCATTCCTAATTCGATCAGTCTCGCGCGAATGCGCCCATCGCCTCCTGGTTCAGGTCGATGTAGCTCTTGCCGCTGACGTCTACCGCTACGCCCTTGATGGTGCCGCCGGTGAACCGCCCGGGGCTCTGATACAGGTTGGTTACGTTGTCACCACTGTCGAAGCCTACGCACAGACCGTCACCGCAGAGGGTGAACTTGCCGACCTGCGCCCGCATCGGGCCCTGCGCCACGGTGTTCCCATCGATGTAAAGCTTTGTGGTGCCAAGGGATTCGCCGTATTTGCCGCTGTTCTCCCGGGTGAACTCCATGCCCAGTGCGTGCTTGCCCGGGGGCAGTGGTGGAGAAGTGAACACCTGCTCGGGCGGGATGCCCAGGAAGTTGTAGACGTAGAACAGTTTGTTGTCCTTGATGAACAAGGCATGGCCGCCGAACCGGGAGCCGTGCGCGAAGATCACGCCTCGGGCCTGCGGGGTGATGTCGACATCGGCGATGATCTTGTAGTTGCGGCCGCGGATGTTGGCCGCCACCGACTCTGGCACCGGTGAGGCATCCGGGTAGTAGAGGTAGCGGTCGCGCGGGGGCTCGAACTGGGGGCGCTCGATGCTGGTCAGTTCGACCGGCGTCCGGTCGTCGAGGGGCAGGACGAAGTTCTTCTTGGCCTCGTCGAACCACGCGTCCTTGAGTTCCTTGAGTTTGTCGGGGTACTTGTCCGCGAGATCCGTTGATTCCGAACGGTCTTCGTCGACATGGAACAGTTCCCACTTGTCCTGATCGAAGTGCCCGTGGCCGCTGATCGGGGCGTGCAGCGCCGCAGCCTTCCAGCCGTCCTGCCAGATGCCGCGGGTGCCCAGCATGGCGTAGTACTGGTTCTTCTTTTTGGTGGGGTCGTCCGGTTTGGCGTCGAAGGTGTACTTCATCGAGACCCCGTTGAGCGGGAACTGCGGCACCCCGCGATAGGTCTCGGGCATCGGAATGCCGGCCACGTCCAAGATGGTCGCCACGACGTCGGTGGCGTGGTGGTACTGGTGGCGGACCTCGCCTTTGGCCTTGATGCCCTTGGGCCAGTGGATGACCATCGGGTCGCAGGTGCCGCCGGAGAACTGCGAGTACCGTTTGAACATCTGGAACGGGGTGGAGAACGCCACCGCCCAGCCGGTCGGATAGTGGTTGTAGGTGGCCGGGGTACCCAGCTTGTCGATCATCGCCATGTTCTCGGCCAGGTCATCGGGGTACCCGTTGAAGAACTTGTTCTCGTTGACCGACCCATTCGGCGAACCTTCACCCGAAGCGCCGTTGTCGGCGCAATAGAAGATCAGGGTGTTGCCCATCTGGCCGGTCTGATCCAGATAGTCGACTATCCGGCCGACCTGGGCATCGGTGTACTCGGAGAACCCGGCGAACACCTCGGCCATCCGGGAGAACAGGCGCTTCTCGTCGGGGTTGAGCGTATTCCAGGGCCGCACCATATCCGCGTCCAACGCAACGTCTTTCGGCAGCGGGTTGATGGGGGTCATCTTGGTGTCCTTGGGCAGGATGCCCTTGTCGATCATGCGTGCCAGAACCCAGTCGCGGTAGGCCTCGTAACCGTCGTCGAACTGGCCCTTGTACTTAGCCGCGTACTCGGTGGGGCTGTGGTGCGGCGCGTGGTTGGCACCTGGGCAGAACCACATGTACCAGGGCTTGGACGGGTTGGTTGCCCGTTGGTCGCGCAGCATCCGAAGTGCTTGATCGGCAAGGTCTTTCGAGAGGTGATAGCCCTGCTCCGGCGAATAGGGCTGCTCGATGTAGCGGTTGTCCTCAACCAGGTCGGGGTACCACTGATTGGTCTCGCCGCCCAGATAGCCGTAGAACCGGTCAAAACCCTTCTGCACGGGCCATTCCGACTTGCTGCCGCCGCTCGCCAGATCCTGCTCGGGGACGTTGTGGTCCTTGCCGACCCAGAATGTGCTGTAGCCGTTCTCCTGCAGGACCTGTCCGATGGTGGCGCACTCGGCGGGCAACCGACCGGACGCGCCCGGAAATCCGTCGGTGGTCTCGGCGATCGATGCGAAATTGTTGACGTGGTGGTTGCGTCCGGTCAGCATGCAGGACCGAGTCGGCGAGCACAGAGCCGTGGTGTGCCACTGCGAATAGATCAGCCCGCTGTCGGCGAGTTTCTGCAGCGTCGGCATGTTGATCCGGCCACCGTAGGGTGACCAGGATGCCAATCCGGTGTCGTCGTACAGCACCACTAGGACGTTGGGGGCGCCCTCGGGCGCGTGTTTGAGTTCCCACGGCCCCCAATCGGACTTGGAGTCGCGGACATCCAGTTTGATGTCGCCTTTGAAGTTCTTCATGACTTCGTTGGCGGCGGCACTACCGTCACCCTCGCTGGCGCTGCCGCCGCCGTTCTTGTTGTCACAGCCGGCGATCAACGACGACCCCGCTGCGACGCCGGCTGCGGCGGCCACGCCACCGATCATGGAGCGTCGCGAGAGTTTCGGGCCGCCGGGTTCCGGCGTCGATTCGGACGATGACTCGGTATCAGATGCCATGGCACCCATTATTAGGACAATTCGCATTGCCCGCAGCCATTCGGCTGGTCGGACTGGCGTGTCGGCCGTTGATATATTCCGTTGTCTGCCAACGGATTCGTTTCGCTTATGCGAATTTCAGCGAATTCTGTTGGGGCAGAACGGCAAAACTATCGGCAATGGATAGCACCCTTTTCGGGTGATATCCATTGTGGGGGGAAGCTCCTGTAGTTTTGGGTAGTGGCGCCTGCTGGAACCTGTGGAATGCGTCCCGCTCCGTGGTTTCTGGCGAGTGTTCCTCTTGCGCGGCCAGACATGCTCGCCCGCGCATCGGTGATTCGGTTACTCGCTGCTGGGCGTGAGTGCAAACGGGCGGTCCTGGTCGCAGCGCCCTCCGGCTACGGCAAAACGGTCGCCTTGGCGCAATGGGCCGCGCGGCGGCGGTGCCGGGCTCGGTCGCCTGGTTGACGCTGACTTCTCGCGTTGCCGATCGTGAGGACGTGCTGCGCGGGCTGTTGACTGCGATGGGCAACTGTGCGCGCACCGGCGCCTGGAGCATGCGCTCGGCCTCGCGCGTGAGCAGTGCGTGCGATACCAATTCGTCGACAACGCTGATTCGGTCTCTCGTGAATTGCTCGCAGCGCACATGTCAACTACGAGGCATCGAGACTTCCTCAGCGAAGCGTTGGTGCTGGGGGAGCCGTGCAATTCGGTATCTCCAGCGTCGGTGCTGACTCCGCGCGAACTGGAAGTGCTGGCCTACCTGCGGACCACCCATGACATCACAGGAGATCGCCGACCGGATGGCGGTATCGCTGAACACTCTGAAGACGCAGCAGCGGTCCATCTACCGCAAGCTTGCCGTGGCCAATCGGCGGGAGGCGATCAGGGCTGTCGCGCCCTAGCGTGGTTTCGGTGTGGCTGTGCACGCCGGGCGCCTTCAGCTGCGCCAAAATCGCCTTTTGCTTCTCAGCTACGGCTCACCTTTGCCGAGTAGCCTCATGCCGACCGGCCCATCGGTGGCCGGCACGATGGAGCGAGGCGCCATGGCGACAGAATTTGCAGGCCGGATCGAACTCGACATTCGCGATTCGGAGCCCGATTGGGGTCCGTATGCCGCGCCGACCGCACCGCCCGACTCGCCCAACGTCCTCTACCTGGTGTGGGACGACACCGGCATCGCCACCTGGGACAGCTTTGGTGGCTTGGTCGAGATGCCGGCCATGCGCCGGATCGCCGACAAAGGCGTGCGACTGTCCCAGTTCCATACCACCGCACTGTGTTCGCCCACGCGCGCATCCCTGCTTACCGGCCGCAACGCCACATCCGTCGGTATGGCCACCATTGAGGAGTTCACCGACGGATTCCCGAACTGCAACGGGCGCATACCTTTTGAGACGGCGCTGCTGTCGGAGGTCCTGGCCGAACGAGGCTGGAACACCTATTGCATCGGCAAGTGGCACCTGACTCCCTTGGAAGAGTCCAACCAGGCGTCCACCCGGCGGCACTGGCCGCTGTCCCGCGGGTTCGAACGGTTCTACGGCTTCATGGGCGGCGAGACCGACCAGTGGTACCCGGACCTGGTCTACGACAACCACCCGGTTGCCCCGCCGGCCACGCCCGAGGATGGCTACCACCTGTCAAAAGACTTGGCGGACAAGACTATCGAGTTCATCCGCGATGCCAAGGTGATCGCCCCGGACAAGCCGTGGTTCTCCTATGTGTGTCCTGGCGCCGGGCACGCACCGCATCATGTGTTCAAAGAGTGGGCCGACAAGTACGCCGGCAAGTTCGATATGGGCTACGAGGCCTACCGCGAGATCGTGCTGGAGAACCAGAAGCGCCTCGGGATCGTGCCACCCGATACCGAACTGTCTCCGACGAATCCCTATCTGGACACCAAGGGGCCCAATGGCGAGCCCTGGCCGCTGCAGGACACTGTGCGGCCGTGGGACTCGCTGAACGACGACGAGAAGCGGCTGTTCGCTCGGATGGCGGAGGTGTTCGCCGGGTTCCTGTCCTACACAGATGCCCAGATCGGCAGGGTCCTGGATTACCTGGAGGAATCCGGGCAACTCGACAACACCATCATCGTGGTCATCTCCGACAACGGGGCCAGTGGCGAAGGCGGGCCCAACGGCTCGGTCAATGAGGTCAAGTTCTTCAACGGCTACATCGATACGGTCGAAGAGAACATGCGCTATTTCGACAGTGTCGGGTCGCCGGCGACCTACAACCACTATCCGATCGGCTGGGCGATGGCTTTCAACACGCCCTACAAGTTGTTCAAGCGGTACGCATCGCACGAAGGTGGTATCGCCGATACCGCGGTCATCAGCTGGCCCAACGGAATTCGTGCACATGGCGAAGTCCGGGACAACTACGTCAACGTCTGTGACATCACTCCGACGGTCTACGACCTGCTGGGTATCGAGCCTCCGGCGGAGGTGCGCGGTGTCCCGCAGAGACCGCTGGAAGGCGTGAGTTTCAAAGCGGCCCTGGATGATCCGAGCGCAGGGAGTGGTAAGACCACCCAGTTCTACACCATGCTCGGCACCCGCGGCATCTGGCACGACGGCTGGTTCGCAAACACGGTGCACGCCGCGACACCGTCGGGCTGGTCAAACTTCGACAAGGACCGATGGGAGCTGTTCCACATCGAGTCCGACCGGAGTCAATGCCATGATCTGGCCGCCGAAAACCCGACGAAACTAGCCGAGCTGCAACAGTTGTGGTCCGCTGAAGCGGCAAAGTACGACGGCTTGCCGCTGGCCGACCTCAACATCCTCGAGACTCTCATGCGCGAACGGCCGTACCTGTCCCGCGACCGGCAGAGCTTCACTTACTACCCGGGAACCGCCGAGGTGGGCATCGGGGCGTGTGTGGACTTGCGTGGACAACCGTTCTCGATCCTGGCTGAGGTTGACGTCGAATCAGGCGCCGAAGGAGTGGTGTTCAAACACGGCGGCGGGCACGGCGGGCACGTGCTGTTCGTCCGCGACGGCCGGCTGCACTACGTCTACAACTTCATGGGCGAGGACGAGCAGGAGGTGTCCGCGTCCGACCCGCTGCCACTGGGCCGGCACGTGCTGGGCGTGCGCTACGACCGCACCGGAACGGTCGAGGGAAGCCACACGCCGCTCGGAACCATTGAGTTACACGTCGACGACGCCGTGGTGGCGACCCGTGCCGATGTGCGCACCCACCCGGGAACGTTCGGGCTGTCCGGCGGGGGAGTCGCGGTCGGCCGCAACTCGGGTCAGGCTGTCTCCAACCGGTATGCGGCACCGTACCCATTCACCGGCGGTACCATCGCGAAAGTAGTCGTCGACGTTTCTGGTACGCCGTATCTGGACGTCGAACGGGAACTCGCCCAAGCTTTTTCGAAAGACTGAATGACGTCGTGACACTGACCCGACTCGTCGAACTGCCCGGCGGTGAATTCGTGATGGGGAGCAACTACTTCTATCCGGAGGAACGGCCCGAGCACACCGCCGAGGTGGCGGCGTTCGCCATCGAAGAACATCCGGTGACCAACGCTCAGTTCGCCGAATTCGTCTCGGACACAGGTTATTTGACCGTCGCGGAGCGGCCGATGGATCCAGCGCTCTATCCCGGTGTCGCCGAGGAGGACCTGGCCCCGGGCGCCCTGGTTTTCCGGCCGACCACCGGTCCGGTGAATCTCCGGGACTGGCGCCAGTGGTGGGACTGGGCACCGGGTGCGTGCTGGCACGCGCCTTTCGGCCCGGACAGCACGTGGCAGGATCACCCCGATCATCCAGTTGTCCAGGTGGCATACACCGACGCCGCGGCATATGCGCAGTGGGCCGGGCGCCGGCTACCCACCGAGGCGCAGTGGGAGTACGCCGCCCGCGGTGGCACCACGACCACCTACGCCTGGGGTGACGAGGTGATGCCCAACGGCGAACTGATGGCCAACACCTGGCAGGGGCACTTCCCCTATCAGAACGACGGCGCTCTCGGTTGGGTTGGCACCTCCCCGGTAAGTACCTTCCCGCGCAACGGTTTTGGCCTCGCCGACATGATCGGCAATGTGTGGGAGTGGACTGTCACGCCGTTCCAGCCGGGCGTAGTGGTACCCGGTGCGCCGGCCTGCTGTCCGCCGCCCGATCCGGATCCGAGCGTCACCCACGCACTCAAAGGCGGGTCGCACTTGTGCGCGCCGGAGTACTGCCACCGGTACCGGCCTGCCGCACGGTCACCGCAATCGCAGGACAGCGCGACGACCCACATCGGCTTTCGCTGCGTCGTCTAGCGCCCGCCCCCATACCGCCCAAACGGACAAACGGGCCGATTTGTGCGAGTAGATCCGGCCTTTTTGTCGATTTCGGCGCTGGCCTATATCCAGATTCAGCGCGATTTGATCTCTGTGCCGAAGTGCGCCGCTGCCGCACCATGAGCGGAAACCAGGCGACAGGAGACTGCGGTGACGAAGGAAGCGACGGCTACGGGTTGGCTAACCCGAGTCGGGACCGATTGGTGGGCAACAATTCTCGGTCTTGCGATAACGGCGTTGGCGGTCGCCGGCGCCCTGCCGAAGATCGGCTGGTGACGCGATGAGTGTCGAAGCAGCCGATACCGCCGGCCAGAGCGAGCGGGAGGCTGAGTCCGACCCCGCGGAACAACCCGGCGCACGACGATTCCTCGACTACCTGCCGGGCCTGCTGTTGCTGGTGGCGGTCGGGTTGGCCGGAAAGTATGCCGAGATCGGTTGGCTCTCCCTCGCCAAGCATCAGCACTGGCGGGTGCCGGACATCGAATACGTGCTGTGGGCCATCGTGATCGGGCTGGTGATCACCAATACCGTTGGCCTGCACCGGGTTTTCCGGCCGGGCATCGCGACCTACGAGTTCTGGCTCAAGATCGGCATCGTGCTGCTTGGGTCCCGGTTCGTACTGGGCGACGTCCTCAAACTCGGCGCCACCAGCCTGGTTCAGATCCTCGTGGACATGACCGTCGCGGGCGCGATCATCATTGCCGCAGCGCGTTGGTTCGGACTGTCCGGCAAGCTCGGTTCGCTGCTGGCTATCGGCACGTCGATCTGCGGGGTATCGGCGATCATCGCGGCCAAAGGTGCTATCCGAGCACGTAATTCGGACGTGAGCTACGCGATTGCCTCGATTCTGGCGCTCGGCGCAGTGGCGTTGTTTGTGCTACCACCGCTGGGTCACCTGATCGGGCTGACCGATCACGAGTTCGGACTGTGGGCGGGCCTTGCCGTCGATAACACGGCCGAGACCACTGCGACCGGATACCTTTACTCCGACGCCGCGGGCAAGATCGCGGTTCTGGTCAAGTCGGTGCGCAATGCCCTGATCGGATTCGTGGTGCTCGGCTTCGCCATCTACTGGGCCGCCCGGGGTGAGGCCGACGCCGTCGCAACCGGGGTGCGTGCCCGGGCCGCGTTCGTCTGGGAGAAGTTCCCCAAGTTCGTCCTCGGCTTCCTGGCTGTGTCGGCGGTCGTCACCGCCGGGCTGCTCAGCAAGGGGCAGGTGAGCAATCTGGCCAGCATCTCCAAGTGGGCGTTCTTGCTGACCTTCGCCGGGGTGGGCCTGTCCACCGACTTCCGGCAGATCGCTCGCACCGGCTGGCGGCCGTTGGTGGTTGCCGTCATCGGTCTGGTGGTCGTGGCCGTGGTGTCGCTCGGACTGGTGCTGCTGACGTCCCGGGTTCTCGGTTGGGGCGCAGGGGCCTGAGCGGGATACCCCACGAGATCGACGACATGGTCGCTGCCATTGACTGGCAGCGACCATGTCGTCGTTTTCGAGGTCCTTGTCCGAGTGACCTGATCGCGGCCTGTGGGTAGTGGGTCAGTTTGATTTACCAGGCGTGGGCGACGCACGCTGTGAGCTTGCACTACATGTACTACAACTTCGCACGCCCGCACGCGACCCTCACCACGCAGAGCAATGGCCGTAAACCACCCCCGCGAAGGCAGCTGGCGTCTCAAACCACGTGTGGACATGCCACGAGATCGCCGCGCTACTGGATTAAATCTCCACCCACCCACCCAGGGGCGTCATTGTCCGTGCAGGTCACCTATGCCGGCGTGGCGTAGCGTGGACGTATGGCGTCAAATCATCGTGTTATGCGGGGCAGTCGGCTCGGAGCTGTCAGCTATGAGACCGAGCGCAATCACGACCTCGCACCACGGCAGATCGCGCGCTATCGCACCGCCAATGGCGAGGAATTCGACGTACCGTTCGCCGACGATGCCGAAATACCTGGCGTGTGGTCGTGCCGCAACGGCCACGAGGGCACCCGGATCGACGTGGAGGCGCCCGGACCGGTGAAGGTTGGAAAACCGGCGCGCACACACTGGGACATGCTGCTGGAGCGCCGTTCGATCGAAGACCTCGACAAACTGCTCGATGAGCGCCTCGCGGTCATCAAGTCGCGGCGCGGAAAATAGATCCCGTCAAACTGACCACCACCGGACTGTGCAGCGATTTGGAGCGTTGTCCCTGCTCGCCTAGTATGTAGGGGTTGCCCAGGGCAGACCTCGGTCATCACGTGACTTTGCGTGCCCATGGACAACAAGACCGCGCACGTCCAGGTCGGTATCTGGCGTGCATACAAAACCCAGGTCAGGAGATCGAGTGATTCAGCAGGAATCGCGACTCAAGGTCGCCGACAACACGGGCGCAAAGGAAATCCTTTGCATCCGCGTGCTCGGTGGCTCGTCGCGGCGCTACGCCGGCATCGGCGACATCATTGTGGCGACCGTCAAGGACGCCATCCCCGGTGGCAACGTCAAGCGTGGTGACGTGGTCAAGGCCGTCGTCGTGCGCACCGTCAAGGAGCGCCGCCGGCCGGACGGCAGCTACATCAAGTTCGATGAGAACGCCGCCGTCATCATCAAGAACGACAACGACCCCCGCGGTACCCGCATCTTCGGGCCGGTCGGTCGCGAACTGCGCGAGAAGAAGTTCATGAAGATCGTCTCGCTGGCCCCGGAGGTTTTGTGATGAAGGTGCACAAGGGCGACACCGTGCTGGTTATTGCCGGCAAGGACAAGGGTGCCAAGGGCAAGGTCATCGAGGCCTACCCGACCCGCAACAAGGTGCTCGTTGAGGGCGTCAACCGGATCAAGAAGCACACTGCGCAGTCGCAGAACGAGCGCGGTGCTTCGTCGGGTGGCATCGTCACCCAGGAGGCGCCGATCCACGTTTCCAACGTGATGGTGGTCGACTCCGACGGCAACGCGACCCGCATCGGCTACCGCGTCGATGAGGAAAGCGGCAAGAAGGTCCGTATCTCGAAGCGCAACGGCAAGGACATCTGAGATGACCACAGTGGAAAAGACTCAGCCCCGGCTGAAGACGCGCTACCGCGAAGAGATCCGCGACGCGCTCAACAATGAATTCAATTACGCCAACGTCATGCAGATCCCGGGCGTGGTCAAGGTTGTCGTCAACATGGGTGTCGGTGACGCCGCCCGCGACGCCAAGCTGATCAACGGCGCGGTCAACGACCTGACGCTGATCACCGGCCAGAAGCCGGAAATCCGCAAGGCCCGCAAGTCCATCGCGCAGTTCAAGCTGCGTGAGGGCATGCCCATCGGTTGCCGGGTCACCCTGCGTGGCGACCGCATGTGGGAGTTCCTGGACCGTCTGATCTCGATCGCACTGCCCCGTATCCGCGACTTCCGCGGTCTGTCGGCCAAGCAGTTCGACGGTAGCGGCAACTACACCTTCGGCCTCAACGAGCAGTCGATGTTCCACGAGATCGACGTGGACTCGATCGACCGCCCCCGCGGCATGGACATCACGGTCGTCACCTCGGCGACCACCGACGACGAAGGCCGTGCGTTGCTGCGGGCCCTGGGCTTCCCGTTCAAGGAGAACTGACAATGGCAAAGAAGGCTCTGGTCAACAAGGCCAACAAGAAGCCGAAGTTCGCGGTGCGTGGTTACACCCGCTGCAACAAGTGCGGTCGCCCGCACTCGGTGTTCCGCAAGTTCGGCCTGTGCCGAATCTGCCTGCGGGACATGGCGCACGCCGGCGAACTGCCGGGTGTGCAGAAGTCCAGCTGGTGACTCGGCCCGTCTCATGACGCTCTAGAAGCCGCCTCGGTCCTTGTGGCCGAGGCGGCTTTCACGTTTCTGTGCGCTGTGCGGAGTCGCCGGATGGCGTCCAACTGCGCCCCCGATCAGCACCGATTTGGCTGGATGGCGCCGGAGTTCCTATACTGGGCAGGTTGCCTTGGCACTGTCGTGCCTTGGTGGCAGTAACTTGCCTGCAGTGCCTACACGGAATTGCAGGTGAAGCGAGGCCCCTAACCGGCACCTGCCGGTCAGGATTAATTACTTCGTAGTAGGCCCACTACGTGACGTGCCAAGCCACCGCAAGGTGGAACCGGCCCGCGCGTGCTGTATGGGAACCGCAGCGAGAAAGGTTGATCAAAGCTGTCATGACAATGACGGATCCGATCGCAGACTTCTTGACACGTCTGCGCAACGCCAACTCGGCGTACCACGACGAGGTGACCCTGCCCCACTCGAAGATCAAGGCGAATATCGCCGAGATCCTCAAGAAGGAGGGTTACATCACTGACTACCGCACCGAGGACGCCCGCGTGGGCAAGAGCCTCGTTGTGTCCCTGAAGTACGGCCCGAGCCGCGAGCGCAGCATCGCCGGCCTCCGCCGGGTGTCCAAGCCCGGTCTGCGGGTGTACGCGAAATCCACCAACCTGCCGCGGGTTCTGGGTGGCCTGGGTGTGGCGATCATCTCCACGTCCTCCGGCCTGCTCACCGACCGCCAGGCAGCTCGACAGGGCGTGGGCGGCGAAGTCCTCGCTTACGTCTGGTAGGGGGCAGAGAACATGTCGCGTATTGGAAAGCAGCCGGTTCAGATTCCGGCCGGCGTCGATGTGACCATCGATGGCCAGAACGTCGCGGTGAAGGGCCCCAAGGGCACCCTGACGCTGGACGTCGCCGAGCCCATCGAGGTGTCTCGCAACGACGACGGCGCCGTCGTGGTGACCCGTCCGAACGACGAGCGTCGCAACCGCTCGCTGCACGGGCTGTCCCGCACCCTGATCGCCAACCTGGTGACCGGTGTGACCCAGGGTTACACCACCAAGATGGAAATCTTCGGCGTCGGTTACCGCGTGCAGGCCAAGGGCTCGAACCTGGAGTTCGCGCTCGGCTACAGCCACCCGGTGCTGATCGAAGCCCCCGAGGGCATCACGTTCGCAGTCGAGACCCCGACCAAGTTCTCGGTGTCCGGCATCGATAAGCAGAAAGTCGGCCAGATCTCGGCAGTCATCCGCCGCCTGCGTCGCCCCGACCCGTACAAGGGCAAGGGCATTCGCTACGAGGGTGAGCAGATCCGCCGCAAGGTCGGAAAGACAGGTAAGTAGCAATGGCTAACACTGAGACTGACAAGCGTAAGCCGTTGGGCCAGAACATCTCTGAGACCCGTCGGGTGGCGCGGCTGCGCCGTCACGCCCGGCTGCGCAAGAAGGTCGCCGGCACTGCCGAGCGTCCGCGCCTCATGGTCAACCGGAGTGCACGGCACATCCACGTCCAGCTGATCGACGACCTGGCCGGTGTCACCATCGCCGCCGCGTCGTCCATCGAGGCCGACGTGCGTGCCGTCGACGGCGACAAGAAGGCAGCCAGCACCAAGGTCGGTCAGCTGATCGCTGCCCGCGCCCAGGCCGCCGGCATCTCCGAGGTGGTGTTCGACCGCGGTGGGTACACCTACGGTGGCCGGATCGCCGCTCTCGCCGACGCCGCGCGCGAAGGCGGGTTGGCGTTCTGATGACTTACTTGACTAATGGAAGGACTGCATGATGGCCGATCAGGCTAATGGAGCCGGGGCCAACAGCGAGTCCCGGGGCGGACGCTCCGACGATCGTCGGGGTCGTCGTGACGACCGTGGTGGCCGTGGTGGCCGCGGCGATGATCGTGGCGAGAAGAGCAACTACATCGAGCGCGTGGTGACCATCAACCGCGTCTCCAAGGTGGTCAAGGGTGGTCGGCGCTTCAGCTTCACCGCTCTGGTCATCGTCGGCGACGGCCACGGCATGGTCGGTGTGGGCTACGGCAAGGCCAAGGAAGTTCCGGCCGCCATCGCCAAGGGCGTTGAGGAGGCTCGCAAGGGCTTCTTCCGCGTTCCGCTGATCGGGGGCACCATCGTGCACCCGGTGCAGGGCGAGGCCGCTGCCGGTGTCGTCATGCTGCGTCCGGCCAGCCCGGGTACCGGTGTCATCGCCGGTGGCGCAGCGCGTGCGGTGCTGGAATGCGCTGGCGTGCACGACATCCTGGCCAAGTCGCTGGGCAGTGACAACGCGATCAACGTGGTGCATGCCACCGTTGCCGCGCTGAAGCAGCTGCAGCGTCCCGAGGAAGTGGCAGCCCGTCGTGGCCTGCCCATCGAAGATGTTGCGCCGGCCGGCATGCTGCGGGCCCGGCGTGAGGCAGAAGCGTTGGCCGCATCGGCAGCGCGTGAAGGATCGGCATAACTCATGGCTGAACTGAAGATCACCCAGGTGCGTGGCACCGTGGGTGCCCGGTGGAAGCAGCGCGAAAGCCTGCGGACACTGGGACTGCGCAAGATCCGCCAGTCCGTCGTTCGCGAGGACAACGCGCAGACCCGTGGTCTGCTCGCGGTGGTTGCCCACCTCGTCACTGTTGAGGAGGCGTAAATGAGCGTCATCAAGCTGCACGACCTCAAGCCGGCTCCCGGGTCCAAGAAGGACAAGACCCGTCTCGGCCGTGGTGAGGGCTCCAAGGGGAAGACCGCCGGTCGCGGTACCAAGGGCACCAAGGCCCGCAAGAACGTCCCGGTGACGTTCGAGGGTGGCCAGATGCCGATCCACATGCGGCTGCCGAAGCTCAAGGGCTTCCGCAACCGCTTCCGCACGGAGTACGCGGTGGTGAACGTCGGCGATATCGCCAAGGCGTTCCCGCAGGGCGGCACCGTCGGTCTGGACGAGCTGGTGGCCAAGGGCCTGGTCCGTAAGAACGTTCTGGTGAAGGTTCTGGGCGACGGCAAGCTGGGCGTCAAGGTTGACGTCACCGCCAACAAGTTCAGCGGTAGCGCCCGTGAGGCGATCACCGCTGCCGGTGGTAGCGCAACCGAGCTCTAAAGCTCCAAAGTGGAAGTGCCCCTGTCGATTTAGGCAGGGGCACTTCTGCGTATGCGGTGCCGCCGCGCCGGAGGCGCGAATTGGCTCGGCGCCGGAGGCGCGAATTGGCTCCGCGCCGGAGGCGCGAATCGACGGAAGGTCGCTGAATCAGCCTAAGCCGGCCGAAATGCCGGGCAGAGCGTCATCGCCGTGGAAGCCCCAGCCCCACCGGCCTGGCCAGACGACGTCGTAATAGTCGTCATCCACAGGTCCAGTAGCACAAGCGGCGTTGGGCCCGAGCCCTCCAGAGAATCGACAATTGGTATTGCCCGAGGTTTGTGCTTGCGCAGGCGCTGCGGCAAGCAGCGATGCCGCGATGATCACTGGTGCAACATATTTGAACTTCGCCACGATTTCGCTCCCGGGTGAGCAGAGGCTGCTGATTAGACGGTGAGCATAACGCCGATGACTGCTCGCCGCATACCGTTGCGGCGATCACCGAGATCGACGTATTGGCTGCTCTCACTCGTATTTTCCGGCCGCTCTGTCCGTCTCGGCGGTAGGTAGGCTCGGGGGATGCGTTCCTTTCTGCCCAGCGTGCCCGGTAGTGACGAGTTGCGCGCGATCGTCCGCAAAGTGGACACCGCCCGCCACCACGGCGTGCCGAATGGTTGCGTGCTGGAACTCGACCTGCATTCGGTACCGCCGGAGACAGGCGGATTCGATCCGATCGCCTTCGTCACCGGGCGGGACCGGCCGCTGCTGTTGGGTGACGCCGTCGCCGCCATCCACCGTGCGGCCAAGGACGACCGGGTGGCCGGGCTGATCGCCCGTGTCCAGTTGCCTGCTGCGGCAGCCGGTCCGGTGCAGGAACTGCGTGAGGCCGTCGCCGCTTTCAGCGCGGTCAAGCCGTCGATCGCCTGGGCCGAAACGTATCCCGGCACTCTGTCGTATTACTTGGCTTCGGCGTTCGGCGAGGTCTGGATGCAGCCGGCGGGCACGGTGGCGTTGGTCGGGTTCGCCACCAATGCCATGTTCCTGCGCGGGGCTTTGGACAAGGCCGGCATCGAAGCTCAGTTCGTGGCCCGTGGCGAGTACAAGTCGGCGGCCAACATGTTCACTCAGGACGGCTACACCGAGCAGCACCGCGAGGCCGACGGCAGGCTGATCGAGAGCCTGCACGCGCAGGTGCTGACTGCCATCGCCGAATCCCGGGACATCGACGCGCAGGAACTCGACGAACTGGTCGACCGCGCCCCGCTGTTGCGTGACGATGCGCTCGGCGCCAAATTGCTGGACCGGATCGGCTTCCGCGACGAGGCCTACGCCAGGATCAACGAATTGACCAGCGGCACAACAGAACCCGATGGTGATGACGCGCCGGACCGGCTGTACCTGACGCGCTACGCGCACGCCACGGCGGGCCGCTCCCTCCCGGACCTGTCGTCGATTCCGGGACGCAAACACAAGCCGACCATCGCTGTGGTCACCGTGCATGGCGCCATCGTCAGCGGCCGCGGTGGCCCGTCGGTCTTTCCGCCCGGCCCGTCCAGTGCCGGCGGGGACACCGTCGCCGCCGCGCTGCGTGAGGCTGCAGCCGACGACGACGTGCAGGCTGTCGTACTGCGGGTGGACAGCCCGGGCGGCGCGGTGACCGGTTCGGAGACCATCTGGCGTGAGGTGGTGCGGCTGCGCGAGTCCGGTAAGCCCGTGGTGGCCTCGATGGGTGCGGTCGCGGCGTCGGGCGGCTATTACGTCTCGATGGCCGCGGACCACATTGTCGCCAACCCCGGCACCATCACCGGGTCGATCGGAGTGCTGACCGGTAAGTTGGTCACCCGCGGGCTCAAGGAACGTCTCGGCGTCGGCTCGGATTCGGTGCGTACCAACGACAATGCGGACGCCTGGTCGGCCAACCAGCCGTTCACCGAGGCTCAGCACGCACAGGTGACCGCCGAAGCCGACCTGTTCTACACCGACTTCGTACAGCGGGTTGCCGAGGGCCGCGGTATGGCTGTGGCGGCCGTCGACAAGGTGGCCCGGGGCCGGATCTGGACCGGTGCGGACGCGCAGGAACACGGCTTGGTCGATGAACTGGGCGGGTTGCGCACTGCAGTGAGACGAGCCAAGGTGCTGGCCGGATTGGACGTTGATACGCAGGTTCGATTGGTCAGTTACCCGGGTTCGGCGCTGCTGGACTACATCCGGCCCAAGGCTTCGTCTCAGCCTGCGGCGGCGTCACTGCCGGACGCCGTCGCCGCACTGATGGGCCGCTCGCTGGCGGGCGCGCTCGGCCAGGTTGAGCGATCGGTGACGGGGGTCAGTGCGCTCTGGTTGGGGGACTACCGCTTCTGACGCTCAGGCCGCGGTGACCCGTCGATGTCCACCTGGGTCGGGACCGGTAACGTCAGACTCCCGCGATGTTGCCCACGCAGGTCCGCTACGCGGGCTCTGCGATCGCCTACGAGCTGGACTATCGCCCCACGGTCACCGCGGAGGCGGTACTCCCAGTCGCCGGCAGCTAACCGGTCAGCCCAAAGCGCCGCTGATGTAGACGATTTCGCCCATCGGGTCGTCATCGCCCGTATCGGGCACGGGTAACCCGTAGCGGGCGAACAGATTTGATCGGGCGATGCCGTTCATCTGCCAGCCTTTGGCTCCTAGATAGTCTGCGGCGGAATGCCTTTCGCCGTGATAGATCAACGATGGCATGTCCATGTTCAACCCGATCTGGCTGAACCCGACGGATGCGGCCCGAGCCTTGTCCGGGTCGAAATCCTCGAGCCCCGGCACGAATTCGGTTGCCAGGGTACTGCCGGGGGCACTGAGGTCGTTGATGTTGTCGAACAGCCGGTCCTGGGCTTCCGGCGGCAGGTAGATCAGTAGACCCTCGGCGCACCACGCTGTCGGCAAGCCGGGATCAAAGCCCGCTTCCTGCAGCGCCGTCGGCCAGTCTTCCCGCAGATCGATCTGCACTGTCCGGCGATTTGCCGTCGGCGACGCGCCGATGTCGGCCAAAGTCCGCGTCTTGAACTCGATGACTTCAGGCTGGTCGATCTCGTAGACAACAGTGCTGTCCGGCCACGGCAGCCGGTAGGCGCGGGCATCCAGGCCGGAGGCCAGGATCACCGCCTGCCGGATACCGCCATCGGTAGACGTCATGAAGTAGTCGTCGAAAAACCTTGTCCGAACCGCCATCTCGTCGATATTGGCCCGAGCCCGGGCCGCCGCCTGCGGGGCGACGGCCTCGATGGCGTCAAAATCCAGTTCACCGTCGACCATCTTGGTGAACGCATCTATCCCGACGGCCCGCACCAGCGGCGCCGCAAACGGGTCATTGATCAACCCGTGCGGTGCGGTGCTAGCTATGGCCCGACCGGTCGCCACCAGTGTGGCCGTCGCGCCCACACTCGATGCCAGATCCCAACTGTCGCCGGCCACCCGTGCCATTACCGCCTCTTTCAGCCGTGCGAACAGGTAACCGGACCACCGACGACGGTGGCCATCTCGACTACTTCTTCTGAGTCAGCCTTGCGCGAACGTACTTGAGGTCGCTGAAGGCCCGGGACATCTCGTCGTCGGGGTACTCAAAACCGTTGGCGGCGTAGGCGTCTTCCATCGAGGTCGCGGTGACGTCCCAGCCGTGCTCGCCCAGATAGTCGACCACGTGGTTGCGCTCACCCTGGTAGATCAGGTCGGTCATCTCGATGTTCGAGCCGAGGGCCTTCATCCGCTCGCTCATCACCTTGTGCCGTTCGTCGTCGAAGCTCGACATGTCGCCGATCTGCTCGCAGGCCACGAAGCTGCCCCGCGCCGACAGTGCGGTGATGTTGTCGAACAGCTTGTCCTGAGCCTCCGGCGGCAGGTAGATCAACAGGCCCTCGGCGATCCATGCGGTCGGTGCGGAGGGGTCAAAGCCGTTGTCCTTCAACGCCGTAACCCAGTCTTCGCGCAGATCGATGGACACGGTGTGGCGCTCGGCGGTGGGCGCCGCACCCAGTCCGGACATGGTCGTCGTCTTGAACTCGATGACCTCGGGCTGGTCGACCTCGAAGACGACGGTGCCGGCCGGCCAGGACAACCGGTAGGCGCGGGCGTCCAGGCCCGCGGCCAGGATGACGGCCTGCCGGACGCCGGCGGCCGCGGCATCGATGAATACCTGGTCGAAGAACCGGGTGCGCACCGTCATGCCCTCGGCCGCGCGCCGCGGGGTGTAATTCGCGTTGATGTCGTCGAGCTTGAGCTCACCGTCGAGGGCCTTGATGAAGAAGTCCAGGCCTACGGCGCGGACCAGAGGCTCGGCGTAGGGGTCGTCGATCAGATGTTCACGGTGAGCCAGGGCGCGCTGCCCGGCCACCATGGTTGCGGTGGCGCCGACGCTGGAAGCCAGGTCCCAGGAATCGCCATCAGTACGTGCCATGTCGGTAATCTCCTTATTTCTCAGGCGTTATTTCTTGTTCGCGATGACGGCGAGCGAATTACGTAGGGCCGCGTCGTCATCGGTGTCGGGAAAAGCGCGACCGTAGGCGGCGAACATCTCGGGCCGAGGTCGTGCGGTGCTCTGCCAGCCGTGACCGTCCAGGTAATCGATCACGGAATTGCGCTCCCCCTGATACCAGAGATCGGTCAGGTTCAGGTCCAGCCCGTGGTCACGCCAGCGACCGCTCATCGACTCGCTGCGCCGACGCATGCCGGCGCCGTGGTCGGTGTGGTATTCGGTGGCCAGCCGGCTGCCGGGTGCCGACAGTGCAGTGATGTTGTCGAAGAGCTTGTCCTGTGCTTCCGGCGGCAGGTAGATCAACAGTCCCTCCGCGCTCCACGCGGTGGGTGCCGACGCGTCGAAGCCGGCGGCCTTGAGTGCGGCAGGCCAGTCGTCGCGAAGATCGACGGCCACCGTGCGGCGTTCGCAGGTGGCCGAGGCGCCGATCTGCGTCATGGCCGCGGTCTTGGCGCCGATCACCTCGGGCTGGTCGATTTCGTAGACCACGGTGCCGGCGGGCCAGGGCAGCCGGTAGGCCCGCGAGTCCAGTCCCGAGGCCAGGATGACGGCCTGCCGGACACCTGCGTCGGCCGCACCGAGAAAGAAGTCGTCGAAGAACTTGGTACGGACCGCCATCAGCGAGGTCATCATGGTCGCGACGTCGCCGACCTCGTCGGTGGCATCGATCTGCCCATCCAGCAGGTTGGTGAAGAAGTCCAAGCCCACTGCCCGCACCAGCGGATCGGCGTATGGATCGCGAATCAACGGATCGGCTTCCCGGCTGGCCAGCGCTCGGGCGGTGGCCACCATGGTGGCGGTCGCCCCCACGCTCGAGGCCAGGTCCCAGCTATCACCTTCGGTTCGTGCCATGGGATACCCCTCTTATTTCGTGGCAGTGATGTAGGAAACGCCGTCGAAGGAGGCCGGCTCACGGTCCGGGTCGATCACGATGGGCGGCAGCCCGTTACGGACCAGCAGGTCGTTGGAGCTCACCGCGGTGGTGCCCCAGCCGTGGCCCTGCAGGTAGGTGGTGACGTCGGCGCGGTCGCCCAGGAAGACCAGATCGGTGAAGTCCAGGTCGAAGCCGCTTGCCTGCCAGCGGTCGGACACCGCCTTCATGCGCTCACGTGCGGCGTCTACGTCGAGGGCTTGTGCGGAGGCAACTCCCTCTGCGCCGATCCGGCTGCCCGGGGCGCTCAATTCGGACACCTGGTCCAACAGCCGGTCCTGGGCATCTGGCGGCAGATAGCCGAACAGCCCCTCGGCGATCCAGGCGGTCGGTTGGGTCGGATCGAAACCGGCGGCCTTCAGTGCCGACGGCCAGTCCTCGCGCAGGTCGATCGCCACCGTCCGACGCGTGGTGGTCGGGCCTGCGCCCAGTTCGGACAGCGTCTTGGTCTTGAACGCGATGACCTCGGGCTGGTCGATCTCGTAGACGACGGTGCCGGCCGGCCAGGACAACCGGTAGGCGCGGGAATCCAGGCCGGAGGCCAGGATGACGGCCTGCCGGATTCCAGCGTGGGTGGCGTCGTGGAAGAAGTCGTCGAAGAATCGGGTGCGGGCGGCCATACCGTTGGCGAACTGTGAGATGCCGACGCCGTCGTCGCCGTCCAGCTTCTCGAAGTCCGCGGTGCCGTCAACCAGGCTGGTGAAGAACTCGACGCCAACGGCGCGCACCAGTGGCGCGGCGAATGGGTCGTCGATGATCGGGTCCTGGGCGTGGGTGGCCAGCGCGCGGGCGGCGGCCACGGCAGTGGCGGTGGCGCCCACGCTAGAGGCCAGATCCCAGGTGTCGTTATCAGTGCGTGGCATCGTCTCTCCTTGTGCTGGGCATGGCTCTCAAGTCGGTAGTTAGCTTGTGTAACAACCTGCTAGCGACTGTACGCCTCAAGTCTGAAAGTGCCGGTGACGCCGGTTCCGCCCTCCTCACATCCCTCGGATGCGGGCCGTGCAAGTAGTAACTGTTACTCTCGTAGACTGATTTGACGGCGCGCCCGCGCAGGCCATGAGCTTGACGGTCGGTCGCGCACGACTTAACCAAACGCTGGACCTGACCAGCCCCATTAGCACGCCGCGGCCAGAGCTCGGCTGCGCAGGAGGAAGAGTGCTTTCGGCTTTCATCTCGTCGCTGCGGACGGCCGATCTCAGACGCAAGATCCTCTTCACGCTGGGTGTCGTCATCCTGTATCGGGTCGGGGCTTCGCTGCCTTCCCCCGGGGTGAACTACCAGAACGTGCAGAAGTGCGTCGAGCAGGTCAGTGGTGGTGACTCAGCCCAGGTCTACTCGCTGATCAACCTGTTCTCCGGTGGTGCGCTGCTGCACCTGACGGTGTTCGCGGTCGGCGTCATGCCCTACATCACCGCCAGCATCATCGTGCAGCTACTGACCGTGGTCATTCCGCGCTTCGAGGAGCTGCGCAAGGAAGGCCAGGCCGGCCAGGTCAAGATGACGCAGTACACGCGTTATCTGGCCATCGCCCTGGCGGTCCTGCAGGCCACTTCGATCGTGGCGCTTGCCGCCAACGGCGGTCTGTTGCAGGGCTGCTCGCTGAACATCATCCAGGACACCGCCATCTTCTCGCTGGTCGTGATCGTGCTGGTGATGACGGCCGGGGCAGCTCTGGTCATGTGGATGGGTGAGCTGGTCACCGAGCGTGGCATCGGCAACGGCATGTCGCTGATGATCTTCGCCGGTATCGCCGCCCGTATCCCGTCTGAAGGCCAGACCATCCTGCAGAGCCGCGGCGGCCTGGTGTTGGCCGCTGTGTGCGTCTCGGCGCTGGCGATCATCGTCGGTGTGGTCTTCGTCGAGCAGGGCCAGCGGCGCATCCCCGTGCAGTACGCCAAGCGCATGGTCGGCCGCCGCATGTACGGGGGTACCTCCACGTACCTGCCGCTGAAGGTCAACCAGGCCGGCGTCATCCCGGTCATCTTCGCTTCGTCGCTGATCTACATACCGCACCTGATCACCCAGCTGGTCGAGTCGGGCCGGTCCACCCCGGGCAACGGCTGGTGGGACAAGGCCGTCGCGAAGTACCTGACCAACCCCGCCGATCCGGTCTACATCGCGATCTACTTCGGGCTGATCATCTTCTTCACCTACTTCTACGTGTCCATCACGTTCAACCCGGACGAGCGGGCCGACGAGATGAAGAAGTTCGGTGGCTTCATCCCCGGTATCCGGCCGGGCAAGCCGACCGCGGATTATCTGCGCTATGTGCTGAACCGGATCACCTTGCCGGGATCGATCTACCTCGGTGTCATCGCGGTCTTGCCGAACTTGTTCCTGCAGATGGGCAACTCCGGTAGCGTGCAGAACTTGCCGTTCGGCGGTACCGCGGTGCTGATCATGATCGGCGTGGGCCTGGATACGGTCAAGCAGATCGAGAGCCAGCTGATGCAACGCAACTACGAAGGGTTCCTTAAGTGAGAATTGTGCTGCTCGGACCGCCCGGCGCGGGCAAAGGTACCCAGGCGGAGAAGCTGGCCGAGAAGCTCGGGATCCCGCAGATTTCCACCGGAGACTTGTTCCGCAGCAACATCAGCAATGGCACTGCGCTCGGTGTAGAGGCCAAGAAATACCTGGACGCCGGGGAACTGGTGCCGGCCAAGCTGACCAACGAGCTGGTCGACGACCGGCTCAATGCGCCCGATGTCGCGGGCGGATTCATCCTCGACGGCTTCCCGCGCTCGGTGGAGCAGGCCGAGGCGCTGCGGGAGATGCTGGCCAAGCGCAGCCTCAAGCTGGACGCCGTCCTGGAATTTCGGGTCTCGGAGTCTGAGTTGCTCAACCGGCTCAAGGGCCGCGGTCGCGCCGACGACACCGAAGAGGTCATCCTGAACCGGATGAAGGTGTACCGGGACGAGACCGCCCCGCTGCTGGACTACTACCGCGACGAGCTCCGCAGTGTCGACGCCGTCGGTGAACTCGATGAGGTGTTCAGCCGGGCGCTGCACGCGCTCGGTCGGTAACGCCGCGATTGGAACAAGGTCGGTAAAGCCGTGATCGGACTGCCTCGGCGTGGCCGCAAGGTCGTCGCCCAGCGCACCTCTGGTGAGCTTGACGCGATGGCAGCCGCCGGTGGGCTGGTGGCCGCGGCTCTGGCCGCCGTCCGCGCAGCCGCTGTCCCCGGGGTCTCCACCCTGGACCTGGACAAGATCGCCGAATCCGTCATCCGTGACGGCGGCGGCATCCCGTCGTTCCTGGGCTATCACGGGTTTCCGGCCAGCATCTGCTCGTCGGTGAATGACCGTGTGGTGCATGGCATTCCCACCGTCGGTGAGGTGCTGGCGAGTGGCGACCTGGTGTCCATCGACTGCGGCGCAATTCTGGACGAATGGCACGGAGACTCAGCGGTCACGTTCGGTGTCGGACCGCTGATCGATGCCGATGAAAACCTGTCGGCTGCCACCCGGGAGTCCATGGAGGCCGGCATTGCTGCGATGCTGCCGGGCAACCGGCTGACCGACGTCTCGCATGCCATCGAGAAGGGCACCCACGCAGCCGAGGCGCGCTACGACCGCAAGTTCGGGATCGTGGCCAATTACGGCGGTCACGGCATTGGCCGTGAGATGCACATGGATCCTTTTCTGCCCAACGAGGGATCTCCCGGCCGCGGTCCTTACCTGGAGGTAGGTTCGGTGTTGGCCATCGAGCCGATGTTGACTCTGGGCACCACAAAGACAGTCATTCTGGACGACGAATGGACCGTGGTGACAGCCGATGGTTCACGGGCCGCGCATTGGGAACACACGGTGGCAGTCACCGAAAACGGACCAAGGGTACTCACTCTGCCGCAAAGCTGAGATGATGAACCGGATCGCCTTCTACGTCGTTATCTCGACGGAGGGTAGGTGAATGAGCGATCCGGAGGCCGCGATGATGCGGGTCCTGTATGACGAGCACGCCGGAGCACTGTGGAGATATGCCCTGCGGCTCACCAGCGACGCGGCGCGAGCCGAAGACGTCGTGCAGGAAACGTTGCTGCGCGCATGGCAGCACCCGTCCGTCCTCACCGACTCCGAGCAGTCCCCGCGGGCATGGTTGTACACCGTCGCCCGCAACCTGATTATCGACGAACAACGCAGCGCCCGCCGGCGCCATGAGACCGCGTCGCCCCAGGTGGAGACCGCCGCCGACCGACCTGGGCCCGACGAGATCGACGCCAGGTTGGACCAGATGCTGATCACCGAGGCGCTGAGCCAACTGTCGGTCGACCACCGCGCAGTTATCGAACGGGCCTACTACCGGGGGCAGGGTGTCGCGCAGATCGCGACCGAATTGCAGATCGCCGAGGGCACAGTGAAGTCGCGCCTGCACTATGCAGTGCGCGCTCTGCGCCTGAACTTGCAGGAAATGGGGGTGACTCGATGAACGCCTACGATGCCGTTCCCATCGGGCGCGCCGACGACGACCGGTATGCCACCTGGGATGCCGCGTACGTACTGGGCGCATTGTCCGATGACGAGCACCGAGAGTACGAGGCGCACCTACAGACGTGCCTCGGTTGCCGGTCGGCAACGGCCGAGATCGGCGATATCCCGGCGCTGCTGGCCATGGTAGACGCTGCAGATGTGGAGGCCATGTCGGCGCAGGCGGACGAGAACTCCGATCCGCCGCTTCGGCCCGAGGTACTGGACACGCTGCTGGCCAAGGTGCGCTGGCGGCGTCGCCGGACCCGGTGGGTGACAGTCACGGGCGCGAGCATCGCAGCGGCGGTACTTGCGGTGGGGGCGGTAGTCGCCGTCCGGCCCGAGGTGTTCGGCTTCGGTGGAACAACCCAGGTCGAGGCGCAGCAGTTGCCCATGAAGCAGGTGGTGCCGACCCCGTTCAACGCCACCATCGCATTGAGCGCCTACAGCTGGGGCACCCGGATCGACATGGCCTGCAGCTACGGTGACTGGTCCAGCGGCCCGGCCGCCCCGCCGAGCAACCTGGGCATGGTCGTGGTGGGCCACGACGGTAGCCACCAGCAGATCGCCACCTGGTTGGGTATGTCCGGCGCAACGGCTCTACCCAGCGGAAACACCCCGATGCAGGTCTCGGAAATCGCTGCAGTGCAACTGGTTTCCACGGACAACGGCAAGGTATTGCTGGAGCGCAACCTGTAAATCTGCTGTCACGGTGAACCGTGCACCGATCCGTCTCGTGTCACTTGCAAGACGAGCGGAAGCGGGTGACAGATGGACCGGGTGGTGGACCACATCGTCGGGCAGTTGGCGGCGTCGGGTATCGAATACATCTTCGGCGTCGACGGCGCCAACATAGAGGATCTATTTGATGCGGCGTTCCTGTCCGCGGACGTCACCGCGATACTGGCCAAGCACGAGTTCTCTGCGGCCACCATGGCCGACGGGTACAGCCGGGCCAGCTCGGAGGTTGGCGTGGTGGCGGCGACCTCCGGCGGCGGCAGCCTGAATCTCGTTGCCGCGCTGGGGGAGTCGCTGACCAGTCGGGTTCCGGTGTTGGCGCTGGTTGGGCAGCCGCCGATGGCGCTCGACGGACGTGGCAGCTTCCAGGACACCAGCGGCATGAGCGGTTCCCTGGATGCGTTCGCGGTGTTCTCGGCGGTATCTGTGTACTGCCGCCGGGTAACCCGGCCCGGGGATATCGTCGGGGCGTTGCGAGAGGCACTGGCTGCGGCGCGGGCCGGCGGACCGGCTGTGCTGCTGTTGCCCAAGGACATCCAGCAGGCGGAGATTGACACCGCAGAACCCGTCGAACCTGTTGCAGCCGTGCACAGTTCGATGGTCACCGATCCTCGGGTGATCGCCGACGCGGTACGCCGCGCACTCGGCCCGGTGACGATCATCGCCGGTGAGCAGGTGGCGCGCGATGATGCGCGCCGCGAGCTCGAACAGTTGCGGGCCGTGCTGCGGGCCTGGGTCGCCACCGTGCCCGACGCCAAGGACGTCAGCGGTTCACCCGGTCAGGGGCAGTCGTCATGGCTGGGAGTCACCGGCGTGATGGGCCATCCACGCGTCGCCGACGCGGTGTCGCGAAGCGCGGTGTGCCTGCTGGTCGGCACCCGGCTGTCGGTGACCGCCCGGGCGGGCCTGGACGATGCGCTGGCCGGCGTACAGACCCTGTCGCTCGGCGCGGCACCGCCGTATGTGCCATGCGCACATGTGGATTCGACGGATCTGCGGCAGTCATTGTCACTGCTCACCGCCCAACTCAGCGGGGCGGGACGGCCACACGGCCTGCGGGTACTGGAACCACTCCCGCAGCATGAATTGCAGCCACCGGCCCATCATGGGGCGGGGATCCGATACCGCGATGCGATGACTGTGCTCGATGATGTCCTGCCCATCGGCTCGGACGTGGTGGTGGATGCCGGCAACACTGGTGCGGCCGCCATCCACCAGTTGCCCGTGCGCCGGGCCGGCCGCTTCGTGGTGGCGCTCGGCATGGGTGGCATGGGCTACAGCTTCGGAGCCGGCATCGGGATGTGCCTGGCGCGTGCGAAAGACGCAGGGGCGCAATATCGCACCGTGGTGGTGGCTGGTGACGGCTCATTCTTCATGCACGGTATGGAACTGCACACCGCGGTGCAGTACCGACTGCCCATCACCGTGGTGCTGTTCAACAACAACGCGCACGCCATGTGTGTCACCCGCGAGCAGTTGTTCTACGGCGATCGGTACAGCTACAACCGGTTCGCTCCGAGCCGGCTCGGAGCCGGGTTGTCGGCGATGTTCCCGGGCCTGCATTCGGTCGATGTCAGTGAATTCCACCGGCTGCCAGGTGCATTGGTCGAAGCACTCAGCCTGGACGGCCCGTCGGTGGTCAGTGTCGAATGCTCGGCCGACGAAATCCCGCCGTTCGCACCATTTCTCGCACCTGCCCAGATCGCACAGAAAGAGAGTCCCGAACATGTCGCTGCCCGCGCTTGACGATATCGCCGTGCCACTCGACGGCGTTGTCCGTATCGAAAACGCACCGAGGGAGAAGGCCACCCCGATCATCATGGACATGATGCGGTCGGTCTATCCGCACGACGTGGTCTTCGGTGAATACTGCACCGTCAACGACTACGTCGACTGCCCGCCGGACGAGCTGTTCGACTACCTGTCCGACACGCGCAGCCTGGAGGAATGGACCTACAGCCTGCGCGGGTTCACCCCCACCGACGAGCCGGGCCTGTGGCTGGCCTACGACAGGCTCGGCTCGGAAACCGAAATATACACGCGCACAATCGCAAACCGCGAGGCCATGACCGTCGATTACCACTGCGCCTGGGACCAGGGCAAGCACTTGTGGATGATCTACCTGATGCGCGTGGTCGATGCGCAGACCGTGCTGAACAAGCCGGGGTCGGTAGTCCTGTGGACCAACTGCCACCACCCGTTCTACGACGACAACCCATATCCCGAGACTGCACCGCCGAAGCGCCCAGTGTGGGTCGGGGACTTCTGGGACATGTTCGGGGCCGGCCATCGCCTGGAACTGGACAACCTCAAAGCGATTGCCGAATACCGGCACCACAATGGCCTGCCGGTTACCCCGGCCTGGATGAAATGAGCAACTCATGACCGTGAGCCTTCTAGATGTATCGACCTACCTGCCGGGCCAACCGGTCGGTGCCGATTATTACGCGCAGTTCGCCGACACCGACGATCTGCGGGACAACGTGATGTTTCGTGCACCGCGGTTCCGGCACCATGTCGGCGCCGATGAAACCGCCATCGACATGGTGCAGCGTGCGGCCGAACGTCTGGTGCAACGGCATGGTCCCGACGTGCTGGCTGAGGTTGATGTGCTGATCACCCACACCCAGCTGCCGGACATGCCGTTCTACGGCGGAGGCGGCGGCATGGCGAATCGGCTTGGGATGAAGCCGAATTGGGTGATCGACCTGCACAACGGTGGCTGTGCGGCATTCGTGCTCGGGCTGAAGCTGGCTCGGCAGCTGCTGGCCTCAGGTGAGGGACGGACCGCACTGATCGCGGTCGCACAGAACTCCGCAGGACAGGTTTTCGACCAGCCGACCATACGGCGCAAGGCTCAAGCGTCCGTGCCCGGCGATGGCGCAGCCGTCGGACTGGTTGCGGTATCAGATGTTTCACCGATCCTGGACATCGAGTGCCGCACTTACGGCGAGTACGCCGGAGACATGACCATTGCCATCGACCCGCCACGCAAGTGGTGGCAGCCGGGGCCGGGGGAAGCCAGCATCGGGTTCACCGACAGCAAGATCACCAAGGTCCTGGCTCGCGGTAACCGCCAGGTCCCGGAGGTGTCCTATGCGGTGTGCGACCGGATCGGTGTGCAGCCCAAGGATATTGACCTACTGGTCACCAACCAGCCGAACCGGGCGTTCCTGCGTAACTGGCGTGACGCGCTGGAAATACCGGCAGAGAAGCACCGTGACACCTTTGACGAATGCGGCAACTTGTTCGCTGCGGGCATCCCGGTGAACCTGGACCGCGCCATCTCCGAAGGTCAGGTCGCAGAGGGCGATCTGATCATGATGGCCGCTTTCGCGCACGCCGGTGATTTCGCCGGTGCCGCCGCGGTGCGATGGGGTGGGCGGCGATGACCGCCAGCTACGCATTGTCCGAAGCTGTCGAGTCACTGCCGGCCGCGGTCGACCCATTGGCGTTGTCGCTCAACGAGAATCCCTTCCCGCCGCTGCCCGCGGTACGGGCGGCTCTGGCGGCCTCGATAGGCTCTGCGAACCGTTATCCGGAGTTCTTGCCGCAGCGGTTGCGCGCACTGATCGCGCGGCGCGTCGGAGTCTCCGACGAGCAGGTGTTCATCGGGGCCGGGGCCAGCGGCGTGATAGTGCAAGCGCTGCAGGCTGTCACCAGCCCGGGCGATGTCATGGTGATGGCCACGCCCACGTTCGACGGCTACCCGATCTTTGCTCATCTGGCCCGATTGCGGTCGGTGACAGTGGCGCTCGACCGGCATGGTCACCATGACCTCGATGCCATGGCCGACGCCGCGGCGCGGGCTCGGGTGGTGGTGGTGTGCCGTCCACACAATCCGACCGGCACCGTCGCACCGGCGGCCGACCTGATCCGCTTCCTGCGCCGGGTGCCGTCGGACACCGTGGTAGTGCTCGACGAGGCATATGTCGAGTTCCTGTCGCCGGCGTTGCAGGTCGACGTTCCGGCGCTACTGGACAGATTCCCGAATCTTGTTGTAGTTCGGACATTTTCGAAGGCTTACGGGTTGGCTGGTTTGCGCATCGGTTATGGTCTGTGCGCGCCTGCGCTGGCCCGGCCGTTGTGGAGCATGCAGTTGCCGTTCGGAGTCGGTAGCACCGGTCTGGTTGCGGTCGCGGCGTCCTATGACGCAGAAAATCAACTGCAGCAACGTATTCGGATGATCAACACCGAGGCCGCACGGCTTCGGACGCGGCTACGGGCGATGGGGGTGTACTGCACCGACAGCCATGCCAACTTCGTCTATCTGCCGGCCGGTGCGCGCGCGTGGGGTGAGGTGTTCGCCGAGGGCGGTCCACGAGTGCGGACCTACGCCAACGGTGGGGTCCGGATCACTGTGGGGGACGCTCAGTCGTCGCGGGCGGTGCTGGCGGCGATTGCCCGGGGTTAACGCGGCCCATGCGGTAAGAATTAGGGCGTGAGCACTGACCCAGGGACTTCGCGCGACCCGATCGCGCGGGCCCGTGTCAACTGGGAGCGCGCCGGCTGGGGTGATGTCGCCGACGGCATGGTTGCCGTGACCTCGGTGATGCGGGCTCATCAAATCCTGCTGGCTCGAGTCGAAAATTCGCTGCGCCCATACGATTTGACTTTCTCGCGCTACGAACTCCTGCGATTACTGGCCTTCAGTGGCAGCGGCGCACTCCCCATCACCAAAGCCTCGGATCGCCTGCAGGTACACGTCACCAGCGTCACCCACGCCATCCGTCGATTGGAGGCGGACGGCCTGGTCGAGCGGGTCCCGCACCCCACCGACGGCCGTACCACGCTGGTGCAATTGACCTCGCTGGGCCGGTCCACCGTCGAAGACGCCACGGTCACCCTCAACAAAGAGGTGTTCGCCGATGTCGGGATGCCGCACGCCCAGGCCGCGGCGCTGGTGAAAGCGATCGAGACGCTCCGCCGCAATGCCGGCGATTTCTAGGTCTGCTCGCGGACGGTGGTGAGCGGAATGGTCGCGGTGACGATGGTGCCCGACCCCGGCCGGGACCGGATGTTCAACCGTCCGCCGACGATCTCGGCCCGCTCGGCCATGGACAGCAACCCGTAACCACCCATCTCGTCAGCGCCAAGCGGATGCTCGAACGTATCGAAACCGATTCCATTGTCGATGATTTCGAGCTTCGCACGCTCGGCATCGGCCGTGAAGGCCAACCGTGCGTTGGTCGCCTGCGCATGCTTGACGACGTTCTGCAGGCACTCCTGGGCGATCCGGTACAGTGCCAGTTCGATGTGGTCGGGCAACCGCACGTCGTCGAGGTCGACGTCGACGTCGGGGCTCGGGATGGAACGGGCCAGGCTGGCCAACCCACCGGCCAGACCGAGATCGTCGAGCACTGGCGGCCGCAGCCCGCTGATGGCCGCCCGCGCCTCGCCGAGGGTCAGGTCCACCAACTCGCGGGCCATGGCGAGTTGCTCCGCGACGATGGCCGGGTCCGAGCCGACCGCACGACTGGCCGCGTCCAGCCGGTAGGACAGCGTCACCAGCCGTTGTGAGATGCCGTCATGGATGTCGCCTGCCAACCGTCGCCGTTCGATCTCCTGCGCCTGAATCACCTGCTCGACGAAGTTCTCATGGGCGCGTTCGCGGGCCACCACCTGGCGGTGCAGCCGGGCCTGATGCAGGGCCCCCGCGATCAGCCGCCCGATCACCAGCAACAGCTCCACATCACCGGAGCTGAACTCGCGACGCGCCACGGTGTGCACGTTGAGCACCCCGACCAGACCGCCCGGGTCGGTTTCCATCGGTACGGACACCATCGAGGTGAAATCGGAGCCGCGCAGCGACTCGAACGGGCGGTACCGCGGGTCTGATTCCTTGTCGTGGCTGATCACGACGGGCTCGCGGTGGCTGGCCACCCAACCCGACACCCCTTCGCCCAGCGGCAGTCGGATCTTGCCGACCTCCTGATCGAACGGCGGGGTGGCGCCGGTCAACGTCAGCGATCGTTCGGTGTCGTCGAGCACGTGCACGAAGCACACGTCGGTGCCGGTGGCTTCGGTGATCATTCTGGCTGCCGCCGCGGCCAATGGTTCGACGCCTGGTCCGCTGGACGCCGCCTGGATCAGCTCGCGCAGCAGCACGAGTTCGCGGTCGGCGCTGACCAGGTCACGAACGGCGTTGGGCTGATTAGCTCCCGGTTTCATTGGTAGATGCCTTCCCGCAGTGCGGTGGCGACGGCGCCGGTGCGGTCACTGACGCCGAGCTTGCGGTAGATCGAGCTGAGGTGGCTCTTGACCGTCTCATCGCCGATGACGAGCTTGCCCGCGATGGCGCGGTTGGACAGCCCATTGACGACAAACGACAGGATCTCGCTCTCCCGCTGGGTGAGTCCCTGGCGCGCGCCGGGCCAGAACTCGTCGCGCTGCATGCGTGCCGCGGTATCGGCGGCCCGGGCGGCCATCCCCGGGTCGATCGCGGTTTTCCCACTGTGCGCGAACTCCAGTTGGCGCACGAGTTCGTCACTGCTGATGCTCTTCAGCAGGTAACCCGCGGCGCCGACTCGGAGGGCCTGGAAGAGGTACTGCTCGTCGTCGTAGACCGACAGCATCACGACCTTGCGCTGCGGGGTCCGCTTGCGCAGTTCCTGGCACAGGTCCAACCCGCTGAACCCCTGCATGCGGACGTCGCACAGCACGATGTCCGGGTCGAGGTCGTCGATAACTGCCAGCGCGCGTTCGGCGCCGACCGCCTGGCCGACGACCGTGACCCGCTCGGCGAAGGCTGCCAGCATCGCTTTGAGGCCCTCGATGACCATCTCGTGGTCATCGACAAGCACGAGACGTACCGGAGGACTGGTTCCAGCCGTCATATCACCACCTTAAGACCGGTCATTTTGCGAGGTAGAGGAACCGCGCGGGGCCGGCTCCACATTTTGGCCTCGCCAATCCCCCAATTGGGGGAAGACCACGCGGAGTGACGCGGGCCACTCTGTTGGGGTGTCAACAACGCAAGAGAGTACGTGGCGCGCAGGACGCTTCTGGTGGGACGCCGCCACGTCGATGAAACCCGAGCTGTATCCATTGCGCGCGGTGATCTTCGACCTCGACGCCCTAGCTGACATCGAATGCGACGGCCATCGGGTGGCGTTCAATGCCGCTTTCGCCGCGCACGGCTTGAACGTCAGCTGGACCGTAGCTCGCTACCGGCAGCTGCTGGCACTGCGCGAGGAACACCAGCGGGTCCTGGCGGAACTGCGCAAGCGTTGCATCGACACCGAGTGCGATGTGCTGACCGAACGGCTTGCCGCCCAAATCTGCCGGACCAAGGCGATGCTTGCCGAGGAGACGATCCTTGGTGCCGATCTTGCGCCGCGCCCCGGTCTGCTGGATCTGGTGATGGACGCCTTCGTCGCCGGCGTAGGTGTCGGCGTCGTGACCAGTGGCCCGCGTAGCTGGGCCCAGCCGTTGGTCCGCCAACTGGTCGGCGACGGGTTGGTCGAGACGGTTGTCACCGCTGACGATGTGAAGAAGCCGATGCCGAATCGCGAGGCATTCAATCATGCCCTGGGGGAGTTCGGGATTCGCGCTGAGAATGCCCTCGCCATCACCGGATCGGCGTCGGGGCTGCGGGCTGCCACAGCGGCCGGTCTGGCGACCGTCGTCGTCACCGGAGACGGCACGCCACACATCCCGGCGGCCGTCGGGGTTCGGGCGGACTTCGCCGGCACCGACCCGTTCGGTATCGCCGAATGCCAACGCCTGCACGGGCATTGGTGGGCCGCCCACAGCAGGCCTGCTGCCTGACCGATTGCGGCCGTTCAGTCCGCGCGCAGCGTCTCGATCACGGCGCTGAAGTCCTTGTCGGCGTGCTCGTCCGCGAACTTGGCATAGATCTCCGCGGCGTGCCTGCCCAGCGGTGCCTTCGACCCGGTTGAGTTCACCGCGGCCATGGCCAGGCCCAGGTCCTTGTTCATCAACGCGGTGGCGAAACCGGGCTTGAAGTCGTTGTTGGCCGGCGACGTCGGCACCGGTCCAGGCACCGGACAGTTGGTGTGCACCGCCCAGCAGTTGCCCGTTGCGCCGGTGATGACATCAAAGAGTGATTGCGCCGGCAGGCCCAATTTCTCGGCGAGCACGAAGGCTTCACCGACGGCGATCTGCTGCACCGCCAGCACCATGTTGTTGCACACCTTGGCGGCCTGGCCGGCCCCCGGGTCGCCGCAGTGGATGATCTTGCCGGCCATCGGTTCGAGCACCGCGCGGCCCTTCTCGAAGGCGTCGGTCTCGCCACCGACCATGAACGCCAGCGTCCCGGCCACTGCGCCTTTCACCCCGCCTGACACCGGGGCGTCCAGTTGGGCGAAGCCGTGTTCGAGGGCCTGCCGGTGTACCTCACGGGCATCGTCGACCGAGATGGTGGACGAGTCGATCAGCAGCGCACCGGGCTCGGCCGCGGGCAGGATGTCCGCGTAGCAGCGTTTCACCAGCTCGCCGTTGGGCAGCATGGTGATGACGACGTCGGCTCCCGCGACGGCCTGGGTACCGGAATCGAAGGTCACCACGCCGGTGTCACGTGCTGCCTGAGCCGCGGCCGGCACCGGGTCGAAGCCGTGCACGGTGTGCCCGGCGGCGATCAGGTTGGCGGCCATGGGACCACCCATGTTGCCCAGGCCCAGGAACGCGATAGTCGACATCGAAGTCCTTCCTTGTGCGCTATGCGGTCTTACCGGCGGCCGAGGCGGCCCGCCCGATCACCACACGCATGATCTCGTTCGTCCCCTCCAGGATGCGGTGCACCCGCAGGTCGCGGACGATCTTTTCCAATCCGTACTCACGCAGATACCCGTAGCCGCCGTGCAGTTGCAGCGCCTGGTCGGCCACGGTGAAGCAGGCCTCGGTGACATGCAGCTTGGCCATGGCGCACAGCTCGACCTTGCGCGGATTGTTGGTGTCCAGCGCAATTGCCGCACGCCACAACATGTTTCGCGAGGTCTCCAACGCGGTGGCCATGTCGGCGAGGGTGAACCGGATGGTGGGCTCATCGATCAGCGCACCGCCGAACGCCTGCCGGTCGGCCAGGTAGCGCACCGTCTTGTCGTAGGCCGCTTGCGCCCCGCCCAGCGAGCACGCCGCGATGTTGATCCGGCCGCCGTTGAGGCCGTTCATCGCGATGGAGAACCCGGTGCCCTCACCCTCGGGGCCGCCGAGCATGGCCTCGGCCGGCACGCGCACGCCTTCCAGGATCACCTGCGCGGTGGGCTGAGCATGCCAGCCCATCTTCTCCTCGTTCGTGCCGAAACTCAGTCCAGGCGTGCCCTTTTCAACGATGAACGCCGAGATGCCCCGGGGTCCTTCGGCACCGGTGCGGGCCATCACCACGTAGACGTCCGAAACGCCTGCGCCGGAGATGAACTGTTTCACCCCGTCCAGCACGTAGTGGTCGCCATCCCGAACGGCCTTGGTGCGCAAGGCCGCCGCGTCACTGCCGGCGCCCGGCTCGGTCAGGCAGTAGCTGGCGATGGCCTCCATCGAAGCCAGTTTGGGCAGCCAGTTCTTGCGCTGCTCGGGGGTTCCGTAGCTGTCCACCATCCATGCGCACATATTGTGGATCGACATGAAGGCCGCGATGGTCGGATCGGCGGTGGCCAGCTGCTCGAAGATCCGCACTCCGTCCAGCCGGCGCAGGCCGGTGCCGCCGACGTCGTCGCTGCAGTAGATGGCCGCCATGCCCAGCTCGGCGGACTCCCGCAGCACATCGGTGGGGAAGTGCTCCTCAGCGTCCCACTCCAATGCGTTTGGCGCCAGCCGCTTTTCGGCGAACGCGGCCGCCGTCTCGGCGATCACGCGTTCGTCGTCATCCAGCCCGAAGAGGTCGATGCTCAAGGCCGGTCCCTACTGCATGGTGGGGATGGAGAACTCTGCGCCATCCTTGATGCCCGAAGGCCACCGTGAGGTGACGGTCTTGACCTTGGTGTAGAACTGGATCGAGGCCGTTCCGTACTGGTTCAGGTCACCGAATCCGGACCGCTTCCAACCGCCAAAGCTGTGGTAGGACACCGGAACCGGGATCGGGACGTTGACGCCCACCATGCCCACCTGCACCCGGGAGACGAAGTCGCGTGCGGTGTCGCCATCGCGGGTGAACACCGCGACGCCGTTGCCGTACTCGTGCTCCGACGGCAGCCGCAGGGCTTCCTCGTAGTCGTGCGCCCGCACCATGACCAGCACCGGGCCGAAGATCTCGTCGGTGTAGATCGACATCTCGGGGGTGACGTGGTCGAACAGAGTGGGCCCAATGAAGTAACCGTTGGACAGATCGGCGTCATCAAAAGTGAGATCGTCGCTGGCGCGCTCGCGGCCGTCGACGACGAGCTCGGCACCGGCGTCCACGCCCTGGCCGATGTAGTTGCGCACGCGTTCCAGCGCTGCGCCGGTGACCAGTGGGCCGTAGTCGGCCTTCGGGTCCAGGCTGTGCCCGACCCGCAGCTGGTTGATGCGCTCAACGAGCTTGTTGCGCAACCGGTTTGCGGTCTCTTCGCCGACGGGAACCGCGACGCTGATGGCCATGCAGCGTTCGCCGGCGCTGCCGTAGCCGGCGCCGATCAGCGCGTCGACGGCCTGGTCCAGGTCGGCGTCGGGCATCACGATCATGTGGTTCTTGGCGCCGCCGAAGCACTGCGAGCGCTTTCCGTTGGCCGCGGCGGTCGAATAGATGTACTGCGCGATGTCCGAGCTGCCGACGAAGCCGACAGCCTGGATGTCCGGGTGGTGCAGGATGGCGTCGACGGCTTCCTTGTCGCCATTGACGATCTGCAGCACACCGGCGGGCAACCCGGCCTCGATGAACAGTTCCGCCAGTCGCAGCGGCACCGAGGGGTCGCGCTCGGAGGGCTTGATGATGATGGCGTTGCCACACGCCAGCGCCGGGCCGGCTTTCCACAGCGGGATCATGGCCGGGAAGTTGAACGGCGTGATGCCGGCGACGACGCCGAGCGGCTGGCGCAGGGAGTACACGTCGATGCCCGTGCCGGCGCTCTCGGTGTATTCACCCTTCATCAGGTGGGGGATGCCGATGGCGAACTCGATGACCTCGACACCACGCTGGATGTCGCCGAGCGAGTCCTCGAAGGTCTTGCCGTGCTCCAGGCTGAGCATCTGGGCCAATTCATCTTTGTTCTGATTGACCAGTTCCACGAACTTCATCAGCACCCGGGACCGGCGCTGCGGGTTCCAGGCAGCCCACTCTCGTTGTGCCACAACAGCGCCGGCCACAGCGGCATCGATGTCGGCGGCCCCGCCCATGGCCACCTGGGCCTGGGCTGCCCCGGTGCTGGGGTTGAGCACGTCAGCGGTACGGGTGGACTGCCCGGTGGTGCGCTGGCCGTTGATGAAGTGCGGGATGGTGGTCATTGGGAGTCCCTTGGCGAAAGCGATGTGATGAGCGCTGGGCGACCGCCCAGACATTACTAGGACATCCTAGTAATAGGGGATCGATCCGCGCAAGACCCCGGGCTGCGGACCGAGGTTTCGGTGAGACGCTGGCGCAATCTGGAACCCGCGCGGCTAACGCGGGCTTCAAATCGCAGCGTTGAGCGCCTAGCGCACGCTAATGTCTTGATGCCCGCCACGACTGTAAGGAGACGCCATGGGTGCCTATCGGACGGTCCTTGTGGGGACCGACGGCTCGGACTCGTCAATGAAGGCGGTCGAGCGGGCCGGCGTGTTCGCGGCGCGGCAGGGTGCGAAGCTCATAGTCGCGACTGCGCATTTCCATCAAACCGAGAAGGGCAGCTGGTCACGGCCACCGTCACCGGACCCGTCGGCCGATCGCCGCGCTGAGGACGCCCTCGGACGCGAGAGCGGCTACCGGATGCACGGCGACGCGAGCGTATACGAAATCCTGCGCGAGGCCCGTGACCGCGCCGGCGTCGCCGGTGCCAAAGATATCGAAGAACGGGCGGTTGTCGGGGCGCCCGTCGAAGCGCTGATAAAGCTGGCCAAGGAAGTCGAGGCTGATCTGCTGGTGGTCGGCGACGTCGGGTTGGACTCAGCGGCTGGACGGCTGCTGGGTTCGGTGCCCGCAGACGTCGCGCGCAAGGCCAAGATCGACATCCTGATCGTGCACACCGTCAGCTGACCGAGCCGCTTGCACGTACGACCAGTGCGTGGATGGGCAAGACCGCCTGGCGGGCGATTTCGAAAGATATTCGCAGCCACGGTTTTTCGCCGTTGAGAACACGGCTGTCGGGTTGGGAATACGAGCGCGCGCGTGGTGTTGGGCTGCGGTCCGCAGCGGGGATCGATGGACCGTCAAACGGTTGTGCAAGTATGCTCGACACTCAGTCAGCTCACAGTGATCCCTATGGGTATCAGGCTGGCGTGCTAACGGTTTGTCACGTGGGGAATCGGAGGGGTTGTGACGCTGCGCAGCATGGAGCCCAACCCCGTGGGTCCGTCGGCGCTGGACCTGCAGGAGGCGGCCTCGACGTTCGGGCTGCTCGCGGCGACGGTGCGCCTACACATCCTGTGGCTGCTGTCCGAAGGTGCCCGCGATGTCAGCACCCTGGCCGAGGAGACCGAGCAGTCCGTCGCGACCGTGAGTCACCACCTGAGCAAGCTCAAGCTCGCCGGTCTGGTGCGGGACAGTCGGCATGGCAAGCGGCGGGTCTATGTCGTCACTGACAGCAAGGTTGTCGACATGGTGCGAGGCTCGCTGGTCGCGCACATGGGCCAGCCGGTGGTGGCCCGACTGGCACGCTGAAACTGTTACGGGATCACTAACTCAGTGTTGGCGCAGCTGCGCGACGAAAGCCGTGGCCTCGTCCCAGCTGGGCAGCAGCCCGGCGGCGGCAACCTCGGCCAGGTTCGGTGCCGCCGCGTCGCGCTCGGACAGCGTGGTCGTGCCGCCCGGCCACTCGATACCGATGGCCGGATCGGCGGCATTGATGGTGTGCTCACGCAGCGGGTCGTAACCGGCCGAGCACATGTAGGCCACCGTCGAATCATCTTGCAGCGCAAGGAAACCGTGGGCCAAGCCCTCGGACAGGTACACCGAGCGACGGTGCTTGTCGTCCAGTACTACGGCGTCCCAGCTCCCGAAGGTCGGTGAGCCGACCCGGACATCGGCCACCACGTCGAACACCTCGCCGCGCAGGCACGTCACATACTTGGCCTGGCTCGGCGGCAGTTGCGCGAAGTGCAGGCCACGCAGGACACCTCTGGCGGACACCGACACATTGGCCTGCCGTAGGTCCAGGCGGTGTCCGGTCATCTCGGTGAACTCCGAGTCGTTGAACCACTCGAAGAACAGCCCGCGGTCGTCAGTGAGCACGCGGGGAGTGATCTCCCACGCGCCCGGCACGGCGAGTTCGCGTACCGTCACCGGCAGCGCCGGTCGTAGGTTGCTTCGGCTGCGTCTTTCATTGGGAACCACCAGGATTCGTTGTTGCGATACCAGTCGATGGTGGCCGACAACCCGGCCTCGAAATCGGTGTGCTCGGGGCGCCAACCCAATTCGTCCCGCAGTGCGCTCGGGTCGATCGCGTACCGCAGGTCGTGGCCAACCCGGTCGGTGACGTGGTCGAAGTCGTCCGGATCGTGGTCCATCAAGCGCAGCAGCGTACGCAGCACCGACAGATTGTCCCGCTCGCCATCGGCGCCGATCAGGTACGTGCGGCCGATGGTGCCCTGCTCGAGGATGCGGCGCACTGCCCGGTTGTGGTCGTGCACGTGGATCCAATCCCGCACGTTGGCCCCGGTGCCGTACAGCTTGGCGCGACGGCCGGTCAGCAGGTTGGTGATCTGTCGTGGAATGAACTTCTCCACGTGCTGATACGGGCCGTAGTTGTTGGAGCAGTTCGACAGCGTCGCGCGCACCCCGTAGGACCGAACCCAGGACCGCACCAGCAGATCGGCTGCGGCTTTGGTCGACGAGTACGGGCTCGACGGGTTGTAAGGAGTGGCCATGGTGAACCGGGCGGGGTCGTTGAGTTCCAGGTCGCCGTACACCTCGTCGGTGGATACGTGGTGCAGTCGGATTCCGTTGCGGCGCACGGCCTCCAGGATGGTGAACGTACCCACGACATTGGTCTGTACAAACGGTCCCGGGTCGGCCAACCCATTGTCGACATGGCTCTCCGCGGCGAAGTGCACGACTGCGTCGCGTTCCGGGTCCAGACCGGCGACCAATTCGTCGACGAGATCGGCATCGGCAATGTCGCCATGCACCAGCTCGACGGCGTCCGCGACAGGGGCAAGCGACTCTCGGCTGCCCGCGTAGGTCAGCGCATCGAGCACAGTGACGGCAATGCCGTCATGCACCGCACTGTGCACAAAATTCGACCCGATGAAGCCCGCCCCACCGGTGACCAGCAACCGCATGGGTCCAACTCTAACGGGCTACCCCTTCAAACTCAGCGGCCCGGCCAGTGCTGTCAGGGTCGGCACCAGCTTGTCCCAGCCGCCGAGCACCTGAATGGTCACGTGATCAGCACCCGCGTCCAGATGCTGGGTCAGTCGGGTGGCGACGTTTTCCGGGGTCCCGTGTGCCACCACCGCGTCGATCAGTCGGTCGCTGCCCGGCTTGGCGATGTCCTCTTCGGCAAAGCCCAGCCGACGCCAGTTGTTCAGGTAGTTGCTGAGATTCAGGTAGAAGTCGACGGTCTTGCGGCCGATGGCGCGGGCCTGCTCGGCACCCTCAGCAGATCCATCTGTGAGCACCACCTTGTGCTCGGGCGCCAGGAACACGTCCGGTCCGATCAGCTTGCGCGCTGACGCGGTGTGCTCCGGGGTGGTCAGGTACGGGTGTGCACCGGCGCTGCGATCGGCGGCCAACCGCAGGACCTTGGGGCCCAGCGCGGCCAGCACTCGGCGGGCGACTGGGACATTGGCTGCGTCCAGCTCGTCGAGATATTCCACCAGCACGTCGTACGGCTTGCGGTACTCCTGGGTGTGCTCGGGGTGACCGATGCCGACCCCCAGTACGAACCGGCCCGGATACGCGGCCTCGATGCGGTGGTAGGACTCGGCGACTTCTGCCGCCGGCGCAGTCCAGACGTTGACGATGCCGGTGGTCACCGTCAGATGCTCGGTCGCGGCCAGGATCGGTTCGACAAACGCCAGGTCGGCGGCCGGCGAGCCGCCCGGCCAGACAGCGCCGTAGCCCAGCTTCTCGATCTCGGCGGCCTGTTCGGGTTTGGGGGCGCCAAACGTCCACACCCCAAAGCGACCCAGATTCAGGGTCATGTGCTTAATCCCTCTCGGCTAGCGCAGGCCCAGGGGACCCGCGAGTTCGGTCAGTGCGGGTATCAACTTGTCCGGCGACGTCAGCACCTGCACCGGCACGTGGTTGGCGCCGGCATCGAGGTGCTGCCGCAGGTGGGCAGCGATCGCGTCCACGGCGCCGTAGGCGACCACGGCATCGACGAGTCGGTCACTGCCCGGCTTGGCGACGTCAGAGTCAGTGAACCCCAACCGCTTCCAGCTGTTGAGGTAATTGTTCAGATTGAGGTAAATCTCCAGGGCCTTGCGACCTATCGCCCGGGCGCGCTCGGCGTCGGTGGTGAGTACAGCCTTGTGTTCCGGGGCCAGGAAAGCGTCGGGGCCGATGATCTCGCGGGCCTGCGCGGTGTGCTCCGGGGTGGTCAGATACGGATGTGCGCCGGCGCTGCGCCGAGCCGACAGCTTGAGCACCTGCGGACCCAGCGCCGCCACCACGCGGCGGTTCTTCGGGACGCCGTGCTCATCGAGCTTGTCGAGGTATTCGGACAGCGCGTCCATGGGCTTGCGGTACTCCGTATGCGCTTCGGGGTGTCCGACGCCGATACCGAGCAGGAATCGCCCGGGGTATGCGGCATCGATGCGGTGGAACGATTTGGCGACGGCATCGGCCGGCGCGGTCCAGATATTGACGATGCCAGTGGCCACCTGCAACGTCGTGGTCGCGGCGAGGATCGGCTCGACCCAATCCAATTCAGCCGGCGGAGAACCGCCGACCCACAGGGCGCCGTAACCGAGCGCTTCGATTTGTTGGGCTTGTTCGGGGGTGGCGCCGCGGCCGAATACACCAAAACGTCCGAGATCGGGGGAGGAGTCCGTCATGGTGAGGTCAACCACATCGGTGGCCGTCGCTATTCCGTTCGGTTCGCCGTGAACCGAACTCGCGCAGTCGCCCGCGCGGGCATACCTGGAATCAGCTGGAAACCGCAGTCTCGTCGGGCGCCGGTGCATTCACAGGCAGCGTCACGATGAACGTCGTATTGCCCGGCACCGACTCGACATAGAGGTTGCCGTGGTGCTTTTCGCATACGATCCGCCAGGCCAGGTCCAGCCCCAGGCCGGTGCCCTCGCCGAACGGCTTGGTGGTGAAGAACGGGGTGAAGATCCGCTCGATGACGTCCGGGGGAATGCCCGGGCCGGTGTCGTTGATCTCAACGCGCACGGTGTCATCGTCGACCCGCATGGTGCGCACCGTCAACACGCCCGAGCCCTTCATCGCCTGCAGCGCGTTGTCGATGATGTTGGTCCACACCTGGTTGAGATCGGCCGGGTAGCACTGCAATTCGGGTAGGGCCGGGTCGTATTCCTTGACCACCTTGACGCCCGTGGTGCCGTCCTTGCCGATCCGGTCACCGAACATCATGAAAGTGCTGCGAAGAAGCTCATGCAGATTGGCGCTCTGATACGGCGCCCGGTCCATCTGGGAGTACCGTTTGGCATCTGCCAGCAGCGACGAAATCCGTTTGCTGGCTTCGGAAATCTCGCACATCAGCAGTTCGGTGTCGATGGTGTATTTCAGCCAGCCCACCGCGCCTGGCAGCATCTCGGGCTCGTTGCTGTCACCGACCAGGGTGGAGACACGTTCCAGCCAATCGATATCCAGGCCGGCTTCGACGAATGTCGGTGCATATTCCCACGCACTGGCGACGTCATGGTCTTCGAGCCACTCACCGATTGAGTCCTCGCGGTCGGAGGTCTCCATGGCAGTCAGCTCCTGGCCCCGGGACTTGGCCACCTGTTCGGGGATGCCGTCCTGGATGCTGACCAGCACCCGCAGGGACTCCACCGAGAGCTTGCCGTCGGCCAGCATCGCCAGCTTGTGCCGCATCTTGCCGATCCGCTCGTGCAGGTCTGCCACGGCACGGGCGGTGGCGGCCGCCGGATTGTTCAGCTGATGGGTCAGACCGGCCGAAAGTTGGCCCAGGGCAAGCAGTTTCTCGCGCTGGCCGACGATCTGGCGACGCCGCATGCCGCCGACCTTGTGTCCTTCGAGCAGGTGCACAGCCATCGGGAACTCGGTCTGCATGAAGTCCCGGTAGGCGTCGGCGTCCAGCACGAAGAATCGCGACTGTTTGGTCACCCGCACCGAAGCCTCGTAGACCGGTTGTTGGTCGGGGATGTACGCCGACCAGGCGCCGCAGTACACGCCGCGCATCGACGTCCGGTTGGTCTCGATGTCGATACCTCCGGACTTCTGCGACATCACCAGCTCGCCTTCGAGCATCACGTAGAAGCAGCTCGCGGGTTGACCTTCGATGCACACCGGGCCGGGCTCGAAAGTCGCGATATGGCCGTTGGCGCACAAGGTGTCCAGCTGTTCGTCGGTCAACGACTCGAACAGGAACAGGGTCCGCAATTCCTCGCGTACGCACTTCTCGCCCACTACAGCTCCTTACGTCTCCGCCAGATAGCGGTGCACCAGCATCACTGCCATCGCGCCCTCGCCCACGGCTGCAGCCACCCGTTTGGCGGAGTCGGCCCGTACGTCTCCTGCAACAAAAACTCCGGGCACACTTGTTTCCAGGTGATGCGGTGGCCGGTCCAGCGTCCAGCCGCACACGTCCTTCAGATCCGGGCCGGTCAGGATGAAACCGTGATCGTCCCGGGCGATGCCGGCGTTCTCCAGCCATGTGGTGCGTGGCGTGGCGCCGATGAAGCAGCACAGCCTTGACGACTCGACGTACTCGCGTTCATCGGTCCTGCGGTCCACCAACCACAATCCGGTCAGGTGCCCATCCTCGCCGCAGGTGTCGACCACCTCGGTGCAGGTGCGAACCTCGATTTTCGGGTTGTTTTCGATCTGCTGAATCAGGTAGTAGGACATCGACGCTTCCAGCGACGGTCCCCGTACCAGCAGCGTCACCGACTTGGCCTGTTGCGACATGAACATGGCAGCTTGGCCGGCCGAGTTCGCGCCGCCGACGATGTAGACGTTCTCGCCGGCGCACTCGGAGGCATCGGACACCGAAGCGCCGTAGTACACCCCGTTGCCGACGTAGTGATTGCCGACGTCGTCGGGGTTCTCCCAGCACCCGCTGACCTGCAGGTGCCGGTAGTCGACGCCGGTGGCCAGGATGACCGCGCGGGCGGCCACGGTGTGGCCGTTATCGAACGTCAGTGTTTTGGCGGCCAGTCCGTTGATCTCGAGCCCGACCACCTCGCGCGTGGTGATGACCTCGGCTTCGAAGCGTTCGGCCTGCCGACGCGCCGCGGTGGTCAGCTCCGCGCCCGAGATGCCGGTCTCGAACCCGAGATAGTTCTCGATCCGTGAGCTGCGGCCCGCCTGCCCACCGGTGGCCGTGCGGTCGATAAGGATTGTGTGCAGGCCCTCCGAGGCGCCGTACACGGCGGCCGCCAGTCCGGCCGGGCCACCGCCGATGACCGCCAAGTCGTACATGTCCAGTGACGGGTTGGTGGACAGCCCGAGCATCTCGGCCAGCTGTGCATCGGTCGGTTCGACCAGCACCTCACCCTGCTCGGTGATCACGACCGGCAGCTGCAGCCCGTCCAGCCCGGCTGCCGCCAGCAGTTGCCCGCCTTTGACGTCGTCAGAGGAGAACGCCCGGTAGTAGTGCTGATTGCGGGCCAGGAACTGCCGGACTTCCCAGGATCGGGCATTCCAGCGGTGGCCGATTACCTTGGTGTGCGGAATGCCGCGGTCGCCGACGGCGTGCCACTGGGTCAGTAGACCGTCGAGGATGGGGTACAGCTTCTCCTCGGGCGGGTCCCACGGCTTGAGCAGATAGTGGTCCAGGTCGACCAGGTTGATGGCGTTGATCGCGGCGTGGGTGTCGGCGTATGCGGTCAACAACACGCGGCGAGCCAGCGGGAACACGGCCATCGCTTCCTCGAGGAAGTCGATGCCACTCATCTCGGGCATCTGGTAGTCCGCGATGAACACCGCAACGGTGTCGCCGCGGAGCTGCAGCTCGTTGACCGCGAGCAAGCCGTCCTGCCCGGATTCGGCGCGCACGATCCGGTATCGATTGCCGTAGTGTTTGCGCAGGTCACGGGCGACTGCTCGGGAAACCGCCGGATCGTCGTCGACGGTGAGAATCACAGGATTGCGGGCCTGCGGGGCTGGTCCAGTCATCGCCTGCAATTATGCGCCCTGACTTGCGCATACTGTGTGGCGAACCCGTTGTTCGCCCGGTCACCCCCGCGGTTTTGGAGCCTGGCCGCAGAGCGGGTATCGTGGAACAACGGTGCGGCATCCGTGCCGGCTTCTCGCGTGCCCTGTTTTGAAGTTCTCCGGAATTTCTCATGACTCTCGGTTCGTTTGTAGTCGGGGCAGACGCTGTGTCATGCACGGGCGTACGAGATACGAAACCGAAGAACCAGAGGATTACCGAAGAGTATGGCAAAGAAAGACGGCGCCATCGAGGTCGAGGGTCGCGTGATCGAGCCTCTGCCCAATGCGATGTTCCGCATTGAGCTGGAGAACGGTCACAAGGTTCTCGCCCACATCAGCGGCAAGATGCGGCAGCACTACATCCGCATCCTGCCCGAGGACCGTGTCGTGGTGGAGCTGTCTCCATACGACCTGTCCCGTGGTCGCATCGTTTACCGCTACAAGTAAGCGCCCAGCAACACCAATTCAGAACCGAGAAAAGGATCGCGAAGCCGTGAAGGTGAACCCGAGCGTCAAGCCGATCTGCGACAAGTGCAGGGTGATCCGCCGGCACGGGCGGGTCATGGTGATCTGCTCTGATCCGCGGCACAAGCAGCGGCAGGGCTAGCCCCAGCTCAAGCAGTAGGCAACACCCACAACTGAATGCAGACCTCCCAGTACCAATGAGCGAATACGTCGTTCAACCACGTCCGGCACGGAGGCCGGACCCCGATAGACGGGGAACGGACTGGGAACAGACCTCCGCAACGAAAAGGAACACTGCCTGATGGCACGTCTCATGGGCGTTGATCTCCCGCGCGACAAGCGCATGGAGATCGCGCTGACCTACATCTACGGCATCGGCCGTACCCGCAGCCAGGAGATCCTGTCTGCTACCGGCATCGACCGGGACCTGCGTACCAAGGACCTCACCGACGACCAGGTGACCCAGCTGCGCGACTACATCGAAGGCAACATCAAGGTCGAGGGTGACCTGCGCCGCGAGGTTCAGGCTGACATCCGTCGCAAGATCGAGATCGGTTGCTACCAGGGCCTGCGCCACCGTCGTGGCCTGCCCGTGCGTGGCCAGCGCACCAAGACCAACGCGCGTACCCGCAAGGGCCCGAAGCGCACCATCGCCGGCAAGAAGAAGGCCAGGTAAGTAAATGGCACCCACCAAGAAGTCAGGGCAAGCCGCCGCCTCGAAGCGCGGCAAGCCCACTCGTCGCCGGGAAAAGAAGAACGTCCCGCACGGCGCCGCTCACATCAAGAGCACGTTCAACAACACCATCGTCTCGATCACCGATCCGCAGGGCAACGTCATCGCCTGGGCCTCGTCGGGTCACGTCGGCTTCAAGGGTTCACGCAAGAGCACCCCGTTCGCCGCGCAGCTCGCTGCCGAGAACGCTGCCCGCAAAGCGCAGGAGCACGGTGTCAAGAAGGTCGACGTCTTCGTGAAGGGCCCGGGCTCGGGCCGCGAGACCGCGATCCGTTCGCTGCAGGCTGCCGGCCTCGAGGTTGGCGCCATTTCCGATGTCACTCCGCAGCCGCACAACGGCTGCCGTCCGCCCAAGCGGCGCCGGGTCTAGGGAGGATCTGACTAATGGCTCGTTATACCGGACCCGCCACCCGCAAGTCGCGCCGCCTCGGCGTCGATCTCGTCGGTGACGATCAGTCGTTCGAGAAGCGCCCCTACCCGCCCGGCCAGCACGGTCGCGCGCGGATCAAGGAGAGCGAATACCGCACCCAGCTGCAGGAGAAGCAGAAGGCTCGCTTCACCTACGGCGTCATGGAGAAGCAGTTCCGCAAGTACTACGAGGAAGCCAACCGCAAGGCTGGCAAGACCGGTGAGAACTTGCTGCAGATCCTGGAAAGCCGCCTGGACAACGTCGTGTACCGCGCCGGCCTGGCCCGTACCCGCCGCATGGCCCGTCAGCTGGTCAGCCACGGTCACTTCACTGTCAACGGTGTCAAGGTGGACGTCCCGAGCTACCGGGTGTCCCAGTACGACATCATCGACATCCGGCCGAAGTCGCTGAACACGCTGCCGTTCCAGCTCGCCCGCGAGGTCGCAGGCGATCGTCCGGTGCCGTCCTGGCTGCAGGTTGTCGGCGAGCGTCAGCGCATCCTCGTGCACCAGCTGCCCGAGCGCGCTCAGATCGTCGTGCCGCTCACCGAGCAGCTCATCGTCGAGTTCTACTCGAAGTAACACCGGTTGCTGGGCCATCAGGGCCCAGCACCACCAAACCGGCATCAAATAGCGGGTGCCGAGAAGGAGATAGAAATCATGCTGATCTCTCAGCGACCCACACTGTCCGAGGACGTGCTGGCCGACAACCGGTCCCGGTTCACCATCGAACCGCTGGAGCCGGGCTTCGGTTACACACTGGGCAACTCGCTGCGGCGCACGCTGCTGTCGTCCATCCCGGGCGCAGCGGTGACCAGCATCCGCATCGATGGTGTGCTGCACGAGTTCACCACCGTCCCCGGGGTCAAGGAAGACGTCACCGACATCATCCTGAACCTCAAGGGCCTGGTCGTTTCCTCGGAAGAGGACGAGCCGGTCACCATGTACCTGCGCAAGCAGGGCCCCGGTGCCGTCACCGCCGGTGACATCGTGCCCCCGGCCGGTGTGACGGTGCACAACCCGGACATGCACATCGCCACCCTCAACGACAAGGGCAAGCTGGAGGTCGAGCTCGTCGTCGAGCGCGGCCGCGGTTACGTCCCGGCTGTGCAGAACAAGGCCTCGGGTGCTGAAATCGGCCGTATCCCGGTCGACTCGATCTACTCGCCGGTCCTCAAGGTCACCTACAAGGTGGAGGCCACCCGCGTCGAGCAGCGCACCGACTTCGACAAGCTGATCCTGGATGTCGAGACCAAGAACTCGATCGCCCCGCGTGACGCGCTGGCTTCTGCCGGTAAGACGCTGGTCGAGCTGTTCGGTCTGGCCCGGGAGCTCAATGTCGAGGCCGAGGGCATCGAGATCGGCCCGTCGCCGGCCGAGGCCGACCACATCGCTTCGTTCGCACTGCCGATCGACGATCTGGAACTGACCGTGCGGTCGTACAACTGCCTCAAGCGCGAGGGTGTGCACACCGTCGGCGAGTTGGTCTCGCGTACCGAGTCCGACCTGCTGGACATCCGCAACTTCGGCCAGAAGTCCATCGACGAGGTCAAGATCAAGCTGCACCAGCTGGGTCTGTCGCTGAAGGACAGCCCGGCCACGTTTGATCCGTCTCAGGTTGCCGGCTACGACGTGGCCACCGGCACCTGGAACAGCGACGCCAACTACGACCTCGACGCTGACCAGGACTACGCCGAAACCGAACAGCTGTAAAGAATTCCGTCCCGGCCCTACCTGACACGGGGGCCGGCCCCAATTAGGAGATAGTGCAATGCCCAAGCCCACAAAGGGTGCCCGCCTCGGCGGTTCGTCCTCGCACCAGAAGGCGATCTTGGCCAACCTGGCCACCTCGCTGTTCGAGCACGGCCGGATCACGACGACCGAGCCCAAGGCCCGGGCGTTGCGGCCGTACGCGGAGAAGCTCATCACCCACGCCAAGAAGGGTGCGCTGCACAACCGGCGCGAGGTGATGAAGAAGATCCGCGACAAGGACGTGGTCCACACCCTGTTCGCCGAGATCGCGCCGTTCTTCGCGGACCGCGACGGTGGCTACACCCGGATCATCAAGGTCGAGAACCGCAAGGGCGACAACGCTCCGATGGCGGTCATCGAGCTGGTCCGGGAGAAGACCGTCGTTTCCGAGGCCGACCGCGCTCGTCGTGCCGCCGCGGCTCAGGCCAAGGCTGCCGAGGCTGAGGTTGTCGAGGAAGCTCCGGCGGAGGAAGCTCCGGCGGAGGAAGCGGCTGCTGAGGTCGAGGCTCCTGAAGCTGAGGCCACTGAAGCTGAGGCTCCTGCCGCCGAGGCTGAGGCGACCGAGGATGACGCCAAGTCATAATCAGGCTGTGAACGACATGCCCGCCACCGAATCCGGTGGCGGGCATGTTCGTTTGCGGCTGGACATCTCCTACGACGGCACCGACTTCGCCGGCTGGGCACCGCAAGCCGGACAACGCACGGTGGCCGGGGTCATCGAGGAGACGCTGTCGACAGTGTTCCGTGAGCCGGTGCGATTGGTGACAGCCGGGCGCACCGACACCGGTGTGCACGCCACCGGTCAGGTGGCGCACGTCGATGTGCCTTGTGACGCACTGGGTTACGCCTTTCCGCGGACGCCGCGTCCTGACGACCCCGAATTCTTGCCGTTGGTACGTCGGCTGGCACGGTTCTTGCCCGCGGACGTGCGGGTGCGCGAGATCATCAGGGCGCCGGCCGGTTTCGATGCCCGATTCTCGGCGCTGCGCAGGCACTACGAGTACCGGCTGTCGTTGGCGCCCTACGGGGTGGACCCGCAACAGTCCCGCTTCGTCATGCCATGGCCGCGGCCGCTGGACTTGTCTGCGATGACCGCAGCATCACGAGAGCTGTTGGGGTTGCAGGACTTTGCCGCGTTCTGCCGGTTCCGTGAGGGTGCGACCACCATTCGGGACTTGCAGCGGCTGGAGTGGGACCGCACAGGCGATCTGGTGACGGCTCATGTCACCGCAGATGCGTTCTGCTGGAACATGGTGCGCTCTTTGGTCGGGGCGCTCTTGGCGGTGGGTGAGGGGCGGCGCGAACCCTCGTGGATCGCTGGGCTTTTGGCGGCCGATCAGCGGTCCAGCGACTTCGCTGCCGCACCGGCGCGGGGCCTGACTCTGGTGGCGGTGGACTACCCGCCTGATGACCAACTGCAGGCCCGCATCGCGGTCACCCGAGACCTCCGCACCCTTTGATCCCTCCCGCCGATACGGATATATGGGCCGGAAAGTGCGAGTGAAGCCGGCTTTTTCGTCGATCTGGGCGACAAATTACAGGCGTGCCGAGACGAACTTGGCCGCCTGGGCGACCATGCCCGACTGGATGTAGCCCGGCGCCAGATGGTCCTGCCATTCTGAGCGCCACTTGTAGGGGCTGCTCGGATTGCAGATCGGATCGTCGGTGTGGCACAGGTCGATGGTGCGGTCCTGATAGACGGGATTCAATGCGGTGATGGGCATTGCCCAGTTGGAACCGTTACCGAACAGCGCGACGGCCGCAATGTGCTGGTCAGTTCCTTTGGGCAGCGGACTGTTGAAGGTGAATGCTGAAATGGGCACTGCCAGAACCAGATCGGTTGCTGCAGCGCCCAGCGAATATCCGCCGAGGACCAGCTTGGTATTGGGGCAGTTGCGGGTCATCCATTGCACATGACGACTCATGTCGTTGGCCCCCATGTCGACCTGGGTATCCGCGGGGTAGTTCACCGGATACAAGCCGATGTTCGGGCCACGGAGGCTGCGTAGCGAGTTGACGAACGCGGCGCCGACCTGACCTGGCCCGGGTGGCTCCATCCGGCCGCGGGCGAACACAACTTCGGCAGGTGGGCACCCGGCGGCGTGGGCGGCACCGATCACACTGGGCGCCGCCGTCATCGGTACGACGGCGGCGGCCAGAGCGACGATGATCGCGGCGAACAGACGACGGACCACGAATTCGAGGCTAGCCCAACAAATTAACGGCTCCGAAGACGAATTGGCGTCAGTGCTACAACAATCCGGCGACGAAGTTGGCCGCGTTGTTGGTCTGTGCGCCCGCATAAGCGCTGTGCGCCGGCACGTCCCTGCCGTCAGTCTGGCAGATCGGGTCGCCACCGTTGCACAGGTCAATCACCTTGCCACCCCACACAGGGCTGGCCGTCAGCGGCAGGCCGAGCTTTGCCGACGGATTACCGAACACAGCGATTGCGGCCACATGTCCGGCCGCGTCCGGCGGTAGCGGGTTGCTGAATCCGACGCCCGGCACCGGTACGGCGCCGATCACATCCATGACCGCCGCGCCCTGCGAATAGCCGCCGAGCACCTGCCGGGTATCCGGACAGTTGTCGGCCATCCACTGGATGTGCGCGCTGGCGTCGTTCGCGCCGTCGGCGGCAGCGAGGAAGTCGTAGGTCGCCGGGTAGTTGACGCCGTAGGCGCCCACGGAGCGACCGCCGACCTTCCCTCGAAGCTGATCGACGAAGGTGCCGCCGACCAAGCCCAGGCCGGGCGCTTCGCCGGTGCCGCGGGCGAACGTCACCTCGATATCGGGGCAGGCTGCGTTGGCCACAGCCAAAGTGCCCAGGGCGGGGGTTGTGATGGCCGCTCCGGCCATGACGACGGTGGTTGCGGCGCCGCTCAGGGTCCGGCGCAGAAGTTCAAAGATCACACCGAATCCTAGCGCCGGTCAGCGGCGGCAGCAGCCCATCTCGCCCGACGTCAGAGGAACCGGGCAGCGAATGCCGCCGCCTGAGGTACCCAATCGGACGTCTCGTAGTGGGTGTGGGCGAAGGGGTTTCGGCCGCGGGAGCAGATCGGGTCACCGTCGGCGCACGCGTCGATCGAGCGGCTCGCGAACTGGCCCGAGGAAGTGAGCGGGTGGCTGAACTTGCTCGAGGGATTGCCGAACACCGCGACGGCCGCGACCTTGTTGGCGAGGTTGGCGGGCAGCGGAGGCGCCGAGCCGACCTCGCCGACCTTGTCACCCAACGGCGGAACACCGGCCAGCATGTCGACCACCGCGGCGCCTTGCGAGTAGCCGCCCAGCACAAAGCGGGTGTGTGGGCACTGCTGCGCCATGGCGGCGATGTGGCTCGCGGCATCGGTGGCGCCGTCCTGGGCCATCAGAAAGTCATACGTCGCCGGGTAGTCGACGCCATAGCTGCCGACGGTGCGGCCCCCGACAAGCGGCTGCAGCGCGTTGACCAGGGCATCGCCAACCCGTCCGATTCCCGGGTCCTCGCTGGTACCGCGGGCGAACACCACCTCGACACCCGGGCAGGCATCGTCAGCAGAGGCCGGGGCGGCGGCCAACAGGGTCGTTCCGGAGATCACGGCGGCGGCGATTGCGGCCACACGGACCGACGTGCTGAGCAGGCTCACCGCGCAATCTTCACATACCGCACTCAGCCGCGGCCAATCGTTTGTGCGTCGGCGCTCGCCTGTGGTGGCGTGGGTTCTTGCTGCGTCGAGGGCTCGGTAGGGCGCTCGCTGCGGTCGCCGAGCCGGGCCAGGGCCAGACCGGCCAGTACCACGGCCCCGCCGAGGGCCTGGGTCGGGGTGATGGCCTCTCCGAGCAGCGCCCAGGCGGTCAGTACCGCGAACATAACCTCGGCCAGGCCGACCAACGACGCGAATCGGGGCTGCAGCCGCGCAATGGCCATGACGCCCAGGGTGTATGCCAATGCGGTCGGGATGATCGCCAGCGCGATCACCGGAACGATCCACGGCACCGTCGCGTGCGCGAAAACGGCGTTCTGCCCGGTAAAGGTCATCGGCATGGCCCCGGTAGCGGCGAACAGGCCGACCGCGACGGCGCCGATGATCAGGCCGCCGGTCGCCAGGGTGATCGAATGCAGGCCCGTGCCGTCGGCGCTGGCTTTGTCGGACATCACGAAGTAGCAGACCGCACAGACCGCAGCGCCCAAGCCCCAGCCGATGCCGATCAGATTGACGCTGGCGTTTGATGGTCCGTGCGGTCCGATGAGCCCCAGCACCAGGGTGATGCCCGCGACGGCAAGCGCGACCCCGCCGAGGGTGAGGGTGCCGGGACGGAGTCGGGTGGTCGCCCAGAACCAGCCGACGACCAGAACGGGTGAGGTGTATTCGAGCAGCAACGCTACGCCGACCGAAAGATGAGCGACGGCGTTGAAGAAGCACAGTTGGGAGCCCGCTATCGGGATGAGGCCGTAGAGGACCACAGTGCCGGCGTGCTGGCGCGCTTCCTGGAACCAGCCAGGGCGGATGACGGTTGCGACTGCGGCCAGCGCCAAGGCGCCACCAGCCAACCGGGCGACGACCGCGGCCGTGGGGCTCCAACCCGCTTCGATCAGCGATTTAGCCAGCGACCCGGACATCCCGAAGGTGAACGCCGATGCGACGGCAAAAAGCATGCCGACCCGGAAATGGTCGGATCCACTCGTCGCACGCACAGTTCACCCCCGATGGTGTAATGAGTAAAAGAGATATCGGTAATGACCCTATGAAGTTCGGGTGTAACGAGTCAAATGATTTTCAGTAATGACACGGAACTCACACTGCGAGCAGCGTGCGTGCTGGTCAATAGCGATCGCGCGGACGGCGAGCGACTTGCGGACCTAGGTGCCCTCGACGCGTATCTGGACAGTTTCGGGTGGACCGGACGGCGCGACGGGGATGCAGCGGAGTTGCGCTCGGTGCACCGGCTGCGCAAACGGCTAGGCGAGCTGTGGGCCCTTGCCGGCGACGAGGAGCAAGTGGTCGAAGCGGTCAACGCCCTGCTGAGTGACACGAAGGCCTCGCCCTGGCTCACCCGTCACCCGGAGATGCCCGAATGGCACCTTCATCTGGCTTCCCGCGAAGATCCGCTGTGGCAGCGGATGGGCGCCGAGATGGCGATGGCACTGGCTGACCTCATTCGGGCGGGCGAGCTGCGTCGGCTCAAAATCTGCGCGGCACCGGACTGTGATGCGGCGCTGATCGACCTGTCGCGCAACCGATCTCGCATTTTCTGCGACACCGGAAACTGCGGCAACCGGCAGCACGTCGCCGCTTACCGCGAGCGTCGCCGCCACTGATCTGCGCGTCTGGCCCGGATCGTTGCGCTCACTCATACCCTACGTGTGAGAGCGCCGACGGTGACATGCTATCGACGGGTGCGGGCAAGACGCACGGTGCGCGTGAAAGGGTAAGGCACATGGCTGAATTCGTAGCGGCTATCGACCAGGGCACCACCAGCACCCGGGCGATGATCTTCGACCACTCAGGTAGCGAGGTCGGGCGTCATCAACTGGAGCACGAGCAGGTCCTGCCGCAGGCGGGCTGGGTCGAGCACAACCCGGTGGAAATCTGGGAGCGCACCGGCGTGGTGTTGCAGAGCGCTCTGATCAACACCGGACTGTCGGCGTCCGATCTGGTTGCGCTGGGGATAACCAACCAGCGTGAGACGACCGTGGTGTGGAACCGCGACACCGGTCGCCCGTACTACAACGCCATCGTCTGGCAGGACACCCGCACAGACCGGATCGCCGCCGCCCTGGAACGCGACGGACACGGCGACGTCATCCGGCGCAAGGCCGGGCTGCCGCCGGCGACGTACTTCTCCGGCGGCAAGATTCAGTGGATTCTGGAGAACGTGCCCGGTGTCCGGGAAGCCGCCGAGCGCGGTGAGGCCATTTTCGGAACCTGCGACACCTGGGTGCTGTGGAACCTCACCGGTGGCACCCGCGGCGGCGTACACGTCACGGACGTCACCAACGCCAGTCGCACCATGCTGATGAACCTCGAGACCCTGGATTGGGACGACGAGTTGTTGTCGTTCTTCGGGATTCCGCGGCAGATGCTGCCGACCATAGCGTCGTCGTCGGTATCCGAGCCCTACGGCGTGACCGGTGTCGACGGCCCGCTGAGTTGTGCGGTGCCGGTCACGGGAATTCTGGGCGATCAACAGGCCGCCATGGTGGGGCAGGTGTGCCTGTCCGCTGGGGAGGCCAAAAATACCTATGGCACAGGCAATTTCCTGCTGCTGAACACCGGCGAGAAGATCGTGCGCTCCGAACATGGCCTGCTGACCACGGTGTGCTACCGGTTCGGGGACGCAAAACCCGTTTACGCGCTGGAGGGTTCGATCGCCGTCACCGGTTCGGCGGTGCAGTGGCTGCGGGATCAGCTGGGCATCATCTCTGGCGCCGCCGACAGTGAGACGCTGGCCCGGCAGGTCGCCGACAACGGTGGCGTGTACTTCGTGCCGGCATTCTCGGGATTGTTTGCGCCGTACTGGCGTTCGGATGCCCGCGGCGCCATCGTCGGCTTGTCTCGCTTCAACACCAACGCCCACGTGGCGCGGGCGACGTTGGAGGCCATCTGCTACCAGAGCCGTGATGTCGTCGACGCGATGGAAGCCGACTCCGGTGTGCACCTGGAGGTCCTCAAAGTCGACGGCGGTATCACCGTGAACGAACTGTGCATGCAGATTCAGGCCGACGTGCTGGGGGTCGAGGTGGTCAAACCCGTTGTTGCCGAGACTACTGCGCTCGGTGCGGCATACGCGGCCGGGCTGGGCGTCGGCTTCTGGTCTGATCCGGACGAGCTGCGCGCCAACTGGCAGGAGGGCAAACGCTGGACGCCGTCGTGGGACGACGCCCAGCGGACGGCGGGGTACACCGGGTGGCAGAAGGCCGTGAGTCGGACCCTGGACTGGGTCGACGTCGACTGAGGCGTAGTGAATTGGTGTCGGGGCGCCGGCGCGGCCTTGGTTAGGCTGCTTGTCGGGGGATGTTCATGGCGCGGGGGATCGAAGCACAGCTGCAGGCCAGTGGCCGCCGTTTCCAGATGCGTCGGCTGATCCACGTCCTGGTGCGCGGTGATTCCGCCATGGTCGACGAACCCGTTCGTGCACAAACGATTTCGTATCTGCTGGGCGGTGCGGCCGGGTTGTTGCTGACCGCGGTCTGCGTGCTGGTGGCAGTCGCTTCGCCGTCGGGCTCGCTGGGCGACGCCCCCATCGTGATGGCACGCGAAACCGGCGCACTCTATGTACGGATGGGCCCGACGCTGCACCCGGTGCTGAATCTAGCCTCGGCCCGGCTGATCGCACGGACCGCGGCTGACCCGACTGTGGTCCGAGCCGCTGCAATAGCCGCCGCATCACGTGGTCCTTTGGTCGGAATACCCGGTGCGCCTTCGGAAATCGGTACCTCGATGGCAGCGACCTCGTGGATGATCTGCGACGCGGACCGCACCACGTTGACCGCCGGCCCAGATTCAGGGGATGTTGAAGGCCTCGACTCGTCGCGGGCGATCCTGGCCACCGCAGCCGGCGAAAACCGTGCTGTCACCTATCTGCTGTACGACGGTAGACGTGCCGAGGTAGACCTGCGCAATATGGCGACAGTGCGAGCGTTGCGTATCGACGGTGTTGTGCCACGCGAGATTTCGCAGGCAGTGCTCGACATGCTGCCCGAATTACCGGCGATAGCGCCTCCGCCGCTGGCAGGGTCGGGTGCGCGCGGCCAGGGCGGTTACCGCATCGGCCAGGTATTGCGGGTGACCCGCGCCGACACCGTGGACCATTACGTGGTGCTCGGCACCGGGGTGCAGCGGGTGGGCGACGTGGCCGCCGACCTGATCCGGTTTTCCTACGGTGTGGGAGGTGGTGACCTGCCGGTCGTAGCGCCTTCGGTCATTGCGGGCCTATCGGCGGTCACTGAGCTTGCGGTGTCGAGCTTTCCGGATAGGGCTCGGCCACCGCTGGGTGACGAATTCGGCGGGTCGGTGTGTGCGCACTGGAGCCCGGAAGCGGCGGGCGTTGACGCGAAAACCGTTGTGCGGTCGGGCAATCTGCGGGGTAGTAACCGGAATGCAGCGGACATGGTGCAGGCCGACGGCGTAGGGCCGAACGTCGATACCGTCGAGATTCCGCCTGGGCGACATGCTTACGTGCGGGCCACCGGACTTACCGGCGTAGCTGCGATAGGGCCGTTGTACCTGATCAGCGATGCCGGCGTGCGGTATGGGGTGCACGATGCAGAGGCGGGGAAATATCTTGGTGTGCAGGGTGATCCGATTCCCGTCCCATGGCCTATGCTGGCGCGACTACCGCGTGGACCGGAGCTGAGCGTGGAGGCAGCATCGGTGTTGCGCGATGGCTTAGCGCCGTAGCCGACGTCCGCCGGTGACTGCGATGGCTGCCACGGTAACGCAGACGGCGGTACCCATGAATGCGATCCTGCGGGCACGCCGGTGATCTTCTGGCGGTGCCGCTGCCGGGACCACCGACGCTGCCGATGTCGAGGCCGCGGCCGCAACCGGACTGTCAGCGCTGACCGCGGCCAGCGGATCGACGACGCCGTGGCCGACCTGGGGGTTCCAGTCGCCTGCCGGATGGTGGGCAGTGTTTTTGATGCGGGCCATCACCTGGCGGGCTGACAACTGGGGTAAACGTGAACGAACCAGTGCCGCAACACCACTGACTACTGGTGCGGCGTAACTAGTGCCGGATAGTGGGCGACCGTCGGGGTGCTCGCCGACCAGACCGTCACCCTGGATGCCCAGCGACACCACGGCCTCTGCCGGAGCCGCGACGTCCACCCATGGCCCGGCCAAACTGAACGGTGAGGGCGCGCCGTCGGGACCGACCGAACCGACCGTGAGCACGTAGTCGTCGTACCAGGCCGGGCTGACCACCGTGCGTACGGTGTCCCAATCGGGTATGCCAGGACGTTTTGGGTCGCCAAGTGGATTCTGCTGCGAACAATCGCCACTGGCGTTCCCGGCCGCTGACACTACGACGACGTTGCGGACGTCGACGGCGTAGGCCAGGGCCGCCCCCAGTGCCCGGTCGTCCAATGGATCGGGTGCCTGCATACAGGCCACCGAGGAGATGTTGATGACGGTGGCGCCGGCGTCGGCGGCCAAGCGCACAGCCCGGGCCAGGGTCGCCACGTCACCGACACCGGATACGGCGGGATCATCGATCAGCCGGAACTTGTTGCTGGACTGACGGATAGCGATGATCGTGGCCTCAGGTGCCACGCCGCTGAATGCGTCCGGTGTGCCCTCGGCGGGGCTGGCCCCGATCAGCCCGGCGATCGCGGTGCCGTGCCCGTCGCAGTCCTGCGTCCCGTCTCCCGAAGAGACGAAATCGCCGCCGGGTCTCAGGTGCGGTAGCAGGCGATGCCGTGCGACACCGGTGTCGATGACGGCTACCGATTGGCCGCTGCCGCGCGACAGTGGCCAAACCTGCTCAAGTTTCAGCGCTTCCAGATGAGTTTTGCGGGTTTGGACGGTCCGCGTCGCGGTTGCCGCGCAGCGGTCGCTCTGCTCGGTCCTGCCGGGTGGTGACGGGGCCGCGGGTCCGGGGAGCTGAGCGTGATCGACCGGTGCCGGTGCCACTGCGCCTGCGGCCGGAATCGAACCCGTGGCCGCTACGGTCAAGGCGATGGCCGCCATTTGCCTCGCCCGGTGAGCTGGCCGCAAAGAAGGCCGGTTCACTGGCCCTGCGCCAGTGAATAGACTCCGCAAACCCATAACGCTGTAGGTATAACCGCAACCAGCGCAACATATTCGGCGCGGACCAGCCACCGCGCTCTGACGGCACCGGGCGGCCCCGTCCGCAGTGCGGCCAGTGTCGCGAGGATAAGCGTCAGACCAAGCCACGGAGCGCTCTGCGGAGCACCCGCGGCGGAGACTGCGAAAGCTGTAGTGGTGCAGCATATTCCAGAGAGTAAAACCGCCCATCGGCGGCCCGGGTCGTGGTATGAAGGTACCCGGAGTAATAGTGCGGCGGCCAGCGCCCAAATGAACGCCAGGCTGGCCAATCGCGCATGCGGGCTTCCGACGGCGACAGTGCACGCGCCGACTGCGGCGGCGGCAGCTGATCCGAACACGGTTCCGGTCAGTACCGACTGGGCGAGGTCCGTATGTGCTGTGTCGCTATCGAGCGGATCTGCGGACTCCGGTGCCAGCCCGGCAATGGTGATCGCGATTCGCGGTGCCAGGGTCAATCCGGCCAACGCCAGGGCCGCGACCGCGGCTCCTATGGCGGACAGCGACAGCGTCAGACATGTTGCCAACGCGGCCGACAGCGCCAATGGAACCGAAAAGGCCACTGCGGCAACCGGTAACAGGAGCTCACCCGTTCGCAACAACACCACGGCGACGGAAAGCACCACCGAACACCCGAGCAGGACGTTGGCTGCCGCTGGTCCAGCAGGCACAGCCAGGAATCCGGTAACCCCGCCCAGGGCCAGCGCAGTGCCGCCGAAGGCGATGGTGCGGTGGTGCCCCTGCCGCAGCGCCAGGCCCAAGGCAACAAGTGCGGTGCCGCAGGCGATTGCGGCCGTCGTCGGCTTGTCAGCGCGGGCGCCAGACCAGGCTAGAACGGCGCAGGCCAGGGCTACCGCCCATGCGCACAACACGTGGGTCAGCAGTCGGTTCGGTGCGGCAGCCGCGTCGGCGTCGGCAGCATCGGTGACGGGCCGCGATCGGAGCCCCCCGAAGATCGGTGCGGGCGCACGCCGCAGGAACAGCAGGGCACCATCATGGATACCGTTCTGCACCAATGACTGTGACCGGTCGATCGGCGTACCGGCGGCGTCATCGAGTCGCCAGTCATGGCCGGTGGCGTCCACCTCATCGTGGGCCAGCGTGACGACCATGGGCAGCAGCAACTCCAGCGCGGTGTCCGCGGGTAATACCAGGTCGACGGCCCGCTCGGTATGAGTACCAGCGGCCTGTACGGACAGTCGGCAAACTGCATCGGGCATCGCACCACCCCCCGAATCGACGAGCCCGCCATCACCCTAACCGCAGTCGAACCGGGCCTCGGACGGCAAAATTCACGGCAAAATCATGGAACCGAACGGCCGCGTGCCGCGTCTGATAGTCGATGGAGTTCACCAGGGTTGTGCGACGTCCGGTGGTCATGCCCGCAACGGACGACATCGAGTTGCGCCTGCCGCCGGCCATACCGCAGGCCGCTTCAGGCAGCATGGTCAGCCGTGTGCTGCCAATACTGATGCTGCTTGCCATGGCTGGAATGTTCGTCTTCTACTTCCGGTCTGGAGCCGCAGCCGGACGCAGTCCGGTGTTCCTACTGTTCCCGGCGACGATGGCGCTGTCGATGGTCGGCAGCCTGGTCTATGGCTCGCGCGGTGTGCAACGGTCCGGCGAGATCGATGCCGATCGCCGCGATTACCTGGTGTACCTCGACGCGATCGGAGACTGCGCGGAGCTGACTGCGGCGGAGCAATACCGTCGACTGCATGAGGACCATCCGGCTCCGGGCGCCCTGTGGACGCTGGTCGGCAGCCCGCGGATGTGGGAACGCCTTTGCAGTGACCGAGATTTCACCGAGATCCGGGTCGGTCTGGGCAGTCAGACGCTGAGCACCCGCCTCGTCACCGGACCGCGCACCGGTGGGGAAGTACGAGATCCGGTGACAGAACAAGCCTTGCAACGGCTGTTGCGGGACTGTGCCACCGTGCCCGACGCGCCGGTCACCATCGCACTGAATCGGTACCGCGAGATGCATATCGGCGGTGACGGAGCCCGCGGGCTGCTGCGCGCGATGATCTGTCAGCTGGCGGTGCTGCACGGCCCTGACCAGGTGAGGGTTGCGGCTGCGACTGGGTCAGCAGAGTGGGAGTGGCTGAAATGGCTGCCGCACCATCACCATTCTGGACGTCTCGGCGGTCCACTACTGCGGTTTGAAGATCCTGGCAGGGCCGTCGCATCCGGTGATGCGCTGGCAGCCGGCTGTCACCTCGTGATGGTGGTGGATGGGGTTCCCATGAACGGTGTGGACGATTGCGACAGCGTGACGGTGCTCGTTGTGGCCGAACCGGATTCGGCCCTCGGAGAACCATCAATGGTGGTGCAATCAGGCGAGCTGAGAGCACTGGGATGCGCTGAGGTATCCGCTGACACCCGGGCAGATCAACTCACGGTGCTGCAAGCAGAGAATTGCGCCCGCAGGCTGGCCCGATTCCGGTTGGCCGCGGGATCCGCGGATGCGTCCCGGGATTGGCCGGCGTTGTTGGGCTTTGACGCACAGATAGCGGTCGAACTGGAGCTGATGTGGCGGCGACGGGCTGAGGGGGCGCGGTTGCGAGTTCCGATCGGGACGACGGAAAGCGGGGAGCCGGTCGATCTCGATTTGAAGGAGCCGGCCGAACACGGTATGGGTCCGCACGGATTATGCATCGGTGCAACAGGTTCGGGAAAATCAGAGTTCCTGAGAACGCTTACGCTCGGCCTGATCGCCACGCACTCGCCGGATGATCTGAACCTGATCTTGGTCGACTTCAAGGGGGGTGCAACATTTCTCGGATTCGAGAAGGCCAGCCATGTTGCGGCTGTGATCACCAATCTGGCGCAGGAGGCTCCTCTGGTGGCTCGTATGCGCGATGCCCTTTCCGGAGAGATGACCCGCCGACAGGCGGTGTTGCGGGCCGCCGGGAACCTGGCCGGTATAGCTGATTATCGTCGAGCACGGGCGATCGGCGCCGACCTGCCGCCGCTGCCGACCTTGTTCATCGTGATCGACGAGTTTTCCGAATTGCTCAGTCAGCATCCGGATTTCGCCGAGTTGTTCGTGGCGATCGGGCGGCTCGGCCGGTCACTGGGTATCCACCTGCTCCTGGCCAGTCAGCGGTTGGACGAGGGTCGACTTCGTGGTTTGGAAACTCATCTGTCCTACCGGGTCTGCCTCAAGACCTTCTCGGCATCCGAGTCGCGAGCCGTGCTCGGTGTTGCTGACGCTCACGAGTTGCCGGGCACACCGGGTGCCGGCTACCTCAAGACAGCAGACGGAAGATTGCTCCGGTTCCGCACGGCGTTCGTCTCCGGCGGTCTCCCGCGTGCCGAGGACGAGGCGCACGTGCCCTGCCTGTTCACCACGTCGCCGCCGGTTCAAGCAGACAGCGATGCGCGTCCCGGACCGACACTGCTGAACACCGTGCTACAAGCCGTGGCCGGGCGCGGCACGCCGGCCCACCGGGTGTGGCTGCCGCCGTTGGACAAGCCGCCTGCGTTGTCAGAGTTGCTGGGAGGCAGATCCGGCTGGGCTGGGTTGCGTATTCCGATCGGGTTGGTGGACAACCCGTTTCACCAGAGACACGACCTGCTGACGGTCGACCTCAACGGTGCCGGTGGACACGTAGCGATTGTCGGGGGTCCGCGCTCAGGCAAATCGACGGTCGCGCAGACCTTGCTGATGGGGCTGGCCCGCACCCAGCAGCCCGGTAACTTGAGCATCTATGGTCTGGATTTGAGTGAAGGTGCACTGATGGCGCTGTCAGAGATGCCGCACGTTGGGACCGTGGCGGGACGGCATGAACCGGAACTTGTGCGGCGGATCGTGTCTCAGCTGTCCGCGCTGTGTCGGCGTCGATTGGACTTCCGGCAGCGATACGGGCCCCAGACTCCGTTCCAAGATGGCTACGGGGAGGTGGTGCTTGCCGTCGACGGTTGGGGTGCGCTGCGTCGTGAGTTCGAGATTCTCGAAGACAGCATCACTGCCATGGCGGCACAGGGACTTTCGGTTGGTCTTCACCTGGTGTTGACGGCCGGTCGCTGGGCCGAATTGCGGCCCATGTTGAAGGACCACCTCGGCACGCGGATCGAGCTTCGGCTCGGTGACCCTTCGGAATCCGAGATGGACCGCCGCCGCGCGCAGCTGTTGAGCGGAAGTCCACCCGGTCGCGGAATAACCGGCGATGGAAAGGAATTCGCTGTTGCCTTACCTGAGCTCAACGCCTGTCCCCGGCGCCTTCCGGGCGACGTGTGCGCACCGGCGATCGAGCTGCTGCCGTTGCGGGTCGGCCTCGACGAGTTGCGCGCCGGCCCCGACGACCAGCCGCCGGGCCTGGTCATCGGTGTGTCCGAGGAGGAATTACGGCCGTTTGCGGTGAATCTGGCCACCGAGTCGAATCTGATCGTGCTGGGTGAGACCGGTTGCGGTAAAACCGCGGCACTACGCCTGTTATGCCGAGTGATTGCCGACCAGGCCGATCCGACCCAGGCCCGACTGCTGATCGTCGACTTCCGGCGGACATTGCTGGGAGTCGTCGAGACCGCGCACCTGTATGGCTATGCGATGTCGACTTCCACCGTGCAGACTGAGCTGGCACTGGTGCTGGAGGAACTGGCGGCACGGATGCCCGGCCCGGGTGTCACCCAACGGCAGCTTCGGGACAGATCGTGGTGGTCAGGCCCCGAAATCTATGTCGTGGTGGATGATTACGACCTGGTTGCGGGGTCGGCAGTCAATCCGCTGAACCCGCTTCTGGACCTACTGCCACATGCCCAAGACATCGGACTGCATGTGGTGGTGGCACGGCGTTCAGGGGGTGCTGCGCGCGCCATGTTCGACCCGATTCTGGCGCGCCTGCGTGATCTGGGTGCCGCCGGGCTGATGATGAGCGCGGGTCCCGAGGAAGGGGTGCTGCTGGGCGCTGCCCGCCCGATGCCGTTGCCTCCTGGGCGCGCTGTTGTGGTGCGGCACGGCCAGCCTGATCGACTGGTCCAGCTCGCATGGACCGATCCGCCGTGATGCGGTCGCACGCGACGGTGGTTGTGGGGCCGGCGACCATCACGGGTCCGGAAAGCGTTGACGGCGAGTTGGTTTCGCAAGCCCTCGACTGCATCGATGACCCGTTGGGGCTACAGGGTAGGGCAGTGGTCGATTCTGACCGGATTTGGTGTGCGGTGATATCCGCGGCTGTCGGTGGCGAGGCCGGCGCCGTGACCGTGGTGTTCCCGACGTGGTGGACATCGGTGCGGATACGCCGAGTGCAGCGGTCCGCGCAGCATTGCGCAGCGAATGTCATTGCACAGCAGCGTGATGATGTGCTCCGTGCGGTAGCTGGCTGGCCGACGTGCGTGGTGGTAGAGGTGGGGCAGGACCTGGTGCGGATCGCACGGCCAGGGGTGGCGGCGGTGCCGCTGCGCAGGACGATGAGTATGTCCGACGCGGTCCTCGCCCATGTGCGGGCCACCGATGACGTGGTGGTCGATGCGCCTGCGGCGGTTCCAGGAGCTGCCGAGCTGGCGTCGGAAATCGCTGAGCAACTGAGGAATAGGGGAGTGCAGGCTCGGATTCTGCGATGCCCCGACCTCTTGGAGCATGTCGATATGGAGTCCACGACACCGCCTGACACCGACATTTCCAGGCGTCGATTCTGGACCCGAACCGCGGTGATCGGTGTCGGTGTCATATCAGTGGCCGGGTCATTGGTGCTCGCGGTGCCACATGATGGCGGTGCTCACCCAGACCCGGTGGCCGTCGCCACTCCGACCGAACTGACCTGGATGGTGGAGGGCCGGGTGGCCGTCCAGGTTCCGGCGCAGTGGGCGGTGGACCGGGTGGCGTCAGGCTCGGGTTCGGCACGGGTGCAGGTGATTTCACCCACGGATCCAGCGCAAGCCCTTCACATCACCCAGACGCTGGTTCCGCCAGGGCACACATTGGAGCAGGCCGCGCGGTCGCTGCGCGATGCCGCCTCCGGGCTGCCGGTCGGCGTCGTCGTCGACTTCAATGGCGGCGGCACCAGCGCAGGCCGATCCGCCGTCACCTATCGCGAGGTACGGGCCGGCAAGGTCGTCGACTGGTCGGTGGTGCTCGACGGGCCAGTGCGGATCGCCATCGGCTGCCAGGGCGCCGCTGCACGCCCGCACTGCGAGACGGCCGTGCGCTCGGCGCACCGGGTCGGCTGAAGAGTCCCCGAAAAAGATGGAACCGAATCGCCGACCGGTGCGTCCAATCAATCAAACAACAGAGAGGAACACCATGACAGCACCGGAAAGTGGCGCCCTGAATGCCGATTTCGATCAGATGGCGGGTGTCTCGACCAAGATCGATGGGCGCAACGAGGAGATTCGGGCCATGCTGGGCAGCTTCATCGGCCAGATGACCGCGATTCCGCCGACCGTCTGGGGTGGCGCAGCGGCCACGCGGTTTCAGGACGTGGTCAATCGCTGGAACACCGAGTCGATCAGGCTGCATGCCTCGTTGCAGCGCATCGCCGAGACCATCCGAGCCAACGCCGAGTCGCTTCGATACTCGGCGGAGGCGCATTCGCAGCGCATTGGCGCCACCGGACACACCATCTGAAGTCGAGGCGGTCATGGCATCGGTACTTTCGTACAACTTTGGCGAGATCGAGTTCACCGTTCGTCAGCAGATTCACACAACCTCGTCGCGGCTTAACACCGCTCTAGAGGAGTTGCGCCAACTGGTCGCTCCGCTGCAGGCCACCTGGACGCGCGAGGCCGCCGAGGCATTCAGTGCCGAGCAGGCGCGCTGGAATCAGTCGGCGGCGGCGCTCAATGACATCCTGCACAGCCTGGGAAACGCGGTGCGGGACGGCGCCGACGACGTCGCGGCCACTGATCGTCGGGCTGCCGGCGACTGGGCCTTCTAGGCCCACCACGAGCTCTGTGTGGTCTTGCCCCTGGAAGGAGAGCTGGGGGCAAGACCACACAGTCAGGGCGAACTCCCGCTGATCTGCCCGCCAGGTCGACTACCCTAACGGCGACGTGGGTGGCCATACTGGGCCCGCGAGGAGTGTGATTGCCGTGGTAACCAGCCGGTTCACGGAGCCGTCGGCCGGCTCAGAATTGGTGGCTGTGCACCAACGGTTCATCACCGGTGAACTGGACGCCGACCACCTCGATTCCGCTGTCCGCCCGATCATTGCCGAGAGTTGGCGGCGGAGCCTGGCAACCGGCGTGGATCCGGACCGCGGCGGCGCACAGACCGCATCAACTGCGGTCGCGCTGGATCAGATCCGGGCTGCTCAGCCGCTAGCCCCGGCGCTGCCGGTGATCCGCAAGCTCCTGGTCGACGATGCCAAGGACACCGGTGTCGTGGTTGCGGTCACCGGCGCCGACGGCACGCTGCTGTGGGTGGAGGGCGACTCGGAAGCCATCGCGAAGGCCGAGACGATGAACTTCGTGCCAGGTGCCGACTGGAGCGAACGCGGCGCGGGCACCAATGCGCCGGGTACCGCACTGGCGCTGGACCGGGAGCTACAGATCTGCGGGTCCGAACATTTCTCCCGGCTGGTGCAACCCTGGACCTGTACCGCGGTGCCGGTGCACGATCCGGTCAGTGGTGCGCAGATCGGCTGCATAGATCTGACCGGGGACAGTGAGGTTGCCTCGACTCAGACACTTGCCCTGCTGCGTGCCACGGTGATGGCCATCGAGAACCACCTGGCGCTGCAGCGCCTGATCCAGCCAGTTGCCGTCTCCGCGCAACCCCGGCTCACGGTGCTGGGCGCAAACCGGCCGTGCTGGGTCGTGACTGGTGACGACGGCCAGCCCAGACAGCACGCGCTCACTGGCCGTCACGCCGACATCCTGGTGCTACTGACTCGGCATCCGGAAGGACTGACAGCCGACCACCTGGCAATGTTGTTGGACGACAACGATCTTGACGCGGTGACCATCAGAGTCGAGATGTCGCGGTTGCGGCGGGTGATCGGCGCGCAGTTTGTCGCGTCGCGGCCCTACCGGCTGCTGGCCCCGGTGGACAGTGATCTGGCGGACGTGTTCGCGGCGTTGCAACGTGGCGATGTCGACGCCGCGTTGACGTACTACTCGGGTGCACTGCTGCCGCAGTCGGCCTCTCCTGCGGTCGCCCGGTTGCGTACCGAGTTGGGCGAGAGCATGAGAAGCGCAGTGCTCTCGGCTTCGGCTGCCGGACACGTTGGGTTGCTTCGCCGTTGGTTAGCTCTGCCTGACGGCCGCGACGACCGGCACGGCTGGCAGCTGTTGCAGAACCACCCGTCGGCTGATGCGGTGGTCCGTGCGCAGGCCGTCGGGCACCTGGCCGGGTTGGATGCAGAACTGGCCTGACGACGGGCCGAAACGATGCAACTGTGATGCAACGCATGACGGACTACCGTTGGTGATCAGCAACACAGTGTCGGCTAAACGGCAGTGTCATCAATACGGCTAGGAGTGAGACCCATGACTGTTTACGCGCGTCCCGGAGCTGAGGGCTCGGTGATGACGTATCCGGCTCGCTACGACAACTACATCAACGGCGAGTGGGTGGCTCCCAATGCGGGCCGGTACTTCGAAAACCGCACCCCGGTGACCGGTGAGGTGTTCTGCGAGATCGCCCGTTCGGACGAGTCCGACATCGAGAAGGCACTCGATGCCGCCCATGCCGCCGCCCCCGCCTGGGGCAAGACCGCGCCGGCCGCCCGCGCCCGGGTGCTGAACCTGATCGCCGACCGGATGGAACAGAACCTCGAGGCTATCGCCGTCGCCGAGTCGTGGGACAACGGCAAGCCGGTGCGTGAGGCCCTGGCCGCCGATATTCCGTTGGCGGTTGACCACTTCCGGTATTTCGCCGGCGTGCTGCGGGCTCAGGAAGGCTCGATCTCTGAGATCGACGACGATACCGTCGCCTACCACTTCCATGAGCCGCTCGGCGTGGTCGGACAGATCATCCCGTGGAACTTCCCGATCCTGATGGCGGTCTGGAAGCTGGCACCGGCCCTGGCCGCAGGCAACGCGATTGTGCTCAAGCCGGCCGAGCAGACCCCGGCCTCGATCATGTTCCTGTTCTCGGTGATCGGCGACCTGCTGCCGCCGGGTACTGTCAACGTGGTCAACGGTTTTGGCGTCGAGGCTGGTAAGCCGCTGGCGTCGAGCAACCGGATCGCCAAGATTGCGTTCACCGGTGAGACCACCACCGGCCGGTTGATCATGCAGTACGCCAGCCAGAACCTGATTCCGGTCACGCTCGAGCTGGGCGGCAAGAGCCCCAACATCTTCTTCAACGACGTGCTGGCCGCCGCCGACGACTTCCAGGACAAGGCTCTGGAAGGGTTCACCATGTTCGCCCTGAATCAGGGTGAGGTGTGCACCTGCCCGTCGCGCAGCCTGATCCAGGCCGACATCTACGACGAGTTCCTGGCACTTGCCGCGGTCCGGACCAAGGCAGTGCGCCAGGGCGACCCGCTGGACACCGAGACCATGGTCGGCGCCCAGGCGTCCAATGACCAGCTGGAGAAGATCCTGTCCTACATCGAGATTGGCAAATCCGAAGGGGCGCAGCTGATTACCGGTGGCGAGCGGGCTCAGCTCGGTGGCGACCTCAACGGCGGCTACTACGTCAGCCCGACCATCTTCGCCGGCAACAACGGCATGCGGATTTTCCAGGAGGAGATTTTCGGCCCCGTGGTCTCGGTGACGTCATTCAAGGACTACGACGACGCCATCTCGATCGCCAACAACACCCTGTACGGCCTGGGTGCCGGGGTGTGGAGCCGCGACGGCAACACCGCGTACCGGGCCGGACGCGACATCAAGGCCGGTCGGGTGTGGACCAACTGCTACCACATGTATCCCGCACACGCGGCGTTCGGCGGCTACAAGCAGTCCGGCATCGGCCGGGAAAACCACAAGATGATGCTGGATCACTACCAGCAGACCAAGAACCTGCTGGTGTCGTATTCGACCAAGGCCCAAGGGTTCTTCTGACAGGCGCTCGCGCGAGGAAGCGAGATTTCTGATCTCCCTGTGACGAGCGCCCCCCTGGGGGCGGGCGCTCACACCGGGCACTTTGGTCGGCGCTGCCCTAAAGCGTTCGGCGACAAATCAATCCACGTCGGCACCAGGCATTTCTGGGGGCAGGCGACCGTGGCGTTCCGCCATTCCCATAGGAGTTTGAAGTGTCAATTACCAATCCACCGAGTGAGCACGCCGCTCACGGTGTCGAAGAGCACATCGAGAGCGACGAATACCTCCGGAAGCGCCAGCTGAAGAAGGGCACCGCGGGCTGGCTGCTGCTCGCCGGCCTCGGCGTCAGCTACGTCATCTCCGGCGACTTCTCCGGCTGGAATTTCGGCCTCGCGCAAGGCGGTTTCGGCGGCCTGCTGATCGCCGTGGTGATCATCGCCGCCATGTACTTCTGCATGGTGCTGGGCCTGGCTGAACTGTCCTCGGCATTGCCCGCGGCCGGCGGCGGCTACACCTTCGCCCGCCGTGCATTGGGTCCATGGGGTGGTTTCGCCACCGGCACTGCGATTCTCATCGAGTACTCGATCGCCCCGGCGGCCATTGCCACGTTCATCGGCGGCTACGTCGAATCGTTGGGGCTCTTCGGGATTCACAAAGGCTGGTGGGTGTACCTGGCGGCGTTCGTCATCTTCATCGGCATCCACCTCGCCGGCGTCGGTGAAGCGCTGCGGCTGATGTTCGTGATCACCGCCGTCGCGCTGCTGGGCCTGGTCATCTTCTCGGTCAACGCCATTGGCAGCTTCGACGTCGCGAACCTGACCAACATCGCGCCCGACGCCGCTGCGGCCGGAGCATCGTCCTTCCTGCCGCACGGATACCTGGGCATCTGGGCCGCGATTCCGTTCGCGATCTGGTTCTTCCTGGCGGTCGAGGGTGTGCCGCTGGCTGCCGAGGAAACTGCCAACCCGGAAAAGAATGTGCCCCGCGGCATCATCGCGGCGATGTTGGTGCTGATCGTCACCTGTGCGGCTGTGCTGTTCCTGGCTACCGGCGCCACTGGCGCGGAGGCGATGTCACATGTCGACGACCCGCTGGTGCAGGCGCTCGGTGGACACGGCATGGCGGCCAAGGCAGTCAACTACATCGGCTTGTTCGGTCTGATCGCCAGCTTTTTCTCGATCATCTACGCGTACTCGCGGCAGACCTTCGCGCTGTCCCGGGCCGGCTACCTGCCGACGCGGCTGTCGGTCACCAACTCGCGAAAAGCCCCGACACTGGCCCTGATCGTTCCGGGCGTCGTCGCCTTCCTGCTGTCGCTGACCGGTCACGGTGACCTGATCCTCAACATGGCTGTTTTCGGTGCTGCGTTGAGCTACGTCCTGATGATGGTCAGCCACATCGTGCTGCGGGTCCGCGAGCCCGGTATGCACCGGCCGTACCGCACGCCGGGCGGCATTGTCACCACGGGCTTCGCGCTGGTGGTTGCGGTGGTGGCAGTGATCTCGACCTTCGTGGTCAACCCCGTCGCTGCAGGCCTGTGCCTGGCGGTGTTCGCCGCCTTCATGCTGTACTTCGCGCTCTACAGCAGGCACCGTTTGGTGGCAAACTCGCCTGATGAGGAGTTCGCAATGCTCGCGGAAGCCGAGGACGAGCTGAAATGAAATACCACCAGCGGATTTCGGGGGTGAATTACACCTTCGACGGGCTCGTGGACCTGATGGCCAAGGCCACGCCGCTGCGCTCGGGCGACGAGCTCGCCGGATGCGCCGCGGGCAGCGACGCCGAGCGCGCGGCGGCGGCCTGGGCACTGGCAGAGCTCCCGCTGGACACCTTCCTCAACGATGCGGTGGTGCCGTACGAGACCGACGAGGTCACTCGGCTGATCATGGATTCCCATGACCGGCAGGCATTTTCGGAAATCTCTCACCTGACCGTCGGAGGTTTCCGGGACTGGCTGCTGGACACCGTGGCCCGGGACGACGCGGCGGCCCGCATTGCGGCCGTCGCCCCGGGCATCACCCCGGAGATGGCCGCTGCCGTCTCGAAGATCATGCGCAACCAGGACCTGATCGCCGTCACCGCGGCTACCCAGGTTCGGGCCGCCTTCCGCACCACCGTGGGTCTGCCGGGCACCCTGGCCACCCGGCTGCAGCCCAACCACCCGACGGACGACCCGCGCGGCATCGCGGCTGCGGTACTGGACGGTCTGCTGATGGGGTGCGGCGACGCCGTCATCGGCATCAACCCGGCCACCGATTCGCCGCAGGCCACCGCGGACCTGCTGCACCTGCTGGACAACATCCGCAGCCGCTACGACATCCCGGCGCAGTCCTGCGTGCTGTCGCACATCACCACCACCATCGGACTGATCGAGGCCGGCGCACCGGTGGATCTGGTGTTCCAGTCGGTGGCCGGCACCGAGAGCGCGAACAAGGCCTTCGGCGTCGACATGGCACTGCTGCTCGAAGGCAACGAGGCAGGCCGGTCGCTGAACCGTGGCACCGTCGGCAACAACGTGATGTACCTGGAGACCGGGCAGGGTTCGGCCTTGAGCTCCGGTGGCCACCTGGGTACCGGAGGCAGGCCCGTCGACCAGCAGACCTTGGAAGCCCGCGCCTATGGAGTGGGTCGCGCGCTGGACCCATTGCTGGTCAACACCGTCGTCGGGTTCATCGGCCCGGAATACCTCTACGACGGACGGCAGATCATCCGGGCCGGGTTAGAAGACCACTTCTGCGGCAAGCTGCTGGGCCTGCCGATGGGTGTCGACGTCTGCTACACCAACCACGCCGAGGCCGACCAGAACGACATGGACACCCTGCTGACCCTGTTGGCGGCCGCGCAGTGCGCCTTCGTGATCACCGTCCCCGGTGCCGACGACGTGATGCTGGGCTACCAGAGCCTGTCCTTCCACGACGTGCTCGCGGTCCGGCGCACTCTGGGGCTGCGCCCGGCGCCCGAGTTCGAGGTCTGGCTGCAGCAGACCGGCATGATGGACCAGGCCGGGCGCCTGACCCAATTCGACCTGCGGCACTCGCCGCTGCGGGCACTGACCCAGGCAGGGTGAACATGACTGAAGATGTTGCGGTCCAAGAGTTTTGGGACGAATTGCGCAAGACCACCCAGGCCCGGATTGGATTGGGGCGGGCGGGCAACGCCCTGCCGACGCGGCAGGTTCTGGAACTGGCCGCGGCCCACGCGGCAGCCCGCGATGCCGTGCACGAACCGCTGGACGTCGAGGACATGATTACCCGGGTACGCGAGGTCGGTATCGGCGAGCCGGCCGCGGTGCGTAGCCGGGCCGAGTCCCGCAGTGAGTACCTGCGCCGCCCTGACCTGGGCCGGATACCGGACGAACCGCTCGAGGTCCCGGAAACCCCCGCCGACATCGGGTTTGTGCTCGCCGACGGACTATCGCCGTACGCCCTGGCCAAACACGGACCCGCGCTGCTGGCCGAACTTGTCGCTGCACTGCGTGACGACTACACCCTTGCTCCGCCGGTGATCGCGACCCAGGCCCGGGTCGCATTGGGGGACCACATCGGCGCAGCCGCACGGGTGCGGACGCTCCTGGTGATCATTGGGGAGCGGCCAGGCTTGTCCGTCGCGGACAGTCTGGGCATCTACCTCACGCATTTGCCGATGCCGGGACGAACCGACGCCGACCGCAACTGCATCTCGAACATCCACCCGCCGGAAGGGTTGGGCTACGCCGAGGCCGCGCGGGTTGCCGCGGGGCTGGTGGCCGGGGCTCGGGCGTTGGGCCGGTCAGGCGTCGACCTGAAGGACACCTCGCGCGACACTGCGTTGACTGCCCCCGGCGTCACTGAGCTGACCTGAGTTCCGCGCTACCGCGCCTCGATCTACGTTCTGGCCGGTTCTACTCGCACTTTCCGGCCCGTTTGTCCATTTGGGCGAGGGTGGGGGCGGTCGTCCACGCGTTTTGACCTGCGGCGACGCCCGCAGGTAAGCTGCTTCGTTGGTGCGCTGCAGGCCGAGAGGTCAGTGGTTCCCGGGTCACCGTCGGTCGCCGGGAAATAGCAGGTCGCGTACTTGACCGGCACCCGGTAGCTCCGGGAACCACCCGAGAAGAAGAGGTATAGCTGTGCCTACATTCACGCCGAAGGCGGGTGACACCACGCGTCAGTGGTACGTCATCGACGCCGAAGACGTGGTGCTCGGCCGGCTCGCCGTTGCAGCAGCCAACCTGCTGCGCGGCAAGCACAAGCCGACGTTCACGCCCAATTCCGATGAAGGTGACTTCGTCATCGTCATCAATGCCGAGAAGATTGCCCTGTCGGGCAAGAAGCTCACCGACAAGTTTGCTTACCGTCACTCGGGTTTCCCGGGCGGTCTGAGCAAGCGGTCCATCGCCGAGCAGCTGGTGAAGCACCCGACTCGCACCGTTGAGAACGCGATCGTCGGCATGCTCCCGCACAACAAGCTGTCGCGCCAGGTGCAGAAGAAGCTGAAGGTGTACGCGGGTCCCGATCATCCGCACGCCGCTCAGCAGCCGATTCCTTACGAGATCAAGCAGGTGGCCCAGTGACTGAAATCGTTGAAGCGGCTGAAGTGGCTGAAGATTCTGCGGTCGAGGTGACCGAAGAGTCGGCACCGCGCGAGCCCGTGCACATCGACCGTCCCATCCAGACCGTTGGCCGCCGCAAGGAAGCCGTCGTCCGCGTTCGTCTGGTGCCCGGCACCGGCAAGTTCAACCTGGACGGCCGCAGCCTGGAGGACTACTTCCCGAACAAGGTGCACCAGCAGCTGATCAAGGCTCCGCTGGTGACCGTTGACCGGGTCGACACCGTGGACATCTACGCCCACCTCGATGGTGGCGGCCCGTCCGGGCAGGCTGGCGCGCTGCGTCTGGCCATCGCCCGTGCGCTGATCCTGGTTCAGCCCGAGGATCGTCCGGCACTCAAGAAGGCCGGGTTCCTGACCCGTGACCCGCGTGCCATCGAGCGCAAGAAGTACGGCCTCAAGAAGGCCCGCAAGGCGCCTCAGTACAGCAAGCGCTGATCGTTTCCGCTCGTGGGCGGGCGTGTCGCAGTATGGACACGCCCGCCTTCGGCGTTTCATGGGGACTATCCCCGCCATCTTTTTGGGGCATTTCAAGCACGCGTGTGGTCCGGACGTGCAGTCTGGGCAGGAGGAGGAAAGCAGGTCGATGAGTCGGCTGTTCGGCACCGATGGAGTCCGTGGCGTCGCAAACCGTGACCTAACCGCTGAACTGGCGCTGGCGCTGGGGTCCGCTGCGGCCCGCCGGTTGTGCGCCACGGCAGGCAACGGACGCCGCATCGCGGTGGTCGGACGCGACCCGCGAGCCAGCGGCGAGATGCTGGAAGCTGCGGTCATCGCCGGTATCACCAGCGAGGGTGTCGACGTACTGCGGGTCGGCGTACTGCCGACCCCCGCGGTGGCCTACTTGACCGGCTCTTACGACGCCAATCTCGGCGTGATGATCTCCGCGTCGCACAACCCCATGCCGGACAACGGCATCAAGATTTTCGGGGCCGGCGGGCACAAGCTCGACGACGACACCGAGGACCGCATCGCCGAGCTGGTCTCTGGCGGGCCGGGCGCTCGTCCCACCGGATCGGGTATCGGCCGGGTTATCGATGCGGCCGACGCTGTGGATCGCTACCTCACCCATGCCACCAAGGCTGCCGTCGCGCCGTTGGACGGGTTGACCGTCGTCGTCGACTGCGCGCATGGCGCCGCGTCGGCTGCTGCTCCTCAGGCCTATCGGGCTGCGGGCGCGAATGTCGTCGCCATCAACGCCGAGCCCAATGGGTTGAACATCAACGACGAGTGCGGCTCCACCCACATGGCCCAGCTGCAGCGGGCCGTCGTTGAGCATGGTGCGGACCTGGGACTGGCCCACGACGGCGATGCTGATCGCTGCCTCGCTGTCGACTCCTCCGGAACGCTGGTCGACGGCGATGCGATCATGGTGGTGCTGGCGCTGGCCATGAAGGACGCCGGGGAGTTGGCCTCCAACACCTTGGTGGCGACGGTGATGAGCAACATGGGGCTACACCTGGCCATGCGCGAAGCCGGCATCGACGTGCGGACCACCGGCGTCGGCGACCGCTATGTCTTGGAGGAGCTGCGGGCCGGCAAGTATTCGTTGGGTGGCGAGCAGTCCGGCCACATCGTCATGCCTGACCTGGGCACCACCGGCGACGGGGTGGTCACGGGTCTGCGGCTGATGTCCCGGATGGCGCAAACCCGGAAGTCACTGGCTGAGCTGGCCGAGCCCATGAGGACGCTGCCTCAAGTGCTGATCAACGTCGCGGTGGCGAACAAGGCGACGGTGGCCCAGGCCCCAGCTGTGCAGACGGCGGTGGCCGAAGCCGAAGCCGAACTGGGTGATGCCGGCCGAATCCTGTTGCGCCCCTCCGGAACTGAGCAGGTGGTGCGCATCATGGTGGAAGCCGCCGATGAGGACACCGCCCGCATGGTGGCGGTGCGGGTGGCCGAGTCGGTCAGCAGGCAACGCTGAGAATTTCTCGGAACTAGGTGGAACCGAACCGCCTTCCCGTGCGTCAAAACTGGGCATGGGAGAAGCTGACACCGCTCGAATAGATCCACTGGTTGTGCGTGAGGTCGCCCGGCGCTACGAATCGGTTGCCGATGCCCTCGGTTCCGGCGTGATACCACTGCTGACCTGGTACTTCGACGGCTACTGCGGCGGCCGTGACCATGCTGCGCGGGCCTCGGCGCTGCGCGCCGCACTGGACCAGTCGGCTGACCAGATCCGGGCGTGGGCCCAGACGTCTGCCGAGGTCGCATCGACTCTGCGGGTCTCGGCCGATCGGTACACCGGTGTCGATGCCGACTTCTCACGGCGGCTGGTCTGATGATGACCGTCGACGGCGCTGGCCGTCTTGCCGCCGGGGAACTAGCGGTCAGCACCTTCCAGACCTACGTCGAGGCCTGTCAGTGCCTGGGGCATCAGTATCGGGCGGCCTCGCTGGGGGAGCTGTACAACGCCGAGAAGGGGCTGGACCTGGCGGCATTGGATGCCGACGCACGGTCCCTGGCCGCGGCCGCCCGAGTTGCGAAGGAAGCATTGTCCTTGCAGGACAACGGTGCTCACGCGGTGAACGCCGACTGGTCGGGTGCAGGCGGGGAGGCGGCGTCAGGCTATCTGGACCGCCACGGCGCCGACGCGCGATCGGCGGTGGCGCAATTGTGCCGGTCTGCTGCAGCGGTCGCTGGTTTGCGCGACGGGCTGTCCCGCGCGGTCGACGCCAAGGTCGAGGCGGTGCTGTGGGCGGACGACCAGGCTGTGGGTCATCGGGCGGAGTGGACAGCTGCCGCGCGGGTGGTCATCGGTGGCGCAGGCGATCTAGCTGCTGCCAGTGAAGTCGTCGACCAACAGGTGTGGCCGTTCGTGGACCAGGTCATCTGCGGCCAGGTGCTGCCCGCCTTACAGGCAGCATCGGATGCTGTTGTTGCGGAATATGATTCGGCGCTGGCCGCGGTGACGTCGACTCCGTTGGAGTTCGGGACGCCAGGATCGCCCTTGCTGTCCCCTGGTGGTTACCACCCCGATGCATGGCCGTCGAGCGCGGAAAGGCTTCCCGCAGTGGTATTTTCGGCAACCCAGACACCCGGGTCGGTTGCCGCGGTGCCATCCTGGGGCCCCGCGGATATGTCGGCCTGGCCGGCCGCGGCGTTGGGGGTCGCGCAGCCGACCGGCAGCCCTGCGGCACCACCGGCCTCTGGCGTGGCATCAGATGCGTCCACTGCGGCGCCACTCTCGGCCGCCGAGCCGCCAGCTGCAGCCCCTCCCGCGACATCGGCCGGCCTGCCTGACGGTCTCGGATTCGGTTCGGGGATGGGCGGTCTCGGCCAACAGCTGTCCGACGTGGTTGGTGGGATGCTGGGTGCGGTCGGGAACTTGGTGTCCGGCAGATCAGGCCTCGGCGCGGACGGCATCGGTGGATTGGGCGAGCTTGGCGCTGACGCTGCCGACGAGTTGAGACCCGATACTGCCGGTGAAAATACTGACACCACAAGTGATCTCGATGACAAGAAGGATGAAGCGGACAAGGACGGCGAGGAGGCAAAGGGCGGCGAGGACACCAAAGACGACGATGCTGAACCGGCCGACGATAAATCCGGGACCGAGGGCGTCCGGCCCGCAGAGGATGTAGCCGGCCAGGCGCCTGCGCAGTCTGAGGCACCGACACCCGCACCGCCACCTGAGCCGGTGGCTGCGGCACCGCCGGTCGATCACGCACCGGCCGCGGAGCAGTCCGCGGAATCGGTTGCCGCGCAGCAACCTTCGACCGAAAAGACACCGTGTCAGATCGCCGCCGACCAGCTACCTCAAGTCGGCGAGTGAGCCCAGTACCGCGACGGCGCGGCCGATATCGGATTCGGTGGCCGAACCGTAGCCGATCACCAGCGCCGGGCGTGCCGTCGATGGGTCGGCCCAGTTCCAGCGCGCACCGCCGACCAGGACACCACGGTGGAATGCGGCGTCGACCATGGCGTCCTCATCGCAATGGTCGGGCAGTTGTAGGTGTAGGTGCAGCCCCGCGGCGATGCCCGTTGGGTTGGTGCCGGGAAACCAAACCGCCAGTGCGGCCAGCAGGGCGTCCCGGCGTCGTCGGTACGTCGGGCGGACTCGCCGCAGGTGGCGGGCCATCCCGCCATTGGACACGAAACGGGCGAACGCCAACTGCTCGAGCAGCGTGCTGCCCATGTCGTCGTAGAGCTTCTGCTGCGTCATGTCGTGGATCAGCCAGGGCGGCACGGTAATCCAGCCGAGTCGCAGCGCCGGGGTCAGGGTCTTGCTGGCGCAACCGGTGTATGCGACAAGATCGGGCGCCAGACCCTGTAGGGCGCCGATCGGACGTTTGTCATAGCGGAACTCGGCGTCGTAATCGTCCTCGATGATCAGGGCTTGCCGGCGCAGGGCCCAGGCGATGAGGGCCGCGCGTCGGCTAGGGCTGAGCACTACACCGGTAGGGTAGGAATGGGCCGGTGCGACCAGGACCGCGTCGGCGTCGAGGTCAGCCAGTATCTCCACGTCGAGTCCGTCGTCGTCGACCGGCACGGGAACCGCAACCAACCCGGCATTGGTGATGGCGTCACGGTGGAACCCGAAGCACGGGTCTTCCACCGCGATGGTTCGGTCTCCTCGGGCTCGTAGCGCCCGCACCAGAAGGGCCACCGCCTGGGTGATTCCTGTTGTCACTTGGACGTATTCGGCGCTGGTGGCCACTCCGCGGACTCGGGCCAGATAATCGGTGAGGGTCTGGCGTAACTCCGCTGCGCCGAGTGGGCCGGGGTAGCTCAGGTCATCATTGGGCACGGTGTTGAGTGCGGCGCGGTAGTGCCGCAGCCACTCGGCGCGTGGAAACAATGCCGGGTCGGGCAGTCCACCGATCAGCCGAATGGCCTTGCCAGCTCGCACGGCCGGCTGTGGTGGGGGCACTGTGTGGCCTGACTGCCGGACCCTGGTACCCGAACCCTGCTGCCCGGTGAGGTAGCCGTCCGCGGTCAGGTTCTCGTAGGCGGCGACCACGACACTGCGCGAAACACCCAACTGCTGGGCCAGGATTCGGGAGGCCGGCAGCAATGTGCCCTCAGCGAGCCGACCTTGTTGGATGGCGGTGCGCAATTGGTGCTGCAGTTGGGCGGCCAGGCCGCTGCGCGCCGACCGATCGAGGTCCAGCAGGATATCGGCCGGGAAGCCAGCAGGATTGGTCTGCTCTGAATCTTCAGAATTGGACCATGACACATACCAATCGTAGACGGCACCCTGAGTGTCATGACCGCTTTGAATCATGTCGCGACTCCATGGGCTCAGCCCGTCGTCACTGGCTGGATGCCGGGGTCGGTGGACCCCGGCGAGCGCCCGGTGATGGTCAGCGTGACCGACTACACGTCGTCCCAGCGGCGAGACCTCCCCGGTATCGCCTACCGCGGGCTGCGGATGCGGGAAGGCTGGTACGCCATGCCCGGGGCCGTCGGGATGTGGTTGTGGAGTCTGCCGGCGGATGGCCGCTGCGGCTCGATCTCAGTCTGGACCAGCTCAGATGCCTTGCAGCAGTTCATCACCCTGCCGCGCCACCTCGACATCATGGCGCGTTACCGAGACCGCGGCAGCGTGCGGTCGACCAGTTGGGAAGCCGAAATGTTCATCCCCGGCGAGACTCTGCGGCGAGCGCAGGACTGGATCGTCGAGCGCTCGTGACGGGGTAAGTCTCGTCACGCTATGGCGTTCCGTTGTTGTTGTCGCCGTTCGACTTCTTCTTCAGATTGCCGCCGACGCGCGTGACGGCTTTGCGGTTCTTGGCTGACGACGCATACGCGGACTTTTTCCCGGTGGGCTCGGTGGTCTTGGGGGTCGACTTGTCAACGCCGGCCGAACGCAGGGTCGTCGTGCCATTGCCGAGCGTTGATTGCGCCGCACTGGCAGAGTTCTTCACCAAACCCTTTGTTGCTGAGGGCTGTTGGGTCGTTGCGGTGAGCGCCGTGCGCTGAACTGAGGCGGCGGGAGTGATTGAACTGATCACGTCCGTGAACGCCTGCTGGACGGCGGTGCCCACTGAACCGAGGCCGCCGAGTTTCGCCATCGACGGGGCCATCGGGCTCGTGTTGTCATACGGGTCCACGTGGACATCGGGCGCTTGTGGATCGCCGAACACCGCCTTCTGCAACAGCGTGGCACCGGTTTGGATGGCGGCGCCCACGTCGCCGCCCTCTGCAGCAGCCAGGATGGGCTCCTGAATTGCAGCCACTAATCCAGCTCGGGCCAATGTGCCAGCCTGCCAGAGCGCCACGCCGACCTTCTCCGACGACAGTAGCGTTTGTTCGAAGAACCTCGGCAGACCAGCGTTGGTGAGGTTGTTTGCCACCTGGTTGACAGCGGCAACAGTTGCGGGCAGAACTGAACCATCGACGACATGCTGAAGGGCAACGTCGTGGGCATCGGCGGGATTGCCTGTGGGCTTGACGTCGGTCGGAATGTAGAAGCCGGGAACAACTTGGTCATAGCCCAAACCCCAGGCGCGGTTCAGCGTTCCGGTCCAGATGGAGTCCAACGACTCTGCCCCCAGTTCCAGAACCGTTGGGATTCGCGGCGGCGAGAGCAGGGACAAGAAAGTCACCGAGAACAGCAACGGCAGCACTCCTTGCAGGGCGATACCGGCTTGGGTAGACGACTTCTGAAGTCCGTCCGAAAGGATTTGAGCGTTCTCGCTCAAGTACGTCACCGGGTCGGGTGGTGTTGCGGCCAGGGTACGGGCGGTCGCGGCTGCGGGAGCGGTGGCTGACAGCAGCGTCGGCGGGAGGCTCAGAGGACCGGCAATCGCTTCATAGATGGTCTCGATTACCCACTCCACCGGGGCCACGACGAGGACGCCGAACAGCAGTGCGCCAACCAATATCACCGGGCCGACGACAGGGGCGACCGCCTGCCAGAATTGCGCAGTCAAGTCATCCCACCAGGTCGAATCCAGGCTGGGAGATGTCGAGGTCGTTGCCAGTGCGGCAGCGGTCACCGGTTGACCGGCTGTGGTGCTGGCAGCTGGCTTGGTGGGCAAGGATGCATTGAGCGGCAGGACGTATGCGAGGTGATCGCCGATGCGGTACACCTGCATGGCCCCAACCGAAGGCATCGCCGAGGAATATGCGACAGGCTTGATCGGCACCGACCAAGTAGTGGTGCTCGGGCTGCCGGAGTCCGGTGGCGGAACCACTGTCAATGCGACAGCGACCATGCCTGCGCTTGCGAGCGCGCCACCGGCATTGAGGCGAGACCGAATCATCATTGCTCCTCCCACGGGCTGCTGGCGAAATCAGCGCGGTGCCGGAACAAGGGTGATCCCAACGCGGCGTGATGAGTTCAGTAAGCGGTACTGCAGTCCTGGCCCGATTCCTGGATGCTATTACGCAGCTGTCAATATCGCTGTTATTTGCTGAGAAATCGCTGTCATTTGCTGACTACCGCCATAGTCTGGGCCTGCGGGTACCCGGGATCGGTGGATTGAGACGGCAGTGGGCGTGGTGTGCGGGTCCTGTGGCACTGTGTTGCGGCCGAAGGTCAAGTTCTGCGACCAGTGTGCTCTCGCGACCCCGTTCAGCTGTCGGCCTTCTTGTCGGACAGTAGGCCTGCAAGTTCCTCACGACTGGTGGTTTCGGTCTTGAGCATCGCCCGGTAGATGTGGCTCTCTACGGTGCGCACCGACAACGTCAGCCGTGCCGCGATCGCCTGGTTGGACAGACCGCTGGCTATCAGCATCACGATCTCTCGTTCTCGATTGGTCAGCGGGAGGGTTTCGGTAGCCGCGAGCAATGCGGGAGTGCTGATGCCGCCGCCTTTCTCGGCAAGGGTGGTTGCGCGCGTCGAGCATGCGAGGGCCGACCCTCGCAGACCCTGACCGCGATAGATCAGAGCCGCGTGGGCGGCACAGTCGGTAGCGGCGACAAGATCGCCTATGTTCTCGAATTCCCTTGTCAAGGTGGCCAGTTTCGCTGCATCGGACCGGTGCAGGGCGTGGGCGAAACGGGCTGCGACGGCGACGCGAGGCCCCTCGACGATCGATTCGAGCTCTCGTAACCGCGCGGTGCAGGTGCGGTCGCCGAATTGGGCGGCGGTTTGCAGACATAGCACCTCGGCAGCGAATTGTCCTTTGGTGCAAGCACGTTCGGCTGCCGCTCGGGCCAGGGAAATAGCCTCGCTGATGACGCCCTGGCCCGCCGCGACCCAGGCCTGGGCGATGCTGCGTTCGTAATCCAACGATCGGAACGTCCGCGGTCGCCCGTCCAGGGCGTCCAGTTGGGTGGCGGCCTCGGCCGTTGCACCGCGTACAGCCAGCGCGGTCGCGTGTGCGACCTGGTACCGGAATCCCCAGCCGGTCGAGTACCCCGCGTTGGTCAAACCCGTTGTCGCCTGCTCCAAAAGCAAAGATGCGGTGGCAAGGTCACCTGCACCGAGGGCCGCTCGTCCGGCGACGGCGGCTCCCAACAACGGGGCGGTGCCCGGGAGATTGGCTGCCTGTTCACGCACCTGCCCGCTTACCCGGAGCGCATCCCCGAGGTCGCCGGACAGCACCAGCGCGCTGACGTGGGCATCGACGATGTTGAACCGCATCTGAGGTGCGTCAAAGGATCGGTCTGCGACGGTGTAGCCGGTTTCGGCATGAGCGATGGCAGCGCTGGTGCGTCCTGCGTCTGCGGTTATTGCAGAGAGAACCCAGGCGACCTCTGCGCCGACGATTGCGGGAAGTTGTTCGAGCGCAAGGTGGTCCGAATATTTCATCGCTGCATGGGGTTCGTCTGTCGCGAACGAAAGCACCGTGAGGAAGGCATCGGTGTAGGTGCGGGCCTGTGGTGACAGGCCGCGCGCAGCGTCGTCGATCAGGCGCTTGGCTTCTGTGGGGGAGCCGAGCGCCCACAGCATGTTGCTGGCCCGCAAGAAGGCGAGCCTGGCCCGTTCGGTTTCGCTCAGCGAGCCCGGATTAACCCGGGCGAGTACCGCTTCAGCCTGCTCGCCGTGGCCCAACCAGGAAAGAGCGTGTGCACGAATGAAATTCGCTTCGGGTACCGCGTCAGCGAGGATTGCTGCCTTGGCGAGGCGGTCGGCGAGTTGCAGGTCGGCCAGCCAGATAGCGCCATGGGCTGCCCTGACCAGTAGGTCGCCGTCGGGTGCAAGGTCGGAATCGATGCTGAGGGTCGCCCGCCGCACCACGACCCGGATGTCGTCGTGGTCATCGGCTGCGCCGAGCTCGGTTGCGACCAGTCCGCGCAGGCGGCGAAGGCGGGTAGTGGGTGTGCGTCTGCGGCGCACCTCACCGTAGAGCGGATGCGCCACCCGCACCTGAACGCCGTCGGCGACCGGTTCGAGCGTGATCAGACCCCGGAGATCTGCTTCCTCGACGGCCGATGGTTCGGTGATGCGTTGCAGCGCAGCAAGTCCGATGGGTTCTCCGACAGCCACCGTGTCGACCACATCGCCGACGGTCTCTGGAAGATCTCCGATTCGGGATTCGATCAGCTCGACGAGACCGGGTGGCATGACCGGATCGCCGGTCCACTGCCAGCACTCACGCAGTTTCACCAGCCGGTCGTCGATGACCTCGCGTTCGACAATGTTCCTCAGGTACAGCGCGTTGCCCTGGGCCAATGCCCACAGGCGCCGCGCAGAATGGGGGTCTACGGGTCCGCCTAGAGTGCTCGACAGCAGGCGCTTTGTTTCTTCGACGGTCAGTGGCTGAATGTCCAGCCGGTCGAACTGGCCAACCTTCAACATGTCCAGTAGGGCAGCCGAATTCGGCTCATCGCGTACGGTGAGAATGACCTTCGCCGCACCTCGCTGGACGATCTGCTGCACGACGAAGATCGACAGTTCATCGAGCAAGTGGGCATCGTCCACGCCCACTACAACCGGGGCTCCGGACGGCGTCGACGTCAGTGACTTGACCACGTCCTGAAGTAACTGGATGGTGTCGGTGGCACCCGACGTCGCCCATGCGGTGAAGGCCCCGAGCGGGATGGACTGCGCAGTGGCCGTGCCCACCACCCATCGGCATTCGTATCCCCGGGACGCGGCGGTCGCCAACGTTTCACGCGCGATCCGGCTCTTGCCCACACCTGCTGCTCCGCAAAGGAGAATCCCGGACACACCTGAAGCCGACAGCGCGGCCTCGATGACGTTCATCTCCTTTGTGCGACCGGTCAGTGGCCACGTCAATCGCATCGCCAAATCTTAGAAGTGTCCGGCCGAAAAATACTGAAAAAATTGCCGAAAAATGGCGAAAAATTCAGCCCTTCAACAATGTTGTGACCTTGTCCTCTAATGCTGGCCGCTCCGCGTCGGCCGCGGCGGCGAGCGTCTTGGGCAGCACAACATCGGCGTTCGCGAAGTCCTGATATGTCTTGTCGCCGGTCAGCTGGTACAGCAGATACCCAGTCAGCAGGGCCCGCACGGTCTTCTGGGTGCGGCGATCGGGGCCCGGCAACCCGACGATACGGCCGAGCCGGAAGCCCTCGGCCAAACCACCGGGCTCGGCCTTGACGACGGTGCGTACGGTGGCCGACTTCCACGCCGCGGCAAGTTTGTCGGCGTTGGAATGGATGGTCAGGTCGGCGCCGGGTGCGGTGAGAATCAGCCCTGGTGTGCTCAGACCTGCGGCGGGCTGATCGGCGTCGGGCTTGCTGGCTGTGGGGAACAGCGCGGCGACCGCCTTCGGCGCGTTGGGGGCTGACCGCAAGCCGGCGGCGGCGACGACGGCCGCTGACCCGCCGAAACCGTGGCCGACCAGGCCCAGCTTGGTCGGGTGCACGCTGATCTTGCCGGGCCCCAGGCGCACGCCGGTGATGATGTCCAGGGTGGTGCCCAGATCGAAGCCCAGATTGAGTACCGATGGCGCGATACCGGTCTCGGTGTCGGGCGCGGCTGCCACGATGCCCCACGACGCCAGATGCTCCAGCGTGCCGTTGTAACGTGCGACACCCGCGAGCCAGTCGTGACCGAATGCCACGCCGGGCAGGTTCATCCCCGACTCGGGGGTATAGACAACGCCCGGCAGCCCTGCAAATCCCAGGTCACCGCGTAGAGCGCGGTGCGGACCCCGTCGAGTCAGGGCAGCGAAGAGCTGCTTGGTCTTGGCCACCCGATGACCGTAGCGCAGCGCCGGTTGTTCGTAGGGCAGTCGCGTGCGCCGGGCGCATTCGATTACTGCACTACGCTGAGGGGCTATGTGTGGAATCGTCGGCTATGTCGGGCAGCGGCCTGCCCGCGACATCGTGGTCGACGCGCTGCGCCGGATGGAATACCGCGGTTATGACTCCGCTGGTGTCGCACTGGTCGACGGTAACGGCGGCCTGACCATCCGGCGGCGCGCCGGGCGTCTGGCCAATCTGGAAGAAGCGCTCGTCGAGACCGATGACGCATTGCTCGGCGGCAGCACTGGCATGGGGCACACCCGGTGGGCGACCCACGGCCGTCCCACTGACCGCAATGCCCACCCGCACCGGGACTCCACGGGCAAGATCGCCGTGGTCCACAACGGCATCATCGAGAACTTCTCGATGCTGCGTGCCGAACTGGAAGCCGTGGGCGTCGAGTTCCACAGCGACACCGACACCGAGGTGGCGGTGCACCTGGTGTCCGAGCGGTATCGGCACGGGCCGACCGCGGGCAATTTCGAGGCCTCGGTGCTGGCGGTGCTCCGCCGGTTGGAGGGCCATTTCACGCTGGTGTTCGCCAACGCGGACGAGCCCGGCACCATCATTGCGGCGCGCCGGTCCACGCCGCTGGTCGTCGGTGTCGGCGAGGGCGAGATGTTCGTCGGCTCGGATGTCGCGGCCTTCATCGAGCACACCCGCGAGGCGGTCGAACTAGGCCAGGACCAGGCTGTGATCATCACGGCCGACAGCTACCGGGTCATGGACTTCCATGGCAATGATGCGACCGCCCATGCTCGGCCTTTTCATATCGACTGGGACCTGTCTGCCGCCGAGAAGGGCGGCTACGACTACTTCATGTACAAGGAGATCGCCGAGCAGCCCACGGCAGTCTCCGACACCCTGCTGGGTCACTTCGTCGACGGCAGCATCGTGCTTGACGAGCAGCGGCTGTCCGACGGCGAATTGCGTGATGTCGATAAGGTTTTCATCGTCGCGTGCGGTACGGCCTACCATTCGGGACTGCTGGCCAAGTACGCCATCGAGCACTGGACGCGACTGCCGGTCGAGGTTGAACTGGCCAGCGAATTCCGTTACCGCGACCCGGTTTTGGACCGCAGCACCCTGGTGATCGCCATCTCGCAGTCCGGTGAGACTGCGGACACCCTGGAGGCCGTCCGGCACGCCAAGGACCAGAAGGCCAAGGTTCTGGCGATCTGTAACACCAACGGCTCGCAGATTCCGCGCGAGGCTGACGCCGTGCTCTATACCCGGGCCGGGCCGGAGATCGGTGTCGCGGCAACCAAGACCTTCCTTGCTCAGGTGGCTGCCAACTATCTGGTCGGGCTGGCGCTGGCGCAGGCCCGCGGCACCAAGTACCCGGACGAGGTAGCCCGCGAATACCGCGAGCTGGAGGCCATGCCGGACCTGGTCAGCCAGGTGCTGGCCCACCTTGAGCCCGTCGCTGACCTGGGTCGTCAATTCGCGGCGTCGCCGACCGTGCTGTTCCTGGGCCGCCATGTCGGTTACCCGGTGGCGCTCGAAGGAGCGCTCAAACTCAAGGAATTGGCGTACATGCACGCCGAGGGTTTCGCAGCCGGCGAGCTCAAGCACGGTCCGATCGCGCTGATCGAGGACGGGCTGCCGGTGATCGTGGTGATGCCCTCGCCCAAGGGTGCCTCGATGCTGCACGCCAAGCTGCTGTCGAACATCCGGGAGATCCAGGCCCGCGGTGCGGTGACCATCGTGATCGCTGAAGAGGGCGACGAGGCGGTTCGGCCGTACGCTGACCACATCTTCGAAATCCCTTCGACCTCAACGCTTTTCCAGCCGTTGCTGTCGACCATCCCGCTGCAGGTTTTCGCCGCGTCGGTGGCCCGGGAGCGGGGTTACGACGTAGACAAGCCGCGGAACCTGGCGAAGTCGGTCACCGTCGAGTAGAGGCTCGACGTTTATCTGCCGAGTGTGCGCTTGTGTGCGAGACCGCCAGGGCGAATCTCGCGCACAAGCCGACACTGGTCGGCCGGATCCGCGTAACCTGTTGGCGCGCGTCTAACGAGCGGACGGGGACCGATGCGGCACTACTACACTGCCGAGCAAATTCGCACGGCCGAGGCGCCACTGCTCGCGTCCCTGCCAGACGGAGTACTGATGCGTCGGGCCGCCTATGGGCTGGCCGGCGCGATCGCCGCTGAGTTGCGGGCTCGGACCGGAGGTGTAGCCGGCCGTCAGGTGTGTGCGGTCGTCGGCTCCGGTGACAATGGCGGTGACGCGCTCTGGGCCGCCACGTTCCTGCGCCGCCGTGGCGCCGCGGCATCGGCGGTGTTGCTCAATCCGGAACACGCGCACGCCAAGGCGCTGGCCGCATTCCGCCGTTCCGGCGGTCGGGTCGTCGAATCCATCCCGCCGACAACAGATTTGGTTGTCGACGGGGTGGTCGGCATCGGCGCTACCGGGCCACTACGCCCCGATGCCGCTGCGGTATTCGAGACCAACACCGCGCCGGTCGTCGCCGTCGACATCCCCAGCGGTATCGACGTCCAAACCGGCTCCGCTGACGGCCCGCACGTCCAGGCCGCTGTCACCGTCACCTTCGGCGGCCTCAAACCCGTTCACGCGCTGGGGGATTGCGGTCGGGTCGAACTCATCGACATCGGCCTGGACCTACCGCAACCGGCGATGCTGGGGTTCGAGGCGGCGGATATCCACGCCCGATGGCCGGTACCCGGTCCGCATGACGACAAATACAGTCAGGGCGTCACCGGGGTGCTGGCCGGGTCGTCGACCTACCCGGGTGCGGCGCTGCTGAGCACCGGGGCAGCAGTCGCCGCCACGTCTGGCATGGTCCGCTACGCCGGTGCCGCGCACGCAGAAGTGGTGTCGCACTGGCCGGAAGTTGTTGTGGCAGCATTGGCTTCGACGGCCGGCCGGGTTCAGGCCTGGGTGGTCGGTCCGGGTCTGGGAGTCGACGAGGCATGTGACGAAGCCTTGCGCTTCGCGCTGGGCACCGAACTACCGGTGATCGTCGACGCCGACGCGTTGACGGTGCTGGCCAGAGAGCCCGACCTGGTCATCGACCGGGCGGCGCCGACCGTACTGACCCCGCACGCCGGTGAATTCGCCCGGCTGGCAGGCCATCCGCCGGGAAGTGATCGCGTGGCCGCCACCCGGGCGCTGGCACAGCGCCTCGGAACCACGGTCCTCTTGAAGGGCAACGTGACCATCGTCGCCGAATTAGATGGCCCCACCTACCTGAACCCGTCAGGCCAATCCTGGGCCGCCACAGCAGGTTCGGGTGATGTGCTCTCCGGAGTTATCGGTGCCCTGCTGGCATCCGGCCTTGCGCCGGGGGAGGCCGCCGCGATGGCCGCCTTCGTGCACGCCCGTGCCGCCGCGCTCTCCGCAGAAGATCCCGGGCCCCGTCCCGCCCCTACCTCGGCATTACGCATCCTGGCCCATATCCGGGCCGCCATCGCATCGCTCTAGAGGAAAGGAATTCCCATGCCGCGCAGGTACGTTCATACACCGACCATCACCCCCGCGTACACCGGACGGCTGTCCACCGCGCCGGTGCCATCACTGCGCTTGCCCGACGATCCTATGGACCCGCAGGCTGCGTATCGCTTCATCCACGACGAGCTGATGCTGGACGGCAGCTCGCGGCTCAACCTCGCTACCTTCGTCACCACCTGGATGGACCCAGAGGCCGAGAAGCTGATGGCCGAGACGTTCGACAAGAACATGATCGACAAGGACGAGTACCCGGCCACCGCAGCGATCGAGGCCCGTTGTGTGGCCATGGTGGCCGACTTGTTCCATGCCGAGGATCTGCGTGATGACGACTCGTCATCGGCAACCGGGGTGTCCACCATCGGTTCCAGTGAGGCGGTGATGCTGGCCGGCCTCGCACTCAAGTGGCGCTGGCGCGAGAAGGTTGGCGACCACAAAGGCCGGACACCCAACCTGATCATGGGCTCCAACGTCCAGGTGGTGTGGGAGAAGTTCTGCCGCTACTTCGATGTCGAGCCGCGCTACCTAGCGATGGCCGAAGGGCGCTACGTCATCACCCCCGAGCAGGTGCTGGCCGCCGTCGACGAGGACACCATCGGTGTGGTCGGCATCCTCGGCACCACGTTCACCGGCGAGCTGGAACCCATCGCCGAAATCTGTGCAGCGTTGGACAAGCTGGCGGCTGACGGTGGCGTGGACGTCCCGGTGCATGTCGATGGTGCGAGTGGCGGCTTCGTCGTGCCGTTCCTGCATCCGGACCTGGAGTGGGACTTCCGGCTGCCGCGGGTGGTGTCGATCAACGTCAGCGGCCACAAGTACGGGCTGACCTATCCCGGCATCGGTTTCGTGGTCTGGCGCAGCAAGGAGCACCTGCCTGAGGACCTGGTGTTCCGGGTCAATTACCTGGGCGGCGACATGCCGACCTTCACGCTGAACTTCTCCCGGCCCGGCAATCAGGTGGTCGGTCAGTACTACAACTTCCTACGGCTGGGCCGGGCCGGCTACACCCAGATCATGCACTGTCTGTCCAACACCGCCCGGTGGATCGGCGATGAGCTGCGCACCAGCGAACATTTCGAGGTCATCACCGACGGCTCGGCCATCCCGGTGGTGGCCTGCCGGCTCAAAGGCAAACGTCCCTACACCGAGTTCGACGTGTCGCACGCGTTGCGGGCATACGGCTGGCAGGTGCCCGCCTACACAATGCCCGACGATGTGACCGATATCGCGGTACTGCGGATTGTGGTGCGCGAAGGGTTCTCCGCCGACCTGGCGCGGGCCCTGCGCGACGACTTGATCACCGTCCTGACCGGCCTGGATGAGCTCAAACCGCAGGGTCACTTCGACAAACAGCAGCCGTTTGCGCACTGATCTGCCAGCCCGGGTGGGGCGTGCCACGGCACTGATGCCGACGCAGGTGCGGCGGCGTCTGGGAGAATCGTGCCAACATGACCGCGCACTTCGACCCAGATCATTTGCTGGCCCCCGCTCTGACCACGCAAGCGCTGGTCGACCTAGGTGCCATTGTGCACAATGTGCGACTGCTGCGGGAGCGGGCCGGTAGCGCAGAGGTGATAGCCGTGGTCAAGGCGGACGGCTACGGGCACGGCGCAGCGGAAGTGGCACGCGCCGCAGTGGCGGCAGGCGCGGCCGAATTGGGCGTCACGAGCGTGACCGAAGCGCTGGCCCTGCGCCGGGCCGGCATCACGGCGCCGGTGTTGTCCTGGATGAACGTGCCCGGGACGGATTTCGCCGAGGCGCTGACCGCCGATGTCCAGATCGCGGTGTCATCGGTACGCCAGTTCGAGGACCTCCTCGACGCCGTGCGACGCACCGGCGTCAGCGCAGTCGTCAGCGTCAAGATCGACACCGGTCTGAGCCGCAATGGTGTCAGTCCCGCCGAGTACCCCGATCTGCTGGTGGCACTTGGTCGGGCGGCGGCCGAGGGAGCTGTGCGACCCCGCGGCATCATGAGCCACCTGGCCTGCGGCGACGAGCCCGACCACCCGATGAACGACCTGCAGGCAGCGCGACTGACTGCGGCCCGTCAGCAGGCGTCAAAGGCCGGGGTGAGATTCGAGGTGGCCCACTTGAGCAACTCGCCGTCCGCCCTGACTCGACCCGACCTGGCATTCGACATGGTCCGACCCGGCATCGCGGTGTACGGGCAGACGCCCATACCGCATCTCGGTGACATGGGACTGCGGCCGGCCATGACGTTGAAAGCTCCGGTCGCAGCCGTGCGTTCGATCCATGCTGGTGACGGGGTCTCATATGGGCTGACCTGGGTCGCTGACCGGGACACCACCGTCGCGCTGATCCCCATGGGCTACGCCGACGGGGTGTTCCGTAACCTCAGCGGCCGCATCGAGGTGATGATCAACGGTGCCCGCTTCCGCAACGTCGGCCGAATCTGTATGGACCAGTTCGTCATCGAGCTCGGTCCCGGTGGTGGTGGCGTGAACGTGGGCGACGAGGCGATTCTGTTCGGGTCCGGAGCCGACGGAGAGCCGACCGCGCAGGATTGGGCCGATGCGCTCGGCACCATCAACTACGAGATTGTCACCAGTCCGAAGGGCAGAGTGACGCGCACATATCGCGGGTCGGCGGGCTAAATGCGATGAGCGACAACAAGATAGGCGCCAACAAGATCTCAGGGCGACGTGACGACCGCAAAGATGTTCGTTGGTTGGCCGGGGTGGCCGGCATCACGACAGTCGGGTCGGTCGCCGGGGTCAGCCTGGCACGATCGATCCGACGTCGGATTGGCGAGGATCCTTACGCCGGTGAGGATTTCACGCTGTTGGACGCCGATCGTGGTTGTGTCATCACTGCCAATGATGGTGTGCCGCTGGCGGTACGTGAGGTCGGTCCCAGCGATGCCCGATTGACCGTCGTGTTCGCGCATGGCTTCTGTAACAGCATGGGGTCCTTTCACTTTCAGCGAGATCGGTTGGCTGAGCGGTGGGGTGATCAGGTTCGCATGGTGTTCTACGACCAGCGGGGGCACGGCCGCTCGTCGTCGGGGCCGGCACGCTCCTACAACGTGCCGCAGCTCGGTCAGGATCTGGAATCGATACTGCGGGTGATGGTTCCGCGCGGTCCGGTGGTGCTGGTCGGGCACTCGATGGGTGGCATGACTGTGTTGTCCCATGCCCGCCAGTTCCCTCAGCGCTATCCCTCCCGGGTGTGCGGTGTGGCGATCATCGCCTCTGCCGCGCAAGGTGTTTCGCGGTCTCCACTGGGCGAGGTGCTGCAGAACCCCGCGCTGGAGGCGGCCAAAGCCGCTGTTCGGTTCGCGCCTGGTGCGGTGACCAGAGGGCGCGGTGCGGCGCGTGCGGTGATCAGTCCGGTGCTCAAGGCCGCGTCATTCGGTGACACGCTGGTCAGCCCCGCGGTGGTGGCCTACGCCGAAAAGATGATGCACGACACTCCGGTTCGGACCATGGTGGAGTTTCTGCACGCACTTGAGGTACACGACGAAGCGGGCGCGCTGCCGGTGCTGGCGAAGCTGCCGGCGCTGATCGCCTGCGGCGACCAGGATCTGCTGACGCCACTGGCCAAGTCGAAGGCGATGGCGCGCCAGTTGCCGAAGTCCGAACTCGTGATAGCAGAGGGTGCCGGGCACATGGTGCATATGGAACAACCCGAGTTGATCAACGACGCACTGGTGCGGTTCGTCGAGCGGGCGACGCCTTCCCGGTTGGTGGCCCTCACCCGGCGACTGCGAAAAAGGGCACGTAGCGATGGATGATTCACAAGAACGGCGCCCTGAAGACAGCCTCCTGCGCGGCAGCGCCGAACTGGCCACCGAGGCCGACACCAGGGAGCTGGGCGCACGCTTCGGCGAGCAGTTGAACGCAGGCGACGTGGTGGTACTGAGCGGACCGCTCGGCGCTGGAAAGACCATGCTGGCCAAGGGGATTGCCGTAGGTATGGATGTCGATGGGCCGGTGACCTCACCGTCGTACGTGCTGGCGCGGGTGCATGCGGCCCGGCGTCTGGGTCGGCCCGCGATGGTCCACGTCGACATGTACCGGCTGCTGGACTCCGGAAGCACGGACCTCATCGGTGAACTCGACTCGCTGGACCTGGATACCGACCTGGATGACGCGGTGGTTGTCGTGGAGTGGGGCGAGGGGCTCGCAGAGAGATTGTCCGACAGCCATCTCGATATCCGGTTGGAGCGTGCCGACAATGACACACGCACCGCCGTCTGGCACTGGAGCCGCGCGTGACTGGTTTGATTCTGGCCATCGACACCGCTACACCGGCGGTCACCGCGGGTATTACGCGTCGCACAGATTGCGGGATCGAGGTGCTGGCCTCCCGGATCACCGTTGACGCGCGTGCGCATGCCGAGCAGTTGACGCCCAATGTGGTTGGGGCCGTGGCTGATGCGGGTGCCGCATTCGACGATCTGGCGGCCGTGGTGGTCGGTTGCGGCCCGGGTCCGTTCACCGGGCTGCGGGTCGGCATGGCCACCGCTGCGGCCTATGGTCACGCCCTGGGCATCCCGGTGTACGGGGTGTGCAGCCTGGACGCCGTTGCCGGCGCTGTCCCGGGAGAACTGTTGGTAGTCACCGACGCTCGTCGGCGTGAGGTGTATTGGGCGCGCTACCGCGACGGTGTTCGGGTGGCAGGCCCGGCCGTCGATGCTCCGTCCGACGTGGAGCCGGGCTCGGGTGTGGTGGCCGGTCCTGCGGCGCAGGCGGCGCTGTTCGATCTGCCGCGGCTGGATGCTGAGTTTCCCACGGTGTCCGGCCTGGTCGCTGCCGTGGACTGGGATCAACCGCCGGGTGCTCTGGTGCCGCTATACCTACGTCGGCCCGATGCGAAAACCCTTGCGGAGCGAGGGAAGTCGTGAGTACCGAGTACGGTCCGCTGGTTGCCGGTGATGCTGATCGCTGTGCAGAATTGGAATCGACCCTGTTCCCCGGGGATGATCCGTGGCCGGCCGTGGCCTTCATCCGCGAATTGGACTCTGCGCACAACTATTACGTCGCGGCCCGCGATGGCCGGGTATTGGTCGGTTATGGCGGAATCAGTCGCTTGGGCCGTAACGCGCCGTATGAGTACGAGATTCACACGATCGGTGTCGATCCGTCGTATCAGGGTCGGGGCATCGGCCGGGAATTGCTGGACCGGTTACTGGCCATCGCCGGCAGTGACACCATCTACCTGGAAGTCCGCACAGACAATGAACCTGCGATCGGTCTGTACGAGAGCGTCGGATTCGTGAAAATGGGTGTGCGCAAACGGTATTACCGGATCAGTGGGGCGGATGCTTACACCATGCGAAGGGAGATCTCGTGACGATCATCCTGGCGATCGAAAGTTCTTGTGACGAAACAGGAGTCGGCATCTGCGAACTCGCTGACGACGGAGCCGTCACGTTACTGGCTGACGAGGTGGCCTCCAGCGTCGACGAGCACACACGGTACGGCGGCGTGGTACCCGAGATCGCTTCGCGGGCCCACCTGGAAGCCTTGGGGCCCACCATGCGTCGTGCTTTGTCCGTCGCCGGCATCGAGCGGCCTGACGTGGTCGCGGCCACTATCGGCCCTGGTCTGGCTGGGGCGCTGTTGGTGGGAGTGGCTGCGGCCAAGGCCTATTCGGCTGCGTGGGGGGTGCCGTTCTACGGCGTCAACCATCTGGGCGGGCACCTGGCGGCCGACGTCTATGAGCATGGTCGGTTACCGGAAAGCGTGGGTCTGCTGGTTTCCGGCGGGCACACCCATCTGCTGCATGTGCGATCGCTGGGTGAACCGATTGAGGAACTCGGCAGTACCGTCGATGACGCGGCGGGCGAGGCGTATGACAAGGTGGCCCGATTGCTCGGACTGGGGTATCCGGGTGGTCGGGTGCTCGATGAGCTGGCGCGTACCGGTGATCGCGATGCCATCGTCTTCCCGCGCGGCATGACCGGCCCGCGCGATGATCTGTACGTGTTCAGCTTCTCGGGGCTCAAGACTGCGGTGGCCCGGCACATGGAACATCATCCTGATGCTTCGCACGCCGATGTGGCGGCTGGCTTCCAGGAGGCCGTTGCAGATGTGTTGACCCGCAAGGCTGTTCGTGCTGCCACGGATCTCGGTGTCTCGACTCTGTTGATTGCCGGGGGAGTTGCGGCCAATTCCCGGCTGCGTGAACTGGCTGAAGAACGTTGCGCAGCAGTAGGTTTGACGCTACGGGTCCCCCGACCCCGGCTGTGCACCGACAATGGGGCCATGATCGCTTCCTTCGCCGCGCACCTGATTGCAGCCGGTGCCAAGCCGTCACCGCTGGATGTGCCCAGTGACCCGGGATTGCCCGTGTTGAAGGGTCAGGTGGCATGACCGGTCAGGATGTGGGCGACAAGGTGGCCATTGCCGAATTGCTCTACCGCTACGCCGAGCTTATCGATGCCGGCGACTTCGACGGGGTCGGGGAATTGTTGGGGCGCGGCACCTTCATGGGGGTTGGTCACGTTCCGTTGCCGAAGGTGCCGGTGAAGTCCGGTTTCAGCCCTCAGCGAGTTCGGATGAGCGGGCACTGACCCACCCTTGAGTGCTAGCACTCGCCTGTATAGAGTGCTAGGTGGCATGCGGCCAACCCCGCTCCGGCACCCGCGACGACGGTGCGTGGTCAGGGCGCTTGCCGAACACCTGACATCCGGGGATTGGCCCTGGATCGAAACCCCAACAAGTGGAGGGCTTCCATCGTGGCAGTCAACATCAAGCCACTCGAGGACAAGATCCTCGTTCAGGCCAACGAGGCCGAGACCACGACCGCTTCGGGTCTGGTCATCCCCGATACCGCCAAGGAAAAGCCGCAGGAAGGCACCGTCGTCGCAGTTGGCCCCGGCCGCTGGGACGAGGACGGCGAGAAGCGGATCCCCCTGGACGTTGCCGAGGGCGACACCGTCATCTACAGCAAGTACGGCGGCACCGAGATCAAGTACGGCGGCGAGGAGTACCTGATCCTCTCGGCTCGCGACGTGCTGGCTGTCGTCGCAAAGTAGTCCTGTAAGGACCTTGTGTAACCCGCCCCGGTCATCCCCGCATGTGCGGGTGATGTCCGGGGCGGTATGCGTTCTGCCCTGTTGGCATTTGGTCAGGGCGAGCGAAGCGACGGGGAAAATCCAAGAGAAAGACTTTTATGAGCAAGCAGATTGAATTCAACGAGACTGCACGCCGGGCCATGGAGGCGGGCGTCGACAAGCTCGCCGACGCGGTACGCGTCACGCTCGGCCCGCGTGGCCGGAATGTCGTGCTGGCCAAGGCCTTTGGTGGACCGCAGGTCACCAACGACGGTGTCACCATCGCGCGCGACATCGACCTGGAAGACCCGTTCGAGAACCTGGGTGCCCAGCTGGTCAAGTCCGTAGCGACCAAGACCAACGACGTTGCCGGTGACGGCACCACCACCGCGACCGTGCTGGCTCAGGCGATCGTCAAGGCCGGCCTGCGCAATGTCGCCGCCGGCGCCAACCCGATCGAGCTGGGCTCGGGCATCTCGAAGGCCGCCGACGCGGTTTCCGAGGCGCTGCTGGCCGTGGCCAAGCCGGTCTCGGACAAGACCGCCATCGCGCAGGTTGCCACCGTCTCGTCGCGCGACGAGCTGGTCGGCGAGCTGGTCGGCGAGGCCATGACCCGTGTGGGCGCCGACGGTGTGGTCACTGTCGAGGAGTCCTCGACGCTGAACACCGAGCTGGACGTCACCGAGGGTGTGGGCTTCGACAAGGGCTTCCTGTCGGCGTACTTCGTCACCGACTTCGATTCGCAGGAAGCGGTGCTCGAGGACGCGCTGGTGCTGCTGCACCGCGACAAGATCAGCTCGCTGCCCGACCTGCTGCCGCTGCTCGAGAAGGTTGCCCAGGCCGGTAAGCCGCTACTGATCGTCGCCGAGGACATCGAGGGCGAGGCGCTGTCCACCCTGGTGGTCAATGCCATTCGTAAGACCCTCAAGGCCGTTGCGGTGAAGGCGCCGTTCTTCGGTGACCGGCGCAAGGCGTTCCTGGATGACTTGGCCGTTGTCACCGGCGGTCAGGTCGTCAACCCGGACGTGGGCCTGCTGCTGCGTGAGGTCGGCCTTGAGGTGCTGGGCACTGCGCGCCGCGTCATCGTCACCAAGGACAGCACGGTGATCATCGATGGTGGCGGCACCGCTGAGGCCATCGACGGCCGCAAGTCGCAGCTTCGCGCTGAGATCGAGGCCACCGATTCTGATTGGGACCGCGAGAAGCTCGAAGAGCGGCTGGCCAAGCTGGCCGGCGGCGTGGCCGTCATCAAGGTCGGCGCGGCCACCGAGACTGACCTGAAGAAGCGCAAGGAAGCCGTCGAGGACGCCGTCGCCGCAGCCAAGGCCGCGGTGGAAGAGGGCATCGTCACCGGTGGTGGTGCTGCGCTGGTGCAGGCCGGCAGCGCCCTGGACGCGCTACGCGGTTCGCTGACCGGTGACGAGCTGACCGGCGTCGAGGTCTTCGCCTCGGCGCTGTCGGCCCCACTGTACTGGATCGCCACCAACGCCGGCCTCGATGGCCCGGTCGTGGTGAACAAGGTGTCCGAGCTGCCCGCCGGGCAGGGCTTCAACGCCGCCACCCTCACCTACGGTGACCTGCAGGCCGACGGCGTCGTCGACCCGGCCAAGGTGACCCGCTCCGCGGTGCTCAATGCCGCGTCGGTGGCTCGGATGATCCTGACCACGGAGACCGCAGTTGTGGACAAGCCGGCTGAAGAGGCCGACCACGGGCACGGCCACCACGGTCACGGCCACTAAGTAGTTCCGTGCCCGACTGTGTGGGCTATGTACGAAGATTCATCGAATTCCGTGCTAAACCACACAGTCGGTGCCACGACGAACGCCCCCGGCTAGACGGTCGGGGGCGTTTTCATGTGTCGGGTGTGCGCGGCGCGGCGCTATCTTGATTTGGCGATCGAGGAGATGAGGTGCGATGGACTGGATGTGCCCGCAGACCCCGGCGAGCGCTGCTGCACTTTCAGTGGCCACCCGCTTGCACTCGCCCGCTCTGCTCAACCACTGTGTCCGTTCGTACCTGTGGGGGACGGCGTACGGCCCTGCGCACGGGATCGTCTTCGATGACGAGCTCTACTACGTCGCGGCGATGCTGCACGACACCGGCCTTACCAGACCGTTCGACAGCCACCGAGTCCCCTTTGAAGAGGCGGGCGGGGAACTGGCATGGGTGTTCGGGCTGGCGGCCGGTTGGACTGCTGATCGCGCGGCCAGGGCGATGGAGATCATCGTCTTGCACATGCGCGACGACGTCTCGGCGGCCGAGGATCCGGAGTCACACCTGCTGCAGGTTGCAACGAGCTGGGACGTTGTCGGGCAGCGGCCGGAGGAGTTCTCGGCCGAGGTGAGAGCAGAGGTACTCGCTCGCTATCCCCGGCTGGGGTTCGGAAGCGAATTTCTGGCTTGCTTCGAAGACCAAGCGCGCCGCAAGCCAACTGGAGCCGCCGCCGCATCTGTTGCCAACAATGCCGCCGAACGCATCAAGAACAATCCGCTCGACGGATGAGGCCTCACACTCGGCGCGACGAATACCACGAATACCAATAACCGCAGCTCAACCGTTATTGACGTTTAGTCTCGCCGAATGGACCGTTTCTTCCAATGGATGTGGGACCGGTACGGACCGAGGTATTCGTGGGTGATCTATGCCCTGGTGTACCTCATTGGTTTGTCGGTCTACCTTGTCTTTCCGTGGCTCATCGTCGCCTTCGAGCACTCCGATCGCTACATCGAGGCGACCGTCATCGTGTGCGTTGGCATGTTGGTGCGGGCTTACCTTCAGGTTCTTCCTGGCTCGCCGCCGCTGCGGCTGATCGAAAAGTGGGCAGCAGGTTACGAGGTTGATCCGTTGACGGCGCTATACGGCACGTTCCGCTACGCGCGGAGGGCATGTCGCCGCGTGTTCGTCATCGATGTGGTGTGGGGGCCGTGCCTTGGGATCGTTGTCGGCACGATCGTGGGCGCAAGTGAATGGCGACTCGTCCAATACGCGATCATCGGCCTCACATACGGAGCGGCCATCGGGGTGATCGCCATATACAGCTTCACCGAAGGAGGGCTGCGTCCAGCGCGAACCGCCATCGCCGGTGACACCGGTATTGGCGACGCACTGCCACGCTCTCACCCGACTTTCGCCACGTGGTCCAACATCACCACGGTCGGGGTGGCGTTCGGATTCGCCACTGGGGCCGCTCTTACGGCGTCCGTTTTCGAGCGCGCCCGCGAGGACCCCGGTGTCTCCGTTGTGATCGGGCTTGCGTTGACGCTGATCTCGGGCCCGATTGCGGTTATGACGATGTCGCCGTTCTTGCGACCGATTCGCGACCTCACCGAGGGGACTGAACGGGTCGCTTCGGGCGACTACAGCCGACGTCTGCCGGTGGTGCAGGACGACGACCTGGGTGCGTTGGCGGCGTCGTTCAACCGCATGCAGGCGGGTTTGGCCGAGCGACAACGACTTCAGGCAGCGTTCGGGACGTACGTCGATCCAGTCCTGGCGTCGCGTCTGCTGGCGCAGGGCGACGACGTGTTCACCGGCGAGCGTCGAGAGTTGACGGTGATGTTCATCGACGTCCGAGATTTCACGCCGTTCGCGGAGGCGAACACTGCGGAGGACACGGTCGCTCGGCTCAACGAGCTGTTCGACATCGTGGTGCCTGCCGTCGTCAAGGCCGGCGGACACGTCAACAAGTTCCTCGGCGACGGGGCGATGGTTGTTTTCGGTGCGCCGAACGACCTTGCTGACCACGCCGATGTTGCCCTGCGTACTGCCGTGGAGATCCAGCGTCTGACAGCGGAACGATTCGAAGACGCGCTTCGAATCGGTATCGGGATCAACACCGGCGAAGTGATCGCCGGTACAGTCGGCTGCTCAGGCCACTTCGAATTCGCCTTGATCGGTGACGCCGTCAACGTTGCCTCGCGTGTCGAGCAGCTCACCAAGGTCACCGGCGACGCGATACTTCTCACCCAGCAGACTGTTGAGGCGCTGGCTTCGCGGCGGGCCGGGCTCACCGACCGCGGATCGCATGTGTTGAAAGGCAAGTCAACTCAGGTGCAAGTCTTCGGCCTCGACCCGGCTTCGTAGAGACATGCAAACCCAGGCGGATCAGGTCGGGGCGGCGGCCCCGTCGGCAGGCCGGAAGGAGGCCGCGTAACACCTCGCCCAACTACGCGTGACATCTGCGTGCGGATTCGGACAAGTTCTGTCTTTGTTGTGTGTCGATACGCTGTGGGCGTAATTCTCAAACAGACGCGGACGTGTTCGGGTGCAAGACTTTTGGCGTGACACACGACATTCACATCCGCACCGCCGACAGCAGCATCCGGTACTCCAATGCACTGAGCTTTGGGATTTCGGACCAGGTTCTTTGGGTCCAGGTCGGGGAGGATGCCGACCATTCAGACACGATCTACTTCAGCCCGTCCTACTGGCAGCAGTACTCCGTGGATCCCCACAGTGATGACCCGCTCGACCTGGACTTCGATGAGGACGAGGACGAGGACGAGGAAGAAGAGGACGAAGACGAAGATGAGGACGAGGAAGACGACCAGTAGGTAGTTCCCGCGCTCGAATGTGAGGGCTGTGTACGAGAATTCGTCGGCGGGTTCAAGGGATCGATGCAACACCCCTTCTGATTGAGGAGTGTTGTGGGTTCTCGACCGGGTTTGCGTGCGCGGATGCGGACGTTTTGGA